>JAEESW010000044.1 GCA_016290135.1 bacterium
AACAATTGATGTGTGATTATAGGGGTAGCAAACAATGCCCCCACTCAACAAACTCAAATCCGGCGCATTCACCCTTGAATTTAAGCGGGAATTGCCGCAGAATGCGGGGAAGATGGGGGCGCGGCATAGATAAAATATGCTATGGCTTCAAGGATAAAGGCTTTGCGGAACCTGATTTTTCCCACAATTCCGGCGGTGTATTGGTTAAATTGTACCGAAAAAAGAATGAAGAACTTTTTGCGGGAAATGAGGATGTGAAGCTGGGCGAGAATGCAGGATTGGGTTCGGATGAGGCTACAGAAAAGGCTACAGAAAAGGCTACAGAAAAGGCTACAGAAAAACTTACGCCAGTTCAGCGAAAAATTTTAGGGGAAATTGCAAAAAATCCTCATTTGACTCAGACTGAATTATCTGAAATTGTTGGAATTCATAGAGTTAGTGTGAATGAGAATATTGCAAAACTTAAAACTATGAACCTTATCCGCCGTGTCGGTCCTGACAAAGGCGGATATTGGGAAATTGTAGAATAAATCCTCTTAATTCTCTTAAAGCTGGTCTGGTTTAAGAGAATTGATAAATTAGACGAGATTTAGACGGAAAAACTTATTGATTGCAGGCGAGCCGCCCGCGCTCCGACATTATCTTCTCTTCATGATCGCGACGACTATGAAAACGAGGCAGGTGAGGATAACGATGATGACGGGAACTACCATCGACATTCCCGACGAGGAGACTTTTACTTCGTCCCACATATCGTTGAGACGGCGCATTTCGGTGTCGTCAAAGTATTTCATGATGGCACATCTTGAAACGATGTCTTCGGTCGGATACTGAGCGGAGCACTGTCTGCCGATTACGTCGGTGATGACTGTGAAATCCTTCTTTTCTTCCGCAGCGTCGGTCGTTTTGTTCGCAAAGAAGTAGTTGAGGTCGTTTTTGTAAAGGGTGACGTTTTCTTCTTTGTGCATTCCGGTTACGTTGTCGTCCTTGTCGTAGTCGGGGTAGAGGAAGTTGTAGGTGCCGTCAGCGTTTTTGAATTTGTTGAGTTCTTCTTCGCTGAGTTCGCCGACGTATTTGTCGCAGTAGTATTTGCCGCTTTCTTTGTCGAGGAAGGGTGTTGCTTCTTCTTCCTCTTCTTCGCCTTCGGCTTCGGCTTTTTCTTCACCTTCAGCAGGTTTTTCTTCAGCTTTTTCAGCTTCGCCTTCTTTCGGAGCTTCGCATTCGACCATGATGTAGGTTCCGTAGTTCTCTACGCAGTTTTCGAACATCTCTTCGCCGCCGATAGCGCTGGTGTAGCCGATGTAATCCATGTTCGCTTTAGCGTTTTCGGGCTGTGCGAGGAAGTTGATGAATTCCTGTGCAAGGGGAACGTTGGCGCCTTTGGGCATTACCCAGCCGTCGAACCAGATGTTGCTGCCTTCTTCGGGAACAGCGTAGTAAAGTTCCGCGCCGTTTTCGTCTTCGTCAGCGGTGTCGAGCGTGTATACTGCATCTCCGCTCCATGCGAAGTTGATCGCGATCTTGCCGGTAGCCATGTCTTTTTTGCCGCTGTCGACTTCAAATCCGTAGATGTTTTCCTTGAGGACTGAAAGTGCATCTTCGACTTTCTTTACCGATTCTTCGTCTGCTCTGTTGAAAAGGGCGACGAGTTTGTCGGCATACTGGTCTTTCGTGAGCGAGCCCGATTTGTAGCTTTTTGCAAGTTCAGTGAGTTCGTCTCTGTAGACGTATCCGAGTGCGAGAGCGTATGTGTCGCGGATCGAATCCTTGATCGTGCCGAGGTTCTTCGCGTATTCCTTCCAGATGAAATCCCAGTGAGCTTCGTCACCTTGTTTGTAGCCTGGAAGTTTCTCGAAAACTGCCGGATTGTAGACATAACCCATCGTTCCCCACATATAAACGGTCGCATAATCCTGCCAGCCGAATTTTTTGAAAAGGTCAACGATGAATTTCGAAGCGTTGTCGTAGTAGCCGTTGACATGGCCGAGTTTGCCTTCTTCGATCGTGTAGTCGTATTTTTCGACCATTCCTTCGATTATCATCTTCTGAAGCATGTAGTCGGACGGGCAGACAAGGTCGTAAGCGTAGGTGTATGAGCCGTCTTCAGCTTTCGTTTTGGTGAGCTGGAGCTCGTTGTACATATTTTCGAGCGTTCCGAAAGTCGAGTATTTGACTTTGACGTTGAGATTGAATTTCTCTTTGCAGTGCTGTTCGAATTTCTTAATCAAATCAACACTTTCGCCGCTGCCGTCATCGATAGAGATGTAGTCTTCCCAGTTGTAGACCTTGAGTTCTACGACTTCGCCTTCGCCGAAAAGCGGGAGAAGGCTGAACAAAAGTGAAAAAGAAAGAAAAAGTGCAAAAAATTTCTTCATCTTGACCCCTCCAGTCTTGATTTTCTTGATTGTATAATGGAATGAATGACCACGTAAGCGATCATTACGACAAAAATTATCGCAAAAAGAGCCCTGAGCGCAGGAACGGAAGAGCTTTTTCCGCCCTTTGCGTAGGCGTCGTAAACATAAGTCGAGATAGTCTTGAAAGTCGAAGGTTTTGTGAAACTCGTGATGATGTAGTCGTCAAGCGAAATGTTTATCGCGAGCAGGAAACCCGAAATGATTCCAGGAAGGATCTCAGGGATCACGATGAGGAATACCGCCTTCGTGGGTGTCGCGCCGAGATCGAGAACTGCTTCATAAAGGTTGTTGTCCATCTGTTTGAGCCTCGGGATGACCGAAAGGATGACAAACGGGATGGTGAGGACGACATGCCCGATAAGAAGGGAAGCGTAGGATCTTCCGAAACCGAACATCGTGCAGATGAGAGCGATCGATATAGCCGTTACGACTTCTGCGTTTATGATCGGGATCCTGGTGAGGACGTTCATCGTTTTGTTCACGCGCCGGCTTGAATAGAAAATGCCGATGGCGCCCATCGTGCCGAGAACAGTGGAGATGAATCCTGCCGCAAGGGCGAGAACGACAGTGTTGATGACTGTCTGCATAAGGTCTGCATTGCTCCAAAGTTTGACATAGAGGTCAAGACCCCATTCCGGAGACCAGATGCCTATCTCTCTCGACATGTTGAAACTGTAGACGAAAAGGAGCAGGATAGGGGCATAAAGGAGAAAAAGGACCAAGGATATGTAGCTTCCGCCGATTATTTTCTTTACCATAAGTTAGCCCTCCCGGCGCTTTCGTCCTTTTCTTCAGTGAATTTGCCGCTCAAGAACATCGAAAGGAAAATTATTACGAGAAGAACGAGCGCGATCGTGCTGCCCGCGTGCCAGTTGTCCATCGTGAGAAACTGAGTTTCGATTATCTTGCCGACGATCGTGACGTTTCCGTTGCCTAGCGTATCGCTGATGACATAGCTTGTAGTCGTCGGGAGCAGGACCATCGATATCGCACTCACGATACCCGGCATCGAAAGCGGAAGTGTGACCGAAAGGAATGTCGTCACAGGCTTCGCGCCGAGGTCTGCGCTTGCTTCGGCATAGCTTTTGTCGATCTTAACAAGAACCGAGTAAAGCGGCATGATGACGAACGGAAGATAGTCGTAGACCATGCCGATCAGCGTGTTTATGAAGCTGAAACTGTTCGATTTGTACATGCCGATAAAGTAGAGAAGCTCCTTCATCGCGGCCGTTCTGAGAACGAAGTTTATCCAGAGCGGAAGGATGAAAAGGACAAGGAGGACTCCCCCTTTGTTGAACTTCGTCTTTGAAAGGATGTATGCGACCGGATAGGCGATGAAAAGGCTGACGATCGTCGTGATTATCGCGAGTCCGAAACTTACGAAAAGGACTCTGATATTCGCCGATTTAGAGAAGAAATCGGAGAAATTCGATACCGCGAACGAGACAGATTCGCCCGCGATCGTGAAAGTCGCCTTGTCGGCCGGAACTTTTTTAGTGAAAGCATACAAAATTATAAGCAGAAGCGGGACTACGACGAACGCGATGAGAAAAACCGCGTAGGGGATCCCCAGCTGCTTTCTTGAAAATTTCAGTCCGCTCATTTCTTTTCCACCGCCTTCAAAGTAAGTTTGATCTTATCTTTCGGGATCTTGACGCTGACACGGTCGTTCTCGTTCCAGAGGTATTCGGTGTCGCAGACGATCTCTTCTTCCTCTTCGTCTGTACAGATGATGATCTGATAGTGGTCGCCTTTGTAAACTATTGAAATTATTGAACCTCTTGCATCGCCGTCTTCATCGTTGTCGATGATCTCGATATCCTTGAGGCCGACTTCGACTCTGACAGGAACATTGGTGAGATCGATCTTTTCTCCCTGAGCCGTGATGACATAGCCTTCGCTGTCAAGGTGCGAACCGGGGTAGAGCTGCGTGACGTCGCACTCGAAAGCGCCTTCCGCGAAGTGGACTTTGTTGATCTTGTCGATATATCCGTCGTAAACGTTCGAAACGAAATCCCTTTTCATGATGTGGATATTGTCGGGGCTCACTCTGATGCCGATCGTGTCGCCGACTTTGACTTCTTTCGTGGACTGGATCATGACTTCGCTTTTGCCTACCATCATGATCATTTCGTAGTGGACACCTTTGAAAATGGAGGAGACTACCTGTCCTGAGACGATCCCTTCTTCAGGTTTTACGATCTCGACATCCTCAGGTCTGACGACGACATCGACTTTAGCGTTTATCTCAAAATCATCGACACAGTCGAAGACTTTGTTGATGAAACGGACTTTCCTGTCGCCGACGATGGTCCCGTTGTAGATGTTGCTCTCGCCGATAAAGTCGGCTACGAAAGCGTTCGTAGGCTCGTTGTAGATATCCTGCGGAGTGCCGACCTGCTGGATCTCGCCGTCTTTCATAACGACGATTCTGTCGCTCATCGTGAGGGCTTCCTCCTGGTCGTGAGTTACATAGATGAAGGTTATCCCGAGTTTTCTCTGCATATCCTTGAGCTCAAGCTGCATGTCCTTTCTCATTTTGAGGTCAAGCGCACCAAGCGGCTCGTCAAGGAGGAGGATCTCAGGTTCGTTGACGATAGCGCGGGCTATCGCGATACGCTGCTGCTGACCGCCGGAAAGGGTAGTGACTTTTCTTTTTTCAAATTCCTCGAGGTCGACCATCTGGAGTGCCTTGCTGACTTTTTTGTCGATTTCCGACTTTTTGAGGTGTTCGAGTTTTTCGACGACATTGCCGTTTTTATCTTTAAAAGTCGTTTTTACTTTCTTGAGTTTGAGGCCGAAAGCGATGTTGTCATAAACATTTAGATGCGGGAAAAGTGCATATCTCTGGAAAACGGTGTTTACCGGTCTGAGATAGGGCGGAAGGTTCGTTATATCCTTGCCGTCAAGCAGGATCTTTCCCTTTGTCGGAAGCTCGAAACCTGCGATCATACGCAGCGTAGTAGTCTTGCCGCAGCCCGACGGCCCTAAAAATGTGACAAATTCGCCACGGTTCACATGAAGATTGAAATCGGAAACAGCCAAAGTGCCGCCGTCGAATTCCTTGGAAATTCCGACGAGTTCAATAATTTTGTCACTCATAATTTTTCCTCCACAAAAAATGTGAGCAAAGCAAAAATACCCCCATAAGTGCAGTTCAGCCTTACAAAAAAATAAAAATGTGAGCTATGGTATCAATGATTGTTGCCTAATCTCGATTTCTCGGCGGCGATAGTTTCGTCGTCGATCATCCCGAAAAGTATCTCAACTTCACCAAGCTTTATGCCGTCTTTAATGGCACAGTTAAAAAGTTCAGTAAAATCAAACACTTCAGGCAGATTAAGCATTCGTTTGACTTTTCTGCTTGCGGCTGGAGTTATCGGCTCCATAGCCGTTGCGATAGTGTTGATAAGGTTAAGGCAGTTTATGAAAACGCCGTTGCATCTCGCAGGATCGCTCTTTCTGAGTGCCCACGGAGCCATCGAATCAAAGTATTTGTTCGCGATCCTTCCTATCTCCATGATGTGGAAAGCCGCATCTCTCACGCAGAATGTCTCGTAGCAGCTGAGGACTTCCTTGAGTTCTGCATGGACGCTTTCCCACATTTTTTCGTCTTCTTCCGAAAACTTTGTCTCTCCTTCGATCTTGCCGCCGAAGAATTTGTTGATGAAGGCAAGGTTGCGGTTCACGAAGTTGCCGTAGATCGCGGCGAGCATTCCGTTGTTCGCATCCTGGAAGCCTTTGAAGGAGAAGTCGGAGTCTTTGGTCTCAGGTGCGATCGTAGCAAGGTAGAATCTGACCGAATCGGGGTTGAACCTTTCAAGGAAGTCGTGGACCCAGATCGCCCAGTTCCTGCTTGTCGAGATCTTCTGACCTTCAAGGTTGAGGAATTCGTTTGCCGGGATCTCGTCGGGGAGTTTCCAGCCGTCTTCCTGACCCATGAGCATTGCGGGCCAGATTATCGAGTGGAAAACGATGTTGTCTTTGCCGATGAAGTGGATGAGCTTGACGTCGTCGCCGCCTTTCCACCATTTTTCCCATTCGTTTTCGTCGAGGCCTCTTTTGGCGAAAAGCTCTTTCGTGAACGCGATATATCCGATCGGCGCGTCAAACCAGACGTAAAGGACTTTTCCTTCGGCACCTTCGACGGGAACGGGAACGCCCCAGGAGATATCGCGGGTGATGCCTCTCGGCTCGAGACCTCTTTCAAACCACTGTTTGCAGAAAGCCTTGACGTTGCTTTTCCAGTTCGTCTTGGTCTCAAGCCATTCATCGAGCCTTTTTTCAAATTTGTCGAGATCCAAAAACCAGTGCTTCGAAGTCTTTTTCACCGGAGTTTCGCCGCAGAGCTTGCATTTCGGATCAATGAGATCGAGCGAGTTGAGGGCGTTTCCGCATTTGTCGCACTGGTCGCCGCGTGCCCCGGGATCTTTGCAGATGGGGCAGGTCCCTTCGACGTATCTGTCGGGGAGGAACATCTTGTCGTGTTCGCAGTAGAACTGTTCAACGTCTCTTACGGAAATGAATCCGTTTTTATCGAGTCTTTTGAAGAAATCCTGTGAAAGTTCCTTTTCTATATCGTTGTGGGTGCCTGAAAATATATCGAATGACATTTCAGCCATTTCAAAACCGCGGGCGATGAGCTCATGGTTTTCTTTGACGACGTCTTCGGGTGTGATCCCGCGTGATTCAGCGTTGATCGTGATCGGGACGCCGTGTTCATCGGTTCCGCAGACATAGATGACGTCTCTCTTCATGTTGCGAAGATAACGTACGAAAACATCGGCGGGAAGGTAAGCCCCTGCAAGGTGGCCGAGGTGGATCGGACCGTTTGCGTAGGGCAGAGCTGATGTGACCAGATACTTCAATTCTTTCTCCTCAAAAAAATTCAAATTTTAAAAGGACCGGCAAATTCCGGAAAAGTAGAGCGCACGATAGTTATTTTTTGCGAAAAATCAATAAATATTTTTAAGGGTTGGAGCGCAAACTGCAAATGTTGCAAAAAAGTCTCTCCCGGCTATATTTTTCCGGTTCTATTTTTATGTTTTTTAGGAGGAGATCATGGATTTTACGGAACTTGCCGGAAAACGTTATTCAGTCCGCAGCTATTCCAATAAAAAAGTGGAACGCGAAACGCTGCAGAAGATCCTTGAAGCGGGAAATATCGCTCCGACTGCGAAAAATTTCCAGCCGCAGCGGATCTATGTTATTGAAAAGCCCGAAATGCTTGCGAAAATGGACACTTTGACGCCTTGCCGCTACAACGCGCCGACAGTCCTCGTTTTCACATACAACACCGATGAAGAGTGGAAAAACCCGAATGAGGAAGGGATCCACGCCGGAGTAGAGGATGTCAGCATCGTGGCGACGCACATCATGCTCAAGGCGACGGAACTCGGACTCGGCACGACCTGGTGCAACATGTTCGGAAACTCCGCCCTTGAGAAGGCGTTCGGACTTCCCGAAAACGAAAGATCGGTCCTTTTCATGGATCTCGGATACGCGGCTGAAGATTCAGAGCCCTCTCCGAGACACACCGAAAGAAGACCTCTTGAAGAGACAGTCTCATACAAATTCGCGTAAACTACAAAATAGCGGCAACAGATGAAAAAGCCTGAAAAGACCAATGTAATGCGTGTGCTGGATAGCAAAAAGATCGCTTACACGGCGCATGAATACGAACCCGATCCGACTTTGACTGGAGAGCAGATAGCCGCGATATTGGGGGAACCTGCAACGAATGTCTTCAAAACGCTCGTGACCCAGGGAAAAAGCGGCGCCCACTATGTTTTCGTGATCCCGGTCCACGCCGGACTTGACCTCAAAAAAGCGGCAAAAGCCTCGGGAGAAAAATCGATAGAGATGATCAGACAGAAGGAACTTCTTCCGCTTACGGGCTATGTTCACGGAGGATGCTCGCCTATAGGAATGAAAAAGCAGTTCCCGACTTTTATCCATTTGAGTGCGGAAAGCCTTGAAAAGATCTATGTCAGCGCAGGGAAGGTGGGCTTTCAGATCGAACTTTCGCCAAGCGATCTCATCAATGCGGCGGGAATAGCCGTGGCGGATATCGTTTAGTCTTTATTTCAGCAAAGTCTTTATTCTGAGATCTTGTGAACGCAACGGGCATAACCTTGACCGTTTTCCAGTGTCAGATATCCGATACTACCTGAGTAATACTGCATCGTTAGAGCTTGTCCGATTTCATCGTCCTTTTGTGATGCCCAGAAAAATATGTTAGGATCATCACCAAACACGTTCGTTTTGATCTCAGCATCGTAGCATCCACTGCAATCTGCGCTCCAACAACTGCTGTGTTGTGTGCATTCGTCTGTGATACCGCACGATCCTCCGGGAGCAGTCTTATCGCAGTTTCTGACAAGCGTCCTGAGTTCGCTGATCGTCGGCAATCTCCAGTCGGTGAGGCCGTCTTCCTCAAGTTCGGCGCAGTAAGTTATGGCTTCTTCCCATATTTTCTTCTCTTTTTTCGCAGACCATCTGAGTCCGTTAATCGTGAGAGACTGGCAGTCATCTCCATTCCAGAGAGATCCGTGGTTACATTCGCATGTGTAGCTGTTGTAATATGTGTTGAATGTGCATATTCCGTTCGAATTGGCAAGGGCAGCGCATGGATTGTCCTCAACACACAGATCTGGAACACATTTGTTCTCATTATAGAGGAAGACCAGATTTCCGCTGCATTTGAACCAGCACTTGTCGGAGTCGTCACCAGGATCGTTGGCAGTGTAGTGTCCAGCTGCTTCCGGTACCCAATCGGTTCCGTTCCAAGTCTGCTCAATTGTTCCTGTTCCGTACCATTCCGCGTTTTCCGGAAGCCCTTCGCACGGTACGACCTGTGTTAAGGTGTCTCCATCGTCATCCTGATTTTCGTTCTCTGCTTCTTCCAGGTCTCCATCAGGAGTTTCTTTGTCATCGTTTCCTATATCCTGCTGATCGTTGTCTTCAGTTTCAGTAGGTTCGTTATCGTTTTCTTCGATCGGATACTCGTCTTTGACCTCTGCATCTTCTGCGGTTTCATCATCTGTTGTTTCAACGATGTCTTCATCAATAGTGTCGGTGTCGGGAGCGGTGCTGTCGTTTTTTGAACCGTTTCCACAGGCGGCAGCAAAAAGAAGAATTGAAAAAAAGACCGATAAATAAAAAGTTTTTTTCATATCACACCTCTTATCAGATAGTTTCCAGAAAAGCTTCGATCCTTGTGGCGACACGTGCGTCTATCTTGTTCGCCGGTTTGTCAAATTCAAGTGTCAGAAGCGGAATATCAAGTCCGTTGTTTTTAAGGATCTGCCGCAGAATTATGTCTTCTAACTGACGGTGGCAGAATGACTGGACATAGTGGATGATCCCGTCGAGATCTCTCTTTTTGATCTCTCTTACCGCCTTTTCAAAACGGAAAGCGGCGGAGTAGGGGTAGGTGTAGTTTATGTACTGTTCCTCGATTGTCGGATATTCGTCGAGCATCGCGAATTCGCGCTGGATCTCGTTGTAGACTACTGTTGCGCTGCGGGCTTCAAGGAAGGAGTGGATAGGCACGATCGGCGGAACGCCCAAATATCCGATTTTCTTTCTGGAATGGTCTGCAAACTGTTTTCTGTGCTCCAATTCCCTAATAAAATCATCAGCTTTTTGCTCGTATTCAACAGGGTCTCCGCAGAAATCTGAGGAGGAAACTAAGAAAAGATGGTTTTCCTCTCCCGTAACGCTGCCGGGGTATAAATATGAAGTTTCGTCAATGATCTTCAGCTTTTTTCTCAGGTTTTTAAGATCTTCCCAAACTTTGGCGCAAGTTTTATAATCAGTTCCCATAAAAGCGGCGAATCTCTCGATCTCACTGCGCATTTTGGTGATATCGCGCTGGTATGGGAAGTTGAAGATAAAAGTTCTGATCCCCGTTTCCATCGCGACTATCTGCTCCAAAACCTTTGCATTCGAGCAGTCGCCTTCGGTAACGGCGATAAAAACTTCGAAATCCTTGTTGAAAGCAGGTGAGGCGAGGACTGAATAAAGACCTTTGATCCATGCGCACGAACTTCCGGCAAAACCTGAAAATTCGGCCTTTTCAACAAGCGACAAAGGGTTTTCTGAAGAGACAAAGATGTTGTTCAAATCGAGCGGTCTGTATCCTGAAGCGAGAATGACTTCTACCGGAACTGTTGTTGTGAATGATGCTATTTTCTGCATTAAATGTTTAAATTAAAAAAATCGTTGAAATTTTTTCTCACTTCCAATGCGAGATCTTCCTGTTTCATATTTAAGAGCTCAGCCGCAAAGTCATAAACATATCTGACTTTCCCGGGAGTGTTCGGTTTTCCGCGAAAAGGAACTGGAGCAAGGAAAGGCGAATCGGTTTCAAAGAACATATTGTTTACACTTGTATGATTGAATATTTCAAGGACATCTGCCGACTTCTTGAAAGTCAGGATTCCGGAAAACGAGATGTTCCACCCTTTTTTCAGTATTTTTCCTGCGGTTTCAAGGTCACCTGTATAGCAGTGAAAAAGGACTTTTCTTTTGTCAAAACCGTATTCGTTAAGCATATCGAAGATCAGGGCTTCTCCGCATCTTCCATGGATTAAAATGGGTTTTTCAAGTTCTATAGTTTGCTCGATCATGGTTCGAAGCATTTTCAGCTGGATTTCTTTGGGTGAAAAGTCGTAGAAAAAATCTAATCCTACTTCGCCTACAGCAATTATATTTTCTCTGTTTTTTGCTATCCATGAAATATCGGAATCAATAAAATTTGAAGATTCTTGAGGGTGGATTCCAGCAGCAGCGTAAAAATTTATGTTGTTTTTTTCAAACACTTCCTTTACACTTTGATGATAGTCAAGTTCGTGTTCGCTTCCGCAGATATCCAGGACGGTGTCAACATGATTTTCATGCAGTTCTTCGATGATGCTCTCAAGAGAGATGTTCCTTTCGGTAACAGTCATAAAAATATGGGCGTGAGTGTCGATAAACATTTTGTTTGCTATTCCTTATTCGTTTCACGGTTTTCCCTGCCGTCTTTCCGGGGAGGGAATTTTTTAAAATTTTTCTTGTTTCCGTGCCAGTTAGGATTTCTTTTATTATTCGGATTGCTGGGATTGCCGGGATCTTTCGGAGCAGGTCTTCTGCTGTTCTGATTCTGCGGTCTTTCTGCTTTTTCAGGATTTTCCGGATTTGCAGACTCTCTCAAAAGTTCCTTTTCTTTGGCGACTATCGGCGTGATATTGTCGAGATCGTGATCGTTGGAGTCGCTCTGGGGCAGGTTTATGAACCATCCGCCGTTGAATTCAAGCGCCGATTTCGGGAAAGTTTTTTCCTCGGCTTTCTCTTTTTTCTCGGCGTTTTCGGGGAAGAAAACTGTGATGTTCTGACCGATGGCGTTCACTTTTTTAACGTAGCCTTTGCGGTTTGAAGATCTGTCGAGAATAGCCGTTTCCTCCTGCGGATAATCCTTTCTGAGCTCTTCGTAAGTCGCGTTTTCGTAGCCCAAACAACAGAAAAGACGGCCGCAGATGCCCGAAATTTTGTTCGGATTGAGGCTGAAATTCTGGTCTTTCGCCATTTTTATAGAAACCGGAATGAAGTTGTGCATGTGTTTGCGGCAGCACAAAGTTTGTCCGCACGGACCTAATCCGCCCATGATTTTTGTCGTGTCGCGGACACCGATCTGACGCATTTCAATGCGGCGTTTCAGCTCATAGGCGAGACGTTTGATGAGTTCGCGGAAATCGACTCTGCCGTTTGCCGAGAAGTAGAAAATCGCCTTTGTGTCGTCGAGCGTGTACTTGACTTTGATGATCTTCATCTTGATCCCGAGCTCTTTGTTGACGCGGAGAATGACTTCCTTTGCCGCCTGAGCTTTGATCTCAAGCTGTTTTTCCCGCTCGAAATCGGCTGCATCCGCCTTTCTGACGAAGCCGTTTTTGATGAAGTTTATCTTGTTCTGACGCTTGTAATCGTCCATGCTTTTGTTCAGGACTTTTGCAAGCTCCATGCCGCGTTCGCTGTATGCGACGATTATATCGTCCTGTTTGAGCTCGTTTCCGGGATTTTTCTGCTCAGGATAATAATACCAGTAGATTTTTCCGGCCGGCTGGAACTGGATCGCGATGACATCTTCGAAAGCAGGATACTCGTCGGTGTAGTCGAAATAAAGCGCGTCGCCGCCGCCGAGCGGTGCGATCGGACTTCCTGCCTTTTTGTATTTAGTATTTTCTTCGTCCTTGAACCCGTCGTCGTTCCGCTCAAGTTCCTGTAAAGTCTTCAGTTCTTCCTCAGAAACATCGAGGCTGCGGTCAAGTTTCATAAATTTTTTATTGTTATCCATAAGTTATCCTCCGATCTATATTGTGAAAAATATGGAAGCATCCGGTGAGAAATATTGCTGGTTCGACAAAAAAACCGTTATTTTACGCGTGATTTCAGGATATTTTTCCCTGATACAGAATGCCATGATCGCAAGACGCATCCGTATCAGCATCTTTTTTAGATAATCGGCTTTTTCAGCGGAGACCGAACCGAGAAGTTCTTTTGAGAGAATGCTGCTGTCGGTTATCTCGGCATATATTTTATTTATGTTGGTTATAGAATTGAAATCAAGATCCGAGCAAAAATAGGAAAGTCTGTTCTTTTCAGCCGAAAAAATCGCATCTCCGAATTCTGACGCCAGATCAGCCAGAAAAGGATAGTAATCAAAGATCTCCGAAAAACCGGCTTCCAAATTTGCGTTAGGAACGAAAATCGGGACCGAACGCGATAAAACAGTCGGAAGGATCGAATTTCGCTTGTTTACGGCCAAAAAGAAAAAAGTGCGCTGCGGAGGCTCCTCAATTTTTTTAAGAAGAGCGTTTTGAGCCTGATCTGTCATTGCGGCGGCGTCGCGGAAATAGACGATACGGTTTTCGGATTCAAAAGGCGCATACTGCAAAGTATCTTCAACGGCGTGAACATCTTCGATCTTTATCGTTCCGGTCGAACCTTTGACAACATTCAAGAAATCGGGGAACTGTCCGAAAGAGCAAAGCGAGACGAACTTTTCATCATCGATCGACCGGCGCGGCTTTATAAGTTTCTTCGCAAACGAAAAAACCAGAGCGTCGATATTCGAGAGAGCAGGCGAATGAAAAAGTATGGTCTGCGGCAGCGAGTCGTTTTCCAGGCAGGAAATAAGTTTTTCAGAAATTGCCGAGATCTGCGGAGAAGCCACCGTTTTTTACCCTTTTTAGTTTACATAATATATGTTATGCGAAGTTGCTGATATAAAAATAAAAATCATTTCAAGTAGTTACCTATTCTTCTTGTCGTCGTCAATCTTGGTGAATCATCAGAAGATTTTTCTTTTCCAAGCTGCTTCAGGAACGATTTCACTTTAAAAAATTCAGAAGTCAGTCCGAAAGAAAAAATTATTTTTTTGTATTCCGGAGAACTCTTTTCAAAAATCGCGTCAGAGAGATTTTCGCAGACGATCGGATTCAAGTATCGGTCGAGGTCCATTTTTCGTCCCTTGATGAAAAATACGCTGTCGAATCTTTTTTTCGCTTTTTCATTTTTCAGATGGACATCGATGGTCACATTTTCCTTTTCGGCGTAATATGTCAGATTCTTGAAATCGGTCCACATTCCGCGCGCAGTCGTTCTTTTCGGGACCCACAGGATCCTGCCTGCCGGCTTTTCCGGGATCCCGCCCAGATCGATGACGAGCTTTTCCTCTTTTTCGACTTCTTCTTCGCTCTGGTCCATAAATTCAGCCGGGATATCGGTGTAGCTTGTCGTTCTATAGATAAAACGGCTTTTCTCTTTTGCAGGATCGTTGAAAAAGCACGGGACAGTCTTTCTCAGATCCGCATAAGCCTCTTTT
>JAEESW010000045.1 GCA_016290135.1 bacterium
ACTACAACAACATCGTCATGTAAAACGAACATTTCTGCACTTAGCCAAAATATCCAGTTGTTTTCGTCACTTAAACTGAGCACATTTTAATCCCCCGAAATTTTTTTGGCAATTTTGTGCAATTCCCCGAAATTTTTCTAAAAGAAAAACTATAGCGGTACAACAAAACTGGACAGAGGTTGAAGTGTAAATAGATTAACCTTTGTTTTAGGAGAGCTTGCTTTGGGGGAGGATTTTTCTGTCCAGAAATGCTTGATCATTATATCTGCAAAAATCGATGAAATAAAAACCAAAAAATAATTTGACTTTTTAAAATAAATGACTAATATTTCGCACAGTGGTAACGCTCTACCCTGAAGAGTATTTATACGTGACTACTCTTGGTCTTGATCAAGAATGTAAACGTGAAAGGCGGCCCGAGCAATCGGGTCGCTTTTTTTATGAAGTTGTGATGGGAAATTTGAGAATATATGAGATCAACACGAGCTATATAGATTATCTCGCTTCTTTTATTCCTCACTTATTCCACAACAAAAAATCTGGACAGCAGAACGAACGAAAATACATCGGAATAGTGCTTGAAGTGCACGATCAAAAATATTTTGCCCCGCTTTCTTCGTTCAAGGCAAAGCACAGATACATGAATGAATGCTTGGATTTGATAAAAATAAAGCATCTTGCAGTTATAAACCTGAATAACATGTTTCCAGTTCCGCCGTCACAGATAGTAAATTTTGATATCAAAAAGGTTAAAGATCAAAAATATAAAGCTCTTTTGCAGCGGGAATACCGTGTTATTGCATCCATCGAAGATAAAATATGTGAAAACGCCGGAAAACTTTATGAATATAAGATAGAAAAAGGTGACTCCACACCTCTTGCCGAACGCTGCAATGATTTCCTGCTTTTAGAAGAAAAAGCTCTCGAATTTATTTCGAAATCTGTTTAAGGTCACAAATTATGACCCTGAAAATAGTGGGCGAACCGCCTGTGTCAAAAGAGTCGGAATCCTTGTCCGGTGCATTTCCGGCGGCAAAGGGATCTATGCCGATTTTACCGGAGGCTTTGACATAAATCTTTCCTGCAAGCAGATATATCTCGGGTTCAAGACTCGTTGTCAGATAAAATTTCATGTTCAAACCATTTAAATCCATTGCAGGTTTCAGCAGTCCCTGAACTTTGAGGGGTGCATAAAACTCAAAAACATCAATCGAACCGCCGACACCGATTTTAAAGGATATCCAGGAATAGTCAAACCCGATCCCGGCTTCAAGATATGCACCGACAACAAGATAAGGCCCTGCCGATGCTCCCATTGTAAGGCCGCGGAACCATGCTGCGTTATAATCAACTCCGTAACGCAATCCTGCTCTGAAAACCATCCCGAATGAAAGGTATGCCGGAACGGGTCCGATCTGGAAGTTTACCGTTCCCCCTTTTTCAATGTTTGCAAACTTTTGCTCAATTTAGAAAGAACACTCTTTTTTTATCTACATGGACTAGGACTTTTTGCAACATTTTTTTTCAATAAATATCTGCATAAATCGCAAAAATGCCGGTAAAGTTAAAAAAACAAACCAGAAAAAGAAATTTTTAGATAAACAGCATCGAACAGCCGTCGGATTTAGCTATTATTCTTTTTCAATCACAAAAAAGGAGTCATGTAAATGGGAAGGCATGTGGTTTGACCGTCTTTCTGAAAATCTTTCGTATAGAGCAGTATCCTTTCAGATACGCGTGAAGAAAACTTTTCACAGAAAGCATCCAGAGATTTATGTGTTCTATATCCGGAAGATTTGACTTCGACAGGAACCAGCTTGTTCCCTTTCGACAAAAGAAAATCAACTTCATAACTGTGGTTGCCTGATGCCGGAAAAGTGTAGTAGTAAAGCTCATAACCCGAAGCCCGGAGCATCTGCGCGACGGCATTTTCATAAATGTAGCCTAAATTGGCTTCAAGTTTGTCTGAAAGCAGCTTCTGATAGATGATATTTTCGGTAAAATCCTTATCCCAGAAAGCCAGAGTCACAAAAAGTCCGGTATCACCCGTAAACATTTTGAAACGCGAACTTTCCCGACTCAAAGCAAGGCCGGCATTCGGATCAGAAGAATGGTACGCTATATTGACTATCTTGCTTTCATAAAGCGTTTCCAGCAGTTCGAAAGTCTTTTCCTTTCTGATGTTTTCCACAACCGTAGTCACTTGATAGTGCTTTTCTGATTTTTTTATTGCAATTTTTCAAGAAAACACCGCTGAGCGCAAAATTTTTTTTGTCTAGATTACAGCTGAGCGCAAATTTTTTTCTGCCAGAATTACAGCTGAGCGCAAAATTCAGGCTTTTTCAGACTATGTGGCAGAGATTATAAAAAAGAAATTTTTAGATGAACAGCATCGAGCAGCCGTCGGATTTCCTGACTAATTTAGCGGTCTATTCCGCCGAAACGATGACGATCCTGCCTTCGCTGAAGCACTCTTTTTTGATTTCGGCTCTGATCTTTTCGGCATCGCTGTTTTTTATGACGATTTTCGACTCGGTGATTTTAAATGCGTTTACTGAAATGGTTTCACCGGAAAGCCCAGCTTTTTCAAGGAGATACGTGGCTTTCTTTTTGGCGAAGAAAACCGATGACGGGCTTTTCCTGCCGCTTCCGGCGACTGAAATGTCGTAGATCTTCTCCCCTTTTTCATCCACGACTGAAATCAGAAGCGCAGGCTCGATCTTTTTCACGTTTATGAGAAGAACAGACTTCGTTTTCGCGCTCTCGTCGGAAGCAGTTTCAGCCTTTTCTTCTGCGGGAAGAACCCCTTCCCCTGCCGCTTCCGCGATCTTTCTGATATATCCCGAAACATCGACTTTGTAAGTAACATCAACAGAGGAGTTCGAATAGAATCTTTCGTAAGTGACTTCCTTGAAATCGGCCGCATTGACAAGGCGCTCGACAAAATCGGGCTGGTTTTTCCCGTCGAAATAAGCCTTGACCGTGATTTTGCCCGAAAGAACGAGCGAAGAAAGGATCTTCACCGTTTTCAGCCTTGCATTCGCAGCAGCAGCCTTTTCAGCCGTGATACGCGCGGAATTGAGGTTGGTGACATTAGTTTCCGGAATCCCGTTTCCCGTAATTGAAAGCTCGAACGTCGAATAGTTCAAAGTTCCGTCCGTAACCTTCTTCACGAACTGGAAATCTTCCGGCTTTTCAGCAGCGGAAAGTGAAAAAAAGGAGAAAAAAACAAGGAAAAAAAGGACTTTTTTTAAATATTTTTTCAATCGAGCCTCCTGCTTACCGGAACAACACAAGCGCATTTGCGGGACATTATTCCCTGTAATTTATGAATTGCAAGATTACTGTCAAAAAACCGCAGGGTCTATTGCATAAATTTATCAATAAAATACTGCACTTGTCGATTTTTAAAAAATTATCTTGCATTTATTATGAAAAGAGCAGAATAGCTCTCGCTGCGTTCGGCACATTCCTATTAAAAATCAAACAATTTCAGGAGGTTATCCATGAAAGAAGAATTGCGTTCCCTCGAGGATGAGGTCCCGCTTGGCTCAGGCCGGTCGAATTCCGTTCCGTTTTATTCCGTTCCCCTTGTCTCTGAGGGCGAGGAAGTTCTTTCCGATTTTCAGAAAAAATTTTTCCCGGGCTCGACAAAAGCTGACTGGGACAGCTGGCTTTGGCAGATCAAAAACTCGATCACCGATGCCGGAACTCTTTCAAAAATGTTCGATCTGACAGAGGACGAACTTGCGGCGATGAAGGAGATTTCGCTTCCCTTCAGGATCACACCCTACTACGCCTCGCTGCTTTACGGCCGCGATCCGGAGTATCCGCTGAGAAAGACCATGATCCCGCGGACATCCGAACTTATAAGGAGCTTCGGTGAAGCAGCCGACCCTCTTTCGGAGGAATCGATGTCGCCGGTCCCGAACCTTGTCCACCGCTATCCCGACAGAGTCCTTTTTCTGGCGACCGAATTCTGCAGCTCATACTGCCGCTACTGCACGAGGCACAGAGTCGTAGGAAACAAAAACGAACTTCACAGATTCAACTCGAAGTGCTGGGACGAATCGATCGACTACATCGCAAGGCACACCGAAGTGCGCGATGTCCTGATTTCAGGCGGCGATCCGCTCACCATGCCCGACGCAAAGATCGACTATCTTCTTTCAAGGATCAGGGCTATCCCTCATGTAGAAATAATCAGGCTCGGAACAAAAGTCCCCGCCGTCCTTCCGCAGAGGATCACACCTAAACTCCTGAGAATACTCAAAAAATACCATCCTCTTATGATAAGCATCCACTTCACCCACCCGGACGAACTCACGCCGGAAAGCTCTGCTGCATGCTCGAGACTTGCCGATGCGGGGATCCCTCTCGGCAGCCAGACAGTCCTTCTCAAAGGGGTGAACAACGATGCAAAAGTTATGACAGAACTCTTCCACAAGCTCCTTATGGCAAGAGTCAGACCTTACTATCTCTACCAGTGCGACCCGGTCATCGGCTCGGCCCACTTCAGGACAAGTGTCGATGAGGGACTCGACATGATCAGGCAGATCCGCGGATTCACGAGCGGCTACGCTGTTCCCCACTATGTCATAGACGCTCCCGGCGGAGGAGGAAAGATCCCCCTCATCCCGAAATATTTTCAGGGAGAAGACGATGATTACGTCTACCTGAAGAATTTCGAAGGCAAAGACTACAAATACCCCAAACATTCATAAGGGAGGTAAAAAATGAGAATAGGTTTCACATACGATCTGCAGGACGACTATATAAAAGCGGGATTTTCACTTGAGGAAGCCGCTGAATTCGACGTTGCGGAAACGATAGACGGGATAGAAGATTCACTTAAGAAGCTCGGCTACGAAGTTGACAGGATAGGAAACGTAAAATCGCTTGTCAGTCGTGTCGCGGCAGGCGAAAGATGGGATCTCGTATTCAACATCGCAGAGGGAGTCAACGGTTTCGGAAGAGAGGCGGAGGTCCCCGCAGTTCTCGAAGCATACGGCATCCCGTTCGTTTTTTCCGACCCGATGGTCCTCTCCCTTGCTCTCCACAAAGGGATGGCTAAGAGGATCGTCCGCGATGCCGGGATAGCGACACCCGACTTTCAGATCGTCTATTCGCCGGAAGATATCGACAAGGTAAAGATCGACTTTCCCCTCTTTGCAAAGCCGCTTTCCGAGGGAACAGGCAAAGGGATAGGAGCAAAATCGATAATAGGCAGCCGCAGAGAGCTGGTCGAAAACGTCACGGCACTCCTTCAAGAACACGGGCAGCCGGTGCTTGTCGAAAAATTCCTCCCCGGAAGAGAGTTCACAGTCGGGATCACAGGGACGGGAAAAGATGCCAAAGCGGTCGGCGTTATCGAGATCAACTTCCTGGAAGATGCCGAGAGCAAAGCTTACGGGCTTGTCAACAAAAAGCACTATCAGTCGCTGATGCGCTACACTGTCCCCGAACATGAGATCGCGGAAAAGTGCATCGAAACGGCCCTTGCAGCGTGGAAAGTCCTTGAATGCCGCGACGGCGGAAGAATAGATCTCCGCTGCAACGAAGCAGGGATCCCCGAGTTTATCGAAGTAAATCCGCTGGCGGGACTCAACCCCTCCGATTCAGATCTCCCGATCCTCGGCAGGATGAACGGCGTCTCATACGACGAAATCATCGCCAGGATAATGAAAAGCGCAGAAAAGAGGATCTCCGGCTGAAGTGCCTGATTTATACAAAACCCGCGTATCGTTTTGTTTTTATTCACGAATCCGTAACTCTTCCCTGACCTTCTCCCGCCTGAAAAATAAATTTTCAAAATTCTTCTGATAAAAATAAAAGAAAAATGGAACTTTCTGAAAAAATTTCCTATAGTGTAGCGGTTTTTGATTATTAACAATCTTCGGAGGGAAAAATGGAATTCAAATCGATCAAAGAGTTTATCGCTATGGCAAAAGGACATGAGACCAGAAGAATCGCTGTTGCAGCTGCGGAAGACGAGCCGGTACTTGCGGCTATTAAAGATGCGATGGGCGAAGGAATCGTAATTCCTGTTCTTGTAGGCCACGAAGAAAAAATCAAAGAGATCGCGGCAAAGATCGGTCTTAACCTCGACGGGATCAAGATCATCCATGAGCCGAAACCGAAAGTTGCCTGCCAGAGAGCTGTAAAGGTCATCAAAGACGGCGAAGCTGAAATCCTTATGAAAGGTCTCGTTCCGACTGCTGACCTGCTCAGAGCAGTGCTTGACAAGGAAAACGGTCTCAGAAAAGGCAGCACGATCAGCCACATCGCTTTCTTTGAAACTCCGTATTACCACAAACTCGTCGTTGTCACAGACGCTGCAATGAACATCGCGCCTGAGTTCAAAGAGAAAGTCGCGATCGTCAACAACGCTGTCGAAGCCTGCCACAGAGTCGGCATCGAAAATCCGAAAGTCGCAGTTCTCGCTGCTGTCGAAGTCGTAAACGAGAAAATGGAACCGACAGTCCACGCTGCAATGCTCACGATGATGAACAGACGCGGACAGATCCCCGGCTGCATCGTTGACGGACCTTTCGCTATCGACAATGCGATCTCGAAAGAAGCATGCACTCACAAAAAGATCGTTACCGAAGTCGGCGGCGACGCTGATGTCCTTATGTGCCCCGATATCGAAGCTGCGAACATCCTCTACAAATCGATGAACTTCTTAGGCGGAGCTCATTCGGCGGCAGTCATCATGGGAGCAAGCGTTCCGATAGTTCTTACCAGCAGAGCTGATACCGAAGAATCAAAACTTTATTCGATCGCACTCGCTGCGGCAATGAAATAGGAGGAGTCATGAAAATATTGGCAATCAACCCCGGATCAACTTCCACAAAAGTAGCTGTCTATGAAGATACGAAAGAGATTCTGACTGTAAACATCAAACACGATGTAGAAGAACTGGCTGGTTTTACCTGTGTTTTCGACCAGTATGATTTCAGAAAGAATATCGTCCTCAAAAAACTCGAAGAAGAAGGGATCGATGTCGCATCCCTCGATGTCATAGCAGGCAGAGGCGGTCTCCACAAACCTATCCTCGGCGGCGTTTACGAGATCAACCCGCTTATGATCGACGACATCAAGCACCCGAAGATCGGCGAACACGTCTGCAACTTAGGCGCTCCGATCGCTTACGAGATCGCGAAAGAAGCATCGAAACTGAGCGGAAAGAATGTCAAGGCTTACACTGTCGACACTTCAGTCATCGATGAGATGGATCCTATAGCAAAACTTTCCGGCATGCCCGAGATCGAAAGACGCAGCATTTTCCACGCACTCAACCAGAAGGCTGTTGCGAGAAGATACGCCCGCGAAAGAGGCAAAAAATATGAAGACCTTAACTACATCGTTGCTCACATGGGCGGCGGTATCTCGATCGGCGCACACAAAGGCGGCAGAGTAATCGATGTCAACAACGCTCTTAACGGCGAAGGCCCGTTCACCCCTGAAAGAAGCGGCGGCGTTCCTGTCGGACAACTTGTAAACATGTGCTTCAGCGGCGAATACACGAAAGATCAGATAATGAAAAAGATCAAAGGTAAAGGCGGCCTTGTCGCTTACCTCGGCACGAACAGCGCTTATGAAGTCGAACAGCGCGTAAAAGCTGGCGACAAAGAAGCCGAACTTGCATACAAGGCAATGGCTTATCAGGTCGCAAAAGGGATCGGCGCTCTTGCAGCGGCTCTCGACGGCAAAGTCGATGTCATCATCCTCACCGGCGGGATCGCTTACGACAAAATGTTCGTCGGCTGGATCAAAGAGAGAGTTTCCTTCATCGCCAATGTCGAAGTTTTCCCGGGCGAAGACGAAATGAAAGCTCTCGCTGAAGGCTGCTACTACGGAATCAAAGGAGAGATCCCGGTTCACGTCTATGAATAAGATCCAGGGCTTAGTCCAAAGTTTCGAAGACCATATTTCAAAAATAAATTCAGAAAATCACGACTTTTTTCAATCAGTTGCAGAATTATGTGAAGTTTACGGATACCCTCTTGAAAACGCGGCGGTCTTCAACAAAAATCTGAAGAAGATCACAAATCTCAGATACATTCTTGTCGCCGACAATCCTGGAGTCACAGAGCAGCATGAAGAGTGCTATTTAGTCGGAAAAGCGGGAAAAACAGCAAGGAATATCTTCAAAAACAATTCTCTCGTCAGCGATTTTGACGAAGAAGTTGCAGTGCTCAACAAAACTTTTATCCACACAAAAAGCACACTTGATTTAAAAAAACTCAAAAATTTCAAGAGTTTGTTTGAAGATTCCGAAAAATTCATGGCAAACTTGGCAG
Organism: bacterium; assembly: GCA_016290135.1. GTDB lineage: Bacteria > UBP6 > UBA1177 > UBA1177 > UBA1177 > UBA1177. The sequence goes on from JAEESW010000045.1 coordinate 8,307, forward strand.
TCGACATGCTTGAAGCGACAAATGCCGAGCTCTGGATCACAGGATGCAGCGAACTTAACGAAAAAGGACTTTTCGCCGCATATCTCAAAACTTTGAAGGAAAGGTGTGCAAAGAACCCCGCCTTGAAAAAGCGGATTTTTTTCTACCCACACTTCTCTTTCGGGAACTTCAGCAGGAACCTCAATTCAGTCCGTGCAGAACATCCTGAAATGAGCGTAAAAGAGGCTTTGAAAGCGGCGTCGCTCGATATTTCACTTGAATAGCGCCTACCTTTCAGAATAGATCTTATACAGCTGATTTTTGAGTTTTTTCACGACTTCAGGCGTAAAAACGGGGCTTCTCCAGGCCGAAACGGAGTTGTTCTGATAAAGCGGCTCGCTCTTAAAATCGAGTTTGCTCTCTTTGAAATGCTCTTCGAAAAGTTTGGTTTTCGGAACAGGTGAATATTCGTTGAGATAAGGTTTAGTCCCGATCTCAGCAACGATCTCAATGGTCTTTTCGACTTCTTCCACACTCTGTCCCGGAAGTCCGCACAAAAGATAAACGCCGATCCTTTCACTCGTGAAACCGTGATCTTTCAGCATTTTCACGACAGATTTGAGCTGGTTGAGCGAAGTTTTGTCTTCGTATCTCGAAAAAGCGGTCTCAAAACCGAATCTGAGCTGCGGAAAGTCGTATTTTTCGAGATATTTGCAGAGATCTTCGTTGATCTCGCGCAGATGAAGGCCGTTAGGAGTGTGAAAACGGTAGACATCGTGAGGAAGTCTGTCGAGAAAATCGCGGAGCATCTCTCCGTTGCGCAGCATCAGAGCGTCATCGTAAAAAGCGACATCGCAGAAACCGGTTTCCGCATGCCATTTTTCAAGGTTCGAGGCGATAACGGCGACATCTTTGTATGAAACTTTCGGGTTAAAGATAACGCTTGAGCAGTAAGGGCATCTATTGGGGCAGCCTTCGATCAGATTCGCCGGAAAAAAGCGGAGGTTTTTAAGATAACGCATCCCTGTTCCCGTGATATTTTCAGGGATCTGCGCCTTTCCGGTGTTCACCGTAACGTTTTTTCCTTCAAACATTTCAGGCATCAGGATCGCCGAGATCCCGCCGATGTTTATCTCGACATCGCCGAAGATCTCCCTGACAAGACCGATCATTTTCAAAACTGAACGGTACCAGTAGGTCATTCCTGTCGAAATATAGACAATGTCAGGCTTTTCAATTTTTGAAAGCGTTTCCCGCACAGTGCCGTCGTTTGCTCCGAAGCGGTAGTATTTGCGCGGGATCATCTTTAAACACTCAGGTTTTTCGATCTCGCGCTTCCAGTACGAGTGCCTTTCCCACGAGCGGTAGACAGGCGGAGCAGCGGCATCGTCGCCGACGAAACTTCCGTCTAAAAAATCGAGATAAGTGACATCGTCGCCGATATTTTCGTGGTGCTCCATGATCCTGAAAAGTCCGAGCGGAGCCGCCCAGAGATTGTAGGCGGTAAAATCTTCAACAAAAGGATTTATGAAAAGAAGTTTTTTTACCAAGCAAAACCTCAAAAACGTAATAAAACCGCGATCCCTTGAATATATGCCGCAGAAAGTGTATTGCAAAAAAAAACTTTCGCGCTATAACAGCGGGTTTTTTGGATCTGCGGCTTGCCGGGTCTTATATAAACGAGGTGGATCATGCTTTTGGCACAAATTCTTTCGGTTTCGATATTTCTGTTGATGTTCATTCTCATGGTTACGGAAAAAATAGAGCGCCAGTGGGTCGCTTTAGGATGTGCAGTCCTTACAGCCGCGCTTGTTTTCGGGCTCGGACTTCACAGTCCCGAAGCGGTCATGCGGACACTCAATATCGACAATATCATGACGGAAAGTTTCTGGTACAGCGCCGGGGACGTTCCCGAAAATTCGGAAGGGATCAACTGGGCAACGATATTTTTCATCGCCGGAATGATGGTCATGGTCGAAGGGATGGCGGCCTCCGGTTTTTTCCGCTGGCTCTGCATGCGCCTTGCAAAACTCGTCAACTACAAAGTTATCGCGATCTTTCTTGCTTTCATGGTGATGTCCTTCGTCCTTTCGATGTTTATCGACAGCATCACGGTCATCCTATTCCTCGCCGCGACGACAGTCGAACTTTCGCAGCTTCTTAAGTTCAATCCGGTGAACATGATCCTCGCTGAAATTTTCTGCGCCAACCTCGGAGGTTCGGCAACGATGTGCGGAGATCCGCCGAACATCATAATCGGCACGAGTCTCGGCTACTCTTTCGGCGACTTTTTCAACCACACAGGTCATATCGCCCTCTTTGCCATGTTCTTCACTTTGATCTATTTTTTTCTGGTATGCCGTAAAGAATATTCGGCAGCAGGAAAAGATATCGACATCTCGGCCATACCTTCGCCAAGATCGGCAATAGTAAGCAGAGCCGGCTTCAGCAACAGCTGCATAATTTTTTCGATTGCGGTCGTTCTGCTTGTGACCCACGCCGAAACCGGACTTACTGTCGCATCGATCGGTGTTGGGATCGCGCTCTTGACGCTTCTTGCCGCACCGAGATACGCAAGCAGGATCTTAAAGAATGTTGACTACAAAACGCTCCTTTTCTTCATCGGTCTTTTCTTTGTAGTCGGAGGTCTCGAGCAGACAGGTATCCTCAAGCTCATAGCAGACTTCATCGGCAAAGTCTCGGAAGGGAACGCCTATATCATGATCGCGATAATAATCTGGGTATCAGCCGTAGCAAGCGCATTTATAGACAACATTCCTTTTGCCGCAACAATGATCCCCATAATAAAATCACTTTCCGCGACCACAGGAGTTTCGCTTGAGACCATGGCGTGGGCACTTTCGATGGGGACCGATATCGGAGGCAGCGGAACACCTATCGGAGCAAGCGCAAATGTTGTCGGGACATCGGTCGCATCAAAGGCCGGACACCGCGTCGGCTGGGGCAGATACTGCAAGATCAGCGCACCGATCGCCATTATTGTAGTCGCGCTCAGCACCGCCTATATTTTTGTAAAATATCTTTGATCACCACTGATTTTGGTGGTAAGCGTACCACCAAAAACGAATGCATATTTTAATATTTTGCGGTTTTGTGGCTAATCTACCATATCGGAATATGGAACAAGAAATACATTGCCGATCTCAGCTGCTTTTGAGATGCAGCCTTGCGTAAAGCCTGATTTTGAAAATATAAAATAGCAGTTCTTTCTGTAGCGGAACAGTTTGCTGCGCTCGATGAGAGTATCTAGAACAGCAGTATCGACTTTCTCGTTTCTCCACTTGCATTCAGCAAATAAAGCGGTCTCTTTATCCTGTTCTCCCATAATGTCTATCTCAGTCTGGCTTTTGTGCACCGGATCGTTTCCCCACCAGCGTCCTAGAGATGTGAACTCAACCGGAGACCTACCCGATAAAAGCAGCTTCCACAAATACTGCCTGCAGATTTCCTCGAACACTTTTCCCATATAATCAGGAATAAAAGGCTCGATCCTTTTATATACAAGGTCTGATGCGCCTCGTGCGATCATGGAGATGTTTCCAGGAACAAAGCGGTACCAGAAGCGGAACATATTGTCGTCGATAAGATAAATGGATTTTTTCGGATTGTCTTCGCCGTAAGGAGTCTCTTTTTTGACTATATCCAAAGAAATGAGATTTTTGAGGTATGTAGCGCAGACATTTGTGTTTTCGCCCACCTTGCCCGATATTTCGGACATCCGTGAAGCACCGGAAGCAATAGCTGTGATTATGGCAATATAAACCGCCGGCTCCCTCACTTCCTGTTTGAGCAAGTTCAACGGCTCTTCATAAAGCGGAGAAAAAGGCGCAAAATATATGTTTTTCACATTTTCCTCAATACTCAATTTGTCGTTCATCTGAAGGAGATACTGCGGAGTACCGCCGACAATACCGTATGCAACTGCCTTATCTTCCGCCGAAAATTTCTCCAAGTAGCGGCAGGTCTCCTCAAAATCAAACGGATAGAGGCGTATCTGCGCGGTTTTTCTGCCATAAAGAGGAGCTTTGTAGGAAAGGACATTGTCCTCCATATATGACATTGAAGATCCGCATAAAAGAAGCATCATTCTGGAAGTCGCCTTGTATTTATCGATCAGCATCTGAAGCGTTGAGGCAAAACCAGCTGAAGTTCTCGCCACATAAGGGTATTCGTCTATGGCAAGGACAAATCTCTCTTTTTCAGAAAATTTGAAAAGATACTCAAGCGCGGCCTGAAATGAAGCAAATGAAGTCTCCGCCTCGATCCCGCTTGCATACTCGATGATGCTTTTACTGAAATTTTCAAGATTCTGCCTTTCGTTGCTCTCAACACCTGTGAAATAAACTGCCTGTTTCTGTTCGATAAAACGGTTTATAAGTGCGGTCTTGCCGACACGCCGCCGCCCGTAAAGAACAACAAATTCAAAATCATCCGAGTTGTAAAGCCCGTTCAGCAGCTCCAATTCGCGTTCTCTGCCTATAAACATGAAGACCTCCGTCAAAAAAGCAGAGCATTATAACACTCACCTACAATTTAGTCAACTACGATTGACCAAAACACAAATGACTATCTTGAAAAATTTCCTAAAACAGGCTTGAATCTACACTTTTTCGGGGCTGGGAGTTGGAACAAACGGCCTGTTTTAAGATTTTCCAAAAAACTTGTTTTTTACCCCCACTTTTCTATTATACATAGCTTTCGATTTTTACAGAAAGAGGATTTTTATAAAGTGAATAAAATTATCAGGAATCAGGAATCAGGAATCAGGAATCAGGAATCAGGAATCATTGTTTAATTATATCTAATTCAAAGTCCAAATCAAGTTTTTTCTGCAAAAAATCCAATAATTTTCAATATTTTCCCGAGATTGGAGGTTTACTATGAAGAAAATCTGTGCTGTTTTTGCGCTGTTTTTCACCTTGATTTTCAGCGTCATGTCGCTTTACAGCGCACCGGCGCAGACCCCGAAAGCAGCAGGTAAACAGCCTGCGCAAGCACAACAGGCGGCGCAAACGCAACCGGCGGCACAGCAGCAGCCGCAGGCGGCAAAACCTAAAACCGTTATCGCGAAATCATACAGTTTCGCGGAGGAGCTCATCGAAATCCCGCTCAAGCCTTTCGAAGCGCAGAAAATCGCCGATGAGGAGCTGATGAACATGAATCAGCAGCTGCTGAAGCTTTACGAAAACGCCGTAAATGCGGAAAAACAGCCGAATAATTTCAAAGAGCCGGCATCCGTGATCAAGGCCTGGGCTGAAATCGTCAAGATCAAGCAGCAGAATCCTTTCCTGCAGGCGGCTACCGAAAGACTCACCGAATGGAAAAACTGCGTAGACCTCTTCAACAGACACAAGAATAGTCTGGACAAGATAAAGATGCTGCTTTCAAACACCCTTCTCTCCGACGGGCAGAAAACGAACCTTGTTATCCAGCACCTCAGCGAGTTCGGTGTAAATTTCGGGACCAGGGAGACGGCAGAGATGGTCGAAAAGACTAAAATTCCGAAAAATGCGTCATTTCAGGAAAAAATGAAGGAGACAAAGCAGATCCGCTGCGAAAAGAATTCCGGAAAAGACTGTTTCGACTGCGGTGTCTCCGCTCAGGCTGAAAAAGAAAGATTCGAGCTTTTTGAAAAAGCATGCGGACTCAGATTCCAGCCGGGATGCGAGGAAGTCAACAAAATCAAAGCCGCGCAGGATGCTGAAAAGGCAAAAATCGCAGCCGAAGAAAAACGCAAAGCCGAAGAATTTGCGACAAGAAAGTTCGACCTTCAGGAAAAGCCCCTCAACATTATTGCTCCTTTTGCTCTGGGAGCGGTGAACGAACAGGATAGGCTGACGACCGACCACGAGCTTTTGTCGGATGTCGAAGCTGT
>JAEESW010000046.1 GCA_016290135.1 bacterium
CGATCTTGTCGAGCAGTGCGCAGCGGCCTGTCTCCATGTATTTCACATAGTTTCCGTGCCATACGACGTTCATGGGGTCGAGGTCGAAAAATGCGACCTGGAATTCAGTCGTTTCGGAGCAGTAGATCTTATCCATTTTCACCTCCGTTTTTCTGCCAGAAATCAAAGAAATTATACCACTGATACGGGTATTTTATGCAGTATTTTTCAAGTGTTGAGACGTATTCGCCGCAGAGTTCAGGGATCTTGGCGCGTGCTTCTCTGCCTGTGCAGCCGGCGAGGTCAATCTTCGATTTTTCGACGAAGATACCGTTTTTCGGGAAAAGTGCCGCGCTTTTTGTGCGCAGACCGAAAACGAAATAGACCGGTGCTTTGAGCAGTGTCGCGATGAGGAAGACTCCGTAGGGAAAATCCGCCTCTCTGCCAAGAAATTCATGCTTTATCGTGTGCTTTCCGCCATGGGCTGAAGTCCTGTCTCCTGTGATAACGACCAAACCGCCGTTTTCGACTTCGTTCTGGAGTGCAAAAATCGTTTCGGGTCCTATCGAATCGGGGTCGATGACGTTGGTAACGACTTCAGGGTTTATCTCTTTCAAAGTGTTGTTGAACTGACTTGTCACCTTCATCGACATTATCGTGGTGACACTGATTTTTTTGGAAACTCCCGTTTCGCAGAAACTTGAAAGGCTGCGCATGAGCTCGATGTTTCCGAGGTGCGAGCCGATGAGAAATGCCCCTTTGCCGCTTTCGAGCCGTGAGATCAGCTCCTGCAGATCATCGTCGTGCCTTATCAGATTTTCATATTTCACTTTTCCGAGCCAGCCCTCCATTTTTTCAACTACCGAAAGGGCGAAAGAGAGTATCGTGAGATATGCGTCGGGCCGCACGGGAGCAGCGTTATCCGTATATTTCCGCATCTGTTGCTGGAAGTTTTCGACATGTTTCCTCGCACTTTTTGCAAATACAAAAAAGAAGAAACTTACAGGAATTACGATAAGATGGACTAAAAATGCCGGAAGGAATTTTATCAGAAGCAGCGTGAATTTGAGCGGTTTGTTGGTTTTGACTACTTCCTGACTGTTGCTCCAGTGCTCATCTCTGCTCATTTTTTTCTCGTTAGTGAATGGTAGATTATGAGAGGCAGACGCGGTATCATCCCGAGGTAAAGCCGTGTGTAAGTCTCTGAAATCCCTGCGTTATCCCAAAACAGGCGGAAGTTTGAAATCCCGTCAGTCGGGTATGAAATTTTAACGGGTTCCGAAATTATCGGCACGTTCGCCCAGAAAAGGCGTACTAAAATTTCGATGTCGAATCCCATCCTTTTATTGATATAGAGAGTTCTTTTCAAAGTCCTTACGAAAGGTGCTACCGGATATATTCTGAAACCCACCATCGCGTCCTTTATCGAGCGCGAAAGAGTGACGATATGGATCCACATATTTGCGAACTCTCTCCCTTTTACGCGGCTTTTCGGCGCATTTTCGTCGTATTCGGGACATCCGCAGATGACTGAATCCGGGTGTTCCTTCGAAAGTTCGAGGAAACGCGGGATCTTCGAAGTGTCGTGCTGGCCGTCGGAATCAAGCTGGAAAGCATGGGTGAGACCAAGCTCTGCCGCTTTCAGAATGCCCGAAGTGACTGCCGCACCTTTGCCGCCGTTTTTTTCACGCTCGACCAGGATGCAGTTTTGGGAGTTTTTGACGGCTTCTTTTATAAGTATCTTATTTTCCTCATCATTTCCGTCATCGACTACGATCGCCGGAAGGTCGTATCTTTCAAGTTCCTTCAGCACATCGGCAAGGGCCGCGCCGTGCCTGTAAACCGGGATGACAAAGCAGTAAGTGTTTTCCATCACTCTTTTTCAACTCCGAAAGTTCCTGTCGAATAAACGAGTTTTTTCAGCGTGAAATCGGACAATGTGTAGACAAGAGTCGATCTTTCGGCATTGAATTTCATATCGAGTAGCGCTTCAGTTCCCGGAAGGATGGGGGAGGAGAACTTGATCCTCCTGATATCGGGAACGATCCGCTTTGTGCCGAAATATACTCCTGAAAGGCGCGTTATGACCTCAAACTGCGCGACAGCGGGAAGAAGCTTGAACTCAGGAAAGTGGCCGTCAAAGAAGTCAGACTCTTCAGTTATGTTGAGCTTTAAGACAACATGCTGATCTTCTTTAAGGATCTCCTGTTCTACGATTATGCCGTGAAGATCTTTTTCCATTATTTCACCTCAAATAGAGCGGCGATCTCCTCTTTGTGCTTTTTCCCCTGGATATCGGTCGGAAGTTTGTCCGGAAAACGCCATTTTTTGGGGATCACCGTGTTTTCAAAGAATTTCATAAGGTAGTCGTGGAAATATTTGTTGAGAGCGAGTTTTTTCTCTCCTTCGAATCTCTTTTTTCCTTTTTCGTTGAGCACTGCCGCCGCGGCGAGATACTGCCTGATGTCGTTTGAAAGGGCGATGACTTTGACATCTTCTATGAACCCGCTTTCGAGCAGCCTGTTCTCGACTTCGGTAAGCGAGATGCGCTTTTCCTCGATCTTGACGATCGAATCGCTGCGTCCTTTGAGCAGGAATTTTCCGTTTTCGAGCATTTCGGCCATGTCTGCCGTCGCAAAACCGGCGGGATCCTTGATGTAGGGCGAGATGATCCGCAGGCAGCCGTCGTCTCCGAGCCAGATCTTCGCATTGTCGAAAGGAGTCCATGTAAGCCCGTCTCTATCCTGCATCCTGTATGCGATGCCTGAAGTTTCGGTGCTTCCGTAGACTTCGAGCGGGCATATACCGAAAAGTTTTTTTGTCTTTTCTGCAAGTTCCGGGCTCGTAGGACCGCCGCTCACGAAGATCCACGGATCGCGCATATTGAGTTTTTCAACTATCTCAACTGTCCTTTTAAGAAAAGCGGGAGTTGCGACTATCAGATATTTTTCGTCAGTAAGTTCTTCAAATTCTTCAGGAAATTCTATCCTTTTACGCCTGAAAGGGGTGCCTGTCGCAAATGGAAGCGAAAAACCGAACAAAAATCCGAAAATGTGATGCTGGCTAACGGTGGAAACGAACTTCCTTTCCGATATTTTATCGAGCCATTTAGAGATTATGAAGGCGTTGTCTTCTTCGAATTCCTTCATTCTCTGCGGGACAGCTTTCGGTCTTCCGGTGGAGCCCGATGTGAAGAGGAAGATCCTCGTCGTTTCGCCGTCGATCTCCGGAGCCGTTTCTGTCTCCTCAGTTGTAGGATCTTCTGATCTTTCAATTATTTCAGGGATGTAGAGTGAGTTTTCGACTTCGGCGTCGGTAAGAAGCTCCATTCCGGGAAGAAGCGCTTCGGAGAGGAATTTTTCGGAAATATTCTGCGTAAGATGGACCGCTTTTTTGCACTGGAGAAGCGCCGTGAAGGTCACTCCGAAATACCAGAAGTCGGCGCAGTGGAGAATGTAGGAATCGGTATCGCGGCTCTCTATGAAACGCCTCATTTTTGCCGTGTCGCGAAGAAGATCGCCCCATGTCTTGAAGATGCCGTCGGACCATTTTCCGTCGAAGCAGACTACCGCGTCTTTCGGTCTGGATGAGGCTTTGAATCTTGTCAAAGGAATCGTTCTATCCATTTTTTTTATCCACGAATTTTCTCACAATAAACTCAACTGCAAACAAAATACCCATTAAGATATAAGAAATCCCGCCGTTGTAAAGTGACCAGACTTTGTCGGCCTCTTCAGGAGCGAGTCCGAAAAGAGTCTCCGCAAAGACAGTGAGCGCGGCTGCGGTCCCGTTCAGAATAAAGAATATACACCATGCGTAAGTTACTTTTCTGCAGTAACTCTCGACCCGTTCTTCTTTCAGTGAACCCTTTATCGACTTGTCGGCGAGAGTCGCGAAACGGAAGATGATGTTGGGACCGTAAAAGAGCGTGCTTCCGAAAAACACTAATAAGATCAAATTGATAGCCGGTGAATAAAGTTTGAGGAACACCCTTTCGTTCGTGAAAAAGCAGAGCAGCCCCGCAATTAGAAAAAGGAGTGAAGTCGCAAGAGGCTTCCAGTCAAGAGCTTTCTCTTTGTTTTTTGCCGAAAAGCTCAGAAAAAGTGCCGCGGCAAGAGCGATCACGCAGAGCGAAAGGACCCGCACCGGAAGTTCGAGCAGAACGAGGAGCACGAAAACGATGACAGGGTATAGGAACAGGATCACATTAAGGAATATTTTGAGAGCTTTTTTCATAAAGGCGAGCTAATTTTCCGCTTTGCCGGAAGGATCTTTCGTCTCGGAAGCTGCCGGAGCTTCGTCTGAAAGATAGGGGACGAGGGCATCGACGACGTCCCTCATCGTGCGGACGGTCCTGAGGATCGCCGGATCGATGTTGCCTTTGTTTGCCGGGATATATTCTTTCATCTTGACGAAAAGGTCGATCGCGTCGATGGAGTCAAGGTTGAGGTCCTGTCTCAGATCTGCATCCATCGTGATGCTTTTTTCGTCGATCTCGAATTCTGCAACAAGGATCTTCTTTATTTCTTCAAATATTTTGTCCTGGATCATTTTTCTCTCCTATTTGTCTGCTTTTTGTGAGTTTATGTATTCAGCCAGCGCGTTCACCGACGCGAAATGTCTGCGGTTTTCCGAATTTTCCGAAGAAAATTTTATTCCGAACTTTCTTTTGAGCGCGACTCCGAGTTCAAGCGCATCGATCGAATCGAGACCGAGTCCTTCTCCAAAAAGAGGTTCCGAATCAACGATGTCTTCCGGCTTGACGTCTTCAAGTTCCAAAGACGAAATGATGACTTTTTTTATCTCTTGTTTAAGTTCTTCCATAAATACCTCTCAACTAAAATAAACACACACGGAAACGACCGCCCGAAAAAACAAAGTATGTTAAGGAAAAAAAGCGGACTTTGCAAATTTATTTTTTATATAGGTCTATTTTATAAATGTCCAAAGGATGAACGCCAGAATGTTCGAAACGACGTGGTATGAGACGCTGTAAAAGATGCGTCCTCTGCTCTTTTCGGTGAAAAGTCCGAAGAGAAGCGACGGAAAGAATGTCGCCGCCCGCGTTATGTCAAGAAAGGCTATTGCGTGGACGAGCCCGAAAAGAAGAGAAGTGAAAAGGTTTTTGAGAGAGACTATCTTCAGGATCTTTTTGTCGAAAGCGGCAAAAGCGTGTTCCTGAAGATATCCTCGGAAAAAGAATTCTTCGGGTATCGCCGCGACTGCGATCGCGATGAGTCCTTTTGTCACAGCCTTCATAAGTTCCTGAGTCGTAGGAGATGCTATTGTGCGGTGCAGAAAGGTCATGTTGTATGCGAAAAATAGCGGCGGATAGAACACGAGCGTTGCAACTGTCACCCATAAAAACAGCTTCAGGCCTTCTTTTGACGGCAGAAAAAGTTTTTTGGGTCTGAAAGTCCTGTCGAAAAGGATGGGAAGGATGAAAAGTGCAGCCGGAAAGACGAAATGTCTTGCAGAAAAGCGGTATTTGTTCATAAAAAACGAGAGTGCCGATATCGCAGACAAAAGCACAAAAGGAACTATGAATTTCGAATATTTTTTTTCTTCCATCTATTTATCCGAAAGAGAGTTCTTTGAAACCGGCTTGATGTAGAATATATAGATGACTGTCATGAAAAACGACATCAGAACTATGACAGACGAGAGCTGCGGCGTGACGACACCGAACGATATCGCAAAAAGCTGGAAAAAGAAGGGGAGCGAGCAGAAGACGGCTCCTTTCACGATCTTTTCCGGAATGTTCCTCGAAACTATGATGAAGTTGAACAGTGTCTTCATGAAGGGCTTGGTGATGAAGATGTCTCCTTTCGCAGTGTCGGTTCCGCCCCAGAGCGCCTGGACCGCCGCAGTGCTTTCATGCTCAGTTCCGGTGATCAGTATGTCGTCGCTGTTGAGTTCGATTTCGTCAAACGAAGCCTTGGTCCCGATATTCTGCCAGAGCTGCGGCTTTACAGGGTTTACGATCACTGTCTTTATTCCGAATTTTTTGTCGAAAAGTTCGAGGAATGCTGCGTTTTCGGCCGGTCTTACTTTGTCGATCGCGTAATATCCGATGACTCTTGCCCCTTCTGCAAGGGCGATGTATTCGCTTTCAGCCTCTTTTTTCGGTATCGAAAGTCCTTCTGCCGAGCAGTGTTTTTCGGAGATGAGAAAGTGGAGAGGCCCCATCGTGAGCGTCTTGCCGTCAGCAAAAGTATGCGAGAAATATTTGTTTTTGCTGATGTCCTTTGTCTGTTCCGGATCGTTTTCGGCAGCCTGGTTCAGTTTGCCTATCATGTGCATGAAATCCTCTTTTTTGACATCCTCGACTGTCTCGATCCCTGAAAGGTTGAGGTGCGGGATGTTGAGATACTTGTCGGTGTCGAAAACGAGGCGCGAAATCTTTGCTTCATTGTTGAAGAACTTCATGTTGTTTAGAAGCACTGAGATCGCTGTCGTCGTAACGATGAAGTTTATGAAAAGGGCGGTAGCAGCCGCGATCGGAGCAGGGGAATAGAGCGTGACGACGAGAAGGAGCGCCTCGTAAAGCGATTTCGTCTTGAAAAAGTGGATGATCCCGAAAAGAAGAACTATCGCTAAAAAGTACTTTATGATCTTCGGCATTACCTTGATCCCGAGCGGGGTGGGCGAGCCTTTGGAGCTTTTGAAAAGATATGAAGACAAGATCACTACCGGAATGAATCCGGAAACTTCCCAGCCCTGAAACGGATGGTCGGCGAAAGTTAGGAAAACTGAAACTGCGAAAGGAATGAGCGCGAAAAGGGCGACCCAAGGCAGTTTTTTTATTCCTGTTGAAAAAAGTTTAATGAAAACAAATATATATGCCGGAGTGAAGTAGTAAAGCCCGAAAAAGTAATCGACCTTTTTGATAAGTACGAAATAGATGATGTAAAAAATGTAGGCTAAGATCGAATAAAGAAAAAAATGGACTGAAAAATTGAGTTTTCTCATGTGTAACACCTGAAATCGTTAAAAAATATCAACATCGCCTTTCCCTTCGCGGACGATCTCGTATTCGTCGCCGTTCAGCTGGACTATGGTGGTAAGATCCATCGCGATGTATCCGCCGTCGACAAGAAGGTCTACAAAACCGAGCCAGTCGGGGCTGTCGTCTTCCGGGTCGCAGAATTCCTCGCCTTCATCGCAGGATGCGGTCGAAACTACGAGCGGTTCTCCGATCTCATCGACAAGTTCGCTGATGAAGCGGCTTTCAGGGATCCTGATCCCGATCTCCTTCCTGTTTTCGAGCATGATCTTGGGGATTTCGCGGCTTGCCGTAAGAATGAAGGTGTATGCGCCGGGAAGGCAGCGTTTGAGGAGGCTGAAGTGGCGGTTGTCGATGTCGGCGTAGCGGGAAATGTCGCTCAGATCCTTGAAAACGAGAGAATAGAACTTCCGTTTTTTCGTCTGTTTTATGCGGTTGAGCTTCTCAAGAGCCCCTTTTTTGCCGATCTTTACAGCCAGAAGATAGGACGTGTCACCCGGAATAAGGGCGACTCCGCCGCTTTCCAGCACGCTGACAGCCTTGTCGATCACCCTTTTTTCGGGATTCTCGGTGTGAACTTTGATTCTTTCCATTTAAACCTCGTGAAAAATCAAAAACGGGCAATTATAGGGGATATGAAGAAAAATTGAAGAAATATCTGTGTTTTGGTAGCTCAGCCGACTGACCCCTCCGTCACTGCGTGACACATCCCGACCTCTCAGTCTGCTTCGCAGCCAGCTCCCCTACTTCAGGGGCGACCATTTCATGGGCGCCGAGAATCGGTGGAATATCTTAGCCCTCTCCAGTGTGGCGAGGGGAGTCGTCATGTTGAGCGAAGCGAAACATCTCTGACCTTGAACGGAAATGGGAATTATTTTAACGATGCATTTTCTTAATGATGAAATTTTTTGTTGATATATATTAGAAAATCAATATTCTTAATTTGCAAAAACTGTTCAATTGGATAATGATATGCAAAACAACACAACTAATCAATTTGATTTTAAAGAAAATGAAATAGTTTTGTATCATCCGAATGATGCTGTTCATTTGGAAGTCAGAATGGCAGACGAAACCGTTTGGCTCAGCCGTATTCAAATGGCAGAGTTGTTTGACCGTGACATCAAAACAATAGGAAAACATATCGCTAATGCACGACATGAAGAATTGAAAGGACAAGTGGTGGTCGCAAAATTTGCGACTACCACTCAGCACGGAGCAATTCAAGGTAAAACACAGACACACTTGACGGAATATTACAATCTTGATGTCATTATTTCCGTCGGTTACCGCGTCAAATCAAATCGGGGCGTAGAGTTTAGAAAGTGGGCAACCAGCGTTTTGAAGGACTATCTTCTTAAAGGTTATTCCATAAACCAAAGGATTGAACGCCTTGAAAACCGTGTAAGCAAGACGGAAGAGAAAATAGATTTTTTTGTCCGCACCTCGTTGCCGCCGGCAGAAGGAATTTTCTTCAACGGTCAGATTTTCGATGCCTATACATTTGTGTGCGACCTGATCCGCAGTGCGAAAAAACAGATAATATTGTTCGATAATTACATCGATGACAGCGTTCTTAAAATGCTCGACAAACATAGTGACGGTGTTGATGTCAGCATTCTGACCAAAAGCGTTTCACCGCAGCTGCAGCTTGATATTGAGAAGCACAATTCCCAATATTCTCCAATAAAATTACAAGTTTTCACAAATTCTCACGACCGCTTTCTCTGCATTGATGAGACGGTTTATCACATCGGGGCATCGCTCAAAGATTTGGGCAAAAAGTGGTTCGCTTTCAATAAAATGGAAATCGATACCGAGAGCTTGATGAAAAAATTATGATGGCGGCTCAGACCTCACCCTTTTGGATTTCCCTCTCCAGTACGGTGAGGGGAGTAGGAGACTTCCGGTTCCGCTGCGGCGGCGAAACCGCTGTCAAGGTCGGGGTATTCAAAAGGTTTTTGCGGGTCTTTGCCGATTTTGGAGACGATTTTCGCCATCGTCTCTTCGAAAGAGGATGATTTCAGCCCGCATTCCCAGACAACGATCACATTCCAGCCGCTTTCCTGCAAGGTTTTGTAGTTTTTGAGGTCGCGTTCCTTGTTCTTCCTGATCTTGTTTTCCCAGAATTCAGTGTTCGATTTCGGCATGACGAATTTGTTGCACCCGTCGTGACCGTGCCAGAAACAGCCGTTCACGAAAATCAGGGTTTTGTATTTCCTCATCACGATGTCGGGTCTGCCAGGAATATCCTTCACGTTCAGGCGGTAGCGGTAGCCGTGCTCCCACAGCCATCTGCGGACCTTGAGCTCGGGTTTCGTGTTTTTGCTGCGGATGCGGGACATGTTTTTGTGGCGCTGTGTTGGTGTAAGAACGTCGGTCATGGTTTTATGTACTGCATCAGTTCTTCACCTGTTTTGAAAACAGGCGCACCTTTCAGATATTCTTCGGAATTTCCGGCTTCGGAAATGATTTTTTCAAGGTCGATTTTTGATGACAGCTGCACTTCCTCGTCAAAAACGAAGCAGAAATAGTTCCCTTTAGGATCGGGATAAAGTGCCTCACGCATTCTGGCTTCATCCATCGTGGCATGGTGATGAACATGGAAAACACGGTATTGGTTGCTGTTTTCTTCACCAAAACGGTATAAAATCACGAATTTAACATCCATTCCTGCAAGAAATGCCGGTGACAATGCTCCGTCGCGGACAACGCTTCCGCGTTTTTTCAGGCGGACATTGTAAAGATTCGTTCCTTTGTCGTTTTTACCGAGAATCCAGGCCAGCTGTTCGTCTGAATGATAGCATCCGATGAGAAAATGCTTGTTCTGGTAACGCTGGATATGGTGCAGTGTAAGCAGTGATGAAGGAACTGCAGCAACTTGTGTCGGTTTAACTTCCGGCAGAAGTTTTGCCGGATTGTCGCCGAGATTGCACGGTTCACAATAAAATCCTGATTCAACTAAATTCAAAACGAACTCGTTTTCGCTCCCGAACTTCGGATTGTTGTCAAGAGCAAGTGAATAATATTTTTGCGGACCTTCGATGTTGTACGGTGTAAAAACTTTTCCCAGAAGCTGCTGAAAATTTTCTTTAAGGAATTCGTCGGCATTAACGCCTTCGCGCGGTGTCATGGCATAGAAATAATATTGTTCTTCCAGCATTTTCTGAATTTTGCTGCGGAATATTTTTCTGACTTTTTCTTTCCATGCTTTTTTCTGCAATGCGTTGTTTCTGGCGTAAAGCGACACGACATACAGAAAATTGACATCGTAATGGCATATCAGAAGAGTGTCTCGGTCGAAAAGGCGGTTGTCGAACTGGCGGTTTGTGAAAAAATTCGTCTGCCTGTCAGCAAGCTCAATACCATCGTTGTAATCCCGCTCTTCGTTAAGACGTGCACTGATGAAAAAATTCGGGATAATGTTGTAACCTTCAGTCACATCGTCGCGCAGTTTGGGTACATTGCCAAAATTCTGTTTGTCGAATTGTAAATCCTTGTCGTCTTTGTCATCATTCATAAACAGGTTCAGATTCCACTGGATGACATTTCTGGCATAAGTGAACTGCTTATAAACCGACTGTTTTCCGGTTTCTCCTTTGCGTTTGTAATATTTGCTGTCGCCGATGTAATAAATCGGCGTATCCTCTTCGTTGTTTATCAGATTTTTGTATGTGAAAATATGATCAACCAGTTTGCCGTCTTCCTGTTCCTTCAGTCCTTTCGGTATGTTTTCACTGTCGCCGAGAAGTTCGTCAATGATTGCTTCAAAAACGATATTGTAGTTTTTAACCAGCAGATATTCTTTCTGTTCTGCACTGATGCTGATTTCCTTTGCTCTGTCAAAGAAGGCATAGCAGAGATTCCAGAGTTCAAGAGCTTTGTCTGAGAAATATTTGTATTTGATCTGCAGAAGTCTGGTTTTTCCGAGACCTTTCAGATATGTCTCAAACTGTCTGCCTTTGATCAGATCGAAATTGCAGTCGGTATTTTTCGGGAATCCGTAAGTGTCACCGATGTAGTTCAGAATCGAAAAGAAGATGACAAGCAGTTCTTCATCGAAATTTATCTGCCGTTTTTTGTTTACCGGATTCAGATAAACCGGATTCTGATCCTGAATGATTGCGTTTGTCGTGCTGATTGTGCGGTTCCAGTTGATTTTGTTGATGCCTGAATGAATGTTGCGCAGCACGAAAAAGAAGAAATTTTTGTTCTCGCGGTTGAATCTGATGATTTCAAGCAGAATATCAAGAAAAGTATTGCTTAACCTGCGGCTTCCTCTGCCTGCTTTGGCAATCTGCTTGTGATAGACGATGCCGGAATCAATATGGCTGTTCTTAAAAACCACGATTGAGCGGTAAATCCACACCGAAAACTCATAAATGAAGGAATATTCTTCTTTCGAGAGCGGATTATTGGCATCAAGGTCAATTATTGATTCAGGGGAATACTTGCCGAATACAAGTTCCTGATTGTCGCCTTCGAGAAGCACTTTCGGAAGAATGAATACACAGTCTTTCAGTTGGGGGTTGTAGTAATAACCGACATAGTGGATTGAAACTTTGCCTTCGATATTTTCCAAAGCGTCAATGCCGCTGATAACCTCTTTAACATCGGCTGCGTTGTACTGGTATTCTTCGATGAGGATGTGCATAAATTTTGCTATTTGCTCCGAAGGTCTTCAATTTCAAGATCTAAGTGAAGTTTGTCTTTTAATTTTAAAATATAGCTAATAATTTCATTAGTTCCAACATTGGTGGCTAAGTACCAGCCTGTATTGCTAATTTCTACGTATTTTCTTGTGGTGATTTGAGGTGGATTTTGAATCAATACTGCCCCAAGACATTTAGCAACATTTTCCACTCCAAATTTATCAACAGTCTTTGTTACAGTTTTTTTATAAATGTTTCTGGCAGATTCATTGTCGAAGATTTCACCATCGTACATTATCTTGATGCCATCATTTTTATAGTTTAATGGTTCGTAATCGTATGCGTATGAAATTTTATCATTTAAAGAATCCTTTTTTATTTCTGTTGAGATTTTTGGTTTATAGATTTCTACATTAAGATTATTCAAAAACAATTCAACTTTGTTTTCCTGAACATCATTGTTTCTGTCTGCATTTGTCGTATAGAATTTGTTGAAAGACAATACTTTGCCATCTTCATCTTTGAAAATATCGTTGTCGAAGCCGAAATCCTTGAAGACATCGCTCCAGAGGTAGAAAATGACTTTGCTGACAAATTTCTCCACACTGATAATGCCGTCGTTATCTGCTTTGCAGAAAAAATATCCGAGTTTTTTGTCTTCTGAGTTGGTTATACTACCGATTTGTTCATTGATTTTTTCAATGAAATTCCACCAGTCATATTCATTGTTGTTTACGGCAATTCGCCAGCCTTTATTGCAGTTGTGAATCGGCACATATTCCCAGTCCCAGCGGCGTTTGAAAGCTGAGTCAATCGGGAAAAGCGACTGGTCGCTTGTGTTCATCGTAGCCCAGATGTAGAGGTTGGACGGAAGAACAAGAATTTCACCTTTTCTTATTTTTACAGCGGTTTCTTCGGAGTTCATGCCGCAAAGAGCCGGAGCATTCAGAAATACCATGTTGTTAAAAACCGAATCCAGATATTTTTTCATATCTTTGTCAGCTTTTATCGGATATTCAGAAAACCCCTCTTCGTCACGGTCAAGCAGCTGGAACAAGTCTCCGAAAATCTGAGCGCAGTTGCCGCGGTTGATTTCTTCAATGATCAGGTACTGTTCTGCTGGCTGTTTGCCTTCTTTTACCGCCTGAGCATAAAGTTTCCATGCGTTTGTATATGCCTGAAGAAAAGCCTGATCCACAAATTCGTAAATTATGCGGTCTTCGGTTATCTGCTGACCGTCGGCACCTTTAACTGCTACAGCCTTTTCGCCATAAGTAGAAAATACAGGAACCTGCTTCGTTGTCGGTTTGTATGCACCTACGAAAGTTGAATAGTCGCTATCAGGATGGAAAGTTGTGCGGATAACATTTTTGCCTTCAGTCAGTTTCTTGATTGCGTAAGATTTTCCTGTGCCAGGAGCTCCGTAGAAGATACGTTGAAGAGGAGAGAGATGAAATCTATTCGCTCTTTTTGCTGATCTTAAAATTTTTTCTTGCCCAAGTATCATTTTGGCCATGGTTACAAGAGTTGCACCATAACCGTATTCGTATTTATCAATATCGCTTTGTCCCGATATTTTAAAACGTATGTCAGTCGTCGGAACTTCAGGGTGTTGCTCCATAAAAGTTACAAACTCTTGTAACAATGCTTTAGATATTGTTCTAAGCCCGACAGCTCCTTTGCTGTCTGATTTTACAAGATAACAAAGTCTGTCTTCATCAATGATGGTGATCTGACCGTTTTCTGAACTGTCTCCGACATTTAATTTGTTTGTTTTGATCATGGATTTTGTTCCTTAATATCTGTTGATTTTATTTGTTTTGCTTGATTGTATTACAGAGTCAGACCTCTCTGCAATTGGGAATTTCGCAACTTTGTTTTTTTGTCCTTTTTTATCATTATTGAACATTAACGTATATATTTTACACTGCAATATCAATTAAATTATCAAATATTGTACTTTTATAATGTTGCCTAAATTTTTCAGTTTCATTTCCAGAACAATTTCCTAAAAATTCTTCACGATAAGAATCTGCTTGTGATTTGATATTAAGTAAAGACTCTGTATGTGCATAGAACATATATAAATACGCATATCTGACATTATAACTGTTATCCTCGTCTAAATGAACACAATATCTACTTAATTGAGTATAGCCATCTCTGAAACGAACAAACGAATACATAGATTCTGTAGAGTCAGAAACGAAAAATGCTTTTTTTATAAAGAAATTTACCTCGATAATGGCCATTTCATTATTTTC
>JAEESW010000013.1 GCA_016290135.1 bacterium
GGATCTACCGTAAAATCACGCCGCACATGCTGCGGCACAGCTTCGCGACCCATTTTCTCGAAAACGGCATGAACCTGCGCTACCTCCAGCATCTTCTGGGGCACGAAAACCTTTCGACGACCGAGATCTACACTCACGTCTCGATCGAGCAGCTCAAAAAGGTCTACCGGGAAGCCCATCCAGGATCAAAATAAAATCACGGTTGACAAACCGGTCTCTATTTCCTACATTCCGCTGTTTAAAGTATTTTTTACTTTCATTTGGAGGGAATCATGACAGAAAAAGCAAACATCGACTGGGCAAAACTCGGTTTCGCCTACACAAAATGCGACTATCGCTTCCACTCTTACTACAAAGACGGAAAGTGGGATGACGGCGAGCTCGTAACTGACGATTTCATCAGGATCCACGAGGGTTCGACAGCTCTTCACTACGGTCAGGAGTGCTTCGAAGGCCTCAAGGCATACACGACAAAAGAGGGCAAGATCGTCCTTTTCCGCCCCGACATGAACGCAAAGAGAATGAAGGAGTCCTGCGAACACCTTCTGATGGCGGTATATCCTGAGGAGAAGTTCATTGAAGCTGTCAAAAAGGTCGTTCTGGCAAACGAAAGGTTCATCCCGCCGTACGGCAGCGGTGCATCGCTTTACATCAGACCCTATCTTATCGGAATCGGCGCCAATGTCGGTGTAAGACCGGCCTCAGAATACCTTTTCGGCATCTTCGTGACACCGGTAGGTCCCTACTTCAAGGGCGGAATGGCGACAAACCACTTCAACGTCGCGATGTTCGACCGTGCCGCACCGAGAGGAACAGGCGGGATCAAAGTCGGCGGCAACTACGCGGCAAGCCTTCTTGCACACAAGCAGGCAACTGACGCCGGCTACGCAGACTGCATCTACCTCGACCCGGCGACAAACACCTACATCGAGGAGGTCGGAGCAGCAAACTTCTTCGGAATCACGAAAGACAACACATTCATGACCCCGAAGTCACCCTCGATCCTTCCATCGATCACCAAACGCAGCCTTCTCTACCTCGCTGAACACTACCTCGGCATGAAGGTCAGCGAAACGAAGATCCCGATAGACTCCCTCGACCAGTTCGTCGAGGCCGGCGCATGCGGTACAGCGGCTGTCATTTCACCGATCGGTTCAATCACATACAACGACAAAGTCTTCAAGTTCTACGGCGACGGAAAAGAGGTCGGCCCGAAGACAAAAGAGCTCTACGACCTGCTCACTTCGATTCAGATCGGCGACACGAAAGGTCCTGACGGCTGGGTAGTCGAAGTCAAGTAAATCGTTATAAATTCAGCTACTTACTTCAAATCAAGCCAAAAAATTCAACTTTTCGCGCTTCAAGCTTTTCTATTGCTTGATTTTTGCATCTGATTTGTATAAATTCATTCGCTTTCGTAGCAGAAGTCACTATTTATCAATTTTGGAGGAGAAAATGGCAGCAAAAGGTTTGGTTGAAATCTCAGTAGAGACCTGCAAAGGCTGCGGTCTGTGCGTTCACTACTGTCCTATGAAATGTCTCGCTATCAACGAGACTGACACGAACTCTTACGGTCTGCATTACGCTCAGAGCGTGGACCCCGACAAATGCATCGGATGCGCGAACTGTGCTGTAATGTGTCCTGACGGCGCGATCACCGTTTACAAACAGTCTAACTAATAATGGAGGCGGACGTGGACAACAAAAAAATAGCATTCATGAAAGGAAACGAGGCGCTTGCAGAAGCTGCTCTCAGAGCCGGCATGACAGGTTACTTCGGATACCCCATCACTCCCCAGACGGAAGTCATCGAGTATCTCTGCAAAGAAGCTCCGAAATATCCGAAATTCACCGTCCTTCAGGCGGAAAGTGAAGTCTCTTCGATCAACATGGTTTACGGTGCTGCAGCTGCAGGCGGAAGGATCATGACGACCACTTCTTCACCGGGATTCTCGCTTATGCAGGAAGGCATCTCCTACATCGCATGTGCTGATATTCCGTGCGTAATCGCAAACGTTCAGCGCGGCGGCCCCGGTCTCGGAACCATTCAGCCCAGCCAGGGCGACTACTTCCAGTCGGTAAAAGGCGGCGGCCACGGTGACTACAGACTCATCGTTTTCGCTCCGAACTCTGTTCAGGAAGTCGTTGACTACACATACAACGCTTTCGACCTCACCACAAAATGGATGTGCCCTGTCCTCATCCTTTCTGACGGCGCAATCGGCCAGATGATGGAAAAAGTCATCCTTCCGGAGCCGATCCCCGCAAGGACCGCTGAAGAAATGAGAGACGAAAAACCGTGGGCGACCAACGGCAAAGGCAAGAGAACGAAAAGAAACATCATCACATCGCTCAACATCCAGTCCGACGCGATGGAGAGAAGAAACAACGAACTTCAGGAAAAATACCGCAAGATCGAAGCTGAAGAAGTCCGCTACGAAACATACAAGGCAGACGACGCTGAGATCATCATCACAGCTTACGGTCTTTCGAGCCGTGTCTGCAAGAAAGCTGTCGACATCGCACGCGAGCAGGGACTCAAGATCGGTCTTGTAAGACCTATCACTTTGTGGCCTTTCCCGACCAAAGTCATCGACGAATTCGCTGCGAAACCGAACGTAAAATTCTTCATCGATGTCGAAATGAACGTCGGCCAGATGGTCGAAGACGTCAAACTCGTAGTCAACGGCCGCAAACCGGTCTACTTCTACGGCAGAACAGGCGGTATCCTTGCCACGGCAGAAGAAATCCTTGAACAAATCAAAGCTAAAATGTAGGGGGAAGAAATGAAAGAAGGATATACACTCGTTTACAAAAGACCCGACACGCTTCTTAAAACAAGAATGCACTACTGCCCGGGCTGTTTCCACTCGATTCTTCACAAACTCATCATGGAAGTTGTTGAAGAAATGGGTATCCAGAACGATGTTATCGGCGTCAGCCCGGTCGGATGCTCGGTTTTCGCTTATGACTACATGGATGTCGACTTCCAGGAAGCTGCTCACGGCAGAGCTTGCGCGGTAGCTACAGGCATCAAGAGAACACTTCCGAACCACCCGGTCTTCACCTACCAGGGCGACGGCGACCTTGCTGCTATCGGTCTTGCAGAGACGATGCACGCTTGCAACCGCGGCGAAAAGTTCTCGATCTTCTTCGTAAACAACGCGATCTACGGTATGACGGGCGGCCAGATGGCTCCGACCACGCTTGAAGGTCAGGTCACCACGACAAGCCCCTACGGCAGAGATCCGAAGAACGTAGGTTACCCGATGAAAATGGCTGAAATGGTAAGCCAGCTTCCGGGTGTCGCTTACTGCGAAAGAGTCTGCCTCAACACTCCGGCAAACGTCAGAAAGGCTAAGAAATCGATCCGCAAATGCTTCGAGATCCAGGCTCAGAACCTTGGAACGACTTTCCTTGAAGTTGTTTCCAACTGCCCGACGAACTGGAGACTTTCACCGATCAAAACACTTGACTTCGTTGAAAACAACATGCTCAAGTACTATCCGCTCGGTGTAAAGAAAGATGTAACCGCAACAGAAGAGAAATAAGGAGGGAAATATGTTAGCTGAAATGATTTTCGCAGGATTCGGCGGACAGGGCGTCCTTTCGATGGGCAAAAACCTTGCCTATGCTGCAATTGAAGACGGCAAAGAAGTAAGCTGGATGCCTTCTTACGGCCCGGAACAGAGAGGCGGTACGGCAAACTGCATGGTAAACATCAGCGACGAACCTATCGCAAGCCCGATCGTTCAGGCTTATGACGCGGCAGTCGTTTTCAACCAGCCTTCGCTTGAAAAATTCGAGTCGAAAGTAAAACCCGGCGGCGTTCTTGTCTGGGAAAGCTCCACGATCAAAAAGCACCCGACCCGCACCGACATCACAGTCGTTGCAATTCCGGCAATAGAAATCGCTACAAACGAGCTCAAAAACACCCAGGTTATGAACATGATCGCTCTCGGCGCACTTCTCAAACACCTTCCGGTTGTCCAGATCGAGACCGTTATCAAAGCTCTCGAGCACACACTTCCGGAAAGACACCACAAACTCATCCCGCTCAACGAGCAGGCTATGAGAATCGGCTGGGACAGAGCATAAAGTTTTTTTCATGGTATCTCTCAGCGGCTCTTCGGAGCCGCTTTTTTTATCCGGAGATTCCGAGTCCGCCGGATTTTCCTGCTTAAACCTGGATTTACCATTTTTACTATTGACTATAATATAATAATATATATATATAATGTTTTCTGTTTATTGTTCAAACCACTTGGAGGAAAACCATGAGTAAGAGATCATTTTTTACACTTGTTTTGGCAATTTTTCTTGTTTTCGTGTTTATTGCCTGCGGAAGTGACAACAAAGAATCGGAAAAAACCGACACCGGTGACACGGAAACTGTTCCTGACACGGATCCGACTGACACCGGAGATGCAGAGGTGGCTCCTGATGAAGACAACACGGATACCGGAAACGTCACGCAGGAGGGATGCACGATAAAATCATCTTTCGGAGCCCGTTCCGTAAAAAGAGATATTGCCGAAACCTGCATCAAAGAAATCGCCAAAGCCAAAGACGCAGAATGCAGCTGGAATCACAAACATGAAACAGTAACTGCCATTCATATCGAAGCCTTGCAAAAACTTAAAATCACTTTTGGCAAAGAATGCAAAGACAAAAATGGAGAAGAGACCGTTGAATGTCCCGGTTTTATTCCGGAAACTTTGAAATTGGGAAGTCTCACGGGATGTGATGTCTACAGCATTGATCCTCTTACAGACTGCATTGCTCCATGCGCGGATATCTATTTTTCAACAGGCGACGACACTTTTCACACAGTCTATGTCGGTGGTGCTTATGGCAGAACTTTCATAAAATCATCGGATTCGATCAAGGAGGCATCGTTTTATTCCGAAATGAATACCGGCTCGAATAAAGCTGTTTTCACATGGTCAGAAAAGACTGAAGACGGCACTGAAACCGAGAAAGCGGTATCGGTAGAGATGAAAGTCGTTGATTCAGACGACTATACGGGTGAGGACTTTGAAGCGGTCGATGTCGGCGAGTGCCGTCACGAAGAACCGGCTTTTGCTTTGAGAGACAGGATTTATACGGAAACTGACAGTTATTGGTGCAAAGAATATGTCGAAGTCACTGATAAAACAGAGACTTCCATCCGTTTCAACTGGTTCGGCGAGATGCACTGCGGTGCGGACTGGGAATACGGCTATAAAGTTGAAGGAATCGCTGAAAATGTTCTGAAAGTCCGCATTCTGGAGCGCGACACCGATAGTATTGCTGCTGACTGCGACAACTGCTGCTATCTTATGCCGATAGAATACACCGCTTCAACTGCCGAAGAAATCGAATCAGTCAAAACAATCGAAATCAATTACGAAGGCAAAAACCACAAAGCTTACTTCGAGATATAAAAAATTTACTCCTTATTGTTGTTGCGGCTCTTCGGAGCCGCTTTTTTTTGCCTTTTTTTATACTGAAAATCTTCATTTTCACTATTGAGCGAATTTAAAAAAGGCATATAATACTGCGTTTTCTGTTCAAACTACTTGGAGAAAATTATGAAAAAGTTACTTGTTATTTTCGGAATTTTTGCGGTTACAGCGACACTTTTTGCTGAAACTCTTGACTGTCAGTCAGAACTCGGAAGATGTATGTATGAACTTTTAGACGATTCATTCACGAAAGAGTGTTTCTGCCTCGACGGAATCGGAACCAGTGAAATGGAAACGCCTTCTGAAGACGGAACTTTTGATTTTACTCTGCCGACAAAAGAAGAGTGTCTGGCAGAAATTGAAAACATCTGCAAAAATGCAGGAACCAAATGTAAAAACGAATCAGGATCGTGCTCAGTAAAACGTAACGGTGACTACGAATGCTATTGCGACTATGTTGACGGTAAAAAAACCGGAAACGGGTATTTCGGTCAGGAAGGATGCACTGCTGTTTTGGAGAAAGAATGCGGAACAGGACTCCCGACTCCAAGAAAAGTCTGCCAGGAAGAAATTCTCAATGAGTGTGCCTCCTATTTCAAAAGAATCAAGAGCAATTGTTCCAAAGAACCTGTCAACATTGAAGAAATTCTCGATACTCCGATTGATGCTTTCGATTATTCGACAGAATCAGCTGTAACGGCGCATGAATTCGCGGATTGCTGCCGCTCCGAATATTGGAGAAACGAATATAAAAGGGAGTCAGACTGCATTGAAACCTTTGATTCATGTGAAGACCACGAGTGCTGCGAATGTACTATCCAAGTAGGCGGCGATGCTGCAAATACCGAAGCTCCGACCGGCGGCGCAACTAAAGAAGACACCGCTGACGGCGATTCAGCAACACCCACAACTGATAAAGTTCCTGCAGAAAACAAAGAAAATAGCAAATCCGACGGCTGTTCGATGCTGTTTGTCTGATTATTTGATTAAAAAGGAGGCAGATCATGAGTAAGAAATCATTTTTTATCGTAATTTCAGCAGTTTTTATGTTTTTAGGTTGCGGAGGCAACGACGGTTTCACGGCAGTCGATGTCGGCGAGTGCCGTCACGAAGAACCGGCTTTTGCTTTCAAGGATAGAATCTATAATGAGACTGAAAACTACTATTCTTGCAAAGAATATGTCGAAGTGATCGAAAAAACAGACACAACCATTAAATTCAACTGGTTTGCCGCGTTTCATTGTGATGATTGGGAATACGGCTACGAAATCGAGGGGATAGAGGAAAATATCCTTAAAGTCAGCATTAAAGAACGGGACCTCAGCGATTTGGCTACCGACTGCGACAACTGCTGTTATCTCATGCCGATAGAGTACACGGCTTCGACCGCAGAAGAGATCGACTCGCTCAAAGGGATCGAGATCAACTACGAAGGCAAAAACCACACTGCTTACTTCGAAATAAAATAAAGATCTCACTTGAAGAAGGATCTCGAGTTCTTATAAGAAAAATCAGACGTTTACACTTGTCGAATACGATCGGCAAAAATCGTATTTCAGTTCAGCTCTTTGACCAGATTCCTGATCCATTTTTTCGAGATGTAGCGCTTGAAGCCCCAGCCGAATTTTATGGCTTCCTCGATTTTTCCGAGAAGAAGGACCCAGTAAAGCGGAAGACCGAATGCCACAGCTCCGGCAAAAGAAACGGGAACTGAGACGAGCCAGAGCGCTCCGACATCGATGAGAAAGGCTGCCTTCGTGTCGCCGCCGCTGCGTAAGATGCCGACTATATTGAGGTTGTTGAACGCGACTACCGGCAGGAAAAGTATCCAGACGAGTGTGCTTTTGTAAGCCAGATCGCGGACGCTTTCCGAAATGTTGTAGACTGAAAGTATCGGGTCGGTGAAAAGAAAGACAAAAAGCGAGAGAAAAACGCCTGTCGAGATCGAAAGTTTCACGAGTTTTTTCGAAGTTTTCCACACTTTTCCGGGTTCGGCCCCGGCTCCGATGTCATACCCCAAAACGACAGCACCGGAATTGCCGATCCCGATGAAAGCGGCAAAAAAAAGTTTCGTAACGCTGTCGGAAATGTTTATCGCGGCAAGCGACTCCGTTCCGAGTTTCGCATAGATCCAGTTGAGCGCAAGAATGCCCAAAGCCCATGTGATCTCATTGAAGAAAACGGGGACTGCCGTTACAAAAAGCTGTTTCAAAAGCTCTTTTTTCGCACTCACGAGCTCACTGAACTTGGCAGCGGCAGCAAGATTCCTGATGTAGGCGTAGGCAAGAGTGAACGCTGTCTCGGCGACTCTGGCGATAAGTGTTGCAATCGCAGCCCCACGGATCCCCATCGCAGGAAGACCGAGATGACCGAAGATCAGGACCCAGTTGAAAAATATGTTTATGACAAGCGCCAGAGCACACGAATAGACAGGAAGGCGCGGACTGTCGGTACTCCTCAGGACCACCTGATAAATAAAGGAGACCGCTGTGAAAATATAGCTCCACGAAACTATTCTCAGGTATTCGCAGGCATATTTCACAACCGGAGCGTCGTTTGAAAAGAGACCGACGATCGCTTCAGGAAAGAATCTCGCACCGGTAAAAGCACCCAGCGAAACAAAGATCCCGAGCCCGAGGACCGCCCCCATGACGCGCCGCAGATTGAGAAGGTCGCCTTTTCCGTAGAACTGCGAAACGAAGATCTGGCCTCCGCTTCCCATTCCGAAAAGAAAGAGGATCAGTAGAAACATCAGCTGGTTGCTTATGCCTAAAGCCGCGATAGCCTCTTCTCCCAACTGCCCGACCATAAATACGTCGGCCATGTTTATCGCGGAGATCATCAGATTGTGTATCGCTATCGGAACGGCGATCCCCAAAACGCGCCTGTAAAAACCTGATTCCATCTGAAAACTTCCAGTCAACAGTTCACTGCGCCGCATAATATAGACTTTTCGGGAAAAATCCATTTGCCGCACTTTTGACAAAAACTCTTCTTCCGCTAAACTATTCTGCTTATGGTTTTACGGAGTTGATCATGATAAAAAAGTATTTGATATTTTTCGCATCGTTCCTGTTTTTCACGCAAATTTCCGCCGACATCTTAGAGATCGATATTCCCGAAGCTCTCTTCACTGTCCGCGACGGATCCACTGTCCCGAAAATAGAAGGTTTTGACCTTGACGGAGCCGGAGGAGAGACTGTTCTTCCGTTCAAAAAGATGACTTTCGGAAGCGAAGTCGTCAAAGTCGAGATCCTAAAGCAGCACAAAATAACGCTTGAAGCTCCTTTGAAAAAGGGCGAAGCTCTCTACAGGCTGAGCGATATGCGAAAAGTCGAAGCCGCGCCGTCAGCAAAGAGGCCGGTTCCTACCCTTTCAAAATTCGCATTTGACCGCAAGCCCTCTTTCAAACGGGAGAAAAAGGTGTTTTCGTTCGATCTTTACCCTGTCATCCCTGCCGGTGACAAAGAGGTCGTCAAGATAGACAGGATCCGCGTCACGACAAAAGAGAGATCTCTTCTTCCGATGGCTGATACAAAGGGCGGAAATTCGCTCCTTATCCTCACGACGAACTATTTCCTTGCTGAATCCAAGGAGATAGCAAATTTCGTCAAAGCCAAGAAAGAATCAGGGTTCAAGGTCGCCATCGCAACCGAAAACGACTACGAAGGCGGAGAACTCAAAGGTATGGAGCGTGTCGAAAAGATCAGAAAATACCTGCGGAGCGTCTGCAAGGACTATGACTTTCTTCTCATAATCGCCGGAACTAACCCGCGGGGCAGCGAAGTCCCGATGGTCGTTACGCGTCCTGACGAAGCGGATGATCCTGAATACGAGCTTGTTCCGACAGATATTTTCTACGCCGAGATCTCCGAGGATATGGACAGCAACGGCAACGGTGTCTACGGAGAACGCGACGACTGGATAGAATACGAATTCGAACTCATCGTAGGCAGGATCCCGATATACGGAAACAATGTCAAAAATGCCGACGCGATCCTTGCCAGGACCGTCGATTTCATCAGGGAAAAGCCTTCGACAGCCGATTACAGGCGGAGAGTGCTCTTCCCGACGACGATCTCCTACTACGAGAATCAGGACGGCCAGTTCGGGATCCCGAAAATGGACGGCGCGTATGTAGCGGAATATCTTATCAACAATTCACTGCGCCCACCCTTTTCATCGAAACTCCTCGTTGAAAAAGGAGGCATAGATCCGTCGGAATTCACCGAAGAAGACGCTCTGACATACGACTCCATGCTTGAAAACATGAACACCGGACACGGCCTGGTCTTCTGGCAGGCTCACGGAATGCCCGAATATTCAGTCAGGACGCTCTGGCGGTCAGACAGAAACGGGAACGGCGTCGCAGACACATACAGCTACGAACTGACGAGCGAGACTTTCGTGGACACAACGCTTATCGACAAAGTAAAGGTCTTGAATCCTTTCGTGTTCCAGGGGAGCTGCCTCAACGGGACGATCGAGAGCGCGGGGAGCCTCGCATACTCTGTCCTCCGGAATACGGCTGTCGGGGTCGTCGGAGCGTCGCAGGTCTCTTACGGCACGATATTCAGCAACTACGACCTGAGTTCCCACGATATTTTTTCATACGGAGCAGTCTTTACCGACGCCCTCTTAAAAAACGAGATCCCTGCAAAAGTTTTCTTCGAGACCAAGGAACAGTGGCCAAACCGCAGCGTCCTGCTGACGATAAAGCTCGAAACGAACTATCTTGGAGACCCCTCTTTGAACCTGAATGTCAAAGAGTGCGGGACCGATGCCGAATGTGACGACTCCCTTTTCTGCGACGGAAAGGAAATATGCGTGAGCGGTTTCTGCGAAAAGGCAGAAGGCTCGATACCGTGCATGGAGGGCGGGACGGAATGCGAGGAAAGCGTATGCGACGAAGCTGCAAAATCGTGTTCCTCAGTCCCGATGCCGGACGGTTCTTTCTGCGGGAATCCTGAGAACGCCTGCATCGGAGGAAGGCGCTGCATGAGCGGAAAATGCACCGATGTCGACTTGAAAGACTGTTCCGGATTGGATTCCGAATGTTCCGAAGGCGTCTGTGACCCTGAAAGCGGAGAATGCGTCAGAGCAGCCCTGAACGAAGGAAAGTCGTGCAGCAGCGGACTTTTATGCATCAAAAACGAGATCTGCCACAACGGCTTCTGCGAGGGAGAGGAACCTGACATGCCCGAAGCCGGCGAGTGCCGCAAAGCGGAATGTTCCGAGACCGACGGTTTCATAAGCGTCTCCGACATATCGAAAAACTGGACTCCGTGCACTACCGAAGAGGGCAAGGAAGGCTACTGCGACTACGGAAGCTGCACTCCGAAAAAAATTCAGAAAAAAGATGCTTCGTCGTCTTCGTCGTCAGGCTGTTCGGTGACTGTTTTCTAAGAGTGTTCCTGAAATTTCAGAACATCATTATTTGACTTTGTAGATGTAGAGTTTGTTGTCTTCGTAAAGCGTTACGATGATCTCGTTCCAATAGATATTCAGGATCTAATGATCATTTGTGTTCGTTGAGCGTCGTTGCGAAAGGATGGAGCGACGAGTCGTCAAGGAGCGCCTCATACTGCGTTTCATTTTTAAGAGTCGAGTTGAAGAACGCTGCCATAAGTCCGCCCGTGTAGCTTATGAACTGCTGGTTGAGGGTGTTGTTGCCGCTTTTTGCACAAAGTGAGCAGTATGTTCCGCATTCGCTCTGGTCATCGACCATGTCGGCATGTCCTACACCTTTGGCAATGATGTGGCGGCTCGGTGACGGATAGCTTGCATAGAAATGAACGCTGTTATCGCCTGCCGGAGCGCACGCCTGAACGCCGGAGGGACCTTTTTCCGTTCCCAGGAACATCGTGGGAAGTGTCGCAAGGTTGTTGAAGCACTCGTTGTTTTCATTCAAGTAGTTTCCACCGAGTATCTCGCATTTTTCCAAAGTGTCGATCACGGCGTTCTTACAGCTCTTAATTAATAATCCCGACCATGTTCCGCCTAACTCTTCACACTGACTTTCCGTAGAGATCGCTTCCGTTGTGAGCTGGATTATGCTGTTCGGGTCAGAAGCGCCTCCCAACGGCGGAGCCGAATCGACAGGGTCTACGCCGAAAAAGCTTTTTGCGATAGTCGTGTCAGCATTTACAAGCCTGTTCGTGACTTTTCCGCCGCGGCTGTGGCCTGAAACGCCCAGATTGTCAAAATCGGGAGTCGCCGCAGTGTAGGAGGAAAGATGCTCCTTGAGCCAGTTGATAAAGGTGATTACTTTCTGGTATTCAGCTATCGTTGTGTCTCCGCCGGACAGTGAGTGCTTCGACTGGCTCGAAACTACGATGAAGCCGTGGGAGGCAAGGTGAGTCATAATACCATCATAATATCCGATCTTGTACATGAATCCGTGCAGGAAGTGGATAACAGGAAGGTTCCCCGAAACATCTTTCGGCTCGTATATCCTGAACTCTCTCGGCGCTCCGTCTGTGCCGGATGCGATATCTGTCGTTTTGACTTCGTAAGGTCCTGAGTTGAAAATATCGACCAGATCTTCGGGATTCGTTGGATCCGTGGTCGGATCGGTCGGATCAGTCGGGTCTGTCGTAGGATCTGTCGGGTTTGTCGGGTCCGTGGTCGGATCAGTCGGATTCGTCGGATCAGTGGTCGGATCAGTCGGGTTCGTCGGGTCTGTCGTCGGATCAGTGGTCGGATCGGTCGGATTCGTCGGATCCGTGGTAGGATCGGTCGGGTCTGTCGGGTCCGTGGTCGGATCGGTCGTCGGGTCTGTGGTCGGATCAGTCGGATCAGTCGGGTCTGTGGTCGGATCAGTCGGGTTTGTCGGGTCGGTCGTTGGATCAGTCGTCGGTTCGCCCGTCGGATCGCCCGAATCAGGCTGATCCGTAACGTCTGTATCAATTGAATCTGTGTCGATTCCATCGATCAGATCTGAAACATTTTTGCCGTCGCAGCTTACAAAAAGGAAAATCAAAACGGGAATGAGAAAAAGGAAATTTTTCATTTTTTGACCTCACAAATTACGAATTTGAAAAAACAGCGGTCTGGATCCGCCTATTTGTGTTCCGTTACAGTTGTTGCAAAAGGATGTGTCGAAGAGTCGTTGAGAAGAGCTTCATACTCGGTCATTCCTTTCAAAGTCGAGTTGAAGAAAGCCGCCATAAGCCCTGCCGTATATGCGATAAACTGCTGGTTAAGCCCGGTGTTGCCGCTGCCTACACATGCAGAGCACTGCATACCGCACGCTGAGATGTCGGCAGGATCGACCATGTCTGCATGGCCTACGCCTGCTGCGATTATGTGGTGACTTACTGACGGATATCCCGCATAGAAACTTGCGCTGTTGTCGCCTGCCGGAGCGCATGCCTGCCCCATTTTCTTCTCAGTCCCCTTTTCTGTTCCGACAAACATTGATTCGCCTGTAAACTGGACCGGATCTTTGAGACTTTGCGGGTCTGAACCGCCGCCCATAGGCGGAGCAGAATCGACAGGGTCAACGCCGAAGAAACTCGTAGCCATCGTCGGATCGTTGTTAAGAACTCTGTTCGTGACTTTTCCGCCGCGGCTGTGGCCTGCAACACCGAAGTGCTCTACATCGGCCGTGACTGAAACTTTGGACTGAATGTTCTCTTTGAGCCAGGTGAGGAATGTCGCGACTTTTTCAGCTTCTACGATAGTTGTGTCACCGCCCATCAGGCTGTGGGACGACTGACTCGAAACTACGATGAATCCGTGGGAAGCGAGCTGAGTGAGCATGTCATCGTAGTAAGTCAATTTGTAGGTAAATCCGTGCAGGAAGTGAATGACCGGAATGTTTCCTTCCGCTCCTGCCGGCTCGTAAATTTTGAACTCTCTCGGTGCGCCGTCGGTGCCCGATTTTACGTCCGTTGTATTGACCCCGTAAGGCCCCATTTCGAAGACAGCGTTACCGTCTGCAGGACCTGTCGTAGGATCGGTGGTCGGGTCAGTCGGATTCGTCGGGTCGGTCGTCGGATCGGTCGGATCCGTCGGATTTGTAGGATCGGTCTGATTTCCCTGGCAGGTAGTCTCATCCCAGCCTGTGCAGTCAGCCTTGCAGTAAGCGTATCCGCCGGTGTAGCCCGGATTGATCGAGCTGCATTCCTGCGCTCCGCCGTCGCATGTTTCGCCTTCGTCAACGATCCTGTTTCCGCAGTCTCCTGCAGCAGTGTCCGTCGGCTCGGTGTTTGTGTCTGTGTCTGTGTCGGGATCAACGACTTCAGTGTCGGGATCGTCCGGTGTTACCGGTTTTTTCTCTGAACCGCCGCAGCTTGCACAAAAAAGAAAAGCCAGCAGCAGAATTGAGAAAATCGAAAGTGCTTTTTTCATTTAATGCCTCCAAAAAAGTGAACAACAAAAATCGAAAGGATATCTTTAAACATCATCTATTACTTCAACTTCACAAATTCGCAGATTTCAAAGAACGCTTTACCGCAGGGAACAGAGATTTTTTCTTCCCGTCGCGGTCAAAATGTATATTTGTGTCCGCAAAAATCAAGAAAATGTGTATCACAGATATTATTGCGCAAATGAACTGCGGCAGTAGTGAATTTTCTTGCAAAAATCCTTAAAACAATTAAAAAAGCGCCGTCATAAGTCATGTTGACAATTTTTTGGGGAGGAGAGTTTGAATTTCAAGACTTTTAAAAAGGGCGGTGTTCATCCGCCGGCAAACAAAATAAGCGCTGGAGCACCGATAGAAGCGGTCGAACTTCCGAAAAGGGTAACGATCCTTCTTTCGCAGCACATCGGCGCGCCTGCCGCTCCGGTCGTCCAGAAAGGCGACAAAGTCAAAGTCGGCACTTTGATAGGTCAGGCTGGCGGCTTTGTTTCGGTCAACATCCACTCTTCGGTAAACGGAACCGTTTTCGCGGTCGATACCGTCAAGGATCCGGGCGGATTCGCTTCCAAAGCGGTAATCATCGATGTCGACGAGGCCGACGAATGGGAAGAGAGCATCCTCAGAACGCCTGAAGTGATCCGCGAGATCAAGGCGACCCCGGAAGAAATCGTCGCGACTATGAAGGAAATGGGCATCGTCGGAATGGGCGGCGCGTGTTTTCCGACCCACGTAAAATACACGATCCCCGAAGGCAAAAAAGCCGACACGCTCATCATAAACGCAGTCGAGTGCGAGCCTTACCTCACGGCCGACCACAGGATCATGCTCGAAAGGACCGAAGAGATCTTAGTCGGCGTCGAGATCATGAAAAAAGCCCTCAGGATCGACACAGCTTTCATCGGGATCGAGGCCAATAAGCCCGATGCAATCGAAAAAATGGAAAAGGCAGTCAAAGATTTTCCCGGAACGGTCGTCCAGCCGCTCATGCTCAAATATCCGCAGGGCGCTGAAAAACAGCTCATCAAGGCGATCCGCAACCGCGAAGTGCCCTCAGGCAAACTTCCGCTTGATGTCGGCTGTGTGGTCGACAATGTCGGAAGCGCACTTGCGATATATGAAGCTGTGCAGAAACACAAACCTCTTTTCGAAAGAGTCGTCACGGTTACCGGCAAAAAGCTCGCGAGACCGGCGAACTACCTTGTCAGGATCGGTATCCCGGCAAGCGTCCTCATCGAAAAATCGGGCGGGATCCCTGAAGGGACAGGCAAGATAATTTCGGGCGGCCCGATGATGGGAAAAGCAGCCGTTTCAGCAGAATTCCCGATCACGAAAGGGACGAGCGGCGTTCTTCTGCTTGACGAAAGCGAGGCGAAACGCAGGGAAGTCCAGAACTGCATCCGCTGCGCGAAGTGCGTTGACGCGTGTCCGATGGGACTTGAACCTTTCCTCTACGAAAAACTTGCGGAGAAAGGAAGGTGGGACGATCTCGACGTTCTCAACGTGACCGACTGCATCGAATGCGGCTGCTGCAGCTACACCTGCCCGAGCGCACGTCCGCTCCTTGACTACATCAGGCTCGCAAAGGCGAATGTCGGAAGGATCAGAAGAGAAAGAGCTGCTAAAAAACAGGAGGCAAAATGAACAATATGAAAGTTTCCCTCTCGCCGCATGAAAAGGGTCATTTTACGACGAACAAGATCATGTGGCTCGTCTGCGCCGCACTTATCCCTTCCTTTATTTCGGCTCTTTACAATTTCGGAATAAGAGCTCTCGTCGTCGTCGCGGCTTCGCTTGTTTTCTGTGTCGGTATCGAATACCTGATCCAGAAGTTTTTGCTCAAAACAAAAGTCACGGTCTGCGACGGTTCTGCCGCAGTCACGGGGCTTCTTTTAGCTTTCAACATGCCGAGTTCGATCCCGCTCTGGCAGCTTTTCATCGGTGCTTTGGTCGCTATCGGCATCGCGAAAATGGCTTTCGGGGGACTGGGCAAAAACCCGTTCAATCCGGCACTTGTCGGCAGGGCTTTTCTCCTCATCAGCTTCCCCGTTTCGATGACGACCTGGCCGCAGCCCGGGATCACGCGCTTTGTCTGGAACGTTGATGCGATGACGGCAGCAACTCCGCTCGGAAACATCAAACTTCACGCTTTCAGCCAGCTTCCTGCTTACTGGGATCTTTTTATCGGTACTGTCGGCGGATCTCTTGGTGAGACAAGCGCGCTCGCGATACTTTTGGGCGGGCTCTTCCTTATCTACAAAAAGATAATTTCGTGGCATATCCCCTTCTTTTTCCTTGCTACGATATTTGTTTTCACCGGGATCGCATGGCTCGTTGATCCGGAACAGTTCGTCAATCCGCTCTACCACATTCTGGGCGGCGGCGTTATGCTCGGAGCTTTCTTCATGCTCACCGACATGGTAACGAGCCCGATGAATCCGAAAGGTCAGATAGTTTTTGCGATAGGAGCAGGCATCATCTGCTCGTGCATCAGGCTCTGGGGCGCATATCCTGAAGGCTGCATGTTCTCGATCCTCATCATGAACGCGTTCGTTCCACTTATTGACAAATACATCAAGCCGAAAAGATTCGGCAGCGAGGTCAACTATGGCGGATAAGAAAAAACTCGAAAGTTCATTCAAAAATATGCTCATCGTCCTTGCGGCGATATCGCTCGTAAGTGCGCTGGCAATAGGCTTCACCTACTCGAAAACGAAACCTGCGGCTGAAAAAGTCCAACTCGAAAAGTCGAAAAAGGCCCTCGAAGCTGTTCTTCCGGCGTTTGAAAAGCTGGGTGAAAAATACGAATCGAACGGCTGCACGCTCACTCCGGCATACAAAGGCGAAGAGCTTGTCGGAACGGCAGTCGAAGCAGTCTCGAAAAAGGGTTTTGGCGGCGATGTCCAGATCCTCGTCGGTTTTGACGCTGAGGGAAAGATCCACAACACGGCAGTCCTTTCGATCAAAGAGACTCCGGGGCTCGGCAGCAACATGACAAACCCGAAATTCAAGGATCAGGTGAACGGCAAAGACCCTGAAAACTTTAAACTTTCGGTCAAAAAAGACGGAGGCGACGTTGATGCGATAACCGCAGCCACGATCTCCTCGAGAGCGTTCCTGGACGCCGTAAACACTGCGGTCGCCGCATACAAGAGCGGAAAGAAATAGGAGGCAGAAATGAGTGCTTGGAAAGAATTTACAAAAGGTTTCATCAAGGAAAACCCCACTTTTGTTCTCCTTTTGGGTATGTGCCCGACCCTCGGAACGACGACAAGTTCGATCAACGGGCTCAGCATGGGGCTTGCAGCGACAGTCGTTCTCATTTGCTCTAACATCGTAATCTCACTGCTGAAAAACGTGATCCCCGACAAAGTCAGGATCCCCGGTTTCATCGTCGTAATCGCAAGTTTCGTAACGGTAGTAGACCTCGTCATGCAGGCATATCTTCCCGATCTTTACGAGACTCTGGGGCTTTTCATCCCGCTCATCGTCGTAAACTGCATCATTTTGGGACGCGCTGAGGCTTTCGCTTCGAAAAACGGTGTCCTTCTTTCGGCAGCTGACGGCTTAGGCATCGGTCTCGGCTTCACGATGTCGCTCACGATCTTGGGTTCGGTAAGAGAGATCTTGGGCAACGGCTCTGTTTTCGGATTCCAGTTCATCCCCGAAAACATTGACAAGATCCTTCTTTTCATCATGCCGCCCGGAGCTTTCATCGCGCTCGGCTTCCTGATCGCGTTCGTCAACCACATCAAAAACAGAAAAGCGGCATAGGAGGGGAAAATGACTGGATATATTCTTGTTTTCATAAGCGCGATACTTGTCAACAACATCGTTTTTGCGCAGTTTCTGGGAATCTGCCCCTTCCTCGGCGTTTCGAACAAAGTTTCGACCTCGGTCGGAATGGGCGCGGCCGTTCTTTTCGTCATGACTTTGGCGACGACAGTCACGTGGCTGCTTTACAACCTCGTACTGATCCCGCTCAATATCGGTTTCATGCAGACAGTCGCATACATCCTTGTCATCGCTGCACTCGTGCAGATGGTCGAAATTATTCTGAAAAAAGTTTCGCAGCCGCTGTATCAGGCTCTCGGCGTATTCCTTCCTCTCATCACGACCAACTGCGCAGTTCTGGGTGTCGCGATCCTCGTAACTCAGAAAAACTATGACCTTCTTCAGAGCGTTGTTTACACAATCGCGACCGCTCTCGGCTTCTTCCTTGCCCTCGTAATTTTTGCCGGAATCAGGGAACGCCTTGAGCTTTACGAGATCCCCGAAGCGATGAAAGGCGCACCGATCGCGCTTGTCACCGCCGGCCTTCTTTCACTCGCATTCATGGGCTTCACCGGACTCATCTCGGTTCCGTGGTAGAATCAGCAACAAGTCTGAAAATATCTTCAGGCTTTAACCCACAGAAACAAAAGCTGTAATTGAATCAGGAGGTTATATGAAAAAGACAGTTGTTTTAGCTGCCGTCTTTGCTGTTGCAACGGTTCTTTTTGCGGAAGAGAAAAGTGTTTCGTGTGAATCGGAACTCGGAAAGTGCTCTCTTACGCTGACTGACGGATCGATCCGTTCGGAGTGTGAATGCCGGGACGGCGAAGGATATGTTTCTGATGAAAATGTCCAGCCTGAAACGACCTCTCTGAGCAACGAAACATGCATGGAGAAGATCGAAAAGCTCTGCAAAGATACGCGGATCCGTTGCCGGAATGAGGCAGGCAAGTGTACAGTAGCATACGGCGGCAACTATGCCTGCAGGTGTTACGGAGTCGGAGATTTAAAGACCGGAAGCGGCACTTTCAGCGAAAACGGATGCGGCGCGGTTCTGGTGGAAGAGTGCGGAACCGAACCTGTCGAAGGCTGGGAAACCGACGACTCCGATTATCCGGAGGTCGATGCAGCTGACGACAACACTTCCGACGGCGCTGGGGATGAAGGCAAATCCGGCGGATGTTCGATGCTTTTCATCTGACTTCCGACATCAAAATGAGTAAGTGCGATACTGATTATGTGATCGCCATCGACACCGGCAGAATTGAGATAATCTTTGAAAATATTGAACAATAAATAGGACTTGCCGCATCTTCTAAACCCTGTGATAATTTTTACAAGACCGTTTTTCCTCTTGGAAATCAGACGGTTAAGATATAGATCTCTTTTTATCATCTCCATCTTCGAACTTTGTGCTTATAAGCGTGAACATTGCACTGAATTTACTGCAAAATATCCTGAATTATAAGATTCAGATGAGCGCACTGCGTGTCCGTCAGGCCGGTCGTATCCAGCGAGCGGCGGTTGTCGCGCTCCAGCAGAAAATCGGTCGAAACACCGAACAAATCGGCAAGTTTAACAAGCATTTCGATTGACGGCATAATGTTGTTGTTTTCCCAGTTCGAGACTGCCTGTTTTGAAACATGAAGCCGAGTTGCAAGCTGCACCTGACTGAAATTGTGAGCCTCACGCAACTGCTTTACTCTGTCTCCGAACATGATTACACCTCTCTTCGCACATTAAACAAGTTAAAATAAGCAAAACAAAGGTATTTTAAAAATACTAAAATATTTTTTTACTTGACAAGTGACTATCTTGGCAATACTATTGTTTTGTAATATTTGTTTTCAGTGTGAAAGCAAGGTATTTTTTTCATTGAAAAATGGAGATAAAAATGGAAGAAAATTTTATTGATTATGGCGATTACATAGAATTGCGTGTGCCTGTCGACGGCATCAAGATGATTACAAAAATCGCAGGTAAAATGTCTTGGAATACAGCTGAGGCTTCTTCTAAAAAATCTAAAATAGGTGGTCTTTCTGATTGGCGGCTTCCAACAAAAGAAGAACTCAAACATCTGTATCAAATTCGAGAAGTTTGTATCGGATTGGGTCTTTACGACACTTTTTGGTCTTCCTCAGCTGAAAACTGCCGCCCTGACTGCAGGTGGGTCGTAGGTTTTATTGAGAAAAACGATGAAGGTCCAAGCTGCGTTGATTCGGAACATTGTGTGTTTTTTGTAAGATAAAAGGTAAAATTTTAACGACTTATTTTTTTGGAGATTTGACATGAAAAAGCTTCTTTTGTTTTCTTTGATTATTTTTTGTTGTGTGAATTCGCTCTTTGCTTTGCGACATCCTCAGATTCCCGAGATTCCCATGTCATTTCAAGAAGCCACAAATTATTGTTATGCTATCAACAAACGTTTGCCAAGCGCCGATGAACTGTTACGTATGGCCAAAAACATTGCTCGTGCTAATCTAAAATGTCCTCATGCTAGATTTATAACTTCTGATGGCTTTGAAGTTTTTATGAGCCAAGATTGCAGAGGATATGTAAATGTGGCTTATACGCGCAAATATGATGTTATTTGCGTAGATTAAGGTGAATTATGATAAGGATTTTTGTAGTTTTTATGATTTGTTTCTTGAGTATCGCTTGTAGCGAGGGGCAGTCCACCAATGTACCCAAGAAAGCACCTGAGGATTTAGAATGGTCAAATAATGCACCAAATATGGAATGGAAAGCTGCTGTAAAATATTGTAAAAATCTTCGAGAAGGCGGATACAAGGATTGGCGATTGCCAACAATCAGTGAACTCAGAATTTTATCAAACTGTCCGGCAACACGACCTGGTGGAGAGTGTGGTGTTACTGACAATTGTCTTACAGCACATTATAATTACAATAACTGCAGAAATGCTGCATGCGATGGTTGTGGTGTTGATCCAAGAGGAAATTCTACTTACCTCTGGTCTTCTTCCATAGTACCGGATAGTATAGACAAAACAGGTGCATGGGGTCTCAATTTAAGCAACGGACGGGTGGATGAAAATTACATTGGAAAAAGAGGAGATTTCATTAAGATAGAACACTCTTTTCGTTGTGTAAGATAAACATCTCTCATGTATAATTAATAATCTAACCGTTGACCTTTTCACAAAATCACCAAATTTGCCGCTTTAACTGGCATGATCTGTTGAAAAATCCGATCTTAAACTCTCGGAAAAGCTTGCAACGGGATTTCCGGGGAATGGTTTTGAGGCGATAAAAGCATCTTTTTTGCACTTCACGAAAATTCATGTTTGCCGCAAAGTTAAACTTTTCTACTTGCTACAATCGAAAACTTGATTTTAAATTCTGATTATTTAAATAATGCATCTTAATTGTTCTTTGTTGAGATTAAATTGAGATTTTGAAGTAAAAAATGTTGACAAAATAGGATAAATCCTATAAAACAGTTTTTGGAGTGGTTCTGTGACAAGTTTTGAAGTTGAGTTTTATGAAAAAGAGAACGGCAGCCAGCCGGCAAAGGAATTTCTTTTGTCACTTGATGTAAAAATGAGGGCTAAAATGGCGGACATGATTTCGATACTGCAGGATAACGGCTGCGACTTACGGGAGCCTTATTCGAAATATCTGTCTGACGGGATTTTTGAATTGAGAGCCCGTGCCGAAACAAATATAATGCGTGTTTTCTATTTCTTTTATGTTGACAGGCGGATCGTGCTGACTCACGGTTTTATCAAGAAAACGCAGAAAACTCCTGTCGCAGAAATAGAAAAAGCAAAAAGATACCGAGCCGATTACTTGCGTAGAAACGGAGATGAAAATGGGCGAAAAGTTTAATGATTTTCTCAAAGAACAGCTGAAAGATCCCGAGTTTAAGGCTGAATACGAGCTGCTTCAGCCGGAACACGCCGTGATTCAGGCAATCATTGATGCACGCAAACAGTCAGGGCTTACACAAAAAGAACTGTCAGAGCGCACCGGAATCGCGCAGGGTGACATAAGCAAAATTGAAAAAGGAAATGCAAATCCGTCTCTTAGAACTTTGCAGCGTCTGGCTATTGGGATGGGGATGAAACTCAAAATAGAATTTCTTCCGCAAAACAGCTGATCTTTTTTTTCAAAAACCACAAAATTCACCGTTTTAATAAAAACTTGCAAAATAATGCATTGCAGTATATGCAAATTGTGTAAAATAGTGCATTGCAAGCGAGGCAAAACATGAAAATAAGGATACTTGAAGAGGTTTTGAGAGACCAGAAAGAGGATTTTCAACTCCTTATGAAAAAGAATTTTGTATCAAGGCGTGAAGAAGATCAGGTTGATCTTAACAGCCCTTTGGCACAGGTTGTCATCGGTGTCCGCCGCAGCGGAAAGTCAACGCTCTGCTGCAATGTCCTGAAAAAATCGGGACTCAGTTTCGCCTATGTCAATTTTGATGATGAGCGGCTTTACGGTCTGAGCGGAGCGGAACTTAATGATGTTCTTTCTGTGCTTTATAAAATCTACGGTGATTTTGAATGTCTTTTTATTGATGAAATCCAGAATATTTCTGAATGGTTTCTTTTCGTTAACCGCCTTTTAAGGCGCGAAATGAAAATACTGATCACCGGTTCAAATGCAAAACTTTTAAGCGGCGAACTCGCGACACATCTCACGGGGAGACACAATAAAATTGAACTTTTTCCTTTTTCATTCTCGGAATACTGTGATTTATTCAATATCGACAAGGATTCCAAAACTACCAAAGAGATTGCTTTCCGGCGCGAGGCTTTTGATAACTATTTGAAAACAGGCGGTTTCCCCGAGCTCTTAAAATGCAGGGTCCCTAAAAACTATATTGACACTCTGATGAAAAATATCATCGAAACCGACATCCGGCAGCGCTACAGAATAAAATATACGTCAACTCTCTCGAAAATAGCGTGGCATCTGATGAATGTTGCGCCGACAGTTGTGAATTACTGCGATTTGCAGGATATTTTTGCCGTAAAGTCACTGCATACTGTTGAAAATTACGCAGCGTATTGCAAAAATGCCTATATTTTCGCCGGGCTACAAAAATATTCGCCTAAAAGCAGGCAAAGAATTACTAACGAAAAATTTTACTGCATAGATGTTGCTATGATGAACGGCAGAGAAAATGCGTTCAGCGGCGAAAATTTAGGCTGGCGACTTGAAGATATTGTTTTTATTGAACTTCTAAGACGCTGTAAATCACAGATGCAGGATGTTTATTACTACAGCGACCGTTCGTGCGAAATAGATTTTGTCGTTTGCGAAAGGAACAAAGTTGTCTCTCTTTATCAGGTGAGTTATGACATTTCGGCTGAAAAAACAAGAAAGAGAGAAATTTCAGCACTCTTGCAAGGTGCAAGGAAACTCAACTGTTCAGACCTGTATCTTATTACTGACCATGAGTTTGGTGACATCGAGGCAAACGGCATCACAATAAAAATGCGTCCCGCATTTGACTGGGTTCTGGAATATACGCAAAACCGCTGATGTAGTTCCTAATAACTCGTCACCGCTGGTCTTCCCGCACTTGCTTTCATGGGTTTTGCCGGACTCATCGCAGTGCCGTGGTAAATCCACATTATTGATTCCATTTTTTTGAAACAAGCACAAGAAAAGGGTTCACACCTGCGCTGTAGATGTAATCAAAAAAATCAATTTCCGTGAGCAACTGAAATGCCGGTTCGTCGAGCCATTTTATGCATTCCGAAAGCTGTTCATGCTGCGCTTCCAGATCTTTCCAGTGGACGATTCGTTCGTAGTGCGAGATTCGATTGCGCAGGATACGGATCCTCTCGAAGATTTTCTGCAAATTTTTGACACTTCTCAGGTGTGACGGGCACTTTTTCAAACATGTTTTTATGATGTGGCTTTGGAAAGCCTGCTGGGAATATTTCGCCGTTATTAATGATGTCCAAAATCCGAGCGACAATTCAGCTATAATGCAGTCGTGGGTCGGAATTTTATCTTTTTTCCGTATTTTGCCTTTAGCTTCTTCGACTTTTTTCCTGCTGTTCTCGTCAAGCGACAGCATATCATACCATTTTTCGCCAGCAAAAGAGCTTAAAGCCTTATCGAAAGCGTTCCTTAACGAAACCTCGAAAATATTCAAAGTAACATAAAGTGAACGGCAAAGTTCAATGTTATATAGATATCGTGCCAAGGCAGTTGATTCATCCGCTCCATCCTGCCGGTAGACCGAAAGCCTTGCCGGAGTGAATGTCTTTTCCAGTTTTTCGTAAAAGTTTATATTCATGATTTGCCTCAGTTTTATCTTGATTGTAGAATGTTTTTACATATAATGTTGTTCGTGTGCCGCAGAGATCCTTCTCCTGCTTTTGCAGTGTCAGGGCCTGCGGACTTCTTTTTTTTATTTTCCTTTCTGGTTTTCAAATAGCAATTTTGAAAATATTATATGTTCGAAGCTTGAAAACTCAATTAAAATTTTGCAAAATCTAATTGAAGAACATCTTGCATTTTCCGCAATTTCCTCTAAAGTGTCACCGTCTTTTTGACAAGAGTTCTTTTTAATGGAAGAAATTGAGTAAATTGCTGAAAACATTCATGTTTTAGGAGAATATTTTGGAACTTATAACTTCTTTTCTGCGCAGGATCGAAAAGCCGGGGCGCTACTTTGCTCCGTTCATCGAGACTGTCAAAGTCAAAACTGACCCTAACAAGCCGAAAATACTGATACTTTTTCCTGATCTTTTTGAGATGGCACAGAGCCACACCGGGGTGAAGATCCTCTATTCGCTTTTCCACAGACGCGGTTTTCTGGTCGATTTCGGTTTTTCGCCGCAGAAGGATGTATTTGAAGAGGCAAAGAAAAGCGGCGGCCTCACTTCGATGATGCACGGGGTGAACTACCGCGATTTTGATATCATTGCGGTGTCGTTCCAGTATCAGCTGCAATACCCCGATTTTCTTAAGATCATGGAAATCGCAGGAATCCCGATCCATTCAAAAGAAAGAATAGATTCAGGCAGTTATCCGATAATCTGGTCCGGCGGGCCAGTCATGTGCAATCCCGAACCGATGGCTGATTTCATTGATATGGTCTCGATCGGAGAGTTTGAGCCTTATGCCGAAGAATTTATGGATACCCTTGAAAATATTAAGGAAAAATCGGCAAGGATAGAGGCTTTTTCCGAAATCCCGAGCATCTACATCCCGTCAAAACACGACGAGAACGCTCTCAAAATCAATCCGGACGGCTCGCTTTCGGGTTTTGAGGCGAGAAGAGCGGTCCTGAAGGATCTCAACTACGACCCCGATTCGCTTTTCGATGCTCCGATATTCGCGATGAGGACGATCCATGACCGTTTCACGATCGAGATAATGCGCGGCTGCACCCGCGGCTGCCGGTTCTGCATGGCTGGGATGTTCTACCGTCCTCACAGAGAGAAAAGTGCCCGGAATGTCTGCGAAATCCTTGACAGAGTCG
The DNA here is from genome assembly GCA_016290135.1 of bacterium. Taxonomy (GTDB): domain Bacteria; phylum UBP6; class UBA1177; order UBA1177; family UBA1177; genus UBA1177. The sequence continues at coordinate 25,057 of JAEESW010000013.1, forward strand.
TTAAAACTTCGGGCTACGACGAGGCCGGTTTCCTCTCGCTTTCAGCAGCGGATCACAGCGAGATCGAGGATATTTTAGTCCGTTCGTACAGCCGCTACAGCCGGAAAATTTCAGTTTCTCTGCCGAGCCTCAGGACTGAAACGATCACCCCGAAGATCGCGCAGGTCATCAGAAAAGGGCGCAAAGTGGGGTTCACTCTGGCGGTCGAATCGGGGAGCGACAGGCTCAGAAAAATGATAAACAAAGGCAACAGCGTGGAAGATCTGCTGAACGCCCTCAACACGATATTTTCAAACGGCTGGCAGGCGGTGAAACTCTACTTCATGCTGGGGCTTCCGAACGAGGATGAGTCTGATCTTCTCGAAACTGTCGATCTTGTAAAAAAAATGTGCAACTATGTGAAAAGATTCGGCAAAAAGGCGATGATAAGTGCAAGTTTCTCGACTTTTGTGCCGCAGCCTTTCACCCCTTTCCAATGGGAAAAAATGTCGAGTCCGGCTGAGATCAAGGCAAAGCAGAAGGTCATAATCGAAAATCTCCGCGGGATAAAAAATCTGAAACTTTCATGGCACGATCAGGAAATAAGCACAGTCGAAGGATATTTGAGCAGAGCAGGGCGCGAATACGGAAAAGTCATTGAATTTGTTGCTAAAAACATGAAAGGGCTCCAGACTGAAGACGAGAGTTTCGATCCAGATCTCTGGGATAAAGGTCTCGCTGCTGCCGGGATCGATCCTGAAAGCACATATCTGCCGAAATCATTGGACAAACCGCTCCCCTACGAGCACATCGATCTAAGGATCGACCGCAAATTTTTGCTGAAAGAACGCGAAAAAGCCTACAATTTCTTGGAAACGCCCGACTGCGCGAAAACAGGGATCTGCAACAAGTGCGGCGCGTGCGATTTTAAAGAGATCAAACCGATGATCAGAACCGACGAGCCGCTTGATGAGAATGAGACTTTTGAAATTCCGGAAAAGAGCAATAAAAATAACTCTTTTCCCTACGTATTCTCACTTTCGAAACACGGAAATTCTATAAGTATCGGGCACCTTGACCTTGTTTCGTTCCTTTTCAAAGCGCTCACTTTGAGTGACCTGCAGATACTTTATTCCGACGGTTTTCACCCCATGCCGCGCTTCAATCTGGCATTTCCGGCACCGGTCGGAGTCGAAGTCGACGAGGAATTCGGCACAGTATGGCTCACCGAAGAAGTCAATGGAAAGGAAACTCTGGAAAAACTCAACTCGATCCTGGAAAATTCGGGAATAAAATTCCTTACTTTCTCCCTTTGCGACCGCGAAAAGATAAAAAAAGCCGAAAAGATCCTGCGGACACTTCCGACAAGCACTTACCGCGTGAGATTCTTTGAAAAAGCTGACTTCGATTCGGCAAAAGAAATTCTGGAAGTGCTTGATTTCAATGACGAAACTCTTGAGATGACGATCCGCCACCAGACTGAACTCGGAAGCGTAATGAAGAAATTCGAAGGCTTTACAGGCGAATACCACATAATCAAAAACGGTTACCGCAAAGAACTTGCGGAATACGACATGGAAGACCTGCTGAAAGAGCTGAAGATCCTATAAAAAAAGGTATCCCCGTGTAGAGAAATACCATGTTCGCCCAATAAAATCAACGACTTATTGTTTTCAGTGATCTTATTCAGCTTCGGCTTTGCAGTTTTCGACCATGAAGTGAAGTCTGTTGAAGATGTTCGCTTCTGAGGTGCCGAGATCGAAGTCGAGGAAGAGGATATTCATCTTCGGGAAGACTTTTTTGACCCGTTTTTCAAGTCCTTTCGAGATGATGTGGTTCGAAATGCATCCGAAAGGCTGCAGGCTGACGACGTTGTTGATGCCGTGGTCGGCAAAGTTCGCGATCTCGGCGGGGATGAGCCATCCTTCACCGAAGTTGCATGCCGGATTTATGAGCTGCTTCGCCTTCTCCATGTTGTGAAAAGCGTCGGGGAAGGGGCGGTAGTATTTGAACGGAGCGCAGATCTCATCGAATTCACGTGCCACTTTTCTGACATGTTTGTAGATCATGTCGTTGATGAAAAGCGGGATCGGCTGTTTTTTGATGTGCTCTTCCTTCAAAATGTGGTTGTTGACGAAGAAATTGTCGAAAAAGTTGAAGATCGAGGGCATTACCGGCTCAATTTTATGGTCGATGAGCCACTGAACGACGAATTTGTGTCCGAAATAGTTGTATTTGACGTAAATTTCGCCGACGATACCGACTCTCGGGCGCTTGATATCCTCGATTATTCCGTTGAATTCGGCAACCGCCTGTTTAAGCAACTCCTTGAGTTCATTGCCTTTTTTGTTTTCTATCATCGGAAGCGAGAGTTTCGCGAACTTGTCGCGTAGAGCCTTCGCCGCGCCTGGAGTTTTCTCCCTGACACTTGAAGCGTAGTAAAGTTTTGCGAGGCAGTCTGCGAAATACATTGCCGGAAGAGCTATCGGAAGAAGCCTCTTGAACGGAAGCTCGAAGCCGGGCTGGGTGTTGTTGGTGTCGCCTGCAAAACCGATGGCTACGACCGGAATATTTTCAAAACCGCTTGATATCATTGCATTTTTTATAAGCTGAAGGTAGTTTGAAGCTCTGCACTGGCCGCCTGTCTGGGTTATCGCGACAGCAACATTGTCAAGGTCATATTTTCCGCTCTGGAGAGCCTGTATTATCGTGCCGACAACTATCGTTGCCGGGTAGCAGACCTCGTTGTTTGCGTATTTGAGGCCGATCTCAGCCGCTTCCTGCGTTCCTCTCGGAAGGTTTACAAGGTTGTAACCCAGCATTTTGAAGATCGTGGGGAGGAAATCGGAGTAATCTTCCGCAAAATAAGGTGCGAGCAGAGTTTTCCGCCTGTCTTTCGCAGTGTAGACAGCGGTATTTTTCGGCGGAATGTTCTTTTTCTCGCGCTTTCCGACTTTCAGACTTTCCACAAGCGAGCGGATCCTCAGGCGCAGCGAACCGATATTGTTGACATCGTCGATTTTGAGGATCGTGAGGTTCTTTCCTTTTCTCGAAAGGATAGCGTTGACTTCGTCTAAAATGAAGGCGTCAGGGCCGCATCCGAACGAGGTGAGCTCGACAAACTGAACATCGTCGCCCTCGTTTGCCGCGAAGTGGGCAGCCTTGAAGATCCTGTTCGGATATGTCCACTGCGGAACTGCAAGAAGCTCGTCGTAAACGCCTGTTCCTGCCGAAGCAGCGATGTTTTCGGTGATGACGTTGATCCCCATTTCGGAGATGCACTGCGAAACTTTGTGCTGGATATACGGGTCGACATGGTAAGGCCTACCGGCGAGAACGATCGTCATCCTCCCTTCCTTCCTGCTTTGAGCGAGGATCTCCTCTGCTCTTGTTTTCAGCTTGTCGAGGTATTCGTTCTGCGCTTTGACGGCCGCTTTTACCGCTTTTTTTATCGTGGCGGAATCGATCCCCAGCGTTTTAAGGTATGCCGCGCACGATTTTTCAAGCAAAGTGCTGTCGTTGAAGGTGATAACCGGCGAATCAATGCGGATCCCGTATTTCTCGTCAGTTTCTATCGAGTTGATAAGAACGTCGGAATAACCCGCGACTATCGGGCAGTTGTAGCTGTCGGCGGCACGCTCGTCCTCTTTGCGCTCGTAAATTACATACGGATAGAAGATCCTGTCGACCTTCTTTGCGACAAGGTCCATGATGTGGCCGTGCATAAGTTTTGCTGGGAAGCAGACATTGTCGGCCATGATCGACTTTATCCCGCTTTCGTAAAGTCTGCTCGACGAAGCGCACGAAAGGACAGGCAGAATGCCGCACTCGTTGAAAAGTGCGTGCCAGAACGGGTAATCTTCGTAAATTCCAAGTCCCCGCGGGATCCCGAGACGCATTTTCGCACTCTCGGCCGGGATATTTTTGCGGTTGAGGAGCATAATGTATTTTTCGGCATGCATATCGATGCCTTTTTTCTCGTTCTCGCTCTTGTTGGAATAGTGCTTTTCGCAGTTGTTGCCGGAGTAAAAACGCCTGTCGCCGCCGAATTTGAAGACTTTGACGGTGCAGTGGTTCTCGCATCCCGGGCACACTTCGACTTCTGAAGAGTATTCTTTCGATTCGATGAATTTCGAGAGCGGAATAGTTTCTGCCCTGCTCTGGAACTGGGCTTTCGCATAAAGCGCCGCGCCGTAGGCACCCATAAGTTCCGGAATATCGGAAAATCCGATTTTTTTGCCGGTGAGTTTTTCGAGGACACGGACAATCGAGAGGTTTTTGAAAGTTCCGCCCTGAACGACGATGTTGTCGCCGAGCTCTTTTACATCTTTCAGTTTGAGCACTTTGAAAAGGCAGTTCTTGATTACTGAATATGAAAAACCTGCAGCGATATCAGGCACTTTTGCACCTTCACCGAGAGACTGCTTTACTTTTGAATTCATGAAAACGGTACATCTTGTGCCGAGGTCGCACGGATTTTCGGCAAGACACGAAATCGCCGCGAATTGCGCTACCGGATAGTTCAGCATATTCGCGAAATTCTCGATGAAAGAGCCGCAGCCTGAGGAGCACGCCTCATTGATTTCGATCCTTTTTATCGAACCGTTTTCGACAAAAATCGCCTTCATGTCCTGGCCGCCGATATCGAGAATGAATGAAACATCGGGGAGTATCTGCTTTGCCGCGGTGAAGTGCGCGATCGTCTCGACTATGCCGAGATCCATCCCGAATGCGGTTTTAAGCAGGTTTTCGCCGTATCCTGTCGCCGCGCTTCCAACGATCTCTATCTCGGTATCATGCCAGAGAGCAGTCTGCTTCAAAGTTTCGAGTGCACTTACAAAAGCGTTGAAACTGTCGCCGCAGTTGTTGCGGTAGTCGTGGAAGATCATCTTTCCGTCTTCATTGAGAAGAACGGTTTTTGTTGTTGTTGAGCCCGAATCTACGCCGAGGAAGCAGCGCACTTTGGCCGAGCGCGGCATTTCGCACATTCCGGCGAAGTGAGTCTGGTTTGCTTCCTTCCAGTTTTTGAGTTCCTCTTCGCTTTCAAAAAGCCGCGGAAGAGTTGCTCCCGTGACAGTCGAAGCAAACGCATCAGAAGCTGTTTCATCAATAATTTCCGAAAGTTTCCTTTCTTTGGGAGCCATCGAGGAAGCAAGAAGCGCACATCCGCTTGCCGGAACAAGTTTCGCGACATCGGGAATTATGCAGTCTTCTTCTTTCAAATCGAGCAGTTTGAGGAAACTTTTGTGCAGTTCCGGCAGGAACGCAAAAGGACCGCCGCAGAAAAAGAGCGGTCTCACGATGTCGGTGCCGTGTGCGAGAGAGGCTATAACCTGAAGCGCGACAGCATTGAAAACCGAAGCCGCGATATCGTTGCGGCTCACATTCTGGCTGAGCAGATTCTGGATGTCGGTTTTCGAAAAAACGCCGCATCTTGAAGCTATCGGATAGATCCTTTCTGCCTTTGCCGCCATGTCATTCAGTTCTGAAGTGTTGATCTCAAGCAGCATCGCGACCTGGTCGATGAAGGCGCCCGTTCCGCCGGCGCAGCTCCCGTTCATGCGGATGTCGGGAACTTTGCCCTCGTTGAAGAATATCATTTTGCTGTCTTCGCCGCCGATGTCGATGAAAGTTCTGACCTGCGGGAATCTCACCTGGATGAATTTCGCCGAAGCGATTACTTCCTGCACGAAGATCAGATCAAGCTTCTTAGCGTAGGCCATGCCGACTGAGCCCGTGATTATCGTTTTTACGATGCAGTCGCCGAGTTTTTCCTGCATGTCGCGCAGTGCGGCGAGAAAAGTGTTGCGGATGTCGGCGTTGTGGCGTCTGTAGTCGCTGTAAACTATCTCTCCGCTGCTGTCAAGAACCACAAGTTTGATGGTAGTGGAACCGATATCAATACCAAAATTGCAGGTTTGCATAGGACACTCCTGGAAATCTGTCTCTTGCTGTAGAAAAATCTGTTGAGAATGTGGATATGGACTGGCATTTTCAAAATTTTCAAAAAAATCCGCTTAGTGAACAATCCTCGTTCCTGTCCTGCCTTCCATGGCATCGGCGAGTTTGTTTTCGGAAGTGATTATGACGACTTTTTTCGGGTCGTTTTTGACGAAATCTATCGCAGATCTGATCTTCGGCCCCATGCTTCCTGCCGGAAATTCGCCCTGAGCGAGATATTTTTCGGCTTCGGCTGAAGTCATAGTATCAAGCCACGTCGGCTTGTCGGATTTAAAGTTTACCGCGACCTTTTCAACGCCGGTGAGGATGATCACCATGTCAGCGTCTATGGTCTGCGCGATCATTACGCTTGCAAGATCTTTGTCGATTACAGCGTCGATCCCTTGATAACCCGATCTGTCTTTGCTTTTATATACAGGAATACCGCCGCCGCCGCCTGTAATGACGGTGAAGCCGGCATCAATGAGGGTGTTCATGGCTTCAGGATTCAAAACTCTGAGAGGCATCGGCGAAGGAACGACCCTGCGGTAGCCGCGGCCGCTGTCTTCGACCATTTTCCAGCCGTTCTTCATCTTCATCAGAGCTTTCTGCTGGTTGTAGAAAGGGCCTACCGGCTTAGTCGGCTTTTTGAATGCCGGATCAAGCGGATTGACTTCGATCTGAGTGACTAAAGTCGCGACTTTGATCTTCTTTTCTCCAGCAATGCTCAGGCAGTTCATAAGCCCCTGCTCTATCATGTATCCCATACTGCCCTGCGTGTCTGCGACGCATACGACGAGCGGATCAGGGTAAACCTCGGTCTCGGCCATTTCGTTGCGGATGAGCCTTGCTCCCGCCTGAGGTCCGTTTCCGTGGGTTATTACGACCTGATGTCCGTCTTTGATAAGTTTAACTATACCGTCCATTGAAGCGCGGATGTTTCTTTCCTGATCTTCGACAGTTCCTTTATCTCCCGGTTTTATCAAGGCATTGCCGCCGAGCGCGATCACTATTTTCATAAAAACTCCATCAAAAAAGAAAGAGGGGACCAGAGCCCCCTCTTAAAAAAAATCAGTTACAAAAAACTATTTGCAGCAGCATTTGCATTTGAAAAGTTTTTCAACAGCTTCTTTAAGCAGTTCTGCACCGTTTCCTCTCGGAGCAAGTTCATAGCCGACTCTTACGATCGGTTTGTTGACTTTTACGACTCTGCCGAGGTCGATCGGGGTACCGCTGAGAACGATGTCAGCGTCGATAGCGTTGATGGTCTTCTCAAGGTCTCTGGTCTGCTCTTCGCCGTATCCCATAGCCGGAAGGATGCCTTCGCCGATGTTCGGATACTTCTTGTATGTGAAAGCGATTTTGCCGACAGCTGCCGGTCTCGGGTCAACCATTTCCTTAACGCCGAATCTCTTAGCTGCTACGCTTGCAGCACCGATCTTCATGCCGCCATGGGTGAGTGTCGGGCCGTCTTCAACAACGAGGACTCTCTTTCCTTTGATGTCGCCGTCAACGGTAAGTTCGGAGTCAGCTTCGATAATGACTGCGTTCGGAGCGAGTCTCTTGCAGTTAGCTTTAACTGTTTCGATGTCTTCCGGTTTCGCGCTGTCCATCTTGTTGATGACGATGACGTCAGCCATAAGGACATTGACTTCGCCCGGATAGTAAAGGCATTCGTGACCCGGTCTGAGAGGATCTACGACAACGATCTTAAGGTCTGATTCATAGAACGGGAAATCGTTGTTTCCGCCGTCCCAAAGGATGACATCGGGTTCGCCGTCGATATCTTTTTCAGCCTGACGAAGGATAGCTTCGTAGTCAACGCCTGCATAGATTACGTTGCCTGCAGCAATGTGCGGCTCGTACTCTTCCATTTCTTCGATGGTGCAGTTGTTGGCTTTGAGGTCTTCGATCTTCGCGAAGCGCTGAACAGCCTGTTTGTTGAGGTCGGGATCGTAAGGCATCGGGTGACGTACTGCAACGACCTTTTTGCCCATTTTCTTGAAAATATCATAGATGAATCTTGTGGTCTGGCTTTTGCCGCAGCCCGTTCTTACAGCGCAGATCGAAATGATCGGTTTGCAAGATTTGATCTTCGTCTTGTCATAGCCCATAAGAACGAAGTCAGCGCCGAGCGAGTTGACGAGAGCGCCCTTGCTCATAACTATCGGATAGTAAATATCGCTGTAAGCGAATACGCAGATCTCAACGCCGAGTTCTTTTACAAGTCTCGGAAGTTCGGTTTCGTCATAAATCGGAATACCGTTCGGATAAAGGTCTTCGCCTGCGAGTTCTTTCGGATACTTTCTTCCGTCGATGTCGGGAATCTGAGTAGCGGTGAAAGCAACTACTTCATAATCCTTGTTGTGTCTAAAATAGGTGTTGAAGTTGTGGAAATCTCTACCGGCAGCACCCATGATGAGAACTTTCTTTCTGGTCATTTGATCCTCCAAATGTTAAGTTATTAAAACATGGCCGGACAAGGTCAACGGCGGCCGGACACAGTCAACGGCGGCGCAAAATATCATAATGAAAATCTATGTCAAGCCGAAAACGACCAAAAATTTGACACTTCCGCTTTGTTCCTTAGAATTTCATGCTTTAAAAAGGCAATGTTTTTTCATAAAAAAGGAGGAAAAAATGAAAAAAAGAGTGGTTATCCTGACAGTTTTGGCCGGATTTCTCTTCGCTTCGTGCGGAAGTCAGCCGGCAAAAAACGAAGAACCTGCAAAGCAGTCGGAGACTCCTGCTGCGGAACAGGCGGCTGAAGCACAGCCCGAAAATGCAGGGGCAAAAGCTCCCGATTTCGGTGAAAAAGGAAATGCTTTCTACAAGCACTGCACCGATGAATTTGCCGCTGTAAAGGCTGTCATCGCAGACATCAAGGCAAATCCTGAAGGCAGAACTTCTGTCGAGAAGCTCCAGCTTTTCAACAAGTTCGAGACCATCATTGAAGACAACTGGGGAAAGATCGGCATCTACCAGATGAATCATCCTGACGAAGGGATCAGAAACGCGGCTATGCTTGCTGAATCAGATCTCATGTCTCTCGTTACCGAGATCAATCTCGATGCAGGTCTCTACCAGGTAGCAGCGGCTATTCCGGCTGACGATCCCGCGCTTGACGACCAGGACAGACACTTCCTCAAGGATCTTATCGATGATTTCAAAAGATCGGGTGTCGACAAAGACGAAGCGACCCGCGCAGAGATCAAAAAGACCAATGCGCTGGCCGTCGAACTTGAGCAGAAATTCAATGCAAACATCGCTGCGGACAGAAAAGAACTCAAATTCACAATCGAACAGCTCAAGGGAATGCCGGAGAGCTTCATCAACGCGAAGCCGAAAGACGAAAACGGCATGATCATCCTTTCGACAGACTATCCGGACTACTTCCCGGTTATGGAATATGCTGACAACGAAGATGTCAGAAAACAGATGTACATGGCAGCTCAGAATGTCGCTTTCCCGCAGAACACCGAAGTTTTCGCGAACTACCTCAAGGCCAAGGCGAAATTCGCCAAACTTTTGGGCTACAAGAACTGGGCAGAGCTTTCCGAAGCAAAAATGATGATCGGAAACCCGGAAAACGCAAAGAACTTCCTTGACAAGATCATCCCGATCTCAATGAAGTACGCTAAACGCGATGCAGAGATCCTTCTTGCAAAGAAAAAACAGCTCACAGGCAAAGATGATGTTGAAGTCGAGCCGTGGGACAGATTCTACATTCCGCGCCTTGTCAGAATGGAAAAGTTCAACTACAACCCGCAGGATGCCGAGCAGTATTTCGAAATGCAGAAGGTCATCAACGGCATTTTCATCGTCAACGAAAAGATTTTCGGACTTAAGTTCGAAAAGGTAAAAAGAGATGACGTATGGCACGAAAGCGTAATGTCTTTCGATGTTTACGCAAACGGCGAAAAGATCGGCGAATTCGAACTCGACCTTTATCCGCGCCCGAACAAGTACAAACACTTCGCAATGTTCACCAATATCCAGGGCATCAAAGGCAGACTTCCGAGAATGGCTATCGTCGGCAACTTTCCGGAACCTGTAAACGGCAAATCCTACATCAGTCATGACAATGTTCAGACACTTTTCCACGAATTCGGACACCTCATCAACGGGATCCTTGCCCGCGAATACAAATATGTCCGCTTCGCAGGAACCAACTGCCAGCGCGATTTCGTTGAAGCTCCTTCACAGTTCATGGAAGAATATGTCTGGGATCCGGCGATCCTTCAGCTCTGGGCGACCAACGACGCAGGCGAGCCGATCCCTGCAGAACTTGTCGAAAAGATGAAAAAATCTGATGAATTCGGCAAAGGTCTCCATGTCTCGAGACAGCTTTACCTTGCAAAACTGTCGCTTGAACTTTATCTTCAGGACCCGGAAAACCTTGACCACCACGCTTTCGAAAAGCAGCTTGAAAAAGAGTTCTCTCCGTGGAAATCCTACGAAGAAACTCACCAGATAGAGAACTTCGGTCACCTTGTAAACTACACTTCGAACTACTACACTTATATGTGGTCGCTTGCGATCGTTAAGGATTTTTATGGTCACGTTATGAAAAACGGAGGTCTCATGAACCCCGAGATCATGGGAAAATACAGAGACACCATCCTCAAACAGGGCGGCAACAAATCCGGTAACGACATGATCAAAGACTTTACCGGCAGCGAACTTTCCCTCGAAGAATTTGAAAAGTGGCTCAACCAGTAAAATTCAAAGTTTCTAAATGATTTCAACGATTTATTCTCCTGCAAAGATCAATATTTTTCTTAAGATCGAAGGGCGCGATAAGGCGAGCGGAATGCATTTTCTCCGTTCGCTTTTCGCCCCTATTGATATCTGCGACAAACTGGAAATTGAAGAAAACGGCTCTTTTTCAGTTGCCACAAACGGCATCGCCGAAGAGATCCCGACTGAAAAAAACATCGTTTTCAAAGCATATTCGGCTCTTAGGACCTATATCGGGAAAGAACTTCCCCTATTTTCGGTAAAAATCGAAAAATCGATCCCCTCCGGAGCAGGTCTGGGCGGCGGAAGCAGCAACGCGGCGGCATTTCTGAAGTTTGTGAACGGATACTGCAAACTGAATTTAAGTTCAGCACAACTCGTTGGTATTGCTTCAAAAATCGGAAGCGACGTGCCGTTTTTCGTTCTCGGAAAACCGGCAATAGTATCGGGAACCGGTGAAAAAATCGAGACAGTCGAACTCCCAGAAAGCGGAAAGTTTTTCGTTCTCGTAAACCCCGAAATCCATGTTGACACAAAGCTCGCCTACTCTCTTTTCGACAAAACTTATCCCGACTGCGGCACAAAAAACCGCGTTCCCGGGCACTTTTCATGGAAAAACGAGGATATTTTCAATGATTTCGAAGAGATAGTCTTCACCGAATTTCCCGGGATCGCAGAAGTTAAAACAGAACTTGAGACCTTAGGCGCCCACAAAGTTTTCATGTCGGGAAGCGGTTCCACACTCGTTGCAATGACGAAAAACGAAGACACTGCAGAAAAAATAGTTTCGGAATTTTCAAAAAGATTCAAAACTGTCAGAAAGATCAGGTTCACGGAGTGATCACTTCCCTTCCGACACATCTTTTTTGTATTCTTTGAGGGCGTTCGTCACCAAAGAATCGAGATCGAGATATTTTTTGAGGAAAGAAGGATTGAAATCGGCATTCATGCCCAAAAGATCATAAATTACAAGCACTTGTCCGTCTGTTCCAGTGCCTGCGCCTATTCCGATCGTGGGGATTTTCACTTTTTTTGTTATCTCTGACGCCAGAGTTTCAGGGATCCCTTCAAGAACTATCATATCGGCACCCGCTTTTTCGACCTCAAGAGCAGAATCCATAATAAATCTGCGCTCTTCTTCGCTTTTGCCGCGTCTGCCAAAGCCGCCGAATTTATTAACGAATTGCGGCGTCATGCCAACGTGTGCCACAACCGGGATTCCGAAATTCGCAAGAGCCGAAATCAAAGGCGCAACTTCGCGGCCTCCTTCAAGTTTGACTGCTTCCGCCCCTGCTTTCACAAGTTTGACTGCACTTTCGATCCCTTTTTCAACCGAAGGCTGATAGCTTCCGAAAGGCATATCGGCGATCAGGAAAGGATCTGCGGCCCCTCTTTTGACCGCGCTGACATGATGTGCGACCTCTTCGATCGAGACATTGAGAGTGTTTTCCTCGCCCTTTATGACCATGCCGAGGCTGTCTCCGACAAGAACAGAGTCGATTTCCGCTTTTTCGACGAGCCGCGCGAATGTTGCGTCGTAGCATGTCACCATTGATATTTTTTCAAGTCCCTTTTTGCTTTTGAGTTTCGGAAGAGTGATTTTCATCATTTTTGCCTCCCTATTTTTTCATTTATTTCAAGAATCGTTTCCCAATCGAGCTCTTCAGCGCGTTTCATAGCAATATCACTAAAATCATTGAGTATTTCTGAGTCGATACAATTTATCTTAAAGACATTCTGCAAAGTTTTCCGCCTGTTCGAAAAAAGGATCCGCACAGTGTCGGCAAAAGAGACAAGTTCTTCTTTCGTAAAGCTGTGATCGTTGAAAGTCACTTTCAGGACAGCGCTTTCGACTTTCGGAGCGGGGTAAAAATCCTCAGGCGGGACTTTGAAGACATAATCCGCATGCCCGACGAGCCTTATCAATGCGGCGACCGGTCCGAAATCGCGGGTCTTCGGAGCAGCTGCGAATTTCTGCGCCACTTCCTTTTGCAGAAGAAAGACCGCTCCGTCAAGATAACGGCTTTCAAAGCAGGTGTTCATCATTATGAGCGAACTTACCTGATAGGGCAGATTCCCGAAGACAAAGCCTTTAACACCTTGATAATACTGTGAAAAATCTATTTTGGAACCATCTTTGAAAACTATGTCGGCTTCATCTGAAAAACGGCTTTTAAGGATTTTCACCATATTTTCATCAAGATCGGCGACTGTAAACGGCGCGAGTTTTTTTTGGACAGCCTTTTCGGTGAGAGAACCGAGACCGCCGCCGATCTCGACATAAAACCCTTTACCCGAAGGCACTAAATCAATAATTCTGTGCAGAACATCGTCATTGAAAAGGAAATTCTGCGAGAACTTTCTGTCGGCGCGGATACCGGCTTTTGCCAGATATTTTCTGATTTCGGCCAAATTCAAAACTGCACCTGCAAATAAAAATGGCTGCCCGAAAGCAGCCATAAAAAATCACAGCAAAAACAACTGAAATTAAGCCGTCGGCTCTTCAGTCTTAGCTTCTGCGACCGGAGCTTTCTCTTCAGCCTTCGGAGCAGCTTTCTTAGCTTTTTTCTTTACCGATTCATCTGCACCAAGGTATTCGATATAAGCTGTCGGAGCCGCATCACCTCTGCGGAATCCGAGTTTGATTATTCTCGTGTATCCGCCTTCTCTGTTGGCGAATCTCGGTCCGATCTCCTTCAAAAGCTTCGTGATAACGATCTCTCTGTCCGATTTTACAAGCTTTGAAAGCTGTGTAATGGAAGCGGTCGTATTTTTCTTTGCAAGCGTAACCGCTTTGTCAGCTATCTTCTGGAGCTCTTTCGCTCTGATCAGAGTTGTCTGAATACGTTCACTTTTTACGAGTGAATTAAGCAAGTTACAAAGCATAGCCTCGCGATGCGAGCTATTTCTGTTCAATTTTCTTCCTGCTCTTTTATGTCTCATTGTTTGCTCCCTGCGTTCTTTTCTATTTGTTCAATAATCCTGGCATCCGGGAAATTTTCGATTTCCATTCCGAAATGCAACCCCATCTTCATCAAGAGAACTTTTATCTCATTGAGAGATTTCCTTCCGAAATTCTTTGTCTTGAGCATATCAGCTTCGGTCTTCGTTACAAGTTCGCCGATATACTTGATCTCTGCGTTTTTAAGGCAGTTGTTCGATCTGACGCTGAGGTCGAGATCATCGATCGTCTTATAAAGGTTCATATTGACTTCGCCGGTGACATCGGAAGAATTGAGTTCATCCGCCTCGTCTACTGCGAAACTGATGAAGAACTTCGTGTGTTCCCTCAAAATCATGGCCGCATAAGCCAAAGCATCGCGGGGAGAGAGCGAACCGTCTGTTTCAAGGTCGAAAGTAAGTTTATCGAAATCGAAACTGTTTTTGACCCTTGCGTTTGAAACTTTGTAGTTTGCCCTGACGACCGGAGAGAAGAAAGAATCTATCGGAATATATCCTTCGCTGAAGATATCCTGATTGTGTGATTCGGACGGCACATAGCCTCTTCCGATACCGACAAGGAGCTCCATTTCAAAATCGACACCTTCGTCCATCTCAAAAAGCGGAAGATCCTTGTTGAGGATCGTGAGCCCTGCCGTTTCCTGAATATCGCCTGCCGTTACAGTCCCCTTCCCGCTTTTCTTGAGGACAAGACAGTGAAGTTTGTCTTCATGCGCGATGAAACGGATCTGTTTGATGTTGAGGATTATATCGATAACATCTTCCTTTATTCCGGGGATTGTTGCAAACTCGTGCTCGACACCTTTGATTTTAACGCCGATAACGGCAGCTCCGCGAAGACTGGAAATAAGGATTCTGCGAAGCGCGTTGCCCAAAGTTATGCCGTATCCTTTCATAAGCGGTTCGCAGATGAAACGGCAGTAGTTTTGCCCCTGTTCCCCGATCTTGACCTCTTTCGGCATAATCAATGTTTTCCAATTGGCTCGAAACATCAGAATCCCTCCATTACTTAGAGTAAAGCTCAACTATGAGATTTTCCTTGACATCCTGCGGTAAATCTTCTCTTTCGGGAAGGCGGATAACTTTTCCCTTCATTTCGTCTTTATTCGCTTCCAACCATGCCGGAGTCGCAACTCTTGCCGCGATGTTCTCGTCAGCCATGATCTCTTTGAATATCTTAGCGTCCCTGCTTCCTTCTTTGACAGCGATGATGTCGCCTTCCTTAACTATGAAAGACGGGATATCGGTGCCTTTGCCGTTGACAGAAAAATGTCTGTGGTTGATAAGCTGTCTCGCCTGAGCTCTGCTGTTTGCAAAACCAAGACGGTAGACAACGTTGTCGAGTCTGCATTCAAGCATCCTGAGCAGATTTTCACCGGTAGCGCCTTTCTTAAGGTCAGCTCTCTTGTAGAAAATGCTGAACTGTTTTTCAAGCATACCGTACATAGCTTTTGTTTTCTGCTTTTCACGAAGCTGGATTTTGTACTCAGTGACTCTCTTCTTTTCACGTCCGTGGAGACCGGGTGAATAGGGTTTTCTGTCGAACGAGCATTTGTCTGAATTGCAGCGTTCGCCTTTAAGAAAAAGTTTTACACCTTCTCTTCTGCAAATTTTGCATTTTGCTTCTTTGTTCTTAGCCAAAGCTTCCTCCTTTTGAGCTAAAAGTTTACACTAACCAACGAATTAAACTCTTCTTTTCTTTTTAGGACGACAACCGTTGTGCGGTATCGGAGTGATATCTCTAAGAAGTGTTACGTTGTAACCGATATTTGCGAATCCTCTGATCGCCGCTTCTCTTCCGCTTCCAGGACCTTTTACGAAAACGCTCAAAGTCTTGAGACCGTAATCCTGAGCCTTTTTGCCGGCATCTTCGGCTGCCATCTGAGCTGCATACGGAGTGCTCTTCTTGCTGCCGCGGAAGCCTTTGAGACCTGCGCTCGACCATGACAGAACGTTACCGCTGACATCAGTGATCGTAACAATCGTATTGTTGAAACTGCACTGAATATAAGCAAGTCCCGTCTGTATATTCTTTTTTACTCTTTTCTTCTTTTCAGGTGCCATATTATTTCTCCATTAACTATTATTTTTTCTTTTTCATAAGATTGCGTCTCGGACCTTTTCTCGTCCTCGCGTTAGTGCGTGTGCGCTGACCTCTGCACGGAAGACCTCTTCTGTGTCTGCGGCCTCTGTAGCTTCCGAGATCCATCAATCTTTTGATGTTCATAATAGTTTCTTTTCTAAGATCACCTTCGACCGTGTATTTCTGATCGATAATGGCTCTGATCTTGATAGCCATCGGCTCATCGACATCGTCACTTTTGATGTTTCTGTCAATGCCGGCTTCATCAAGTATTTTCTGAGCGCTGGTCCTGCCTATGCCGTATACATAGGTCAAGGCGATTTCCATTCTTTTCTTCCTTGGAAGATCAATTCCTGCAATACGAACCAAGTGTCACCTCCTCTTTTTTCGCGACAACTATATTAACCTTGTTTTTGTTTATGCTTAGGGTTCTCGCATATAACTCTGAGAATACCTTTTCTCTTAACGATCTTGCATTTTGAGCATATCTTTTTTACCGAAGCTCTTACTTTCATTTCTCTCTCCTTAATTATTCGAATTAGCGTTGTTAGCGTTATTGCCGCTTTTCATCCTGTGAATGATCCTTCCTCTCGACAGATCGTAAGGCGAAAGCTCGATCTGCACTTTGTCACCCGGCAGGATGCGGATAAAATATTTGCGCATCTTGCCTGAAATGTGCGCCAGAACAGAATGTCCGTTTTCCAGAGCCACTCTGAACATAGCGTTCGGCAAAGTGTCGACTATCGTTCCTTCTACAATGATGCCTTCTTCCTTATTGCTCATCGGGAAACTATCCTCTTCTGCTTTTTATAAGAGAGCCTTTGCCGCCGATAGAAAAACCTTCATAGTTGTTGCTGATGAGATAACTTTCTATCTGAGAAGCCATATCCATAGCGACACCGACAACAATGAGTATCGAAGTTCCGCCCATGTAGAACGGAAGTCCCATTTTGTTTCTGAGAAGATCCGGCAGCATACAGACAGCGCAAAGATAAATCGCGCCGCCGAACGTGATCCTTGAAAGGACGGTATTTATGTATGCCACAGTCTCTTTTCCGGGTCTTATTCCGGGGATGTATCCGCCCTGTTTGTTGATATTCTCCGCGACATCATCAGTCTTGAACTGAATGAAAGTATAGAAAAACGCGAAGAAAATTATGAGAGCGAGATAAAGCAGGTTGTAAAGCCATCCGCCCGGATTGAGCCATGCCTGAAGCGATCCCATGCTGAAGTTGAAGAAATTGGAAACTGTAGCAGGGAAAACCAAAAGTGCACTTGCAAAAATCGGAGGGATAACACCCGAAACGTTGATCCTGAGCGGCAGATGGGAATTCTGGATCTGCCTTGCGCCGCCGTTGGACGACCTTCTCGCATACTGAACAGGGATCCTTCTCTGCGAACTTTCGACAAATACGATGACTGCGAAAGTTGCAACCATAACCAGAACGAAAATAACGACCTGATGAGGCTGAATCATTCCTTCTTTAAGGTATTTGCCCATATCAAAGAACATTCTCGGGAAACGCGCCACGATCGATGCAAAGATTATAAGCGAAACACCGTTGCCTATACCGCGGTCTGTGATCTGCTCGCCGAGCCACATAAGGAACAGCGTGCCTGCGGTCAAAGTAATGACCGTAAGGATCCTGAAGAACCAGCCGGGATTGTTGACGACGACTTCGCCGGCCGAGCCCGTAAGGCTTTCAAGGAATTTCGACATCATGAAGCCCTGGACGATACAAAGAATGACTGTGCCGTATCTTGTCCACTGGGTTATCTTTTTGTAACCCTGCTCACCGTCCTTCTGCCATTCGCCGATCTGCGGAACGATTACCGCAAGAAGCGACATGACGATCGAGGAACTGATGTAGGGCATGATCCCGAGAGCGAATATCGAAAGGTTCTCCAAAGCACCGCCGCCGAACATATTGAACATGCCGAGAAGCGTTCCGTCCGATTTTGTGGACATGATCTTTTCCATGACCGAACGGTTCACACCGGGCGTCGTTACGAATATGCCGAGCCTGTAAACTCCGAGCATCAGCAGGGTAAAGATGACTTTATCCCTGAGATCCGGAATCCTGAAAATGTTTTTTAACGCCTTACTTATCAAGCTCTATCTCCTCTGCTTTTCCGCCAGCTTTTTCAATAGATTCCTTAGCACCTTTTGTGAATTTGTGGGCTTTGACCGTCAAAGCCTTTCCGCCGAGGTCGAACTGTCCGAAGAATTTGACCATGTCATCGTTTGCATGGCAGAGCCCTGCTGCAAGAAGCTTGTCGAGTTCGATGACTTCGCCGTTTTCGAACTGGTTAAGATATCTTACATTGATCTCGCAGACTTTCTTCGCGAATTTGTTGAAGAAGCCTCTCTTCGGGATTCGTCTGTTGTAAGGCATCGTACCGCCTTCAAAACCTCTTCTGACACCGCCGCCGGAACGCGCTTTCTGACCTTTGTGGCCTCTTCCAGCCGTACTTCCGGTGCCGCTGCCGTTACCTCTGCCCACTCTTTTCCTGTTTTTCAGGCCTTCGGGTCTTGTAAGTTCATGAAGCTGCATTATGTTACTCCTCTTCTTTCAACTGATAATCTTTAACACCGACATTTCTCTTAGCTTCGACGCTTTCGATGCCTTCGACATTCAAAAGAGCGTTAAGAGTTGCCTTAGCCATGTTGTGCGGGTTGTTCGAACCGATACTCTTTGAAAGAATATCCGTAACACCTGCCGCCTCGAGAACAGCTCTGACCGCCGAACCTGCGATAACACCGGTACCAGCCGATGCCGGACGAAGGATGACTTTTCCTGCGCCGTATTCGCCGACGATCTCGTGAGGAACCGTTCCTCTGAGCAGTTTGATCTGCTGGATATTCTTTTTCGCTCTTGCGACACCCTTTCTGATCGCTTCCGGAACTTCTCTCGCCTTGCCGAGGCCGATACCGACGGAACCGTTTCCGTCACCAACGACCATCAATGCCGCGAAACTGAAATTTTTACCGCCCTTAACAACTTTTGCGACTCTGTTTACATAAACAAGTTTCTCGTTGAGTTCAAGAGACTCCGGATTAACAGGTTTATTCATTTCTTTCATAGCTACTCCTTAGAATTTAAGTCCATTTTCCCTTGCAGCATCAGCGAGAGCTTTTACTCTGCCGTGGAAAGGATAACCGTTTCTGTCAAAAACAACAGCTTCGATGCCTTTTGCCTTGCATCTTTCAGCTATAAACTCTCCGATCTTCTTTGCGACAACCTTCTTGTCACCTTCAGGCTTTACAAAGTTTTTCTCATCGGATGAAGAAGCCGCAAGCGTTACGCCGGCGACATCGTCTATGACCTGTGCATAGATGTGTCTGTTGCTTTTGTAAACAGTAAGTCTCGGACATTCCGGAGTGCCGGAAATTTTCTTTCTGATAGCCGCTTTTCTTCTTATTCTTCTCTCTCTTTTAATATCAGGTCTCATAAATCCCTCCGCTAACTACTTACCTGCAGCCTTACCAGCTTTTCTTCTGATAAACTGATCCTTGTAAAATACACCTTTTCCTTTGTAAGGTTCGACCGGACGGAGTTTTTTGATCTTCGCAGCGAAATCGCCAAGGAGCTCTTTGTCTGCGGACGTGAGGGTGAGTTCATTATTCGTCTTGTTGACTTCGGCAGAAATCCCCTTAGGTAATACCATCTCTACAGGATGAGAAAAACCTAAAGAAAATCCGAGTTTATCACCCTTAAGTTCAAATTTGTATCCGGTACCCTTTACTTCAAGAATTTTTGTAAAACCGCTGACGACACCGTGGACCATGTTTGCGATAAGCACTCTGGAAAGGCCGTGAAGCGCCTTGCTTTCAGCTGTTTCGTCACTTCTTGTAACATGGATTTCAGATCCTTCGACCGCTACGTGGATGGAAGGATGGATCGCCTTTTCCAATGTAGCTTTCGGACCCTGAACAGTCACGACATTGTCTTTTACGGAGACTTTTACGTTGCTGCCGAACGGAATCGGCATTTTTCCTATTCTAGACACTTTACCCTCCGTTACCAAACTCTACAAATAATTTCGCCGCCGACGTTGAGTTCTCTCGCCTTCGCGTCAGTCATAACACCTTTGGAGGTCGTTACGATCGAAATTCCGAGACCTTCGCGGACGAAAGGAATCTCCTTAGCCTGGGAGTAAACTCTTCTTCCCGTCGTACTTACTCTCTCAAGATTGGAAATAACGCTCTTGTTGCGATAGTATTTCAAATCGACAGAGATAGTTTTCTTACCGTCAAGTTCATTGACTCTGTAATCGTTGATATAGCCTTCTTCTTTGAGAACTCTTGATATTTCCTCAAGAATTTTGGAAGAAGGGATCCCTGAAACGGTTTCCTTGCCAGCAAGGATCGCGTTTCTGACTCTGGTAAGATAGTTGGAAACTAAATCATTCATTGTCATAATTTCACCTCTTCAACTACCAGCTCGACTTGGTAACACCGGGGATAAGCCCTTCGTTAGCAAGCTTTCTGAAGCACAATCTGCACATATTAAATTTTCTGAAAACAGCCTTCGGCCTTCCGCAAAGAGGGCAACGAGTATAGGCTCTGACTTTAAATTTCGGTTTTCTTTCCGCTTTCAAGCGAAGACTTTTCTTAGCCAAACTGTCCTCCTACAAATTAACTGTTAAAAGGCATGTTGAACTTCTTAAGCAGAAGTTTCGCATCTTTGTCGTTAGTTGCCGTAGTAACTATCGTGATGTTGAAGCCTTTTGATTTTTCAACTTTATTGAAGTCGATTTCCGGGAAAATGAAGAACTCTTTGATACCGAGAGTGTAATTTCCCCTGCCGTCGAAACCTTTTCCCGAAACACCTTTGAAGTCCTTAACACGCGGGAGTGCGATGTTGATGAGGTGGTCGAGGAAATCGTACATGATGTCCTTGCGCAAGGTTACCGATGTTCCGATCGGCATACCTTCTCTGAGTTTGAAGGTAGCGATCGATTTTCTCGCCTTGTTGACAACAGGTTTCTGACCGGTGATGGCCGTAAGTTCCTTTACCGCGTCTTCAAGGATCTTTTTGTTTGCGATAGCTTCGCCGAGACCCATGTTGACAACGATCTTTTCGATTTTCGGAACAGCCATTATACCGACATTAAGCTCATTTTTCAAAGCCGGCTTGATCTCGTCTTCATACAAAGCTCTGAGTCTGCTCTTATATTTTTCGTTCATTTTCTTCTCCACTATTCAACGGTTTCGCCGGTCTTCTTGCTTACTCTGACGCGTTTGCCGTCTTCAAGAGTTTTCATTCTGAAAGAAGTAGGCTCGCCGGTCTTCGGATCGAGTGCAACGACGTTGGAAACATGGATCGGCATGCTTTTGTCAACAATGCCGGCTTCCTTCGTAGCGGTCTGCTTCTGATGTTTCTTGTAAACGTTTACGCCTTCGACAATGACTTTGTCTTCAGCAACGAGGACTTCCAGAACTTTTCCGGTCTTGCCTTTGTCTTTTCCGGCAATAACCTTTACCATATCATTCTTTTTTATTTTAGCCATTGCAGCACCTCTTATAATACTTCCGGAGCGAGAGAAACTATCTTCATGAAGCCTTTCGCACGAAGTTCTCTGGCAACAGGGCCGAAAACACGTGTTCCGACAGGCTCGTAGCTCTCGTCGATCATAACAACCGCATTGTCGTCAAAACGGATGTAGGAACCGTCTTCTCTGCGGACTTCCTTGCTCTGACGGACGATAACAGCCTTTTTCACATCGCCTTTTTTGATTTTGCCTTTAGGATCAGCAACTTTTACAGCTACGACGATAACATCGCCTACACCGGCATATCTTATCTTCGAACCGCCGTAAACCTTAACGCACTGAACTTCTTTGGCACCGGAGTTGTCTGCCACGGCCAGTCTTGTCATTTCCTGTATCATGGTCTATCTCCTGCTTTCGCCGATTTTTTCTTTTACAAACCAAGTCTTTCTTTTGCTGATGGGTGCACATTCCTGGATCCTGACGATATCGCCTTCGTGGAATGCGTTTTCTTCATCGTGTGCAAGGTATTTCTTGCGCGCGGTGACTACCTTCTTGTAAAGAGGGTGTTTGTAACGGCGCGTTACGCGGACCGCTACCGTTTTGTCCATAGCATCGGAAACGACTGTGCCGACAAGTATTCTTTTTGCCTTAATCATTATTTCACCTCAGTCCCGTTCTTTTTTTCAGTAATGATGGTTTTGATCTTAGCGATCTCTCTTCTCACAGTCCTAATGCGGGAAGGATTCTCAAGCTGCTCCATCGTCTTCTGCATTCTAAGATTGAACTGTTCCTCTTTGGAGGTAAGAAGCTGCGCTTCAAGCTCTGCCAAAGTTTTTGCTCTCAATTCAGAAACTTTCATTTCAGTTCATCTCCCTTTCCAATGATTTTTGTTCTAAGAGGAAGCTTGTGGGAAGCAAGACGGAAAGCTTCGTTTGCAGTTTCCGAATCAACATCGCCAAGCTCGAAAAGGACACGGCCGGGTTTGATAACGCAAACCCACTCTTCCGGGTTACCTTTTCCCTTACCCATTCTGACTTCGAGAGGTTTCTTCGTGATCGGTTTATCCGGGAAAATGCGGATCCACATACGACCGCCTCTCTTTACCGCTCTCATGATAGCGACACGGGCAGCTTCGATCTGTCTGCTGTTGATCCAGCCGCATTCCGTAGCCTTAAGAGCGAATTCACCGTAATCGATACTGTTGCATGAAGTAGCAAGACCGGTTCTCTTGCCCTTCATCATTTTTCTGTGTTTGACCTTATTTGGCATTAACATGGCAATTCACCCGCTATTTGTTTTTCTGTTGTCTTCTTCTCGGTTCGGATTTCCTTTCAGCGAAATCGCCTTTGGACAACCAAACTTTTACACCGATAACGCCGTAGCTGGTCTTTGCCGTAGCGAAACCGTAATCGATGTTTGCTCTGAGAGTATGAAGCGGAGTTCTTCCTTCCTGATATCTTTCAGTCCTTGCGATTTCAGCACCGCCAAGTCTTCCGGATGTCTGGACTTTGATACCTTCCGCGCCGCTCTTCATAGCCTGACCTATTGCTCTTTTCATAGCTTTTCTGAAGTGAGCCCTTCTTTCGAGCTGCTCTGCGATGCTTTCGCTTACGAGCTGAGCGTCGATCTCAGGTTTCTTAACTTCTTCGGTCTGAACAAAAACATCGGTAGCTCCCTGCGCGATCTTAAGGACCATCTCCTTGATCTTTTCGATTCCGACGCCTTTTCTGCCAACTACTATTCCGGGCTTTGCAGTATGGATTATGATCTTCAGTCTTTCACCCGATCTTTCGATATCAGTCCTTGCGATACCAGCGGAATAGAATTCCTTCTTTACCGCCTTTCTGATCTTAAGATCTTCGTGAAGCCACTTGCTATAATTCTTATGACTGTACCATACCGATTCCCAAGTTCGGGTAACCCCGAGCCTCAGCCCTATGGGATTAACTTTTTGTCCCAAAGTTCACCTCCGTCACTAATCTTTTGTGTTTTCAGCAAGCTCAATTGTAATATGGCTTGATCTTTTCAATATTTTAGCCGCTCTGCCCTGTGCTCTGGGCACGAATCTCTTCATAACCTGACCTTCGTCGACCATGATGGTTTTGATGAAAAGGTTGTCGGGATCCATATTAAAATTATTTTCTGCATTGGCTATTGCAGAATCAAGCAGCTTTTTAAGAGCCATCGCTGATTTTCTCGGCGTGAACTCTAAAATGTTCTTAGCATCGCCCGCTTTCTTCCCTCTGACGATGTCAGCAAGTTCCCTGACTTTCTGGGGGGACATTCTGAAATTTCTAAGCTTTGCTGTGACGATTTTCGTCTCCATTTCGCATCTCCAACGATCGAAAAAAATTAAGCGGTCGGCATTATACTCACGACCTAAAAAAATGCAAGAAATTATTTCTTGCTGCCACCGGAATGGGACCTGAAAGTCCTTGTCGGCGAAAATTCGCCGAGCTTGAATCCGACCATATCTTCAGTTACGAAAACAGGGATAAACTTCTGTCCGTTGTAGACGGAAAAAGTCAAACCCACCATTTCGGGGATAATGGTTGATCGTCTGGACCAAGTCTTTATCGGTTTTTTATCTCCGCTGTCTATAGCCTTAATAACTTTGTTCCACACATGGGAATCAACAAAAGGACCTTTTTTAATTGAACGAGGCACTGTAACCCTCCATAAAAATTACTACTATTTTCCTCTTCTTCTGATTCTGAACTTTTCAGTTCTCTTATTGCTGCGGGTACGGAAACCTTTTGTCGGCTGTCCCCAAGGAGAAACAGGATGACGTCCGCCCGAAGTTTTACCTTCACCGCCGCCGTGCGGGTGATCAACAGGGTTCATAACGACACCGCGGTTGTGCGGTCTTCTGCCTGCCCATCTTTTTTTGCCGGCCTTACCTTCTTTAACGTTGGAAATCTCCTGGTTTCCGACTGTTCCGATGGTAGCTCTGCACTCAAGATGGATTATTCTGATTTCGCCCGAAGGCATTCTGACTGTTGCGTGATCGCCTTCCTTACCGAGAACCTGAACACCGCTTGCAGCAGCTCTTGCGATCTGACCGCCTTTTCCGATCTTAAGTTCTACGTTGTGGATGAACGTTCCGACCGGGATGAAACGGATCTTCATCGAGTTTCCCGGTTTGATATCGGCTTCTTTTTCGCCTGCGGAAATGATAACATCGTTGACCATCAACTTATCGGGCGCGATGATATATCTTTTTTCGCCGTCGTTGTAGAAAACAAGCGCGATGCGGGCATTTCTGTTAGGATCGTATTCGATCGCAGCAACTCTTCCCGGAACATCGAATTTGTTTCTTTTGAAATCAATGACACGGTACATGTTTTTGTTACCGCCGCCTCTGAAACGGGATGTGATCCTTCCCGTATTGTTGCGGCCACCGGATTTTCTGATCGGTTCGACCAGAGATTTCTCGGGTTTCGACTTCGTGATCTCAGCGAAATCACTGCCGGTCATGTTTCTGCGACCGTTCGAAGTCGGTTTGAAAATCTTGATACCCATAATTTACTCCGAAACCTTAAAAATAGTTATTAAACACCTTCGACGAGATTTATTTTATCTCCGTCTTTAAGTCTGATGTAAGCCTTTTTCCAAGTAGATCTTCTGCCGATGTTGCGTCCTACTCTTTTAACTTTTCCGGCTGTGATGACAGTGTTGACACTGACAACTTTTACGCCGAAAAGCGCTTCGACAGCCTCTTTGATCTCTTCTTTCGTCGAGTCGAATTTAACTTCGAAAGCGTAGCCTTCTTTAGCGTCGCCGCTGGTAAGAGCAGAAGATTTTTCTGTCAGAAGCGGACGTTTGATAATGTCAAAATATTTTTCCTTTTTCATCGTCTACTCTCCGTCATTTGTTTCGCTGACTCTTTTTCTTCTCGGGTTGAGCCTGTTCTGAAGAAGCGCGTCAACATATTTTACAGATTCTTCGGTGAAAACGACATTCTTATACGCAATAAGGTCGTAAAGATTGATGACATCCTGCGGCAGGAATGAGAACTCGGGAAGATTTCTCATGCTGAAGTAGAAATTTTCCTCGTTTTCCCCTGCGATGATGACAGCTTCCGAGAAATTCCATGTTCCTTTGAGAAGCGCAACAGCGTCTTTTGTCTTGATCTTGTCGAAATCGAAACTTTTGATTACGAAAAGATTGCCCGAGCGAAGTCTGTCGGAAAGAACAGCTGCAACAGCTGCGGTCCTCTTTCTGAGCGGGACATTGTAGCCGTAGCTTCTCGGCTGCGGTCCGAAAGCGGGAGCACCGCCTCTGAGGGTGGAGGATCTCATCGTTCCTCTTCTCGCTCTGCCCGTTCCTTTCTGTTTCCACGGTTTGGAATTTCCGCCGGAAATCGTAGCGTAGGTCTTTGTAGCGTGTGTGCCCTGACGGACAGCGGCAAGCTGCATTTTTACTACTTCGGAAACGAGGACATTCTCTTTTCCGTTGGTTTCTGCGTTGAAAACTCTGTCGCTGAGTTCAACTTCACCGATTTTTGCTTTTGTTTTATCAAATAAATCAACCTTAGGCATCTCCGCCTCCCTACTTCTTAATATAAACAATGCTGCCGACGGAACCGGGAACGGCGCCTTTGACAACGATTGTATTGTCAGCCGGAACAACTCTAACAACTTCAAGGTTCTTTACAGTAACCTGCTCGTTGCCGTAACGACCGGGCATGTGTTTGCCCTTCCAGATCTTGCCGGGGTTTACATTCTGACCGACAGAACCTGTTCTTCTGTGGAATTTCGATCCGTGCGTCGTTCTGCCGCCGCCGAAACCCCATCTTTTTACGACGCCTGCAAAGCCTCTGCCTTTCGTAAAACCGGTAACTTTTACCTTTTCACCGGCCTTGAACATGGTTACATTGAGTTCGGAACCAAGTTCGTAGTTGCCGAGTTCGGAAGCCGTTACTCTGAATTCCTTGAGTTTTCCGAAAACACCGCAGCCAGCCTTTTTGAAGTGACCTGCAGCGGGTCTTTTTACATTCTTTTCCTTTCTTTCAAAACCGACCTGAATAGCGGTATAACCGTCCTTTTCAGTCTCTTTCTTCTGAATTACAAAGCATGGACCAGCTTCAATTACGGTTACAGGAACAACGACACCGTCTTCCTTGAAGATCTGAGTCATGCCTAATTTTCTTCCTATGAGTCCAGCAGCCATAGTTACCCTCTCTGCTTTATGACATAAAGTTTAAAAAACACCCCTAATAAGTCTTAATCTCAATTTCAACACCGGCGGACAGATCGGTCTTCATAAGCTCGTCCATCGTCTGGTTTGTCGGATTGAGTATATCGAGAATTCTTCTGTGGATTCTCATCTCGAACTGCTCGCGCGATTTTTTGTCTACGTGCGGAGAACGGAGAACACAGTATTTGTGGATCTTTGTCGGAAGCGGAATCGGTCCGGCAATTCTCGCACCGCTGCGCGATACAGTTTCAATAATTTCGCCGACGGATTGATCAAGTATCTTGTGATCAAATGCCTTCAATTTGATTCTGATCTTGTCACTCACTTCAACACCTCTTAAAAAACTATTCAATTATCTTGGAAACAACGCCTGCGCCGACCGTTCTGCCGCCTTCTCTGATTGCGAAACGGAGACCTTCGTCCATCGCGATC
>JAEESW010000014.1 GCA_016290135.1 bacterium
ACCGATACCGCTTTTGGGTGTTTCGACAACGACTTCATGCGCTACGAGCCTCGACATTGAGTCGTAAAGCCCGTGCCCTTTGCCGTTTTTGTCATTTTCGACTCTAAGTATCGGATTTTTAGCAGGAAAGACTCGTGATGACCAGCCGCCGACAGCATAAAGAGGGTCGTTGTGCCGCAGAATATCCGGCCCTGTCGCCGATTCCAGCCCCGGCACAAAAGGATCCACATCGAACTTTGCCTCGTTCTCAGAACTTCCCGAAATCAGCGTCTTCACTTTTTCAGGGGCAAAAATCACCCAGATCTTATTGAGCGGGTCTCTTCTCAACATTCCTTCCGCCATGATTTTCTCCAAATTGAACAATCAAAAAACTCTGTTTTATAGCACAAAAACCATGCGGCGGCAACTTCAGAAAAGCGAAAGCTGTTCGATCGTGTGGTCAGCCGCTCCCGCTCTCGTGCTTGTTGTTTTCATAGCCTCAAAAACAGCCCGGTCGGTCACTGTCGTTTCAGGCATCATTTTTCCTTTGCAGGTGATGAAATAACGCGCCCTTTTGAGGACGACTCCTATCCGCTTCAAGTCATCGAAACCGAGCGAACCGCTTCTTCTTGCCGAAACTATCCTGACCGCGGACTGCCTGCCGATCCCCGGGACGCGGAGGATCATTTCGAACGAGGCAGAATTTATCTCCAGCGGAAAAAGGTGCATGTTCCGCATCGCCCAGACGGCTTTAGGATCGATCTCGTCGGAAAGGAACGGATCTTTCTCAGAAACGATCTCATCAGCCTGAAAGCCGTAAAAGCGCATGAGCCAGTCGGCCTGATAGAGCCTGTGCTCGCGGTCAAGCGGCGGAGTCGAGATTACAGGAAGCCGCTTATCGGAATTTACCGGCACGAATGCAGAAAAATAGACTCTTTTCATGTTGAATCTTTTATAAAAAGCCTCTGTCAACTTCACTATTTTGAAATCGCTTTCAGGTGTTGCTCCGACAATGAGCTGTGTCGTCTGCCCGGCCGGAGCAAAAACGGGGAGTTTTTTCGTCTTCTTCCTCTCCTCGCGGTTTTCAACTATGTCACCGCAGATTTCACCCATCGGCTTTATGATCGAATCCCTGCTCTTTTCGGTGAGAAGTTTCAGACTCTTTTCCGACGGAAGCTCGATGTTCACCGAAACTCTGTCGGCATAGAGCCCTGCTTCCTTGATGAGGGCCTCGCTTGCTCCGGGGATCACTTTAAGATGGATGTAGCCGTTGAAATTTTCCTCGGTGCGGAGTTTTTTCGCCGCCAAAAGCATCCGCTCCATCGTGTAATCGGCGTTTTTGACGATGCCGGAACTTAAAAAAAGCCCTTCGATATAGTTTCTTTTATAAAAATTCATCGTGAGCGAGACCAGCTCGTCAACAGTGAACGAAGCACGTTTTATGTCGTTGCTGCGCCTGTTTATGCAGTATGCGCAGTCGTTTATGCAGTAGTTCGTGAAAAGCACTTTGAGCAGACTTATGCACCTTCCGTCAGCCGACCAGCTGTGGCAGATCCCCGACTTGTGCCCGCTGCCTATACCGCCTGGAGTCCCGTGACGGTCGCTTCCGCTTGACGAACAGCTTGCGTCGAACTTTGCCGCAGCACCTAATATCTCAAGTTTTTCAATAAGTTCCATAAAACACCTTACGACCTTAAAAAACCAAAGCACCGTCTTTATAATACCTGAAATAAAAAAGGCAATTTTTTTAATGCCTGCAGATGATCACCGGATCACGGGATCACGACAGGGACCGGCGGCAGAATAACTTGCCTTTTCCGCGCTTTTTCCTAATATTGCCCGCAATTTGTTTATTCTTTTTTTTATGGAGGAAAATATGGAAAAAGTAAAACTTCTCATCATCGGCGCAGGTCCCGGCGGTTATGTCGCAGCGATCAGGGCTGCACAGCTCGGTCTTGAACCTGTTGTCGTCGAACGCGGATTTCTTGGCGGCACATGCCTCAACCGCGGCTGCATCCCGACAAAAGCACTCATTTCGGCAGCCGAGACTTTCAACTCGATTCTGAGCGCAGAAGCGTTCGGGATCACTGCAAATGCTGAATTTGACTGGACAAAAGTGATAGAACACGCAAAAGGCGCAGCGGCAAAGAACAGAATGGGTATCGCCTATCTTTTCAAGAAGAACAATATCCGCCACGTCCAGGGAGAGGCAAAATTCACTTCCCCGCACACCGTAAAAGTCGGAGAAAACGAATTTGAAGCCGAGAACATCATCATCGCAACAGGCTCGGTCGTCCGCGATTTCCCCAATTTTTCGATCGACAACAGAAAGATCATCAGCTCCGACCAGGCTCTTTTTCAGGCTAAACTGCCGAAAAGCCTCGCTATCATCGGCGGCGGCGTGATCGGAGTCGAACTCGGTTTCGTCTACCGCACTTTCGGAGTCGAAGTAACGATAATCGAAGCGATGAATACTATCATCCCGATGGAAGATGCTGACATTTCCAAAGAACTCACCAAAGAGTTTAAAAAGAAAAAGATCAAAATAATTACAGGCACTTCAGTTGAAAAAGCAGAAAAGACCGATAGCGGCGTGACCCTTACACTTGCAAACGGAAACGTCGTCGAGGCAGAGCAGGTCCTTTCATGCGTCGGACGTTCTCCGAACACCGCGAGACTCAGCCTCGAAGCTGCAGGGATCACTCCAGACAGGCGCGGATTCATTTCAGTCGATCAAAATTTCCGCACGAATGTTCCCGGAATCTATGCAGTCGGAGATGTCATCCCGACACCGATGCTGGCCCACACCGCCGAACACGAAGGGATCAGGGCTGTAGAACACATCGCCGGGATGAAAGACGCGGCGCCGATAGATTATTTCTACAATCCCGCATGCATCTACTGCACTCCGTCCATCGCTTCGATGGGTCTCCGCGAGGCGCAGGCAGTCGAAAAAGGGATTAAATTCAAAGTCGGCAAATTCCCCTTCAGCGCGAACGGAAAAGCTGTAGCGGCAAACCATACGACCGGATTCGTCAAAGTGCTGATCGACGAGGAAACGCACAAAATCATCGGCGTTCACATCATCGGTCACGGCGCGACCGACCTGATTTCGGAATTTATTCCGGCAATGAACGCAGGTCTTACTGCAGAAGAGATCGTCGAATCGATCCATCCGCATCCGACACTTTCAGAAGCATCGCTTGAAGCACTTTTAGGCGCTTTGGGAAGAGCTGTCCACATCTGATCATCACGCCGGTTCTTGTCGATATCCCGTAATATCGGCAAGATTTTGCGGCGGCGTTTAATATTTTGATCTATTCCACTCGAAATCGAGAAATATGACTTTTTTCCCGTCAGGGGAGATCTTTTTGAGCATTTTCACGACAGGACTTATATCGGCTGCGGTATTCAGCATGACGAACGGCCGGTCAATGACTGTCGGAGCATCCTTCAGCATGAGGGCGCGGAGCAGTTTGACTTTGAAGATCGTCTCGGAATCGAGCTGAAAAGTTTTTTTCTCTATTGAACCGGATATTTCAAGAAGATCGAGGAGGCGCACTATTTCAGCCCGGATAGAATCGTCTTTTTCGTCCGTCAGATAGCGCGGAACAAGCGAGATGTTGTCGTAAACACTCAAGTTGGAAAGCAGCGGAACATCCGGAGAAACAAAACCGGCACGCTCACCGCGCATCGCAGAGACACGCTCCTTGAGTTCAGTCTCGCTCACAAAGAATTCAGGAATAATCTCGCAACTAATAATACCACCTCCACAAAAACTATAGACATGAAAACGCCCATCATCCCGCGAAGCACCGAAACCGGGATGTCGGTCGTGCGGTATTGTGTTTTCCAGCCGTTGTAAAGCGGAATGACCGATATGAAAAACCCGAACACGATCGTTTTCATGTAGAAAATGATTATATCATAGACCGATATCGATTTCGTGATCATCTCGGAGAAGATCCCTGCACTCATCTCGAAAATGATGCTGCTGAAAATAAAACCGCTGAAAAGGACGATTATCGCAAAAAGCGAAGAAAGGACAGTTACGCTTATGATGAAACTGATGATCCTCGGCAGAAAAAGATAGATTACAGGGTCTATCCCGAACGACTCAAGCGCATCGATCTCGCGGTTGACCTTCATGACGGCGATCTCAGAATTGACGGCGGAAGAACTTCTCAGAGCGAGCAGGACAACTGTGATAAGAGGCGAAAACTCAAGAACGACAACGCCCATGACGATGTTTCCCAGATACTGGACAAGACCGAAACTTTTGACAGTCTGAAAAACGATCCCGATAAAGATGCTGCCGAAGACCGCGCTGAGGACGACAAAAAAGTTAAGCAGCTGATACGCCGTGAAAAATATCTGCATGACAAGGACATCGAACGCGGCACGGTTGAAAAACGACCCCTGCAGGAATTCGCGCAGACATTTCAGGCAGAATACGCAGAAACCAGAAACATTATTGAAAGTGCTCACCGCCTTAGCACCAAGCTGTTCAATGAAGTCCCGCACGGAATCCCCCGAAAATCAACGTTCGATTATATACTTTTGTTGTCAAAAATAAACTAAAATCTTGACTACAAAGAGAATTTCACTATAATCGCACGGCTTTTTTTGAGAGGGTGAAATGTTCGATCAGCTCACCGACAAACTTGAGGCGACTTTCAAAAAGTTGCGCGGTGTCGGCAAATTAACGGAAGACAACATCAAAGACGGAATAAGAGAACTCAAACTTTCTCTCCTAGAAGCCGACGTAAACTTCAAAGTCGTCAAGGAACTTGTTGAAAAGGTTAAGGAAAGAGCTCTCGGAACGGAAGTCGCGAAAAGCATAAATCCGGGTCAGATGTTCATCAAGATCTTCCACGAAGAACTTGTTTCGATGCTCGGAGAAGGCGACCATTCGCTCAATCTGAACGTCAGACCGCCGGCAGTCATCCTCATGGCGGGTCTTCAGGGAAGCGGTAAAACGACGACAGCAGGAAAGCTCGCATACCTTCTCAAAAACAAGATGAAAAAACGCGTCCTGCTCGTTCCGGCCGATGTTTACAGACCTGCCGCAATAGATCAGCTCAAGACTTTAGCAGCAAAAATAGAAGTTGACGTCTATCCGTCGGAAGTCGGCATGGATCCAGTCGATATCGCGGTAAAATCGATCGAATACGGCAGAAACAATGTCGCTGATGTCATCATAATCGATACCGCCGGCCGTCTTCAGGTCGATGAAGAGATGATGGACGAGATCACGAACATCAAAAACGCGGTCGAGCCTTCCGAGATCCTTTTCGTAGCCGATGCGATGACGGGTCAGGAAGCAGTAAATGTCGCGGCTGAATTTCATAAAAGACTTTCGATCACCGGCGTCGTCCTCACAAAAATGGACGGTGACGCAAGAGGCGGTGCTGCACTTTCGATCAACGCGGCGACCGGCGCTCCGCTCAAATTCGTCGGTATGGGCGAAAAGATCGAGCAGTTCGAAGTATTCCATCCCGAAAGGATCGCAGGCCGTATCGTAGGTTTGGGCGATGTCCTTTCGCTTGTTGAAAAGGCGACCGAAAAGATCAATGCCGAAGAAGCTGTCCGCCTTCAGAAAAAAATGGGAAGCAACGAGTTCGACCTTGAAGATTTCCTTGCACAGATGAAGATGGTGAGGAACATGGGGCCGATGGAAAACATGCTTGAAATGATCCCCGGCATGGGCAAGGCGATGAAACAGATGGAAGGAAAGGTCAACTTCGAGAAAGAGCTTTCCAAAATCGAAGCGATCATCTTCTCTATGACCAAAGAAGAACGCAGAAGACCGGAGATCCTCAACGCTTCGCGCCGCAGAAGGATCGCGAACGGCAGCGGAACAAAGGTCCAGGATATAAACCAGTTTATGAAGCAATACCTTGAAATGAAAAAAATGATGAAAAGCATAAATAGGCTCGGATTGGGCGGGCTTATGAAAAAGTTCAAGGGTTTAGGCAACTTAGTCAAATAATTTTTGGAGGATTTAATGAGCGTTAGTATCAGACTGACCAGAGGCGGTTCTAAGAAAAAACCTTCTTACAGAGTTGTTGTTCTTGACAGTAGAAAGAAAAGAGACAGCGACTATCTCGAAAGACTCGGGCACTACAATCCGTGTGTTGATCCGGCTGAAATCGTTATTGATGTTGAAAAGTACGATGAATGGATCAAAAAAGGTGCGCAGAGTTCCGATACCGTTGCTTCTCTCGTAAAAAAAGTAAGAAAGTAAGAAAAAAAACAAACTTTTTCTATTTTCGGAGGATTTTATGAAAGAACTCATTGAGCAGATCGCTATGAAATTGGTAGATCATCCTGAGGAAGTTTCAGTTACAGAGGTTGAAGGTGAAAATTCAACGATTCTTGAACTTAGAGTGGCAAAATCAGATATTGGTAAAGTTATCGGCAAAGAAGGAAGAATTGCAAAGGCAATAAGGGTTCTTCTCGGCGCGGCAACTTCACGTGAACAGAAAAGGTGCACTCTCGAAAT
Source organism: bacterium (assembly GCA_016290135.1). Lineage (GTDB taxonomy): Bacteria > UBP6 > UBA1177 > UBA1177 > UBA1177 > UBA1177. The sequence continues at coordinate 6,485 of JAEESW010000014.1, forward strand.
AGTTGAAGATTGAAAAATATCCCATCTTTTAAAATCGTAGGAACTTTTTCAAAAGTTCTGAAAAAAGACGGTTCTCTTCTTTTCAAGCCAAAATTTAAAGACAGTGATTTTTTATTGGATTTTGACTGTCTTTATCACAGCGGGTTCGGGACAAAGTGGCATATTGCCTCGATAACAAAGACCGGCAAAGGTTTTATGATCCGATTCACAGAAGTAAAAACTTTCAAAGAAGCGGAATTTCTGGTCGGTGAAAAATTCGCTCTTCCGGAAACCGAGATCTTCGGCAGATCGCAGGATCTTATGATCGGAGAAAGCGTTTACGACAGAGACGGCATGATCTCAGGCAGGATCACCGCCTTCACTCCTACTCCGACCTACTCTCTCGCCGAGATAGAAAAATCGGACAAATCTTCTGAACTCGTCCCGTTTACAGAAAAATTTTTCAGGTTTGAAAAAGGAAAGATCGTCCTGATCGCAGAGCCTTAGTTTTTTCTCTTTTTAAGAAAAGCGGTCAGACCTTCCAGAGCGGCTGAATAAGTCTCCGTTCCAAGCCCGCATACCACTCCGACAGCGGCATCGCTCAGATAGGATCTGTGTCTGAACTCTTCACGGGCAAAGATGTTGGTGAGATGTGCTTCGACAAAAGGGATACTTGAACACAAAAGCGCATCACGCAGAAGAACGCTCGTGTGGGTGTAAGCTCCGGGATTTATCACGATACCGTCGCATTTCGCATTTACGATGATCTTTGCGAGTTCCCCTTCGCAGTATTCAGAGACCGCTTCGGTTTCGACTCCGAGCAGAGCCGCTTTTTCATAAAACGCACCGATAAGTTTTTCGCGCGTTCCCTTTTCACCGTAGATCTGCGGCTCTCTTTCGCCGATCTTATCAAGCAAAGGACCTTCAATGAGCAGAATCTTCATATTTCCTCCTCGTTCATTTCACGCCATTTTATTTCGGAATAGACCGAAAGCAGCCATGCGGCGACCGGCGACATATCGGCACAGAATACAGCCTGGGATATTTTAGCCACTTCGCTCCCGGGCTTTTTTTCGGCATATTCTTTCACCATTTCGGCCGCGGCCTCCCAGTTTTTCTGCCGGATAGCAATTATGATCATTGTTTCAGTAACCATTTTTCACCTCGATCATTCGATTCCGAAAGGTTTCAGCGCGCGCGGAAAAACGCCGTGCAGATAGCTTATGAGAACTCCGAAATTGGTCACAGGAACTCCTTTTTCTGCCGGGACCGCCTGACGCAGCAGCATCTCGCGGCGGTTCAGAGTGCACGCGCCGCAGTGGACTATCAGTTTGTAGTCGGTGAGATTTTCAGGATAATCGCGGCCTGCAGAAGTTTCGATTATGAGCCCGCCGCCGACTTTGTCGTTCAGCCATTTCGGTATCTTGACCCGTGCGATGTCGTCATCCTGAGAGTGGTGAGAACAGCTTTCGGCGATAAGAACTTTGTCGCCTGCTTTAAGGCTTTCGACCGTTTTTACAGCCTTTACCATTTCGGCGAGATTCCCTTTCTGCCTGATAGAAAGGATCGAAAACGACGTGAACGGAACATCTTCGGGAACTATCGGCGCGACCTTTGAAAAGACCTGCGAATCTGTAACGACGAGAGCGGGCTTGTTTTTGAGCGAATCGAGCGTTTTCTGCAGATTCTGAGGCTCGCACGAAAGCGCTATCCCGCCGCCGTCGAGAATGTCTCTCCAGGCTCTCACCTGCGGCATTATCATGCGCCCTTTGGGTGCACTCGAATCGATCGGGGTTATCATCAGAACGATGTCCCCCGGATTGATAAGATCGCGCAGAAAAGGCGGTTCCCATTCTGCGGGAGAGAGTTCCGTTATCTTTTTCGTGATCTTCTCTATCCCTTCGTTGTTTAAAGCACTTACGGCAATATATTCTTTGCCTTCGAGCCATTTTTTAACGCTTTCCGAAAGGGTCAGTTCCGACTTGTTTAGAACAAGAATGAGAGGGATCTTTTCATTTTCGCACTCATCAATAATGTTGTCTTCAAGCTCACCGGCAGCTCCGGCGGCATCGACAACAAGGATCACCATATCCGATTTTTTAAGATAACTTACTGATTTTTTTACCCTTTCAAGCCCCAAAGCATCTCCAGTGTCATCAAGTCCGGCAGTATCGATAATGAGCGCAGGACCGGTAGGGAAAAGTTCGATCGCCTTCATGACGGGATCGGTCGTCGTTCCCGGAACATCGGAAACGATAGCGACGTTCTGACCCGTGAAAGCGTTTATCAGAGAAGACTTTCCGGCATTCCTCCTGCCGAAGATCGAAATGCGGAGCCTGTCGCCAGTCATTACTCTTGCCATAATTTCCTCACAAAATATCGGTATAATCTTTAAAATATGTAAATTTCACGTTTTCGGAAGCGAGTTTTTCGGCAAGCTCGTCTGTCGCGTATATTTTGTCGGCGTATCTCGAACCGCAGAAATCGGTCTCGCCGTCACCGAAATAGATGGTTTCAAAACCTTCGTTCTTATACTTTTCGACGACTGCGCGCTTGCAGTTTGAGCAGTTTCTGTCACAGAGCGGAGGCAGTGCGTTTTGGCACGGCACAAGTTCCCAGTTTTTATCACCTAAATACTTGATATCGTTGATATAAGCCTCAACTTCGACATTGTTCATGAAAAGGTCGGCAAAACTTCTGAAACCGCCGCTTAAGATCACTATCTCGTCACCGTTCTCGCGGACTTTTTTCACAAAATCGAAGAAACCTTTTCTCACAGGAACATTTTTCTTAATAAAATCAAAGAGTTCTTCCTTTTCAGCCTTCATCGAATCAACTTCATCGACCAAAGTCTGATGACGCTCTTTTCTTCCGGCACGCATCTCGTTTTCAAGCTCACGCCAGTCAACGATGCAGTATTTGTCGAATGCAACGACCAGAGTGTCTAAAGCGGTCACTGTTCCGTCAAAATCAAGAATATAGCACTTTTTTCCGTTCATATTTCCCCGCATCATAAAAACGCGGCATTTTAAGCCCGTTTGACTCAATGGCAAGTTTTTGATACCCTGCCCCGCTTTTCGGAGGTTTTTATGCTTTTACTCAAAGGAATTTCAAAACAGTTTTCAGGTCAGACGATCCTCAACAATGTGGATCTGCCGCTTTCAAAGCACATAACGGCGCTTGTCGGCAAAAACGGCTCCGGCAAATCGACCCTGATGAAGATAATCGCCGGTATCGAATACAGTGACTCCGGCGAAATAACTTTCAAAAAAAATGCCTCGATCGAATATCTTCCGCAGCAGGCAGTCTACAATTTCAAAGGCTCGGTCTATGAAGAAGTCGCAAAAGGGCTCGATTCAAGCAGATACGATTCGCTTCTTGCCGAACAGTCGGGACTTCTTGAGAAGATCGCTGCCAGCAAAGACCCCGATGAAAAGCTGCTTATACGCCTGAACGAGATCGTTGAAGAGATCCACAGGATAGAAGTTAAGACCAAGCAGAAGAACTCGATAGAAACGATACTTTTGAACCTCGGTTTCAGGCGTGACGAGTGGGCACGCCCTGCTTCGACTCTCAGCGGCGGCTGGCAGATGCGCATAGCCTTGGCACGCGTCCTCGTGAAAGAACCCGACATCATAATGCTTGACGAGCCCACGAACTACCTCGACATCGTCACGATCGACTTTTTGACCGGCTGGCTCAAAAAATTCGACGGACAAGTGCTTTTGGTCTCTCACGACCGCGATTTTCTCAACAATGTCGCAGAAGAGACGTGGGAAATTTTTAACGGCGATATCTCGGTCTACAAAGGAAATTACGATTTTTACCTCAAAGAAAGAGATGCCAAAATTGCTCTCCTTGAAAAACAGCGTGAAAAACAGCTCAATGAAATCAAAGATTTACAAGATTACTACGACAAAAATCATACCAATGCGGCACACGCGGCGATGGCGCAGTCGAAACTGAAAACTTTGGAAAAACTCAAAAGCGAACTCATCGTTCTGCCGCCCAAAGCACCGACTATGACTTTCAGGCTTCCCGAACCCAGGCGCGGAGGCGAAATAGTTGCGGAACTCAGCGACATCACGCAGAGATTCGGCGATCTTGAAGTCATTTCCAACTACAAGAGGATAGTCAGGCGCGGAGAAAGGATCGCTCTAGTCGGAAGAAACGGATTCGGCAAGTCGACCCTCATCAACATCATCGGTCAGGAACTCGTTCCCACCGCCGGCAGCTGCAGGATCGGTGCAGGAATAGACATCTGCTATTTTCGTCAGCACGAGATCTCGAAACTGCCGCCCGACATGACGGTCCAGGGATTCGTCGAATCGATCGCCCCGTTTGAAATGATGACGAAAATCAAGAACATACTCGGCTGCTTCCTCTTTTTTGAAGACGACTGGGAAAAAAAGATCGCGGTCTTGAGCGGCGGAGAAAAAGTGCGGCTTGCCTTCATCAAATTCATAATGACTCCGGGCAACCTTCTCCTTCTCGACGAGCCGACCACCCACCTCGACATCGATTCGAAAGAGATCCTGCTCAACACACTGAAAAGCATACCGGCCACCATAATCTTCGTTTCACACGACTCCCACTTCATAAATTCGCTTGCCACCTCAGTCGTATATTTCAGGAAGCGAGGGGACATCTTCAACTTTGAAGGGACTTACGAAGAGTATCTCCAAATGTACGGGCACGAGATCATCGCCGAAGAAAGCAGCGCCGCAAAGCCGAAAAGCACAGGAAACAAACCTGACGACTCACAAGGAAAAGTTGATTTCGCGCAGCAGAAAGAAATGCGCAACCGCCTGAATAAATTAAAGAAAGAGATCGATTCCATTCAAGATAAAATAGAAACTCTCGAAAAAGAGAAAAGTGCTGTCTGCGACAAACTCTCCACTTCCGCATTCGACCAGACTCTCGCCTCACGCCTCGGCGAAATCGAGGACGAACTCCTTGAACTCATGGAAAAATGGGAAGAGAAAAGCATCGAACTTGAGAAGATGGGGTAAGTGTAAAACAGGTCATTAGCCTGCGGATGCCGGCATATACCTGTTATTTTTCAGGCTTCTCTGTTTTGTTCCTCCTGCAGAACGGCGCATCGGGACCCGGGATCATGCGTTCTATTTCACGAGTTTCTCGACGAAGGGAACATCGGCAGGCGAAAATTCGTAGGCAACGGCTTCTTCAGGCGTTATCCAGCGGATATCCCTGTGTTCGAGAAGTTTCGGAACTCCCTTCACGATCTTTGCCTCGAAAAGTGTGAGATGCACCGAAATATCGGGATAGACGAATGTCGATTCAGCGAATTTCCCCCCTGCTTCGAGCTCGATCTCAAGTTCTTCGCGGCATTCTCTCGCAAGCGCAGCTTCGGGCGTCTCCCCCGCTTCGACTTTTCCGCCCGGGAACTCCCACATCAAAGGACGCGATTTGTGTTCAGGGCGCTGACAGATCATGAATTTTTCACCGTCACGCACGAGTGCTGCGACAACTTCGACCATTTTTCCTCCTATTTCACGATATCGGTATTGATCATGTGACGCCAGAACCAGCCGAAAAAACTCTCCATCATCGGTTTGTATTCCTCAGGCTCGACTTTTCCGCCGGTCCCCATTATCGCATAGACCATATTGAGTTCATGCAGTTTGTAAGGCAGATCATGCAGGCCGCAGTTGAGATAAAAGTTGTGCCGTTTCACCCTTTCTTCGGGGTTGTCGCACTCTTCAAGCCAGTTTTCAAGCGCTAAAAACAGCCGTTTTCCCTTGTAATGTTCTATCATCGCCTTTACCGCCGCGGTGCCGAAACCCTTTCCGCGCTGTCTTTCGTCGATCGCGAAAAAGAAGAGATAGGCAAGGTCTCCTGAATGGACAAGATATGCGAAACCGACCCACAGATCACCTTCAAAAAGATTCCAGAAATCGGCTTTTCCCTGAACTGCACGCTTTTTCAGAAGCCGGAAAGGAAACCGCTCGTTTGCAGGAAAAGCGCTCAGATAAAGCTCTTCCACGCGTTTCATCTCAGCTTTTGTACTTTCAATTCTTACAAGTTTCATACTTCCTCCGCAGCAAAACAGCCGCTTTTACCACAATGTTTCCGGAACGGCAAATCCCTTGCCTTTTATCCGCTTTTCCCTAATATAAAGCGTTTTTTTGACGGAGGTCTCTGATGAAAAAATTCTTTTTGATTTTGGCTTTATGCACGGTTTTTGCAATTACTGCCTGCGGCAGCTCCAAAAAAACAAACAACGACGACGATTCGGGCGAGGCGCAGAACGACGAAGATGTCGCCGACACGGAACAAACTGACGCTATCGAACCTTCCGATGACAGCGATTCACAGCCTGTCGATACCGACACGACGCCGGAACAACCGGATGACGCCGATTCCGACAGTGATCAGGAACCGGATGACGCCGATCCGACTGATGATTCCAATGACGAAAAACCTGAAGGAGATACCCTTCCGGAAGAAGATTTCACGCTTGACGAAGAAGTCATCGCTGTTCCCGACGATCAGGTGAATAACCCTGATGCCGACTGCGTTTTCGGAACTTTTGTCGAATTCTGTGACGGAAACACGGCCGTCCGCTGCCTCGAAGGGAAAGTTTCTCACGAAAACTGCGCGGACAAGACCTGCATGACCACAAACGGTCTTCACTGCGGACGCATGGAAGGGAAAAATGTCGCAGGATGCCACGAAAGCTGCGAAACACCGAAGAAAGATGTGGTTTGCAAAAAATCCGATGTTGTCTCCGATTACAAAGCGGGCGGAACCTTATCTGCCGACCTATGTCTTGAAACAAGCAAAGGAAAACTCTCCTTCAAATTTACTGAACAGTGCGACACGCCGTGCAACGAAGAGGGAACAGATTTTATAAAACTGAATAAAGTTCCTGACGATCAGGACAATACATTTCTCGCAGAATGTGATTATGAAACCTTTGTCGAATTCTGCGACGGAAACACTGCCGTATACTGCGAGGGCACTGTTTCCAGAACAAACTGCTCAGGAAAAACCTGCATGACAACCATCGGTGTCTACGGCGAAGAATATGAAGGAAAAAACTATGCGTACTGCATGAATTCATGCGAAGGACCCGCTGATTTGGACGAAAAATCCTGCATCTTTAATATGGATTTAAATATTGCAATCATCAACAATGATTACTGCCTTGAAACGAGCGCAGGTTATCTTGAGTTCTGGAATGTCCCGACTGAATACTGCGAAAACGGCTGTGCCGAAGACGGCGAAACCTGCAAAACCGAATAATTTCCGCCGGCAGTTTATCGGGTTGATCCGCCGGATTTCCTTTTCAGCGCGACCCGCATAAACCAGAAATAGTAGCAGAGCATTATCGTTGCTGTGATGCTCCAGCTTATAGGATAGCATGCAAGAAGATTGCTGTAGGTCCTGTTCATCGTGAAAAAGGTGAAGACCCAGATGACACGCGTCACGCAGATGCCGAGAAGCGCGATCAGAGCCGGAGCGAGAGAATTGCCGTAACCGCGCAGACTTCCTGAAATAACATCGACTGAAAGGTTGAGTATCTGGAAAGAAGTGATGTAGAGGATCCTCGTCCTGCCGTATTCAATGACAGCGGGATCGCCGTTGAAAAGGCTCAAAAGCTCTCGAGAGAAAAATATTATCGGAAGAGCGAGCGCAAACATAAAAACGCAGTCCATCCAGAACGCATGCAGAGTCACTTTCCGGCAGCGGTCAAGCTTTCCGGCACCGTAATTCTGTCCGATGAAAGCGGTGCACGCCTGAGAAAAAGCGTTCACTATGAAGTAGACAAAGATCTCGGTATTGAAAGCGGCGGCCGATGCAGCCATGACGTCGGCACCGAGCGAGTTTATCGCAGACTGGATTATGATGTTCGAAAGGGCGAAGACCATGCTCTGGACACCTGCAGGAACGCCGATGCGCAGGATCTCAAGAAGAGATGCGTGATCCGCACCGATCTTGTGGAACTCTATCCCGACATCGCTTTTGGAACGCAGAAGAACGATGAACATCGCACCTGAACTCAGAATGTTTGCAATGACTGTGGCTATCGCGACCCCTTCCGCCCCCATTTTCAGAACGAGAACGAAAAACAGATTGAGCAGAACATTTATTATTCCCGCCGCGACAAGACAGACAAGCGGAGTGTTCGTATCGCCCTTCGAGCGGAAGATAGCCGACTCAAAGTTGTAGAGCAAAATCGCCGGAAGCCCCGAAATGTAGATACGAAAGTATGAAAGCGCCATCGGCAGCACCTCTTCAGGCACCGAAAGAAGCGACATTATGCGGTTTGAAACAGCAAGTGCAAGCAGCGCCATCACGCTTCCGCAGACAAGACTCAAAAACACCGCAGTGTGGACAGCCTTCTTCACGCCGTCACGGTCACCCTTCCCTATGCACCTGGCGATAACGACAGTCGCACCGGTCGATATCCCGACAAAAAGGTTGACGACGATACCTATGACAGGAGTGTTGCAGCCAACGGCCGCCATCGCGAATTTGCTTGCGAAACGCCCGACGACCATGACATCTGCCGCATTGAAAAACTGCTGCAGGATGCCCGTAAGAGCAAGAGGGATGGCGAACTGCAGGATCTTTGCGGCAAGCCCGCCGTTAAGCATGTCTATTTCACGTCTCATCGGAAAAAGCGCTCCCAAACACTCAAAAAGCGGCGAATTATCATGTTGAAAGTAAGAAAGTCAATAGGAATAAAAACTTGTGTCAGCGTCTGGGATTTTTCTTGTTTGCTCTGCATGAGGAACAGTTCCCGCATTCAGACCCCATTCCGCATCCGCAGTCGCCGCGCATACGTTTTCTTATGATGCTGACCAATGCAGATACGAACATTGTCAGAAGCAAGAGTGAGATTATGATCGTCGCCAGCATTACAGCCTCCTACATTCCGATCGCCTTGCCGATGAGATATACAGCAAGTGAACAGAGCCATGCGATCACGCACTGCCATACGACAACGCCTGCAGCCCATTTTGCACCGAGCTCGCGCTTTACTGAGGCGACAGCCGCAACACACGGAGTATAGAGCAGGCTGAAGACAAGAAGACTTGCAGCAGTGAGACTCGTCATCATAGTTTCAACGCCGCCTGCGAACAGGATCTCAAGAGTCGAGACCACACTTTCCTTTGCCATGAAGCCGCTGAAAAGCGCAACGACGATCTGCCAGTCACCGAGTCCTATCGGTTTCATGACCGGAGAGATAAGCCGAGCAACAGATGCGAGCATACTAAGTTCGGCATCCTCGACCAACTGAAGTTTCCAGTTGAAGCTCTGCATGAACCACACAACGATCGTTGCAACAAAAATCACCGTGAAAGCCCTTTGCAGGAAATCCTTCGCCTTTTCCCACAAAAGCTGCGCCGTATTCCGCACACCCGGCATGCGGTAGTTAGGAAGCTCCATTACGAAAGGCACCGCCTCGCCTTTGAAAAGCGTTCCTTTGTATAAAAACGCAATAAGTATCCCGACAAGTATCCCCAAAAGATAAAGGCCTGTCATGATGAGTCCGCCGTGTTTCGGGAAGAATGCGCTTACGAAAAAGGCATAGATCGGAAGTTTTGCCGTACAGCTCATAAAAGGAGTGAGAAGTATCGTCATTTTTCGGTCTCGTTCGCTCGGAAGCGTCCTTGTCGACATTATGGCAGGAACAGAACAGCCGAAACCGACCAAAAGAGGAACGATGCTCCTGCCCGAAAGTCCGATCTTGCGCAGCAGTTTATCCATAAAAAACGCGACACGAGCGATGTAGCCTGAATCTTCGAGCATTGAAAGAAAGAAAAAGAGCGTCACGATTATCGGCAGGAACGAAAGGACGCTCCCAAGCCCCGCAAAAATGCCGTCAATGATCAGGCTGTGAAGCACCTCGTTCACTCCTGCAGCCGCCAGACCGGCGTCAGTCACTTCCGTGAGACGGTCGATCAAACTCTCCAGAAGTTCCTGCAGCCACGCGCCGATAACATTGAACGTCAGGTAGAACATACTTCCCATGATCGCGATAAAACACGGGATAGCCGTCCATTTTCCTGTCAGCACATTGTCGATCTTCTGACTTCTCGCGCTCTCTTTGCTTTCGTGCGGCTTTTTGACAGTAGCTGAACACAGCCTGTAGATAAAAGAGAACCTCATATCGGCTATTGCCGCGCTCCGATCGAGACCACGCTCGCTCTCCATCTGCATGACGATGTGCTCAAGAGTCTCTTTTTCGTTTATGTCAAGGTCGAGTTTATGCAGGATCTGTTTGTCATCTTCCAGAAGTTTTGTCGCTGCGAACCGCACCGGGACACCTGCTTTTTCGGCATGGTCTTCGATCAGGTGGATCGTTCCGTGAAGCGCACGGTGGACTGCGCCGCCGTTGTCATCCTTGCCGCAGAAATCCTGACGCAGCGGACTTTCCTGAAATTTTGCGACGTGGATCGCGTGAGAAACCAGCTCTTCGACTCCCTGCCCCTTTTTCGCAGATATCGGAACGACGGGCACACCGAGCAGCGATTCCATTTTGTTCACATCGACCGAACCGCCGTTTGCCGTAACTTCGTCCATCATGTTGAGGGCGACGACGAGCGGGATGTTCAGCTCTAAAAGCTGCATCGTCAGATATAAGTTGCGCTCGATATTTGTGGCGTCAACGATGTTGATTATCGCGTGCGGCTTTTCGTTCAGGACAAAATCTCGCGAGATCAGTTCCTCGGCAGAGTAAGGCGACATTGAGTAAATGCCTGGCAGATCGGTGATCTGCGTATCCGCGTGCCCTTTGATGGCTCCCGATTTTCTGTCAACAGTGACGCCGGGAAAGTTCCCGACATGCTGATTTGATCCGGTGAGGCGGTTGAAAAGCGTCGTCTTTCCGCAGTTCTGGTTCCCGACAAGTGCAAATGTGAGGACTGTGCCGTCAGGAAGCGGGTTTTCGCTCTCTTTGTCATGGAATTTCCCGCTCTCTCCAAGGCCGGGATGTTCCGTGGAAAGCGGACCTGCGTCCACCTGGTTCTGCCGGAGCGCGGGATTCGCCGCATCCGCCTCAGTTACTTCGATCTGCTCTGCATCCGCCACACGCAGTGTCAGTTCGTATCCGTGCAGCCTGAATTCCATCGGATCTCCGAGAGGGGCGTATTTTACGAATGTTATCTCTGCTCCCGGAATTATCCCCATATCAAGAAAATGCTGACGGAGCTCTCCGTTTCCGCCGAGTTTTACGACTCTTGCGGTCTCTCCGGTCTTTATTTCGCGCAATGTTGTCATATTTTATGCCTTAAAAAATTTTTCAAAATTAAAGAACTTCCAAATTAGAGTAGAAAATAGTTGTTAGCAGAGACTAATTGTCAAGGAAAAATGAAAAAAATGATAAAATTGTCTTTTAGCAGGAAGACGAAAAAATCTGTTTGTTTTTATTCTTTTGTCTCTTCCCAGATGAAATCGAATGCGCCGCTCAGAGCAAGTGCGATGGAGTGGCTGTCAAGTGACTCGGAAACAGTCCCGTTCTTTTCGCCGTATCCGTGGAATGTGGTTTTGTTGAAGTCATAGTCGAGCTCGATCCCTGCGTAGTCGCAGAAGTTGTAGATGATTGCAATGTTCACACCGAGATTCGAATCATCCTTGCTGACTATATTCTCTGCATAGAACGGAGCTTTGAAGTATGAAACTCTCGCCATCATGTCAACATCCCAGAGCGTTGCGTAAGGCATTGCGAAAAGTCCCCATGAAGTCAATGAGGAATCAGCATCTTTTACGCCGTCGGAGATAAGTTTGCCGTTTTGGAAATCGGGGTTGTAAAGAGCGCGGTGAGTAAGGCCGAATTCGCCTTTGAAGCCGACGGAAATGTCATCGTTTACGTTGTAGCCGAGATCTGCGCCGATCGCCATGAGGACATTGTTTTTATCTTGATCAAGATCTTCGCCGTTTTTGTAGGAAGCGATCTCTTCTTCTTCAAAATTGTAAACATCGAAGCCGTAGTTTCTGTAAGCCTTGCCTACAACAAGAGAAGCTGCTGCGGTAGCGTAAAAATCGCCGGTTTTGTTGAAACGGATATCAGCCCCGAATGCCGGAGTGCGGAACAGGTTCGCTTCTCCGTCAAGCATCGTTTCGTTTGCTCCGTTGAAGGCGAAAAGTGTGACAGCAAGGTCGGATTCTTTCGAGAAAATGAGGTCTATACCGAGAGAAAAGCCGAGATCGTTGAAAGCTCCGCCGAAAAAGTCTTCTTTTATCGCCGAATTTGCGAAGGCGACTTCATGGTCATATCCCGTTTCGATACCGAAAGGCATTTCGAATAGACCAGCCTGAAGATTGACATCGAGTCCGAAAGTTCCCGCCGCATTCCTGAACGATGGATGCTGCATCCTGAAAGATACGTTTTTGATGACATCGAGCGTCATTCTGCCTTCGTCATCGACCGATCCGAAATCGACCATGGCGCGGCCGTTGAACATTCTGTCTCCGCCCTGCAGGTCAAGGATCAGGTTGTCGAGACCTATCTCGTAGCTCTCTTCCTTGTTGACATCGCCGTCTTCAATGTTGATCCCTGCCGAAACTCCGCCGAAAACAGTGGCGTTGAAATAGGGTCTGCGCTCAAAAGCGAGTTTGTTCTCTTCTTCTTCCGCTTCAGCAGCTTCTCCCTCAGCGGGAGCTTCTGCAGCCTCGACTGTTGATTCTTTTGTTTCTTCGTTTGCCTGAGATTCCTGAGCAAACAATGAAAAAGATACTGCGCAGCAAATCATTGCCGCAAAAAAGAAATTACGCATGAAAAACCTCCAATAAAAATAAGTTGTTAAAAAAATCCAAAAAAATAATTGTTGATTTGCATTTTTACATCATCCTTACCACTCGAATGTTGCCCAGCGGTCATTCATTTTGGGCAGCAGCAATGCGAACAGGTTTCCGCGGATGCTGTGTTTTTTCATCTCTTCGTTGAAGCTGTGTTCTTCGACAAGGCGGAATCCTTTGACGAGATCGGCTATTTCCTGACCAGAATCGGTGCCTGAGACAAAATGGGCGTTTGTGTTTTTTATGGTATCGTGAAACTTCTCGTTTTTTACCATAAGTTTGTTGTTCTGCTCTGCGATAAGTGTTCCTCCGTCGGGGAAATTTTCCTTCAGGATATTCAGAAAAGTCCGTATCTGTTCCATTGTGATATACATGAAAAGGCCTTCAGCAAGAAAAACGGGCTTTGTTTTTTTCTCTGAAAGGGCTTCCTGAACGGGTTTGCACCAGTCTGAATCCAATATGTTCCCGGCAATCATAGTCACTCTTTCTTTTTCAGGGAAAGCCTTTTTTCTTGCAGTGATCACATCAGGGAGATCCAGGTCGAACCAGAGGATTTTTCCGTTGTCAACGCGGGAGAACCGGTCGTCGAATCCGGCACCGAGATTGATGACCACAGTTTCGGGAGTTTTTATGATGATTTCCTTCAGCTGTCTGTCGAGCATGATCGTGCGGGCAATAACTCCTTCATGAGACATAAACTTGTCATATTTTGAGATGTCAATGCCTATAGTTTCAACGATCTCCACTGCTTTTTTGTCGGTTACACGCGGATTTTCACGCCTGCTTTCGCTTGCTTTTACCGCCAGCGGAATTAATGCCGTTGTCTGAACATCGCCTAACTGCAAATTCATCTTTGTCTCCATGTCATGAAATTTTAAAAGAGCAGATCAAAAAACGAAGGGAAAGAATCAATAGGGACGGTGCGGTTTATTAGTCCGAAAAGTTCTTTCCCTTTTATTACACGGAGGAGGTTGTTAGTTTTGTAAATATCAACGTTTTGCAATGCTCTTTATTCCGTATCCTGTGCTTTTGATTACTTTCCTCAATTCTTCCTCATCGAGCGGCTCGTCGCTTGTTATCTGCGTGAGGCCTGTTTTGTGCGACGATTTGACCTCTTTTACCTTGAAATTGTTGCGGATCGCGTCGTTGACATGACTTTCGCACATGCCGCACATCATTCCTTCGATTTCAAGGACTGTCAGGTGTTTTGAAGTGTGGCAGCTTCCTGACATCGGGCAGCAGCCGCAGTTGCATCCGCATGAGGATTTTCCCTGTTTCTTGTTTTTTACAAGATTGAGGATGATGGCGGCAACCACCGCCATCAATATTGCCAGCACAAGGATTGTTCCCATTATTTACCTGCCGTAACTGAAAGTTTTGTCGCTTCGCTGTATTGCTTGAAGAAAAGCATGTAGATCATTCCTGCAAGGCAAGCGAAAGCGGCTATCATGAATATTATGTTGAAGAGAGAGAAGTTGCCGGTGAACAGGTTGCCGAACTGGTTGATCATAAGTGCGACTGCATAAGCGAAACCGCACTGGTAGCCGATCGCGAACCAAGTCCATTTCGTGTTGTTCATTTCACGCTTGATAGCACCGATCGCAGCAAAACACGGAGCGCAGAGAAGGTTGAAGACCAGGAACGAATATCCGGTGATTCCCGTGAATGCCTGAGCCATAGCTTCCCAAGCCGTCATATCGCCTGCGCCGTAGAGAATGCCCATCGTGCCGACGATGTTTTCTTTTGCGACAAGTCCGGTGACCGATGCGACAGCCGCCTGCCAGCTTCCCCAGCCGAGCGGAGCGAAGATCCATGCAATGCCTTTGCCGATATATGCTAGGATCGAAGAATCGAGCTGGTCTTCGGCGAGCATTCCGAAACCTTCGTCAGTCCAGCCGAAGAATGAGGTGAACCATACGAGGATCGTTGAAACAAGGATGATCGTTCCCGCTTTTTTGATGAACGACCAGCCGCGCTCCCACATCGATCTGAGAACATTTCCGAATGTCGGCATGTGGTAAGCAGGAAGCTCCATTACGAAAGGAGCAGGGTTGCCTGCGAACATTTTCGTCTTTTTGAGCATGATGCCGGAGATGATGATCGCTGCCATTCCGACAAAGTATGCGCTTGTAGCGACCCATGCCGAGCCTCCGAAAATCGCACCTGCAACCATCGCGATGAAAGGAACTTTCGCGCCGCACGGGATGAAAGTCGTCGTCATGATCGTCATCCTGCGATCACGCTCGTTTTCTATAGTTCTGCTTGCCATGACGCCGGGGATGCCGCAGCCGGTTCCTACGAGCATCGGAATGAACGATTTGCCCGAAAGTCCGAATTTTCTGAAGATCCTGTCAAGGACGAAAGCGATACGCGCCATATATCCGCACGCTTCGACAAATGCGAGGAGGAAGAAGAGGACGAGCATCTGCGGGACAAATCCGAGGACCGCGCCGACTCCGGCAACGATACCGTCAAGGATGAGCCCTTTGAGCCACTCTGCGCAGCCGATCGCATCCAGTATTTTTTCAACGAGAACGGGAACTCCCGGGATCCATGCGCCGTAATCAGCCGGATCAGGTTCGTCGAATCCTTTTTCCTCGAAGTAGGAGAGAGCCTCTTTGAAAGACATTCCGTTTGCTTCGTTTTCCGCGTCGTCTTCCGCCACTTTGACTTCGCCGTCGTAGAAAACGTTGATATTTGAATGTTCGAGAGTTTCCTCGTCTTCGACGTCGTAAGCTATATACTGTTTTTCGGGCTGGAGTTCTTTTGCGGCTTTCATCGTTTCTTCCGCATTGATTTCTTCTTCGCCTTCTTCATTTTTTGCTGTTACGATGACTTCATAAGCGTCGAAAGCGTTGTGTGCTGCGCCGTATTTTTCAGCTTCTTCCTCGTAGTCGCCTGTTCCGATCCCGAACATGTGCCAGCCGTCGCCGAAAAGACAGTCGTTTGCCCAGTCAGTAGCGTCCGCGCCGACCGTTACCATTGAAATGTAGTAAATAAGGAACATGACGATCGCGAAGATCGGAAGGCCTAACCAGCGGTTCGTCACGATTTTATCGATTTTGTCAGAATTGGAGAGCTCGCCTGCATTCGCCTTTTTGTAGCTCGATTTCAGAATTTCGGCGATGTAGATGTAACGCTCGTTCGTGATGATGCTTTCCGCGTCGTCGTCGAGCTCTTTTTCGGCAGCCTTGATGTCCGCTTCGATGTGGTCGAGAAGACTTTTTTCGATTTTGAGCATTTCAAGGACTTTGTCGTCACGCTCGAAAACTTTGATCGCGTACCATCTCTGCTGTTCTTCGGGCATACCGTGGACAACAGCTTCCTCGATGTGGGCTATTGCGTGTTCGACAGGGCCCGAGAAAGAATGCTGAGGCAGGGTTTTTGTCTCTTTTGCCGCTTTGATTGCTGCTTCCGCCGCTTCTGTAATTCCGTCGCCTTTGAGAGCGGAAATCTCGACAATTCTGCATTTGAGCTGTCTCGAAAGTTCGGCAACATCTATTTTATCGCCCGATTTTTTGACGAGATCCATCATATTGAGAGCGATTACGACCGGAATCCCGAGTTCGACAAGCTGAGTCGTAAGGTAAAGGTTTCTTTCAAGGTTCGTCGCGTCGACGATGTTCAAAATTGCGTCGGGACGCTCGCCGATAAGATAGTTTCTCGCAACGACTTCTTCCAGAGTATAAGGTGAAAGCGAGTAGATTCCGGGAAGGTCCGTAATGATAACGCCTTCATGTTTTTTGAGTTTTCCCTCTTTTTTCTCGACTGTGACTCCCGGCCAGTTTCCAACGAACTGATTTGACCCTGTGAGAGCATTGAAAAGGGTGGTTTTTCCCGAATTCGGGTTTCCCGCAAGTGCGATTCTGATTTTTTCAGCCATTTTTTCCTCCCCTACTCGACTTCAATCATTTCGGCATCTTCTTTTCTCAAAGAGAGCTCGTAATTTCTGACAGTGACCTCGATCGGGTCGCCGAGAGGAGCGACTTTTCTGACGAAAATCTCAACTCCTTTCGTGACTCCCATGTCCATGATGCGCTTTTTGACGGCACCTTCGCCGTGAAGTTTTACAACTTTCACCGTTTCACCGATTTTTGCTTCGCGTAAAGTTTTCATTTTATATACCTCCAAAAATTAGACTTCAAACCATGATTTTGCGGGCCATATCCTCGTTTATCGCGACCCGGGACTCCTTTACTTTGACAATGATGTTTCCTGCAAGCGAATTTACGACAGTGACAGTCGATCCGACCGTAAATCCTAAATTTTCAAGATGATGTTTGACTTCATCATTTCCGCCGATCTTTTTTATGACCTGTTCTTCACCGGCATCTGCCAAAACTAAAGGTATCAATGTTTTCTCCACAAAAAGATTACCAATATTACATTTCTCATTATATTCAATGAGCAAAACCAAATTAGCTGACGCTAACAATAATTAGCCAAGACTAATTGTCAAGAAAAAAAATCTAAAAAAATGACCGAGCCTCTTTAACGCCCGCTTCTCACAAGGCTTTCAGCGGTTTTTTCGAAAAAAAACCCTTTACAAAAACATTTTTTTTCACTATTAACTTATGTTATTGTTTTTTGTTAATAGAGGTTGCTTCGTGTATAATGACAAAATCCACGGGCTCGGTCTGCTTTTCACATTCATTGCGCTTTTGATAACGACTGTTGTCTGCATAATCATCTATTCGGGCGGCGAAACTACGACTTTTCAAGGGTTTGCCGAATCGAATGAAACAATAATAAATTCAGAGACTCCGGTCAGCATCAAAAAGGTCCTCGTCATGGAGGGCGACACTGTCTACAAAGGGCAGAAACTCGCCGAGCTTGAAAGCCAGGAACTTGCGCTCCGCATAGCCGATATCCGCAGCCAGCTGCTTCAGATCGAGACAAAACGCGGAATGAGCGAAAAAGAGATCAAATCAAAAATCCTCCAGAACAAGGCGGAGGAACGGGCTGTAATAAGTGAACTCCGCGCACAGATACAGACCCTTGAAAACCAGCTCAAGATCAACAAAGTGCTCGCCGGCGGGCTTAAAAGCGTGAAGATATCCGATTCGGTCAAAAATCCGATAGAGATCCAGATCGAATCTCTTGAATCGGCCATTGTAGAGCGCAGAAAGGAGTTTGCCGAGATCAACCGGATGTACACAAAAATGCTTGAAAGCGGTGAGACTCCCGAAGGGGCGCAGGAAGAAAAACTGAAAGCCGAACTTGAATCGCTTGAGCGGCAGAATTCCGATATGGCAGTATATGCTCCCTTCGAAGGAATAATCGGCAGCGTATTCATCAAAAACGGGAACGGTGAGAAAGTTTTCTTCAAAGGGGGAGAAAAGATCGCAGCCTACAGCCCTATCCTTTCGATCGTCAACAAAGAACCGTCGTTTGTAAAAGGCTACATTCCCGAATCGCAGTTTTCCGTCATCAAGACAGGCGATAAAGTAACGGTATCGAACTCACACTCGCTGCAGCAGGTGACAGGCGTGGTCACAGGGCTCGGAGGCAGGATAATCCAGCTTCCGGTCCGCCTTCTGAGAAACCCGAACATCGCGCTCTGGGGAAGAGAGATCGTTATAAAGATCCCTGAAGACAACGGATTCATTCTCGGAGAAAAAGTTTCGATCACATACTCTCAGAATGTCTTGGGCAATCTTGCAAAGGTCTTTTCGGCGACACAGCCCAAACTTCTGGCCAAGGAAAAAAACAAAGATGAACTGAACAGATCACAGAATGACCCGGATCCAACGCGGAATGACACTGCGGAAAGAAATGCAGAGACGCTTTCTGAGACATCAATACAATGGAATGGGAACACAAAGATCGAGGCTTCAGGCGCAGTCTTCGTTCCTGAAACCGGAAAATTTCTGGTGGTTTCGGATGAGACCGAAAAAAAGACGCCCCTTCTTTTTGAAATCGGGAAAAACGGCGAAACGAAAACCATTCCGATAAAGAATCTAAATAAGATCAATGATCTGGAATCAATAGCGAAAGAACGTGAAAACACTTATCTCATAATGTCGTCGCTCAGCTACTCCAAAAAGGGAAAACTTAAACCTGAAAGAAGGATCCTCGCAAGGGTCTCGCTTTCAAGCGGCAATGCTGAATTTGAAAAAGCAGTCGATTTTTACGAGATCCTCAGGAATTTTGCCGAAAGATATGATACTGACGAAGCAAAGTTCATAAAAAAAGGGATCGCCGGAAGATCGATCGACATCGAAGGGATGTCCGTTCTCGAAGATTCGCTTTTCATCGCTTTCAAAGATCCGCTTTCGGAAAAAGGGAAAGGGGTGATTTTCGAAATAAGCGGCTATGAAACGATTTTTGCCGAAAAAAGGATCGCCGCAGAACAAATAAAGACAATTTCTGTGGATCTGCCGCCTGAAAGAAAGATCTCCGACCTGCATATACTTTCCAGGGACAGATTCTACTTCACAGCATCCTGCATGAGCGAAAAGTGCGGCGGGCTCTACCGCTTTGAAAACGGAAAAAGCGTGCCGCTGAAAGAGTTTCCCGAATTAAAACCTGAAGGGATCGCGCTTGATGACAGCGGAAATATTTTCATATTCTTCGACCTCGGTCAGAATGACAACTCGAAATTTCTGAATTTGGGCAGGATATGAGAAGTTTTTTTTCGTTTTTCTTCATTTTTTTTCTCCCTTTTATCCTTTTTTGCAAAGATCTGACTATCGCTGAATACATCGAAGCGGCAAAAGACGACCCGCGCCTGAAATCAAAAAAGGCCATGTCGGATTCAATCGATGATTCAAACGACACTCCCGGCATAAAAGGACTCGAATTCAGAAGCGAAACGGGGAATTTCGACATTATGGAGCAGAAATATGCCCTCAGGCTCTATTTCAAAGGATTCGGGGAAACAAGATCTTCACGGGAATTCGTTAAAAACATGCAGGCTCTGCATAAACTCGATTATATATCGGCACGCTCCGAAGTCCTGTTTGAAAGATACCGTGCCGTCGTCACCTACATCCAGCATAAAAAGGAGCTCAAGATCATAGAAACGATGCGTGAGCTTCTCAACGACAAGCTGTCGGTCACAGAAAAGATCGGCGACATAACCGGCGAAACGACAGAGATCGACAAAATGGATATCGAAGACAAAATCACTGAGATCGAAATGCGCAGGATCGAGGTGGAATCAACGGTCGAAACAATAGAAGCCATCGTAAAAAACGATATGGGCGAAGAGATGACGCCCGCTTTCGATAAAGAAAAAATAGTCTCTGTCGGAGATATCGAAAAATTTGCGCAGTCTTTGGATGATATCCACGGCGCGACCAAGGCAGAAAGCAGCTATCAGACACTCAGAGAGATAGTCGCCGGGAACGAGATCGCCCTGGAGCAGGCAAAAGAACGTGACTGGCTCAAATACATAGCCCTCGAATACAATACCGATGACCGCACCAAAAGACCGTCGCGCGGATTTTCGATAGGTTTCGCGATCACTATCCCGGGATTCAAAAACAATCAGACTTCCATTATAAAAAAGCAGATCAAGTCTCTTGAACAGAATTCCGATTTCGAATCGCAGAGCCGCATCAAGGAAACGGAGATCCGTATCGCCCTTCTGACGCTGAAACGTGAGATCAGGCAGTATAAGACCCTTGCCGAAAGAAAAGACGATATCGAGAAAAGCGGTATCCTTCAGAAATATTCTTCGATCGAAGGCGTGAACCCGATGATGGTCATAAAACTGAAAGAAAAGATCCTGAAAAAGGAGCTGAAACTGGCTGAACTCGAATTCAAGATCTACGAAAAATACATAAATCTGGCCTATCTCATGGGGCTCTACGAAGACTGGCAGTCAGGCAACTTTCTCAGCGGGGAAGGCAGATAATGGCAGCACACGCTCAAACCGACATCCCTTCAGTCCTGCAGAGATTCGAGTTCAAATACCACATCCCGCGCTCGATGATCCGGCCGATATCAGACTTTGTTAAGGCCTACTGCTTTCTGGATAAATACTCGGAGATGTCGCCGAGCGGATTTTACCGGATAAACAACCTCTATTTCGACTCCCCTTTTCACACTTTCCTCAACAACAGACTTGAAAAAAAGGAAAACCGCTTCAACATGAGGATCCGTTCCTACGGTGAAGATCCCAAGCCGCCATACTTCTGGGAGATCAAGTGCAAATTGAGGGAAAACAGGCAGAAATTCAGGGCAAAAGTAAAATCGGACGAGATAGAAAGACTTTTTTATTCGCCGAAAGCGTCCGACGAACTCGGTTTTTCAGGGACCGATGCTAAAAACATGGATCTTTTCCAGTCCCTCGCCCTTTCCTACAACGCGGAACCGCAGGTCATAACCCGCTACGACAGAATGGCGTGGATAAGCGAGACCGACGAATACGCAAGAGTCACTTTTGACGCGAATCTCCAATGCGCCGAAGAGCATACATTCAATGTCCGTCCGTGCCAGGAAAGAATGGAAAGTTATGATACCGCAACTATTTTCAGGCACGAAGCCCACTGCATACTTGAACTTAAAGGACAGGTGTCACACCTTCCGCTGTGGATGGTCGATCTTGTCAGGACTTTTGACCTCAAAAGGGTCGCTTTTTCAAAATTCAGATACGGAATGATGCGCATTTTAAGGAACAACTACCCCGACAGTGTCTGGTTCAATGTTTTTGACCAAGGAGATATATATGAGTGATTTTCTGACGAACAACCTTTCTTCTTCATCGCTTTCATCGCTGAGCGTGATCTATTCGACTGCTCTTGCCTTCATACTTTCGGTCTCGATCGGTCTCACCTACATCAAGACTTTCCGCGGACTTTCATATTCGCGCAATTTCGTGCAGGCCATCATGCTCTGTTCGATAATCACTTCAATGGTCATCCACGCGATAGGCGACAGCGTTGCGATCGGCATAGGCACTTTGGGCGCACTCTCAATCATCAGATTCAGGACGAACCTCAAAGATTCACGCGACATAGTCTTCATGTTCGCCGCGCTTTCCAGCGGTATAGCATGCGGAGTCGGTGCATACTTCATGGCTTTTGCCGGGATTCTCCTCTTTAATATAGCAGCATTCATCCTCTATCTCTCGCAGCTCAGCAAAGCCTCATATTTCGACGGGATACTCCGCTTCAACATCGGCAGCGACGAACTCGACATTCAGAAAATGGCAGAGATCCTGAAAAAGCACTGCAAAGTATTTGCCCTCATCACCTTGAAAGAGATTGCGGTCGGCGAAAGACTTGAATACGCATACCACATAAAAATGAAGCCGGAATCGACTTCGGAAGAACTTGTGAGCGAGCTTAAAAAAGAGATTCCGGCAATGAACAACGTGTCGCTTCTCCTGCAGGAAACAACAGTAGAGCTTTAAAAATATGAAAAACGAAAAATTTCGGAAAATCATAGAGATCTCACTTTTTATTTTTTTATTCTTTGTAATATTTTCAAGAGTTTATCTTGAAACTGCAGTGTTTGCCAAAAAACCGTTCTTCTCATATTTCGTAGCGACACACCACTGCGCGTGGTTCACTTTCGTATTCTTCTATTTCGCTCTCTGCGCACGCTATATCCTCGGGCTCAAACCTGACAAGATCCCCTATCTCGCTCTTTTCAGTCCTGTGATATACATTCCGCTGATTCATGCATTGATTTCCGGCTCAAAACTCAAGCTTCAGTACATACGCGGAGACTTTTCCAAAGCGCTTTTCGACATTCTTACTCTCTACAAATTCAGCGAACACGACAGTTTCTTCTTCTTCGAAATGCTCGCCATTCTCGTTATTTTCGCAGTTCTGAGCTACATTGTCTCACGCAGCGTTTTGAGGACTGTCCTCAACATAATCGTAGGTTTTTACGGCAGCATGTTCCTTGCCGGACTTCAGCTTTTCGGGGTGGCACGGCGCACAAAGGCGTATTTTCCGCTGAACACAGTTTTCAAAAACCACATCCTCCTTTCTTTAGTCTATTTCACGGCCGTGATCCTGGCATTTTCAATATGCTTCTTTCCTGAGATCAAAGAACTTGTAAAACGCAATTTCAAGCCTTTGGGAATAGCTTTGGTTCCAGGGATCCTCGCTCCGCTTGTCATGTTCTACTTCTGGCAGAAACCGTTGAATATTGCAGATCTCATCCTGCTGACAGTGACCTGCACAACGACTCTCTTTTCTCTGATTTTTCTGCAAAAAGAAACCAACCTGCCGGGCGGACGTTTTTTCCCGTTCGTTTTTTCTGTTTTTCCGCTTGTTTTGATATTAGGAATAATATTCAGAGATAAAGTTTTTATTTAAAGACCGCTCACGATCTTCCATTTACCGTCTTCTTTGACGAATTTCATCTTGTTGTTTTCCATAACTTTCTGGTTCGTCATTCCGTCAGGCTGGATAAAGGCGTTTTCCTCCGTCGGAGGGATAGAGCTCTTCATCTTGAAGCGGACTTCGTAAAAATATACCAGTTCGGCCTTGTCCTCGGCGTCGTTAATAAAGAAAAGATCCTTAATAATGCAGGTGATGCTGACCTTTTCAAGGCTGTGGTATGCATCTGAATTGAGTATTTCGATAAGTTTATCGTAATCTATATCGTCGGCAGCCTCATCCGTTCCGTTCGTATCGTAATAGTCCTTCGAAACATACTCAAGAAAGATCTCGGGATTCTGCTCCTTGAAGCCTTTGATGTAGTAGCCGAAAACAGTCAGGATCTCCTTTGAATCGGGCGTTTCCTCAATGTTCGTCCCCTTGATCATCTTTGGGCTGCACGCAACCGTCATAAACATCGAAAACACGATCATAAGCATCAAAATTTTTTTCATTTTATCCTCCAAAAATATTTATTCTTCCTCACTTTCCCTTTCTTCAGCCGCAGGTTTAGGCTGTTCAGATTCACCTTCTTCCTGACTTTCACGCGCCTTTTTGGCAGCTTCCATCTCTTCGCGGACTTTGCGGATCTCGTTCATGGCCGCTTCCTGAGCCTCTTTGATCCTGGCTTCTTCCTCCCTCCTGCTGCGTTCTTCCTGTTCTCTGCGCTCGCGCTCCTCTTTTTCGCGCTGCTCACGCTCTTCACGCATCTTTTCCTCGCGCTCTTTTGCAGCTTCTTCCTTCTGTTTGAGCTCCTCTTCCTTACGTTTGAGTTCGTCTTCCTTTTTCTTCAGATCGTCATTCTGTGACGCATTTCCCGCTGCCGGAGCCGGAGGCATAGGTTTCGGAACAGCTTCTCTCTGCGGCAGACGGTCTCCCCTCTGCTGACGCTGCGGTCTTGCCGAGGGCTTTTTCTGCTGGCGCTGCTCGGATCTCTGTTCATGTTCCTTTTTCTGCGTTCTGGACATCTGCGGCTTGTTCAAAAAGCCTTTAAGGGAAAATTCGAATGTGTTTTCCGCTTCGCCTTTGTATTGCGAAAGCTGGCTGACAAGCAGGTTGAGAGCAACATTTTCAGAAATCTTCGCCATATCAGGGACCTTCGCAGTCACTTCAAGATCGAGCCTCGAAGAGGAGAAATTCCTCGTATTCAAAGTGATCTTTCCGACTGCTTCAAGCTCAACAATCCCTTTTATCGAAAGGCGTTTTATCTCGGCTTTACTGTCAACGATCTCAGTCTCGAGTCCGACATCTCCAAGTATTATCTTGCCGACATCGAAATCTCCCATCGGAGTGGGCACTTTTCCGCGCAGGACGACATCTGTGCCGCTCAATTCCGCTTTTCCGTTATACTTCCCCTCTTTTGAACAAAGATCTCCAGCGCCGCTCAGTGTGCCTGTAAGCAGAACTTCTCCGAGCAAAGGCTTGAAGAGTGAAAGAGGGACTTCCGAGGCATCAAGCGAATAACAGGGATTCTCACTGGTATCAAAAGAAGCATCAAGTCCACCGCCCTGCGAGTTTATATCCTCGATATGGAGTTTTCCCGCAGGATGTCCGCCCAAAGTCGCAAATATCGACGGCGAGAACGAAAGTTCGGAAAAAGTGAGGACTTTGCTCCCCTTCTGCAGAAGCGTCCCTTCTTCGAACGAAACATTGCCCAGAAGCGATACATCGACATCTTCCGAGAGCAGGGCAAGATCCTTTATAAAAAGCTGCTCATTGATCTTGGATATAATGAAATCATCCGGAAAAAATATCTCGATCCCGAGCCACAGTCCGATAAGAACTGCAACATCCACGAACAGCACTATCTTGACCGCCGCCTGAACTTTTCCCGGGACCGGCAGATTCCTGATCCTGTCGAGCAGTTTGCGAAGTTTATTCTCCATTCGCAGTCTCCTTCTTCATTGCCGCAACAACAAGGGAAACATCATAATTCTGCTTGTTGAAACGCTTTTTGATGGTTATCGAGTCAACAAAGACATAACGCCCTTTGTTCTCAAGTCCGTAGAGGAAAGTCAAAGTCTGGTCGAGCGGCACTTCGCGGAGGCTGAGCTCGACTCTCTCGATGTTGATATCGCCTTTTTTACGCGGTTTTATCTCTTTTATCGAACTTATCGGGATACCCACGCTCTCCTTAACGGCCGAGATGTCCGAATTGAGGTTCACGCTGCTCGAATCTATGCCGTCCTGCATCTTCGTAGCCTGAGCCTGGGCCTTTTTGAACTGCTCCTTTTTGGAGACCATCTCCTGGATCATCTTTTCCTGTTCTACGATCGTATCCTTGCGGTCGTTGATCGCGGAACTCATAAAAAACCAGACTGTGACAAAGACAAATATCATAACGAAAGTCAGAAACGCAACGAGGACAGTGCGCTCGCGTTCGCTGAAATTGCTTATCGCCTCTATCAGTTTTTCTTTCATTTATCTCTCCTGATCGTTGTTCTCTTTTCCTTTTTTCTTCCCTTTCTTAGCCTTTGGATCCTCTTTTTTGGGAGCCGCATAGCTGAATGAAATATTGAAAGAGCTCTTGTCGCCCCTTGTGTTTATCTGCCCTCTGTTGATCTCGTCGATCATTTGATCGTTTTCAAGAAGTTCAGTGAATTTGTTGATGTCGTCCAGCGTGTTGCTCGTGCCTACGACCCTGATCTTCCCTTCCTCCTTTATCGAGATCTCAGAAACTTCGATAGTGCTCCCCTCGAAGGTGAAATAGGGAAAAATGACCTCCATTATGTAGAGCGCGCTGTATGGATAGACCGATTTTTTGTCAGCAATGTTCGCTTCGCCCTTTATCGACTTGTCCATGATCGACAAAGCCTGGCGCAGAGAGGGCATCTCCTTGCCGATGACCTCTTTCATCAGCGTTTTCGTTCTCTCCTCGCCGGCCGCTATCCTTTCATCGAGATACTTTATCCTCGCTTCCATGCCGGCAATAAGCAGGACGATCGCCGTCAGATAAAGCAGCACCGCTATTATCGCCCTCTTTTTCAGGAAAGCGAAACCTCCTTTGTATGCAAAATCGCCTGTCGCGAAATTCACCGTGCTGTCATTGTCAACAGATTCGGAGATCATCTCAAGCTGCATCGCGAAATCGTAAACTATGAACGATGAATCCGAAAAGAGAGATGGATCCATGCCGCGGACTATCTTGTCAGCCCCTTCAGGAAGCACTCCGCCGATAAAAACAGCCGTCTCTCCCGCATCTCCGGCAAAAGGAGCAAAAAATTCAAAGATCTTCTCGAAGAAAGAGATCACCGTCTTACGCATCCTCACTTCGATATCACTGAGTTCGCCCGGTTCGCTGAGATCGCCGGCGACACTGAGCCATGAATCAAGCTCAGCCTGAGGATCTTCGCCGCCGAAAATGGCGAGCATATCGCTTCTAAGCTCGTTCAGTCCGCCGTTCCTGACGATCTGTCCGTCGGCAAAAACCATGAGCGAATAGTCATCGTTTACGAAGATCGCCTTTTTCAGCGGAGTATCCGACTTGAAGAAGAGCGTCTCCTCCGGGACGATGCTCCTCACTTTCTCGCGGGCAGCATCATCAAAGTCCAAAAGAGCTTTGCGGACGACATCCTTCTCCACTGCAAAGACATTCATATCGCCGCTGCCCTTCTGAAAGTTTTTGACTTCGATCATCATATTCTCCTCTTTGAACGGAGTCTCTGATTCGATATCCTGCGCGACGATCTTCTTAAGATAGGAGTGCTTTACCGGAGGATAGTTTCTCGCATAGTAGAGCATCTCCCTGCCAGAGCAGACAAAATCTATGTAGTCAAAACTTTTGAAAAGTTCGGCGGCTGCACTTTTTTCGACGAATTCACTCTTTTCGAAGGTAGTTTTATTGTATTCCTTCGAGAAAGTATCTATCAAAAATCCGCCGTTTGCCGCTCTGCATGAAGCAAATTTCATTTTTTACCTCTTAAACTTATCCTTCTCTGTAGTAATAAATGTTGCCTTCGCGGTCGACGATCATCTCGACCCAGCTTTCGATCCCTTCCTTTATTCCGACAGCCTTGATGCGGTAGACGCTTCCTGTAGTATCGGCGACTTCGGAGACCGACTTGTCAAGATTGACACCTTCATCGGCGCATGCCTTTACAAAATCGTCAAGTTTGTTAAAGCCGTACTGCGCCCTTTTCGCGAGGATCTTTCCCAGAAGCTCGCGCATAGCGTCTTCGTTGTAGAAAACCGTAAGTGCCTTGTCCACGGCATAGGCTCTTATCAAGCCTTCGAGCATATCGTGGTTGGCCTTGTTCACATTGATCTTTCCGGTCGAATAGATCGTGATGTGCGGTTCAAGGATCTTGAAAACGAGATCGTCTACGCCGTAGACCATCATCAGTTCCTGCACTGTGTCGAATTTAGCATTCTTCACCTTGTATTCAGGCTCAAAATCATCATAGTTCGACTGCTCGTCGCCTCCTGTCATATACTTTGCGCCGTCGGTATACTTGTCATCGCCCATATCGACCCAGTCAACGATGTTCTGAATAAGCTCCTCTCTGTCGACATATTCCCTTCTTGAAGTGTTCTCAAGAAAAATGAAGTCGTAGAACTCAGGTTCTATCAACGCCTCAAGCATTTTGATGATCGCACCTTTCGTGCCGTAGGCGAGCTGGTTAAGGTTGATCTTGGTATCTTCCCCTTTGAACTCCACTTTGAAATCACCGGGGAACTGAAATATCGGGTCGCCGGTCTCAGTATAAGTGTGTTCGCCCTCCTCATCGTTCGTCGCTGCTCCGGCAGGCTTGTCTGTATCGGTCTTCGTTACGACATCTTCGATATCGACAAACGGACCGGCATCGGTGAAAGTGCGCAAAAGCGCCGTATCCATCGGGATTATGTCCCAGATCTCTATCTGATTCGAGAGGTTGAACTGCTTGAGGAGCCCTTCGACCTGTTTCTGGAGATCAAAAATGACGACTGCGAAGTTGACCGCGCTCGAAGCGAGAGCCTGGGCTTCAGCCTTGTGCTTGTAGTTCATCGCAAGGTCGAACTCTGTCTTTGCTTCATAGTTCATGTCGCTGACAATAGGAAGCATCACAGCTATCATCACAAGGACAAGAACAAGGGCAAACCCGCGCTTTTTACCTCCACGACCGGTTCCGCACCGTTTTTCCGAGCGGAGGCTTGACTTTATTTTGTCCAATAGATTCAACATCTTAAAAACTAAAAGGTTTAGTCATCTTAAGGTTTACAACAGTCTCTATCAGGTAATCTTCCTCGCCGAATGCGCCCTCTTTGGCTATCATGGTTATCTTTACTTTCGGCGGAAGAGAATTCACATTGTCGAGACTTTCGCTATTCCAGTGGTCGACCCACTCTTTTGTCGTCGTGTGCCAATACTCGAACTTGATGCTTTTGAACCCTTTCAGAACGGGGTAGACGTTGCCTCCGCGCTCGGGATCCTGATCGACCCAAAGGCTTTCCCTGCGCATGAGGACATTCTCTCCGTCGATGTTCTCTCCGTAGTATTCGATCTCAGTCTGGTCGCACTGTTTCATGCCGGCAGCCATTTTCACATGGTTTATCGCGGCAAAAGTCAGGTGGCTTACCGGATCGTCGTCCTCGCTCTTGAAAATGGTCTTGTGCGTCTCTTCCGGCGCACCTTTGTTGACGGTAAGATAAGCGTTTTTCAGATCACTGCGGATGAGTTCAAGAGTAAAATATATGCCGCGCTCCCTCTCAGTCACAGCCTTTATTTTGGCTCTGCCGCTCAGGAGGTTCGAAAACGAGAAATAGACCGATGTGACAAGTATCGCCGTAATGCTCATCGCAAGCAGCACTTCTATGAGAGTAAAGCCTTTTCTCATCATTTCACCTTGACGGCGCCGCCGTTAAGCATATTGCCGGGCTGCTGCGGAGATCCGCCTTTGTTCAGCCCTTCGAACCTGTTTTTCGGAGCATCTCCGCCTTTGCCCTTGCCGCCTTTTCCGTTGTTGCCGCTGTTGCCGCCGGTATACTGCTGGAACGTCTTCACAGTGCCGTCGGTCGTGAGGAACACGGTGAACACCACTTTCTCAGACTCTTTCACACCTTCACCCCAAAAGACCGAAACAGTGAGTTTGCGGATCCTTTCCTTGAAAAAATCCTCGATATTCCCTTTTGCCAGAGAGAGCATCGATGCGCTTTGGTCGAGATAGGAACCGTCGTCGGCACCTGTCGAGAAATCAGGAAGCGGTATAAAGACACGCTTTACCGAGTATTTCCAGCGGAAACCTTCATACTCTCTCTCCTCGAAATCGCCCTCTTCCTCGGTCTCGTCGTCAGGCAGGCCGTCCTCTCTGATTATCTCTTCGACATCGTGGAGCTTAAGGCGGCAGAGTTCCGTTCCGAGATAGATGTTGTGCACCTTTGAAGCATAGATGTAACTTGCCGATATTATTCTGGAGGCCGCAAAAAGGACACCTGAGAGGATAGTTATCGCCGCAAGGACTTCGATGAGCGAAAAACCTTTGGAAAATCTCATCACGACTTTCCCTCCGCATCCTCATCTTTCAGAAGATCCTTCATATCTTCGATCTCGTCTTCAAAGCTGCCGGATCCGATCTTCACATTGAGGAACATATCCGATGTGATGTAAACGAAACTCTCCTCTCCGTCAGCTGTCTCCTCGCCGATAGAAAGATAAAAAGGTTCGATCCTTCCCTCCGGAAAAATGTAGATGAAGACTTTAGGCTCCTTTCCCTTGTTGTCTGAGTCAAGGAAGTCGTTCCTCTTCACTACTTCAGGAGTGTGATAGGCAAAAAATCCGGTCACGATCAGGTTCTTCGAGAATTTCTTCTCGGCTGAATTTTTCGTGAACTGCGGTTTCAGGATCTCTTTCAAAGAGCGTCTTTCGGGAATAAAATTTTCATAGTTGTAGTAATCCGAATTTTCCAGGTCTTCCTCGGAAGAGAGGAGTTTCGCTTTCTGCAGAAGCGTTTCGGCATCGAGCGCCATACCCTTACCGGCAAAAGGATCGCTCGTTGTCCCGCTTTCCATCCTTTCAATGAGTTTTTCATTCTCCTCTTCCTTCGCAGCGGCAGCCTCACCAGTGAAAAGATAGAACTGTGTCTCGCTTTTCTCTGTCCAGTAAGAGCCTTTTTCCATGTCGATGACAAGGCGGACATATTCTTTGTTGCGCACCGCCTGCATGAAGCTGTAACGCAGGAAGGAGTTGAAACCGCCCATGTCCGCGCTTGCCTGATAACGTCCGAAACGGTTCACACCCGCAACGGAAAAGCCGGCGACGACGATCGCTATCGCCGCGACAGCAAGCATTTCGACCATGGAAAATCCGGATCTTTTCATAGTTATTCGTCTTCCCAGTTCGTTATATCGTCGTTCCCGCCCTCTTTGCCGTCTGGTCCGAAAGAGTAAAGGTCAAAGCCGTCTTCATTGTTTGAGCCGGGATAAATGTAGACATATTCGTTTCCCCACGGATCCTGCGGCACTTTCTTCTCTTTGAGGATCTTTTCTTCGACAAGTCTCGAAAGGCCGTCGTCACTGTCAGGATAGCGTCCGAACTCAGTTTTATAAAGATCAAGAGCATTTGAGATCGTGCCGATGTCTATCTTCGCCTGTTTTATCTTCGATTTGTCGAGATAGCCCATGACACCGACGCCGACCGCGCCCATGATCATCGTCATGATCGTGATGGTTACCATGATCTCAAGAAGCGAAAAGCCTTTTGAAGCCTCTTTTGCATTTGCTTTGATCAAAGCCTTAACAAAATTTCTGAACATAAAAACCTCCTGAAAAACCTTAAAAAAAACTAAAACCTATAAATTAAGCAACTCGAGTGCCACAAAATTTCATTAGTTATTTCAAGATATTACGAGAGCAAAAGAAATGCCAATTCGGCAATTTGACAATTTGTCAAAGAGTCTTTTCCCTAACCGACTGCATCGTTGAGCTGGAGTATCGGCATGACGACAGAGAAAACGATGAATCCGATAACGCCGGCAAGAGCGACGATCATCATAGGCTCGAGCATCGAAGTGAGTTTTTCCATCGTATACGTGACTTCCTTTTCGTAGGATGCCGCAAGAGTTTCAAGCATCTCCTCGAGTTCGCCGCTCTGTTCGCCTATCGCGATCATCTGAATGACGATGGGCGGAAATTCGCCGCTTCTCTTGAGCGGGACAGCGATGGATTCACCCTCTTTGATGTTTTCGCGGGCAACTCCGACCGCATTTTCAAGGATCTTGTTGTCAATGATCTTTTTGACAATATCGAGTGCGCTGAGTATCGGAACACCCGAGTGCAGAAGCGTCGAAAGAGTCTGAGCAAAACGGCTGATCGCGACCTGCCTGTTGACTCTGCCTAAAATCGGAGCGTTGATCTTGACCCTGCTCCACCAGAGCTCGCCCTTCGGGGTCTTGATGTATTTGTTGAATGCGACGACTCCTCCGAAGATCATTATCGCTATCAGCCACCACCAGCTTCCGATAAAACCGGAGAGCCACAGAAGGATCTTCGTTTGTATCGGCAGAGACATCTTTACATCTTCGAACATTTTGGAAAGCTTCGGGATTACGACCGTGAAAAGGACGCCGACGACTAAAACAGCTACGATCATAAGCACCATCGGGTAAGTCATAGCGCTCTTGACTTTGTTTTTGAGGTCGACCTGAGATTCCATGAAGCCGGCAAGCCTCATCAGAACTTTGTCCGTCGCGCCCGACTCCTCTCCGGCAGCGATCATGTTACAGAACAAGTCATCAAAAATATTAGGAAATTCCCTTGCACTTTTACTAAAACTGTAACCTTCGTTCATCTTACCCTTGATGATGATGAGAGCATCTTTCATTATCGGGTTTTCCTGCTGCTGAGCCACTGCGTCGATCGCCTCGACAAGAGGGATCTTCGCTTTCTGCAGCGTTGCAAGAAGACGTGTCATCGAAGCGACTTCGTCAAGCGGCACCTTCTTCGCGCCGAAAGAAAAGATCTTGCGGAGAAAATCAAAACTGAAGCCCTGGGCCTGCGACTTTTCACTTATTTCGGTGATATAGTAGCCTTCAGAAAGGAATTTCGTCTTGACCGCCGCTCTGTTGGGACTTTCGATCGTTCCCTTCTTCTCTTTGCCGTTTGCATCGATTATTTTGTAGGCAAAAAGCGGCATTACTTATCCTCCTGCGTTCTGAGAAGGACTTCTTCGGGCGATGTTATTCCTTTTATCGCCTTGAGAGCTCCGTCTTCACGGAGGTTGAGCATTCCGTTTGCCGCCGCTATCCTGCGGATATCGCTTGCATCCTTGCGCGCTACGACAGCCCTTCTGAGATCCTCGTCTATCATAAGAAGTTCGAAAATACCGCTTCTTCCTTTATATCCCGAATATCCGCATTCGGGGCAGCCCACCGCTTTGTAGAACGGATGATTCGCATATTCTTTCGGGTCAAGTCCAAGTTCTTCAAGGATAGCTGCCGGCGGGAAATAGGCCTCCTTGCATGCCGGGCAGAGCTTCCTGACAAGCCTCTGCGCGAGGACACCGACAACAGTCGACGAGATAAGGAAAGGTTCGATCCCCATATCGATAAGTCGTGTGAACGCCGTCGGAGCATCGTTCGTGTGGAGGGTCGAAAAAACAAGGTGACCGGTAAGAGACGCGTTGATCGCAATGTCCGCCGTTTCCTTGTCACGGATCTCACCGACCATGATGATGTCGGGGTCCTGGCGGAGGATCGAACGGAGACCGCTCGCGAAAGTAAGTCCTATCTTCGAATTGATGTGGATCTGATTGACACCTTTGATCTGATACTCGACCGGGTCTTCGACCGTGATTATCTTGACATCGGGCGAATTTATCTCGGTCAGCGCCGAATAAAGCGTCGTAGTTTTACCGCTTCCGGTAGGTCCTGTGACGAGGAAGATACCGTGTTTCATGTGGATTATCTTTCTCATCGTCTCAAGATCGCGCTTGGTGAAACCGCTCTCGTCAAGAGAGAGTTTCTGCGAACGTTTATCCAAAATACGGAGGACTATCGATTCGCCGTGGACGCTCGGAAGGGTCGAAACACGGAAGTCTATGTCGTTCCCGGCGATCTTGACCTTGATGTTACCGTCCTGCGGAAGTCTTTTTTCCGAAATGTTGAGGCGGCTCATGATCTTGATCCTTGTGATGAGACCTGCCTGAGCTGCCTTCGGAACGCGCTGGACGATAGAAAGCTTGCCGTCCTTTCTGAAGCGGACGATAACTTCGTCTTCATAAGATTCAAAGTGAATATCGCTGGCCTTTTCCTTTACCGCCTTTGCGATCGTGTTGTTCACGAATTTGATGATAGGCGCATCATCGTTGGAGTCGATGAGGTCAGGGATAGTGTCGTCTTCGTCCGCCATTTTGCCGAACTCCTCGGCATTGAGCGACTCTTCTTTGTTGTCGACACTGCTGTAGGCCTGGTTTATCATGTCGTTGATCTTCTCGGGCGAAACAAGAAGCGAGACTACATTTTTACGGAAGATCATAAAAAGCTGATTGAAAAGAAGCATATCTATGTCGGTGACGACGACATGGAGATCATTGTCGGCATAAAGAGGCAGAGCCTTGAATTTTTTAGCCAGGGCTATCGGAAATTCGCCAAGGACCGCAGGATCGAGCTTCTTGAGATCCTCTTCCGTCACCATCTTTATCCCGCTCTGCTCTGAAAAAGCCTCGGTCACCTGCGCGGGAGAGACCTTTCCCTCAGAAACAAGGAACTGCCCGATTTTGCCGGTCCCCTGCCGGTCGGCATGCTGCGCCGCGAGCGCCTCCGAAAGCTGCTCCTCGTCGACATATCCTTTTTCAACGAGGATCTCACCTATTTTGCGCTTTGCTGCCATGGTCAATCCTCTTCGTCGTCAAGTTCCGGAACAAGTTCGTCTTCCGCGTCTTTCTTCGGTCTGTTTTTATTTTCACCGTCGTTTTCTATGATCTTTTCCTCTCCGCCGGGAGTGACCATGATCGAATTTTCCTTCTTGTTGGCAGCTTCGATCCTTTTCAGTTCCTCTTTCTCAAAAGCCTGCTGATGACCGACGGCGTTGACGACCGAAAGAAGGGGTCCGCGCCTTTTGTCGAGGTATACCGTCTCTTCGAATTTGGTGTCGCCGCCGTAATACTTCCTCGCGAATTCATCACGCTCCTCCATTTTCTTGCGGAGGATACGCTCGAAATCCTCTTTGCTGTCAACGACGTGCGGAGTGAGGATGAGCAGCAGGTTCACTTTGGCCTTGTTCACTTTCTTATATTTGAAAAGGTTTCCGATGACAGGTATGTCGCCCAGGATCGGAATTTTGTTTTCGCCTTCGGTAACTGTATCCTTCATAAGTCCGCCGATGACTATCGTCTGCTCGTTTTCGGCATTGATCTTGGTCTTTGCCTGTCTTTTCGTCGTTTTGTAACCGTAATCGGTCTGCGCGCCGAGCTCAGTCATTTCCTGGTTGATCTCAAGCGTCATGTAGCCTGACTCGTTGATCTGCGGTTTAATTTTGAGTTTAAGCGCGACATCTTCACGGGTGTAGGTTATCGTGCTTCCTGTCGTGCTCGTCAGGATGTTTCCCGACGGGAACGGAACTGTTTCACCGACTGTGATCTCGGCTTCTTCGTTGTCCGTCGTGAGAAGATGCGGAGTCGAAACTACGTTTACAGTGGAATCGTTCTGCGCCGCGTTCAGAATGAGTCCGATCGAAGGAACGCCGTCAACAAGCGAAAGACCGGGCATTCCGGCTGTTCCGTCAACCGAGGCGCCTACCATTCCGGCAACGAGTCCGGGAGTCGGTGAAGATAGAGCCTTTCCGAAGAAAAGAGGAACTTTCTCGCCTGCGACCGTTACTTCATAACCCATCGCGCTGTATGCGTTGCCGTATTCAAGGTTGTTGTCGATACTTACTTCGAGGATCGCAGCTTCGACAAAGACCTGTTTTCTCTTGACATCAAGTTTCTCGACGACTTTTTTGAGGTTCCTGAAATCCTGAAGCGAAGAAACGACTACAAGAGAGTTGGTCGATTCGTTGGCAGATATCTGGACATCACCTTCGAAGACATCGGTCCCTTTGTTCCCTGTCTTTGAAGATCCTGAAGCCTTTTTGTTTTTCGACAGTGAATTCAAAGTCTTGAGCATGTCCTCTGCTTTCGCGTTCTGAAGCTTTACGACATGGATCTCGCCTTCGCCCTCTACTTCGCGGTCGATATTCTGGACTACCTGAAGGATCAGATTGTAGGTCGCCTTGTTGCAGAGAACGATTATCTGCTGACTTCTTTCATCTGCAACGATGTGGATATAAGTCTCGCTCAGGCCTTCGCTGTCGTCCTGACCCCATGACGGATGAAACGGAGGACGGGGAGGAAATTTGCCGCCGTTCGCCTCGCCCTGTTTACCGACACCGCCAAGAGAAGGCGTATTGTCGTTGTTTTTTCCTTTTTTGTTCCCCTTTTTGGAGAAATCCTTAAAAATATCCTCTATGATCTTGCGCGCATCCGCTGCAAGGACGTGGTTGAGCTTGATAAAATAGAGTTCGGCCTTGTCGGACTCGGAAGGCTGGTCAAGCTCCTTTACCAGCATCATGATCTTCCTGATGTTGGCTGCGTAATCGACAACGATCAAAGTCTTGTCGTCGAAGACCACCGAAGTCGCGCCTTTGTCCCTGAAAAGTTTCAGCACTTTGTCTATATCGGTCGCTGTGACATACTCGAATTTCATGATAGTCGCGACCATTTTGAAAAGATCCGGGACATTGGCGCCCTTATAAAAAGGGATCTTCATCTCGGGGATGTTTTTTTCTTTCGTGATTATCGTGTAGGAACCGTCTTCCGAAACGCTGAAATCGTTGACCGCAAGAAGCGTGAGGAACGTTTTGTAGGCTTCAGCGACAGTGACCTTCTGCGGAGAGAGGAGGTTGATCTTTGCTTTGCCCAGATTTTCGGGGATTATGAAGTTTTTCTGCAGCAGATCGGAAAAGAGTTTAACGACGTTCATAAGCTCTTCGTCCTTGAAATCGAGCCTGATCTTGAGATTCATATTGGCTGCTTTAGGCTCGTTTATCTCGACTTTCACAGCGTCAAGAAGCTTGTTTTCGTCAGGAGTCTTAGGCTGTTCCTTGTCAAGGATATTCTTCGGCTGCGGAGGAGTCACAGTCCTGACTTCATTGTTGTTTTTCTTGGGCTGCGCCGCATTTTCCGCCGGTTTTGCCTCATCCTCCTTTTTATCGCCGTTTTCTTCATCCTTGTTCTCAAGATCGACATTCCTCGGTTTGGGATTGTTGAATTTCTTCAGATTCGGATTCATCGGCCTGACTTTGTTGAACTTATTATTGTTGATATTGATCGGAACTTTAATGTTTTCAGCTCCGTCTCCCTCTTCCGGGTAAACATTCGTGAACGAAAAAGCAATCAGAGCCGCCAGAAAAATCATCTTTTTCAGATCCAGCATTTATGCCTCCTACTCTATTGTATATTCTAAAGTTTCATTCTGCCCTTTTCTGACGATGTCGAGCGAAAGCTTGGACGCACTCTGGAGCCTCGAATAAGCCTCGAGTGCCTTGTCGGGACTTGAAAGCTCGATACCGTTTATCGATTTCAGGACATCGCCGTTCTGGATCCCTATCTTGGTGTAAAGACTGTCTTTCGCGATAGAGAAGATCTTGAACCCGTTGTCTTTCGCCGACGGGACTATCCTCGCCTGAGACGCGAGCGCGCCGAGGTTTCCCGTCGCTTTGTTGAGGTCTGCGCGTTTGACGACATACTGGTTCGGACCGACATTCCTGATATCAAAATCATCATCACCTTTCGGCTGCGGCTGAGTCTCTCCAGCCATTTTCGGTGCTTCGGGGACAGGCATCTGTTTAGCCTCTCCGACACCGTCGCCGATGCATTTAACACCGCTCGTCGTTCTGAAGATCGCGATGTTCCTCCAGACAAAAGCAAGGATCACGCCGTCCTGCACTTCGGCCCCGGTCCTTGTCACAGCGCCTCCGTTTCCTTTGCCTTTGAGGATGGCGAACGAAAAGTCGTTGTCCTTCGCGACTATCGTTCCGGTAAGTTCGTAACCCGGCAGAAGAGCACATTTGTCAGGATTTTCAAGATAAAAGAATATATCTTCCTTGCTCATTTCGGGAACTTCCTTACTCTCTTCAACACTATCCGTCGTCTGCTGATCAGTGAGAGCGATGAGGCGCGACGAGGAATCAAAAATATTAGCGGAAGTCATATTGTTGGGATTTTTGCCGAAATAAAAACTCTCCTTTTTTTCTTCGCTTGTATTTCCTTCAAGTGTTTTATAGTAATTTTTTCCGACCGGAACATAGACCTGTTCACCTTTGACGACGAAAGCGAGCAAGAATCCGACGAAAGAAAGTACCGCCGCCGCTATCGCGATAAACAAAGCTATGTTCAAAACAGTTCTGCTTTTCAAAGCACACCTCGCAAAAAACAAAGACCGCTTATTTAAGCAACTCAAGTGCCAAAAAAATTTTTCAATAAAATTAACATGTTACACCATCAGTCAAAATGCCAATTCGGCAATTTGACATTTTGTCACATTCTTTTCAGCTCCGCCGCAATTCATCGTTACGGCGAAACGGCGTAACGACGTTACGTTATTATCTAAAAAACGATAATCTTGAAATTGCGGAATTTTCAACCATAATCCGGCGATTTTGTCTTTTTTGTGAGGTAAAAATGTGGGTCCAGGGAATAGTTTTGATAGTTTCCCTTTTGGTTTTGGCATGGAGCGCAGATAAATTCGTTGACGGATCGTGCGGACTGGCACACTGTCTGGGGATTTCACCGTTTTTGATCGGGATGATCATTGTCGGATTCGGCACATCGGCCCCTGAAATGCTCGTTTCGGCAGTATCGGCGTTTGAAGGAAGCCCCGACATCGCGCTCGGCAACGCATACGGCTCGAACATCACGAACGTTCTTTTGATTCTCGGAGTCGCAGCGATCGTAAACCCGATAAAGGTCGATTTTTCGGTCGTAAAAAAAGAGCTTCCGTTCCTTGCCGGAACGATAGTCCTCACCGTTTTTCTTGTTCTTGACGGCTTCATCTCGCGCATCAACGCGATTTCCATGCTCATCATTTTCATCCCAATAATGGTGATTTCCTCTCTCGGCAAAAAAGAGGAAGAGAACAAAGAAGAAACCGACAGAAAAGAGTCTCTGCTCAAATCAATATGCCTGATAATCCTCGGTCTGGCGCTTCTCGTCAGCAGTTCGCGCGCTCTCGTCTGGGCTGCAAAAGACATTGCGACAGCCCTCGGGATCAGCGAACTCATCATCGGTCTCACGATAGTCGCGCTCGGGACTTCGCTTCCGGAACTCGCGGCTTCGGTATCGGCCGCAAGGAAGAACGAGCACGGTGTCGCATTCGGGAACGTTGTAGGCTCGAACCTTTTCAACACGATGTGCGTTGTCGGCATCGCCGGAACAATCACGCCCATAGCCGTTGATCCGAAGATACTTACGAGAGATCTTCCGGCAGTCGCATTAGTGACCTTGTTCCTCTTCATTTTCGGCATCAGGAAAAAAATCAGCCGCGCTTCAGGCGTCTTTCTCGTAGCGCTTTATATCGTCTACACGATCCTTTTGGGATTGAAAGTCATTTAAGATCTGAGAAGAACTCTCTACAGATGTTTGAAACTTCTGATTCCGGTGAATACCATCGGGATACCGTGTTCGTTGCAGGCATCGATCGATTCCTGGTCTCTGACTGATCCGCCGGGCTGGATTATCGCCGTGATACCGACAGATGCAGCTCTGTCGACGCAGTCTCTGAACGGGAAGAACGCGTCGCTTGCCATTACGCAGCCTTCGACCGGAGACTGAGCCTTTTTGATCGCGATATCAAGAGAGTCGATTCTTGACATCTGCCCTGCTCCGACACCGACCGTTGCGCCGTTTTTAGCGATAAGTATCGCGTTGCTTTTGATGAAACGGACCATATTCTGCGCGAAAAGGAGCTCTTTGATCTGCCCGGGAGTCGGCTTTTTCTCGGTCACGAACTGAAGATCAGCCTCCGTGATGACGCGTCTGTCCGCGGTTTCGATGAGAACTCCGCCCGAGATCTTCTTCAATTCGACATCCATTGCAAAATTACGAGCGAACTCGCCGACTTCGACAAGTCTGATGTTCTTCTTTTTGCTGAGGACTGCTTTCGCCTCGTCCGAAAACGCCGGAGCGACGATAGCTTCGACAAAGAGAGCCTTCATTATTTCAGCCGTTTCGCCGTCAAGCGTCTTGTTTACGGCGATGATCGATCCGAACGCGCTGACAGGGTCGCATGCAAGGGCTTTCGTATATGCTTCGGCAAGAGTTGAGCCGACAGCAGCGCCGCACGGATTGGTGTGTTTTACTATCGCCACAGCAGGTTCAGTGTAGCCGCTGACTATATTTTTCGCAGCTTCGAGATCCATGTAGTTGTTGAATGAAAGCTGCTTTCCGTGAAGCTGTTCGGCAAGTGCCAGAGTCCCTTTTTCAGCCTCGCTGTCGATATAGATGGAGGCTTTCTGATGCGGGTTTTCGCCGTAGCGCAGAGTCTCCTTTTTGACGAACTGCATATTTATGAATTCGGGGTCTTCGCTGATTTTTTCGCCGCAGCAGTCGACTGTCGAAAGATATGAAGCAATGTAGCTGTCGTAAGCCGCAGTAAGCCTGAAAGCCTTGGAAGCAAGTTTGAAGCGCGTTTCAAGCGAAATCTCTCCGCCGTTTGCCTTCATTTCGTCAAGTATAGCTTTGTAGTCATCGGGAGAGGTGACGATAGCGACATCTCTGAAATTCTTTGACGCGCTTCTGACCATCGAAGGACCGCCGATATCGATGTTTTCAATGATGTCTGCAAAGGGTTTGCCGCTTTCGACCGTCTTTTTGAACGGATAGAGGTTGACAACGACCATGTCGAACATCGTGATGCCGTGATCTGACGCAGCTTTCATGTGGTTTGCATCGTCTCTGCGCGCAAGGATCCCGCCGTGGATCTTCGGATGGAGCGTTTTGACGCGGCCGTCCATCATTTCGGGAAAACCTGTGTAATCCTCGATCTTCGTTACGTTTATCCCGTTGTCTGCAAGCATTTTGCAGCTTCCGCCGGTCGAAAAGATCCTGACACCCGCCTTGTCGAGCTCTGATGCAAAATCGACAAGTCCCGTCTTGTCAAAAACACTGATGATAACATTTTTGATTTTTGCCATAAAACCCTCCACTGTTAAATAAAAAAATCGCCGCCTTCATAGCAAAATCGCGATTTATTGCAATTTTTACAGAATTTTTTTTGGCGTCCTTTTCTGGATCCTAAAACTCGGAAACTCCCCTTTTAAGCCGCTGCAGACCGTCTTCAAGAGTCGTTTTCGGACAGGCGATGTTCATTCTGAGGAAGTGTTTTCCCGCATCGCCGTAAACGCTTCCGGCTGTGAGGAAAAGCCCCGTTTTTTCTCTGATCTTCGAGGCGGCTTCCGTGCTTTCGAGCCCTGTCTTCGAGATGTCGAGCCACAAAAGATAGGTCGCGTCGCTTTTTACGACTGAAATTTCAGGGATCTCCTTTTCAACGAATTCGTATACCCGTTTTCTGTTTTCGGAAACATATTTCCGCATCGCATCGAGCCACGGCGCGCCTTCATTGAAAGCTGACACAGCCGCAGTGCATGCAAAAGAATTGGGTTCCGCGATCTCGTCTGTGTTGAGGGCTCTCCAGACTTTATGCCTGATGAAAGGATCTTCGGCATATACCGCCGCACTTTTCATCCCGGCCATGTTGAAAGCCTTCGTCGGAGCAATGCAGGTCACCGAAATTTCGCAGCAAATATCGGAAACGGAGGCAAACGGGACATAATCTTTGCCCGGTTCTGTGATATCGCAGTGGATCTCATCAGAAACTATCGTGACACCGTGTCTTTTCGCAAGTTCCCCGACTTTCCCGAGGTCTTCCTTTCCCCAGATCTTCCCTGCAGGATTCTGCGGATTGCAGAGGATCATCAATGTCGTCTGCGGATCCGAAAGTTTCTTTTCAAGATCGTCGAGATCCATGCTGTATACGCCGTTTTCATAGATCAGCGGGCTTTCGAGAACGCGGCATCCGTTGTTGACGATGCTGTTGAAAAAAACATTGTAGACCGGGGTCTGGATCACGACATTTTCATTCGGAGTGGTAAGTTTCCTCACGATCGAGGATATTGCGGGAACTACACCGGTGCAGAAGACAAGCCCTTCTTTTTTCATCTTGAAACCATGGCGCGTTTTCCACCAGTTAATGTAGGCTTCATACCACTCGTCCGGGATCACAGAGTATCCGAAGACACCGTGTTCGAACCGTTTTTTTATCGCGTTTCCGATCTCGGGAGCAAGCCTGAAATCCATGTCCGCGACCCACATCGGAAGCTCGTTTTCCTTCACATCCCACTTGACGGAATCAGTTCCGCGCCTGTTTATGACGGTATCGAAATCGTAATTCATGCTCACCTCAGCCATTCCGGCCTTTCAGATTTTTTTACAATATTTTTGCATGTTATTTTTGTCTTTGCAGGATCGATCCTGTCCTGTTCGATGATGAGTTCGCCGATCTCTTCCGCTTTTATCATCCCGCTTTTCGGATTCAGCACGCTCTCCACCCTGGTCGTAATGTCGGCTTCGACCGAAGAGTATTCGAAAGCGAGCGTCGTATTCAGAAGTTTGCAGTTCCTCATCACGAGGTTTTCGATGTAGCACATCCCCTGAAGACTTTCGATCGTGCAGTTCTCAA
Organism: bacterium; assembly: GCA_016290135.1. GTDB lineage: Bacteria > UBP6 > UBA1177 > UBA1177 > UBA1177 > UBA1177. The sequence continues at coordinate 48,261 of JAEESW010000014.1, forward strand.
AAACGAGATTTTTGGAATTCCAGCCCAAATACTCACCGGAAATGAAGGAATCGCGGACGGTGACATTCCCGCTGTTCCAGAAGGCGTCCTTCGAAAGCAGCCTGGAATCGCGCACCGTCACATTCTTCGCGCCGTCAAAGGAGTAGTTCCCGTCGAGGACGAGGCGGCTCACTTCGGCATTTTCACAGTTCATTGCAAAGTAGTCGCCTTTGGCCGAAACATTCCTCATTTTTATGTCGCGGCAGTTCCACAGAGTCTCTGCAGCATTTGTGAAGACAACATTTTCAAGAGTCAGCCCTTCGCATCTTCTGAAATTTTTCGGAGCCTGGATCACAGCATCAACGACAGAAACATCTTTAGAATACCATACTCCGGCCCGCGCCATCTCGAACCATTTGCAGTCGTGCGCCTTCACATTTTCGCAGTACCACAGCGGATACTTCCAGCGGAATGCCGAACCCGAAAGTTCGATACTGCAGCTCTCTTTTAGCGGAGATTCTCCATCTTCAAAGATCGAATCAACAATCCTGAGATCCTTACTCCCGAAAAGACTTCTTTCGCCTCTGAAAATTTTTTCCCTAAGTTCTTTCATTGAATCTTCCATGATCCCGCTATTCCAATCGATTAATGATCAGCTATGACACAGCGGACTTTCGCCCTGTAAATATCTTCCAGAACCGAAGCAGTCATGAAATCAAGCACCTTAAAGTGTTCCGAAAGATACATTTCGCTGCTCCAGAGTGTGTCAACATCTCCGAATTTGGAATATTTGCCGGAAAAATCATAATCGCAGGCATCGTCATCACAGTTTATCACAAGCGTCTGAAGCTCTTCGACACTCGGAAGTCTCCAACCTTCTCCAAGATTGTCGCAGTATCCGCTCATATCTTCCCAATCCATCTCGTCTGGAGAGATATCTGACCATTTATATCCTGTATCAGGATCGGTATACGGAAATTCAACTTCGGGTATCGTTTCGTCAAGGATACAGCGGAAAACACCATCGGTGAAATATTCCGGCGCAGCGAATATGCCGTCTTTCAAGTTAATGATCAACGCTTCGGTCCCTCCGCCGAGTGTCGATGAAAGGAAGTTGCCGTAATCGTTAAGACCGGACTCGCAGCCAGCCTGGAATATGCACACATCCTCATCGTAGCAAAGTTCGCTGAAATCGCTGCAGGTTTCCGAAATATTGCACTCGCCGCCGGCCTTGAGTTCGCCGCAGTTCATCGCAAGAGTCCTGACCTCGTCTATAGTCGGGATCCTCCACTGTCTCTTTCCGGCAAAAACCGATGAACGGCAGTCTTTGGCAAAAGTATATCTGTCGGCATATCCGCCGTTTGGAATATATTTCGTGCTGGCAGTAGACCAGACATGACCGCTCGCATTATCCTTGCAGGGAGCGATACCTGTCTCGTCACAGTAACGGATATCCGCTCCTTCGGAATATTCTTCCAGATCGCTTCTCACGCAACGGACAGAGAAACCTGCTTCATACCAGTAGTCCTTCAAGCCTGTCGCCATATTCCAAGCCCAGGGGTCTTGAGGATTGTAATAACCGATAACAGGAGTTGACGTGATGAAGACCGCCTGCGGCATTCCGGGGAAAGACGAAGCAGGCTGCGATTTGGTGTAGTCGATCAGTGTAAGGAGCTCGTTTCTGTTCGGAAGTCTCCAATCGGCATACCCGGCATATTCAAGATCTTCACAGTAGGCAAAAGCATCTTTGAGCGAGCTGATCTCGTTTGTCACGGTCTTCTGCCAGATAAGATTGGTACTCGAATCGCGGATCATCTCTTCGCCGTTTACAGTTTCAGACGTGTAATTCGAAGCGTCGACCTTGCCGTATTCATCACCGCGGACACACATGACATAATTATATTGATCGACCGGGTCCTCAACCTGCTCCAATAAACCGTCGTTAATACCGAATACCCATGCACTCTGTTCTCCCTCAGCAACTCCCTAAGCGCCCCACCTAT
>JAEESW010000003.1 GCA_016290135.1 bacterium
GACTATCGGCTATTCAATGTCCAAGATCCCGTCTTGCTCTACGGTGAACAATCTGTTGACGATATAATTCTGAACGTCGTTCATTGGTCGCTGGCCTCTTGATTTGCGGAACTAATGGGTGGGTCTTTCGCAGTCGTAGACTTCCGCCGGAGTTATTTCGGTGATCTTGATCTTTTTCTTTCCGTCTTCATCGCTGCCGTCGCTGACTTCGATATCGAAGACGTGCCAGCAGGTGTCGGTCTTGTTCATAAGGAGCGAGGCCGAATTTTCCTCTGCTCCGTGAGCGTAGGCCTTTACAACGGCTGTGGAAGGACCTTTTGAAGTGTCGTAAGCGTGAACAACGACTTTGTAGATACCGTTGTCGGGTTTGTTGATAGTCACTGTTTCGGGTCCTATTCCGTTGGTGTTGTCGATGTCGAGGAAAGGATCGTCTTTCGTCTCGCCTTCGACGCCCCAGTCAGGTCTTTCGCCCGAATACTGCGGCGAGCAGTTCCAGAAGTAGCAGTCGCTTGTCGCGTTGCCGAACTCGCCGTCAGGCCTTATCAAGTGAAGGTCCATGTCGGAGTTCTTGTTGTTCCAGAGCAGCTTGACAGCAAGGTCGTCGTCCGAGACTGCTTCGACAGTGCATTCTGCCGGAACGCTGCTTACCCCTTTGTCGTTGATGACGATGAGGCGGACGACGTATGTTCCTTTGACCTTGGCCTGGAACGCGGTGCGTTTGACTTTGTTCGAAGGATCGCCGTTGAGCGGTGTTCCCGCGCGGTTTGCGTCATCGACTATGTCAAGCGAGATACCGCCCGGAGTCGTTGCGAAGCTCCAGAGGTACTTGAGCCCTTCCTGCGATTCGCCGTCGCTGTCGGTGCTTCCGCTCGCATCCATGATCGCCCACTGGAAAACGGAGACTTTTTCGGGCTCGCACTTGAGTTTTGCAGTCGGATATTTTTCAACATTCGGACCGCATTTGAGTGTGATGCGCTTGTTCGAGTTCTTGTTGTATTCCGTCGGATCGGTGTTGATTATGAGCAGTTCGCCTGTGAGCGGCGACGGGTATTCCTTGTCGTTGCGGCATCCGATCTGGAGAGTGAGTTCTCCGTCCGGAGCTATGGAAACGCCGGGTTCAGGCCCTTCTTTGATGAAGAAGCCCATTTCGTTGGAGTTCTTCGACTGTCCTTCCGAAATAACGACCGATGAAAGTTTCAGGTTTGCCGCACCTTTGTTGTAGACGACAGCTTCTTTTACGAGTTCGTCGAGGACGTCGGTGAAAACGAGAATGTCGTCGTCTTCGTCCTCATCCATCGTTTTGACTTCGATCCTGCCGGTCGGTTTTGTCTGGGCCGTCAGCGGGATGTCGAAATTCGCCTTGCACTTGTCGTTGCTCCTTATTCTGAGGTAGCGGACCTGTTCAGTCCAGGTGGATGCTACGACCGAAATGCCTATCTCGACTTCTTCGTCGTTTTTGAGGAGCACTTTTCCGTTTTCAAGCGGGTTCGATTCGATCTTGAAAGTCCCTTCGTCCGCGTTACCGTCCTTGTCGACGATCGAAATGCCGGAAATAATGAGCGGCTCCGCCTCGTCGCACGAATAGCAGCGGTTCATGATGTAGATATATTTCGTGAGCGATCTTTCGCCGAAGATGATACCTGAGAAAAGGAGTTCCTCGTTCTTTGGTTTGAGTCTGTTGTCCGCGCTGGAGTAGTTGCAGTCATTCGACGGTTTGTCCTTGCCGGGATCTACGGCGGTGTCGCCTGTGTCGGTCGGATCGCTGCCTGTGTCGCCGGTATCAGCCGTCGGATCCGTGTCGGTATCTGAATACGGATCCTTTTTTTCGCTTCCGCAGGAAACCGCGACAAAAATGAAAGCAAGGAAAAAGAGTGAAGAAACTATGATTTTTTTCATTTTACCCTCCTTTACTTCGATACAGACTGAGCGCATCTGAACCCGAGGTTGTAATAGCGGTAGTTCGGGAACGCCTTGTCTCTCGAGTATGTCGTGATCTCGCTTTCAAGGGAGACCCAGCTTCCGCCGCGGATGACTTTCTCCTCTGTCGGAGATTCCGCCGGACCTGTCGGATCTTCGATCTGTATATCGCCGGTGTCGCTCTTGTAGTAGAAATCGATATTGTACCAGGTGTCCGTCCATTCCGCGACATTGCCGGCCATGTTGTAGACTCCGTAAGGCGAGGTGCCTTCATCTCCCCACATTACCGAGGTTACGTCGCCGAAAAGGGCCGTGTAGTTCGCCTGAGCGGCCTCAATGTTGTCGGCTGGTTCCTGATCTCCCCACGGATATGTGCGCATCGTTTTGCCGCGGGCCGCCTTTTCCCACTGCGCTTCGGTCGGAAGCCGTTTCCCTGCCCACTGGCAGAAGGTCTCAGCCTGGTTGTATGAGACCCAGATCACCGGGAATCCGGCGTAGGTCGCGTTGTTGTAGTAGTTTTGGTACATTATCGAGGTCGCATCGTAAGGAGCGGTGCAGACGCCTGCGTCCTGACACAGTTTGTACTGACTGTTCGAGACCTCGTACTTGTCGATGTAGTAGGATGAAAGGTAGACTTTCTTGGTCCCTTCAGACTGTTTCAGACCTTCATCCTCTTCCGAAAGTCCTGTCGGAGTTCCGGCTGGTGCGCCGAACTCGAATTCTCCGCCGGGGATGAGCACCATCTCGGCGATACCGGCCTGGTTCGCGTCTTCCTGTTTGACCATATCCTTCGGAAATCCGATGTGGAAGTTGCCCAGAAATTTCGTGCTTATCTTGAAAAGGTTGTTCTCGACATCGAGTTCGTATGAAGTTTCAGGGAAAACCTCGAAATTCTGACGATCCATCGAGAAGTAGGGCTTAAGGTCGAGTTCGTCGAGCAGATTCGGGAAATCGGCCTCTTTGTAGGGGATGACGACTGTCAGATTCTTTGCAAATTCAAATGCCGCAGGCGAGATCGAGTAGATGTTCGTGACCGGTTTGGAAACATTCGTGAAAGCCGGTGTGTCGAGGGCGTATGCGGTTATCGTGACGACATCGGTCCCTTCGGGCAGAGAACCGGGCTCAAGGTGGACCGTGACGCCGTTTACGCCTCTGTAGACGCCGCCCGAGTTGTCGAAATCCTGCCCGATCTTTTTGTAGAGATAATCCTCTTCGCCGCAGGCTGCAAGCATAGCCGCCATAACAAGGAGAGTGAGAATCTTTCTGAAATCAGCCATTATTCACCTCCTATCACTGAGATCGAGCATCCGCTGCCGGTAGTTCCTACTTCCCAGCGCGGTTCGTCGCCTTCGATGACCTGTGTCCACTGAGTGTCGTTCTCGCTGCTGTAGCCGAAGAGCGAGACTTTAGTCACAGGCTCGACCGGATCGTTGCTGTAGATCGAGATCACTCCTTTCTGCGTGCCGACATCGTAAGGCTTGAAAAATACCGTGAGCGCTGCCTTTTCACCCGGTGCTATGCTGAGCGTGTCGGGAATTACGATGAAGTTGGAATCGTTGGAAACGACTTTCGCCTCCATTACTCTTGTTCCGATGTTCTCGACGTCAAATTCCCAGTAATCCTCGTCGCCGGGCATCGTATCGGCGAATTTGTGCGATCTCGACTCGATAAAAACAGCGGGGAAGTCGAAAGAAACGCTCTGCGAGTTGTATCTCCAGAATTTCTCTCCTTTGGCTACCGGGATCTCTATCGGTATCGGGAACTGAAGTTCGAGTATCTTGATGGTGATCGTGACCTTGAATATGATGTCTGTCCTGTAATAAGTCTTCGATTCGTAGAAAACAGGGATCTCCATGGTGGTCCCTACGAGCGGAGGTTCGATGACGAGATACTGGTTGTCGGAGAATATGCTGCGCTCCTGTTTCTCGTCAAGGCCTATCCTGCTTCCGAATATCTCGACATACATTTTGCCGTCAAGTTCGAAGTTGAAGTGAACGAGGCTGCAAAGATCGCCGACAATGGGCAGAGAAAGACCGCAGCTGCCGCCTACCATGTCAGCGAGGGTGCCTTCGTAAAGCTGGAAGTGGTCGACGCTGTCTTCCATCGAAACAGGGTTGTCGATGTTCCCGTCAAGCAGGAACGGCTGGTAGACTTTGTCATCCTTGAAGCTGAGGTCGAAGTTGAGCCACTTGCTGAGTTCGTTTTCTGCGCCGGAGTAGCAGTTTTTCCATTTTGCTTCCATATTGATGCCGTAGAACATGTCTGCCGATCCGCCGCCCGGAGTCCCTTCAAAGAAGACTTTGACCGATTCCGGCCACTGCGCCTTCGCCCTGCCTTTCATTTTCGCGCCCATCTCTGCGCCGTATTCGACGTTGAAGAGGACGCTGAGAGGAATGAGCCCGCTGCATCCGGGAAGCCAGTCGCCTGTTCCCCATTTGTTGTGTTCTATCAGCACGTCGCGGTATTCGAATTCGATCTCGTCCGAATACTGCTCGTCGTAGACACGCCACTCTTCGCCGTCACGCACGATTTCGGCACCTGCCGGCATGAAGCTCAGAAGCATAACCGCGAAAAGCAGTGAATAAAAAATCTTTTTCATCACGCCACCTATATTATTCTGTTATATCTCTTGCACATCTGAAACCTATCGAATTCGAGTTGTACTGCGGATTTACGCCGCGTCTGTAAGTCGATCGTATCAGTTTCCTTGAAGTGTTCCAGCTGCCGCCGCGGACCGTTCTCTGGTCTCCGATAGGAAGCGGGACGCCGCCCTGGAACAGATCGGAGTAGTAGAAAAATCTTGTCGAGACCCACTCTTCGGCGTTGCCTGCCATATCGTATGTCCCGCTCGGACTCTTGGCGTCTTTGGAGTTGAACTTGTCGTATTTCGAGCCGTTGTAGTATCCGACAGGCGTTACATGAGGCTGCGGGTAAGCGATAAGGAGATCTTCCGCCGAAACGAGATCCTCGAGTTCTTTGCTCGGTTCGTAGGGATCGGTGCTTCCGCGGTAGTTCGCTTTGTAGGGGATGTTCGATCCTTCAAGGAAACTTATCCCGCTGAACCAGCCTTCCACCGTGCTGTCCTCCCAAGGCATATCAGGGCATTCTTTCGAGCACTCCTCTTCGGATGATGCCGGACATACACAGTCGCTTCTGACTCTTGCCGCGTATTCCCATTCCTCTTCGGTCGGAAGACGTTTGCCGACCCATTTGCAGAAGGCATTCGCCGCATACCAGCAGACGCTCGTGACAGGCATTTTGTCCTTTGAGCCGCCCATGTATTTGTCTCCGCTGTATTTTCCGAACCACTCTTCGAGGTATTTGTCGTTTCCGTAACATTTTTCAAGACCGAGCTCGTCGTCGGTCTTCATCGCGCTTTCAGGCCTCCAGAGCTTGTTTTTCTGGTCGTTCAGGAATTTTTTATACTGAGCGACCGTTACTTCGTATTTGTCGATGAGGAAATTCGAGTGCATGGTGACTTTGTGGACCGGTTTTTCCATGTTGAAAGCCTCTTTCGTGCTGCTTCCCATCAGGAAAGAATTTCCCGCAGCCGATATTTCGACCATGCATCCGGGGATGTCGTTGTCGATGCAGCGGCACATGTCGTCAGGACATACGTTCTCGTCAGTCGGGAAGGGGATCTCCGAGGTGTCGGGATCATCTCCGCCCGAACTTCCGTCGCTCTCGTTGAAATAATAAATGTCTTCGCCGGTGTTGCCGATGTTGAAGATCTCATCGGTAAAATCGATTATCGGCTGGTCGATGCCTCTGAAAAGCTTGATCGTGTCGGCAGGATTTATCTTCTTGAAGACAAGGTCTGTCACTTTCTGGAGCTGGAGCATGTAGGATTCGCTACCTGTGGAGTTGCTTACATCCTGAAGGAATGACCTGCTGCTCTTTGTTTCGCCCGAGAAGGAGTTTACGACGACTTCCATGACTTTGATGTAAAGATCGTCTTTGTAAAGGTTGGTCGCAAACGAAGCCTTCCTCGATTTCATGAAGTCGTTAACACGCTGACCGATACCGCGTTCGCGGATCCCTCTCGCAACGACATTGACCGGGTGGTTTACGAGGCCCTTGTTAACGGCTTTATCGTAATTTATCAGTATATTCAAGAAGTTATCGTTTACGTCTGCTGAGATCATAACTATCGGCAGCATGATCTGCGAGAAGTATGTCGCCCAGATCGGATCCATCGCCCTGCTGAGAAGACCGCCGCTGTTCTGCGCCGGGACATAGCTTGCAAGAAGTCCTTCCTTTATTTCGTTGTTTTTGTATCTGAGCTGCGTTTTTTCTGTTTCGGTGGTCTCCTCGAAGTAAGCCGCGATCTCCGAAGCCATTCTGTTGGGCTGGCCTTCGACGATGAGCTTTCTTGTCAGATATTCCTCGTTCTGCGTGATGTATGTCTGGATGAGGTATCTGAGAGTCGGGGATGCGTAGTGTGAAGGCGGGACCATGAGGACAGGAAGCGCAGATTCGTCGATACCGTCATCGGCGACCTCGTTCGGAAGAAGAGGCACTGTCGGCATCGCGTCAACATAAAAATATGCCCAGCGGGGACGCGAGTTGTAGGTCTTTACCGCCGAACCGTTCTCATTGAAGTATTTTACATAGACCTGGTCGATCTCTTCGTCGCTTTCCTCTTTCGGAAGATCACGGAAAACGGAGTGATGGAATGTTTCGGTCTTGTCGTCCTGTGTTACAGTGAGGTCTCTTTGATAGTTGCGGGGCCGGATCTCCGCAGTTTTTTCATTTTCTTCAGTCCCCTGGTCCTCGATGTAGGAAGCAGTCTGGGTGTAGAGTTCGTCGACTGCCGCCGCGATCGCGTTCTGCACGTCAAGGTCGCCTGCTACGATGATGCTGGGCGTGATGGTCACCATCTTGTCCTTGAGTATGCGGATAAGGGTTTTTGTAGCCTTGAGGCTGCGGATCCTTTCAAGAAGCGCCGCATTGTAAAGCGGGTTTACAGTCGTCGCGATGCCGGGCTGAAGGAAAACAAGAGCCGCTGCCGTTTCGCGGACGCTGAACTCGACATGTTTTCTCTTGAAGTAGTTTTCTCCGTTTGACGGGAAGACAGTGAGCATGATCGGCACGTTTTTCGTTTCATCCTCGTAGTTTGTCTTCAGAACGAAAAGAGTCGTTCCCACGACATTCGAACGGACCCAGAAAGTCCCGTTAACAGGGTCGACATTCTGGACGAGGTTGGTCCTTCCGTACTGGACCTGAAGATTTGCATAGGGGATTATGAAACCGTCGGGAAGGCTGACTCTCCCCTGGTAGAATATCTTGTTCGTGACATATTCTATTCCGGCGAACTCCTCTTTTTCGTCAAGCGGGTTCTTTGGCTCCATCAGGTTGTTGACACATTTCGCGTCAAAACATTTTTCGCCGAGGTCGCAGTCCTCGAAAGAGCTGCACTCTATATCGAAATGGCTCATTTCAGGCGAACAGGCCGAAAAAACGAGCAAAAACAAAGGTAAAAGTGTAAAAGTGGATCTTTTCATATCGTCACCTCATTACATTGAACATCACGGAAAGGTGTCCGCCGCCCTGGAAAAGCTGTTCGTTGCGGTCGAAACCTCTGAAGGAACCGTACATCTTGAGATAGGTGAAGTCGCCGCCGACTCCGAGCGCGATATATTCCCAGACTCTGAAGAAATAATCCAGATTTACGGAAACATAAGGACCTCCGAAGAAGCTCAGGATGCCGTTCGGACGCGTGCGGTCCGCGACTTTCTCGATACCGCCGATAAAGCCGACCGAAGCCGTGATCGCGCTTCTTGTCTTTCTTGTCCTAAGTCCGTGGATGTAATATCTGAGAGCTGCACCGCCGCCGTAGTAAAGGTTGTCCGCGTCAAGCGAGAGGAGCCTTCCTTCCACTCCTACCGAAAAATCCTGAAGGGCCCTGACGTTGAGTTTGAGCGTGTAATTGCCGATTATGTCGAAGTTCGTAAAGTCTCCGCCGCCTCCGGCAATACCGCCTGCAAGTTCGATCGAAAGCATGTAAGTGTACCATTTTTCAAGGCGGACATACTCTTTCGGGACCCAGCCTTCTTTGCCTAAGAACTCAACTCTGTAGAAGTCGTTGGCCTCTTCAAGGATCACGACATCATCGTTTTCGTAAAGCTCGAACAGCTTTTTGGAGCGGACGCTCGCCTCTGTGTAAAGGTAAGTCGATGACGTGACTTTTCCGATATCGGGCTCTTTATGCCGGTGAACGACACCTTTTTCACGTTTTTCGACAACAAAATCGTCTTCTTCGGGATCAGGGTAGAGATTTTGGGAACCTCCCTGAACAAAATCGTCTTTCTGCTTTTCAGATTTTGACGAACCGGTCTTTGCGAAAGGATCATCTTCTTCGGTTTTCTCTCCGAAAAACTCCTCGTCGCTTTCATGCTGCGGAGCCTCGTCCTCTTCGGAAGGGCTCTCCTCATCCTCTTCATCTTCATCATCGTCGTCAGCGGAGACTGCTGCCGCACCGAAAGCGGAAAAGTCGGGAGAAAGCGCCGAAAGCCCGAAACAGGCAAGCAACACAAAAAAAGGAATGAAAAATTTCTTCACTTTGCCCTCAAAATTTCAAAAAATTCTTATATCATAAAAAGCACTCTGCAAAAAAACAGACCTGATATAATAATTAAAAGTGCATTTTTTGCAAGCAAAAAGGCACTTTGGCACGGTATTTCAAAACCTTGCCTTTTTTCGCCAAAACCCTATATTTGAGCGTTTTTGCTTTAGGGAGGTTTTTATGGATAAGATTCTCATTCTCGATTTCGGGTCACAGTATAACCAGCTCATCGCCAGAAGGATCAGGGAGATGAATGTTTACTGCGAGCTCAAACCGTTTGATGTAACGCTCGATTTTATTAAAGATTTCGCTCCGAAAGGGATAATTTTCTCAGGCGGTCCGTCTTCTGTCAATGATGAAGGTTCGCCCGATGTCGATCCGAAGATCTTCGAACTCGGGATCCCGATACTCGGCATCTGCTACGGAATGCAGCTCACATCCTCGCGCCTCGGCGGAAAGCTCAGCAGCGGGAACAGCCGCGAATACGGCCGCGCTTACATCGAAAACATCGCTCCGGAATCTCCTTTTTTCAAAGGAATCTCGCTTAAGACCCAGGTATGGATGAGCCACAGCGACTATGTCTCGGAAATTCCTCAGGGATTTTATCCGATAGCAAAGACCGGCACGATCCCGTTCGCCGCGATCGGAAACGACGAGAAAAAGATCTACGCGGTGCAGTTTCATCCCGAAGTGAACCACTCTCTCGAAGGGCGCAAGATGCTTTCCAACTTCCTTTTTGAAGTCTGCGGCGCAAAAGCTGAGTGGAAGATGGAAAACTACATTAAAATCGCGACTGAAAACCTCAAAAACACGATCCAGGACAAAAAAGTCGTCCTCGGACTTTCGGGCGGAGTCGATTCGTCCGTGACTGCGGCGCTTTTAGCCCGCGCGATCGGCAAAAATCTTACCGCGATCTTTGTTGACAACGGTCTTCTCCGCAAGAACGAGCGCGAGGAAGTAGAAGCGAACTTCAAGGATATGCTCAATCTCATCGTAGTTGACGCCCGCGACGAATTCCTTACCAAACTGGCAGGAGTCACCGAGCCCGAAAAAAAGAGAAAGATCATCGGAAACACCTTCATCGAAGTTTTCGAGCGCGAGGCGAACAAAATAAAAGACGCCGATTTCCTGGCGCAGGGAACGATCTATCCCGACGTGATCGAAAGTTCCGTCAACAAGAAAGGGGCTTCGACCACGATAAAAAGCCACCACAATGTCGGCGGTCTTCCTGAAGACATGAAACTGAAACTGGTGGAACCGCTGCGTGACCTCTTCAAGGACGAAGTCCGCGAACTCGGGCTCAAACTCGGCCTTCCCGAAAAGCTCATCAAGCGCCATCCCTTCCCGGGACCTGGCCTTGCAGTCAGGATTTTAGGTGAAGTAACGGGCGAAAAGTGCGACATCCTCAAGGAAGCAGACCACATTTTCATCGAAGAGATCAGAAATGCCGGGCTTTACGACGAGATCTCGCAGGCGTTCGTCGTTCTCCTTCCTGTCAAGACTGTCGGAGTCATGGGCGACTGCCGCACCTACGAATACGTTGTTGCTCTGCGCGCCGTCAAAACAGACGACTTCATGACAGCCGACTGGTTTGAATTCGATCCCAAATTCCTCAAAAAAGTAAGTTCCCGCATAATCAACGAAGTCAAAAGGATAAACCGCGTCGTCATGGACATCAGTTCCAAACCGCCGGCTACGATCGAGTGGGAATAGAACAAGTCTGAACTGTTTCCGGATTTTTATTTCAGAATGCTGTTGATACCAGCACGAAAAGCCAGTGAGCCGAGATCCCGGCGCAGAGACCGCCGATAGTGTGGCTGAATATAGCCTTGCCGATGAGTTCCTTGCAGTCGAGACTGTCCATCATCGAAGTGTGGGTGCTCAAATATCCGCTCCAGCACATGCACATTGCAGTGAAAACCGCGATGTCGCAGGGTCCTACGAGTTTCGCCTGAACAAGACGCTCCGCCAGACTGAGTGAAGCTCCTGCCGCTCCGAGCGCGGTCACGGGAATACCGACAGCTTCAGGCGATGAGAAGCCGAAGAGCGGTTTGAGGATGAAATCTATTTTCGAAGCGAGCAGAGGAAGAAGTTTGATCCCTTCATAGGCTGCTCCGGTGTAGGCTCCGCTTTCCGAGGGACCGTTGATGAGCATCATCACGAGCGTGCAGATGACTAAAACGCCGGGAACTATGGCAAGTCCCATTTCAACACCGCCGTGACCGCCTTCAAGTATCGCGTCGATGATGCGTCTGCCTATGCCTCCGGATCTGACAGGACGCATGTGAAGCGGCGGGATCTCCATTGTCTGGGATTCAGGCACCATCTTCGCGGTCGTGCCGAAAACTTTTTTAGTGAATCCGAGCATGAGCCTTGTGCTGACAAGACTGCCGATGACTGCTCCTATGATACCGATGATCACTGCAACTCCAAGAGGCTGACCCATTGCCGGAGCGAGACTGTACATATACGAACAGACGATGAGTCCCATTCCGAAAGCGGTTCCCAGATTGGTAAGCGCCGGGAACTGGTATTTTCTGAAGAAGCGGCGGAAATTGTTGTCTTCGGCAAGAGCAAGGATCGCGGGGTTGTCAGAAAGAAAGGTCGTGACAATCCCCAGCGATGCGGCTCCCGGCATGCCGAAAAGCGGTTTCATCAAAGGCTGGAGCAGACGGTTTGCCAAAGAGACGAAACCGAACTCCGAAAGCAGAGCCGAAACGGCACCCATGATGACGCATATCGCCGTAAGATAGAGGACTGTGTCGATGAGCAGCCTGTAAGCGGTGTTCATCATCGTGTTGATAGTGTTTTCAAGCCCCATCTGGGTCGCAAAAAGGGCGAAAAATCCGAAAAAGACAAAAGGAAAGACGAAAGTCTCGAGACCGAGTTCCTTTTTGTAGCTGACAAGCGAACCAGGGATCCTTTCCATAGCGAGTTTCAACCTCCAGTCAAACAGAATAAACAGCAGCGGCAACGTTCAGCAAGAGAGCGTTTTTGCGCCGCCCTTTTACAAATTTGAAAGCGAAAGTCAAACAAAAAATTGGACGAAAAAATTGTTGTGATTAAAATCGATGTGGTTTTTTTTAAAGGTGAAAAAATGGATACGTTCAAAGAGGGTAAAATTTCAAAAAAGAGCCCGATAACGAAAAAGCAGGCGTCCGACAGCGGGATGGCGCTTGTTCTTATTTCTCTCATCTGCCTTGCCGCAGTCAGACACGACGCCTTTCTCTGGGCAGCCATGGCCATTCTCGTTCTTGATATGATTTTCCCAATGATATTCAAGCCTTTTGCCTTTGTCTGGTTTGGATTTTCGCGCGTTTTCGGAACTTTCATGTCGAAAATAATGCTCGCGCTTGTATTTTTTCTCATCGTTTTTCCGATGGGGATGATCCGCCGTATCTTAGGCAAAGATACGCTGAAGCTTCACCAGTTCAAGCGTGAAAAAAATTCCGTTTTTGCGGAGAGAAATCACGAATATACTGCTGCCGACCTCGATAAACCTTACTGACGGAGATAAAAATGGAACTTTTGAAAGATTTGTGGGGATATCTGAAAGTCAGGAAAAAATTCTGGCTCCTTCCTTTGATCTGCGTTCTTCTGCTTATCGGTCTTCTCATAGTTCTGTCGAGTTCGAGCGCGATCGCACCGTTTATTTATACGATCTTTTAATTCGGGTTCATTATGAAGAAAGAAATAATCTTAGGAATTTCAGCATATTATCACGACAGTGCAGCTGCACTTTTAATTGACGGCGACATCTTTGCAGCGGCTCACGAAGAGCGCTTCACCCGCAAAAAACAGGATCCGTCATTCCCGATAAACGCATGCAGATTCGTTCTCGACGAAGCCGGAATAACGCTCGACGATGTCACCGCAGTTGCTTTTTACGACAAACCTTACATCAAGTTCGAAAGGTTGCTCGAAACATATCACGCATTTGCGCCGAAAGGCTTGAAAAGCTTCAATTCCGCGATACCTGTATGGATCAAGGAAAAACTTTTCATGAAGGATATGCTGCGTGAAGAACTCGCCAAACTGGGCGGCAGGATCCCGAAACTCTATTTCCCAGAGCACCATCTTTCGCATGCGGCGAGCGCGTTTTATCCCTCACCTTTCAAAGACGCGGCCATACTTACTCTCGACGGAGTAGGCGAGTGGGGAACACTCACGATCTGCCACGGAAACGGCAATAAGATCAAGGTATTGAAAGAACTCGACTTCCCGCATTCGATCGGGCTTTTCTACACCGCTTTCACCTATTACTGCGGTTTTAAGGTCAACAGCGGCGAATACAAACTCATGGGGCTCGCTCCTTACGGCAACAAAAACGCCGAAGAGACTCGTGAGATCAAGCGCAAGATCCTTGAAAACATGATCGATCTGCGCGAAGACGGCTCGTTTTTGCTCAATATGGACTACTTCGACTACGCGACGGGCCTCAGCATGACGAACGATGCGAAATGGGAGAAACTTTTCGGTTTCCCGCGCAGAAAGTCCGAGAGCGAACTCAACCAGCACTACATGAACATGGCTTATGCCATTCAGGAGATCACCGAAGAAATGGTCCTCAAGCTCGCTGAAACGGCGAAAGAACTCACGAAGTCGGAAAATATCGTCCTTGCAGGCGGTGTTGCACTCAACTGTGTCGCAAACGGAAAACTTCTCCGCACGAAAATGTTCAAAGGGATCTGGGTCCAGCCGGCATCAGGAGACGCAGGCGGCTCTCTCGGCGCTGCTCTGGCTCTCCGCTACATTTCATTCGGTCACGAACGCACCGAAATCAACGAACGCGATTCGATGAAAGGTGCTTATCTTGGCCCCGAATTCAGCGACCGTGATATCGAAAACGTTGCGCGAAGATACGATGCAAAATACAAAAAGTTCGATGATTTCAGTGAATTATGTGAAAAAACAGCCGATCTTTTGAATAACGACACCGTCATCGGCTGGTTTCAGGGAAGAATGGAATTCGGCCCGCGCGCTTTGGGCAACCGCTCGATCTTAGGCGATCCCAGATGCCCTGAAATGCAGAAAAAACTCAACCTTAAGATCAAATACCGTGAGGGCTTCAGGCCTTTCGCGCCGTCGGTTTTGGAAGAAGACATTTCGACATTTTTCGATATCGACACGATCTCGCCTTATATGCTCATGGTCGCCCCGGTTTTGGAGTCGAGACGCACGAAACTCCCGGAAAAATACGAAGAACTGCCGCTTTACGAACGGCTTTACTTCCTCCGCAGCGACGTCCCGTCGATCACCCACATCGATTTTTCCGCGAGAATCCAGAGCGTAAGCCGCGAAACCAATCCCAAATACTGGCAGCTCATCAACACTTTCAAGCAGAAAACGGGCTACGGGATCGTCGTCAACACTTCTTTCAACGTCCGCGGAGAACCGATCGTATGCTCGCCTGACGACGCATACCGCTGCTTCATGCGCACCGAAATGGATTATCTCGTCATGGGAAACTATCTTTTTGACAAAAAAGAGCAGCCCAACTGGGACAAAGCCGACAACTGGAAAGAAGAATTCAAGCTCGACTGATCACTTTTCTTCAAACATTTTTTTTCTGAACCCGTAGTCAGGGAAGACGACAGAGAGGGTTATCGAAGCCAGGTTTTCTCCTACAGCTTCGGACATGTCTTTATAAAAATCACGGCTTAGGCTCAATATTTTTTCTTCGTATTCTTTGTCGCTTATCTCGTTGCGATACCACTGAAGCATGACATCCTTGCTTTTTTCAAGGGCGCTTTTGTATTCCGTGACGCACACTTCGGTCTCTTCAGGCTTGAACCCGAAACTTGCCAGCTTTTTTGTCAGTTCGATATCGACGAAAGCCTTTACTCCTTCAAGCGTGTAATTCCAGATCTGATCTTCTTTTTCACGGTTTTTTGGGGCCTTTTCGGCTTTCAGGCGGTTGATCTCGTCCCTCATGGCTTTGAACTGCATGTTCTGGCGCCTCGCGAAATCGTTGTCAGGGGAGTTGAATTTCGAGTTTTCCGCTACGACAAGTTTGTTCCGGAGCACTTCAAGGTCTGCCTTTAATGATTCGTTTTCTTTGGCGTAATTTTCGGAAAGAGCTTTCAGCCGTTCACATTCTCTGTCGTTCTGATAGATGATAAAAGCAAAGGCTGCAAAGATCACAATGTCAGACACCAAAAGCATCAAAATTTTTTTATTCATGTCCGCAAACTCCTTTTTTTAAAAAAATGTTCTGCCACTTTTCTAAGTTTTTGTCTGAAAAGCCCAGTTTTTTCAATATTTTAAGCGATTCGTTGCTGCTTTTGGAGGAACGCAGGAGAGAGATCAAAGTTTTGTTGCCGGCCGTTTCGGAAGAATTTCCCGCAATTTCAAAGAAAAGTTCTCTGGATTCCGGCATATCTTCAAAATAGGGGAAGCAGGAAGAGCTGAAAAACATATTGAAAGTCCCGCTTTTGTCGGAACTGTCGAAATTTTTTACCGCAAGCGAAGATGATGCCGATTTTGTGAAGCCTTGCTTTACCGCGCTTTTCAGATTTTTGTCGGAAAGGAGGGTGATCCCCGTTTTTTCGTTTTTTTCCTCCACCTTTACCGAGATGAAATAGATCCCTTTTTCGTAAGTTCCCTTCAAAACGGCGTATCCTCTGTCGGAGGAGAGCGATATTTTTCCCCGTTTCATTCCGTTTACCGAGATCTCACCCTTTTTTATTCCGTGAAAAAGGATAGAGGCGTCAGTGTGGTTCGTGATCTCGATATAGAGGTAAACATACGACGATTTGCCAGAAAGTCCTTGAATTTCTTTGAAATACGGCGCGTTCCCGAATTTTCTCACTTTTGAGAAGGGAAGGTCGTAGAGAGAGGCAAAAACTTCTTTGAAACTGTCGTTTTTATTGCTTTTGATCCACTCCTGATACTTTGCCGGCTGAAGATAGAAGACCCTGTAGTATTCCTCCAGCGAACTTTCTGCATACAGCGAAAAGCATAAAAAAAATAAGGGGAGCAACGCCCCCCTTTTTAAAAACGGACTCATGTCTTTCTATTTAAGTTCTTCGAGAAGCATCATCGACTTGAGATAGATCTCGTCTGTCGGAAGAAGGTTCTTCATAAGCATTTCAAGCGTTCTTACAGCTTTTGACTTGTTGGTCTCCTTCATTCCGAAAGCCTCCCAGTAAAGAGCCTGAGCTTTTGTCGAGATAGCCTTAAGGCCTTCTTTTGCAGACTTGCTGTCTCCGTCAAGATAGAGAGCTTCGTTGAAATCCTTTCTTGCGCCGGCAAAATCATTTTTGTCGAGTTTTGCAAGACCGGCTTTTGCATTTGCGTCAGCCATTGCGCTCTCGATCTGCTTCGTGACTTTCGTGAGCTGGACTTCGCGGACTCCTTCTTCTTTGTATTCCTGTTTGAATTTCTGTTTTACCTGCTGGAGCTCGGCTTTGTTGATCTTGTCGATGCTCTCCTGATATTTCTTGGAGACCTGTTCTTTCTTAGCCTTTGCCTCAGCTTTGTCTTTTTCAGAACTTTCCGGTTTCTTTGCGTTCAAAGCGTCGATATCGCTTCTTGTCTTTTCGATCTGAGCCTTGTAGTTCTGCGAAGCCTTTTCCCAATTCTGTTTTTCTTTGTCAAGGACAGCCTGTCTCTTCTCTTTTCTCTTCTCTTTTTCAGCAAGGAGTTTGTCTCTCTTAGCCATCATCTGCTGTTTGAGCTTTTCTCTATCCTCTTTCTCCTTGATCTCCATATTGTCGTATTTGTCGGTGATATCGGTCTTGCCTTTTTCGTACTGCTGCTCTTTAGCGGCTTCTTCTTTCTGCCAAGCTGCTTCCTGCTTTTTGCTTTCAGCGTGGTGTTTTGCCTGCATTCCTTCGAGTTTTACAGCCCATGCATTGTTGGCGTTGTCGATCTCTCTCGCCAATGCGTCGATCTGTTTGTCGTTGTTTGCCATATTTGTTCTGTCTGAAGCAGTCTTTCTTTCAAAAGCAGCGGTGCGGGCAGCTTTTTCCTTGTTCCAGGTCTCCTGCTGTCTTTCTCTCTCTTTCTTTCTTGCTTCGATCTTCGAGTCTCTTTCTTTCTGAGCCTGTGCGATCTGCTGGTCAATGCCGGTCTTTGTCCTGTTCTTGTCGGCAAGGAATGCCTGATGCTGTTTTCTCGCAGCCGCTTCTTCAGCCTTTTTCTTCTTTTCGAAATCGGAATTTTCTTTCTGGAGCCTCATGCTCTCGTTCATGAGTTTTGCATCAAGATCCGCGAAGATCTTTTCGTATTTTTTGTCGATCTTTGAAGTTTCCTTCTGGATGTATGCGTCATGTGATTTTTCATGCTGGGCGAGCTGTTTCGAAACTTTCGCGTGTTCAGCCTTCATTGCTCCGAGTTCTTTGTTCCTCTGAGCCGAAAGTTTTGCGATCTCCGTAGCCAGAGCCTTCTTGAAACCGCTTTCCGCAACCGCTTTTTTCTTCATGTTCGCATTCGTGTCGGCTTTGAGTGCACCGATCTTCTGCTTCTTTTCCTGCTGAAGTTTCGCGATGTCGCCTTTCAGTTTGACCCTGATGTCGTTGTATTTCTTAGCTATTGCAGCCTGTTCCGCCTTGACTTTCTCGTCAATGCCCTTCGAACCTTCGACAGCTGCAGCTTTCTTTGCATTGAGGTCGTCTATTGTTTTTTTGTGGCCGGTTGCTACGACAGAAAGCTTGTTGGCCTTTTCCTTATTGAGATTTTTCTTCTCGGCACTGAGCTTTGCGATCTCTTTTTCGTAAGGAGCCCTGACCTCTTTGAGTTTTGCCGGGTCGGGAGTATTGGATTTCTTTTCCCAATTTTTCATCGCTGCGGCATTTGCCTGAAGCTCTTTCTGTTTTGCCGCGATGCTGTTCCTTGCGGAAGCCTTCTCCTTGTCGCCCTGAGCTTTGTATTTTGCGTTCAGATTGGCCTTTTCAGCCTGGATCTTCTTGATCTCGTTGGCTTTTTCTGCGTTTACAGCATTCTTTTTCGCCTTTACGCTCGCAGCCGCGTTCTTTTCTTTCGCAGCACCGTCAGCTTTGATCTTTTTGGAGACGCCGGCTCTCTGTGCCATCTGGTTTTTGTGAGCCGATTCTGCAGCTGCGACTTTTTTCTGGTGAGCCTTGAGAGCGTTCGACTTTTCCTGCTCTACGGCCGCACGGTCTTTCTTTATCGAAATAAGTTCGAGGTTTTTCTCTTTTTCGATCTTTGCAAGCTCGTTTTTGTTGCCTGCGATCTTTCTCTCGTATTTCGATTTTTCAAGGTTTATCTTTCTTGCAGCGCTTTCTTCCTCGAATTTGATCTTTCTTTCGACGGAAGCCTTGTCGTTGTCGAACTTTCTCATGGCCGCAGCGTGCTCTCTGTCAAGTTTCGCGATCTCGGCCTTGTTGTCCTTTGCGGCATCCTTCTTGTCGGCATAATTCTGCATTTCGCTGTCTTTTGCCGATGTTATAGCGTCAAGAAGCTCCTGGAGCTTGTTCGTGCTCTCGATCTTTTTGTTCTCGAGTTCGGCGATCGACTGGTTCATTTCATCGTTGATCGGGTCGATGCTGTAGGGAGCCATTTTCTGTTCGTATTTTTTGTCGATCGAAGCGATCTGGTCGTCGTATTTTGCGGTCTTTGCATCGAAAGAAGCGGCGATCTTGCCTTCTTCTTCGGAAAGGTCGCTCATTTTTTTCGCGTGAGCGTCATTGATCTTCGCGTCTTCGGCAGCGGCTTTGTCGAGCTGTGCTGCAGTGTCGGCCTTTATCTTCTCGACGTCTTTCGCGACATCTTCCTCGACTTTTGCCGTTTTCTGCGCGTAAGCATCTTCGACAGCGGCAAGTTTCGTGTCGAGTTTGTTGAGTTCCTCGGCTTTCTGCTGCTCAAGTTTGCCGTCGACCTCGGCCATCTTGCCTTTTTCCTCGTCGATCTGGCCTCTCAGCGTGTTGTCCTTTGCTGCGAGCTTGTCGATCTCCTTGGCAACATAATCGCCCCAGTTTGCCTTGAAGTTTTCAACAGCTTCAGCCATTTTGTTTTTCTGGACCATTATCTTTTCATCGACGTTCGCCTGCTTTGTAGCGTAGTCGTCATCGAGTTTTCCTTTGAAATCGGCGAATTTTCCGTTTTCAGCTTCGATCTGGTCGTCGATGTTGCCGGCTTCTGAAAGAAGTTTCTCGTTTTCGGTGCGGAGAGCGTTCTCTTTGTTTGCCTTTTCATTCTCTTCGTCATCGACCGTCTTTGCGACTACATCCTGAAGTTTCGCGATCTTTTCCTCGTATTCCTGCTCGGTTTTTGCGACAGCTTCTTCGTTTGCGGCGATCTTCTGTTCTGCGGCAACGATCGTCTTTTCATTCTCGGCGATCATTACCTCTTCCTTTTTCGCTTTCAGCGTTTCGGTCTCGTCGGTGTGTTTCGCGATGGATTCTTCGAGTTTTGTCTTCTTAGCAGCAAGCTGGTTGAGAGTGTTCTCGTAGTCCTTTTCGAGTTTTGCCTGAGCGGCATCCTTTTCCTTGGCGTAATCGGCTTCGGCTTTTGCGCGGTCTTTTTCAACGCTCTCCTGGATCTGTCCGAGAGTCGTCGCGCTCTTCATCATGAACTCTTCGATCTCCTGCTGGTATTTCTGAAGTTCCTTTTCCTTTGCCGATTCCTGATCGTCGTATTTTGCAAGGTTCTGGTTGAGGCTGTCGAATTTTTTCTGATACTCTTTTTCGACCTGGACATTGTATTTTCTGTCCTCGTCCTCGTTTTTCATCCTGGTAGCCTCATTCGCAGCCATGATCTTGCGTTCTTCGGCTTCGAACTCGTCCGCCATTTTCTGTATCTTGGCATCGGTCTCTCTGTTTTTAGCTTCGAGAGCCTGTTTGCGTTTTTCAAGTTCCGCGACCCTTTTCGTTACTCTTTCGCCTTCGGCTGTTTCGAGCTTTTTCTGCCTTTCGTAGTAAGCGTCCTTGGTCTGCTGGTGTTTCTTTTTCCATTCACTGTAAGCCTTGTCGTTTGCTTTGAAATCGTTGTCTTTGGCTTCTTCGCGTTTTTTGTTGGAAACTTTGATGACGCCTTTCTCGCGCTGCTCGATCTGGGTGATCTGGCTTTCAAGATTTACGATCTCCTGCTCGATGCTGGAGTCATCCTTTTCCCACTGGTATTTCATGTCGCGGATCTTGTTTTTAAGGGCTGTCTCGGCATCCTTCTGCTGCTTTACGAGGTCCTTTTCCTTGGCTTTAAGGTCGCTGATAGCCTTTTCACGCGCTTTGATGTTGTTGTTTACCCAGTCGTCGATGTCGGAAAGCTGTTTTGCACGCCACTTTCTGAGATCTTCGATCTTCGATTTGAACGTTCTGTGGATCTGTTCTACGGTCTGTGCATCCTGAGGATTGGGTTCTGCGTATCTTTTGCGGTTGTTTTTGTCTTTTTTGAAGACCATCGCCTTGTAGCCCTGTTCGCGAAGTTCTTCGTCCGATTTTCTGAGTGAATCGAGAGTCCGGAGAGCGCCTTTGTAGTCGCCGTCGTCAAGAGAATCGGTCGCTTTCGGGAGACCTTTCTGGATCTTCTGCACTGCTTCGAGAAGCTGTTTTGCTATCTCGTTCTGCTGGCATTTGCAGTTGAGCTCGTTCGCCGCTCTGTCGAAGATCTCGACCGCGCTGTCAAGATCCCCTTTGTCGTAGGCTGCGAAGCCTTTTTTGATCTCTTCTTTGACTTCGGAGTATGAAGCTGTCCTGTTTGCCGCGACAGCTGTTTTCTTCGGAGCTTCATCTTCATCGGGAGAAGCTGAGGCGATCAGTGATTTGAGCGCGTTGAGCATATCGGAAGCTATATCCTCGCTGTCGGTGTCCGCGCCTGATGTCACCGTTTTTGAGCCTTTGCGTTTTCCGGCTGCGTCAAACATAGCGATAACGATCTTCACATCGGAAGAACCCTTTTTGATCTTCGGAACGATCACGAAATCGGAGGATTCGTTCTTGGTCACTACCTGAGCCACACATTTCGGGTCTTCGTTGCATCTGTCGGTCTTCGCCGATTTTGCCGCTGTGACCTTCGCATTTTTAATGCTTGAGAGCAGCAGGGACAAATTGTCGTCGATTTCTTTTGCAAGCTTTTTCTCCTGGGCGGTCTTTGCTATCGTCGGAGCGACCGAAACGGAACTTTCGGCAAATACCTGCCAAGAGATGAAAACGATAATCAGAAAACTTAAAGCGTTAACAATTCTTTTCACTTGACTCTCCCTATGGTTTCAATTGTAAACTCACAAAATCAAAAAATCGGCATACCATACAATAGAGAATTGATTTAGTCAAATTTTTCACACTACACACAATAAAAAAGAATTATAGGCTGATTTTAAAGAAAAAGAAAACGCAATGTGGCTATTTCATCAGATCGTCAAGTTCCGCGATCCTGTTTTTGAAGTTCTCGCGTTCCGATTCGGGAAGTTTTTCGATTATAGTTTTATGATACTTCATCGGGTCGACGACTTTGCCTTTGTTGCCGCCGACATTGATCTGGTAGTGCAGGTGGGGAGCGGTCGATTTTCCGGTGTTTCCCGAAGTTGCTATCTGCTGTCCGACCGTCACTTTCTGGCCGGGTTCGACATTGACTTCGCTCAGGTGGAGATACTTGAAGACATAAGGCGAGTTCCTGGCTTCTATCTCGATGCAGTATCCGTTGTAGCGCGTTTTCCAGTTCGTTCTGGAGACTATGCCTTCGACCGTGGCGTATACCGGCGTACCGACATTGGCCTTAAAGTCGATCCCTTCGTGCTTCGGAGCTCTGTCTCCGATAGTGCTCGTGATCTGAATGTAGTTTTTGATGGGCGCAAACGGAGATATTATTTTTTCGAGCATTATTCCGTCTGAGTAATAATATTTTGCAATAGAATCTTTAGCCGCGTATTTATAAATTTTTATTTCTTTGTTGAATTTGTGTGAAAAATATTTGACGGCGATTATTTCGAGGACATCCGGCAGATCGTTCCTTGTCCGCTTTTCTTCGTCAGGGATCACGCGGAACACAAAATCTATCTTGTCGCCTCTTCTGACATCGTTGCGGAGGACGATATCCCAGATTAGGAGCCTTCCGACATGCGCGCTGATGATATCCGCAAGGTTTGGTATCCCGAGCGCCTTTGCGATCTGTCTGAGATCGTCGTTCGAATTGAAAGCGTTGTAGAAATTGTCGTTGATCACGGCCGAAGCGGCGACAAGTTCACCCGGATCGGTCTTTATATCCAGCTCTTTTTCCGGTTTTTCCGGCTCGGCCTGCTGTTCAGGTTCCTGCTCGGCCGATGCTGCCTGCTCACCTGTTTCGGCATTTGTGGCGGGCTGCGCTGCCGCGGCGGCTTCCGCCTCTTTTCCGTCATCGTTCATCGTGTAGACGATCAGTCCGACGAGAATGATGTTCATACAAAATGAAAGGACGAACAGCGTCTTCCATTTTTTTACCTGCGGATTGGTGAAAAGATAGGTCATTTCTCTCTCCTGAAAAGTGCGGAATAGAATACAGAGTCTGTTGACGAGACCGCCAAAGGTCTGATCGTTCCGAATTCGTAAGCTATGCTGTTTAAAATAAACTCATTCTGCTTTTCATAAAAAAACAGTGCGAAGTCCGCTTCGTTCAGCGTGTTGGTCGCTCTGATGTCGCTTCGTATGATCCCTGCCGCCTGCATGAATCTGAAAGAATTCTGGTTCAGACCTTCGTAACTGCTCATAATGTAGAGTTTCGCGTTTTTCGGAGCTTCGCTGTTCAGCGTCCCGGCAAGATCGATCATGTCGTAACCCCAGAAATTCCTTTGCATTCTCGCTTCGGCTGCCCCTTGAGCGCCGCCGATGAGTTCGTTATAGAACGCTGCGCCTCTTTTTGCAAATTTTATGTCGGGCTGTATGAGCGAGACCAAAGCTGCGGCAAAAAGCACCGGAACAAACAGTTTTTTCCTGCAGTTGTCTGTTTTTATCAGCTTCTTCGCCGATTCTTCGATCATGAAGACGCCTGCTGTGAGCATGAGAGGATATCCGGTGAACCAGTGTTTTATCCCGCCGAATATCGGAATGCTGGGCCACGCAATGAGGAATATCGGAAAGAGCGAGCCCGTGATCATTGCGAGAGAAGCCTCCTTTTCACAAGTCTTGCCGCTTTTGAAAAGATCGCGGCAGAAATAGAATATCCCGGCGAAAAAGCAGACTAGCTGCGGGGTCGGAGTGGTGAAAAATGTCATTGCCCACGGAAAACTGAAGGGGAAAGGGCCGTTTTTGAGCGGCGTCCCGAAGTAGTAGTTGAGATAGTTCACGTGTTTTCCGTGAAATTCGGCATAGGTCATAAGCCTGTCGGCCGTATTGAACCACATCCTCGGCCAGATGAGGAAATAAAGCGGCAGCGAGATCACTGCCATAAACCAGAAAACTTTAGGGATCGCCCGGAAAAATCCGGCAAGACCGCTTTTGTCAGCCTCTTTCCGATACGAAAAAATGTAGAAAAAGAGCCACGAAACGAAGAGGACTATCGGAATGAAGAGGACATTGTGCTTGGTCGCCATGGCAAAAGCGAAGAAAACGGCGGTCACGGCATGGACGGAAGTCTTTTTCGTTTTCAGACAGATCATGTAGAGTATGAAAGTGGAGCTCCAGAAAAAGAGTATCGGCATATCGAAGCAGGCAAGATGTGAGTGGAAAAATATGTGCGGCATCGTGAAAAAGAGGAGCGGGCTTGCAACGGCAGTGGTCCGGCTGAAGAAAATGAGCCCGAAAAGATAGATCATAAGCGCGGTCAGGGCTGCGAACACGGCTGCAACGAGGCGTGCCGACTCAGGAGCTGACATGATCCCGAGTTTTCTCGTGAAAATGAACTGCGAAAGGCCGAAAAGCTCCTTCATGAACGGCGGATGCTCCGAATTGTAGTTGAAGTATCTGTCGATCTCTTTTTTTGAAAAGATCTTCGCGAATTCGCCGTTCGATATGTTCGTCCCGATGGATTCGTACCAGTCGGCCATATTGCCGGCAGCCTTCATGTAAAAACCTTCGTCGCGGACGAAACCTATTGCGCTGCCGGTCAGAAAAATCATCAGAAAAATGAAGACGGCGGTCGCTCCGGCAAGGAGGAAGTCTATTTTTTCAAAATGGTTCTTAAAGTTCATCTGTTATAAATCCGTTAAAAACAAAGTGGCGCTGCCTGTCATCCGAAGTCGTCAGCTTTATTGTCAATTCTTTAGTGTTTTCAGGTATTTTTGCGTTCTTCGAGATGGTCGATGAAGTGAACGGGTTCGTATATTTCAGGAGCGTTTTCCCGTCTGCCGCGATCTCGACGCCGACCGGAGCCCGGTTTTTGGAGCGGTATGCCGATTCTGCAAAACCAGAATTGAAGTAGAGTTTCCTGCTGACGCCGCGCAGAGCGAACGTTATCTCAAGAGTTTTCCCCGAGACCGGATGCGCCCACACCGCCTGCTTCTGCTGACCGTTGAAAAAAGCCGAGGTCAAACCTACATAATTCCAGTCTTCATCGGAACACTGCCATTTTTTTTCGGAAACTTTGCGGCACTCTTCACTTTTTTCTCCGTCAGAAAAGGCGACTCGCTCCGCTTTGCCGATGTCCCGTGAGAAAACGAGGCTCTTTTTCACTGTTTTGTAGAGCGTTTCGGCAAGAACGACCTCTCCTTTGCCCGCTTTGAAAGTCTCCAAAACCTTCAAATTCAGCTTTTTCACATATTTTTCGCGGGATCCATCCGATTTTAATAACAAAAAGAGACGATCGTCGCCGCTTTTCATCATTGCAACCGATTTTTCCGTAGCGTTCCTGAGGTCCAAAAAAACAGGGAGGATCCCGCTGTCAAGGTATTTCAGAAAATCGAGATCCCAATCGTTTTCAGTGAAGACAAGATCTCCGGACTTGAAGTTTTTATTTAATATTTCCGCGAACTTACGCTCTGTCTCCTGATCGAGGGCGTTTCTTTCGTCCAAACCTGTCCACCAGAATGCAAAAGTCGAAACGACTGAGAGCGCAAAAAGAAAGAGGAGTGCTTTTTCAATGATTGCAGAGAGATTTTTCAATACTGGGACTCCGCTGCTGTCTTTTCAAGTCCGTATTTTGAAAGTATTTTGTAGAGCGCGACTCTCGAGATCCCGGCCTTTTTTGCCGCGAGAGCATGGTTGCCGCCGCTCTGTTTCAGGATCTCCGAGAAATAATTCACGCTGAACTGCTCCATGATCCGCTCTTTTGCTGCGGAGTAGCTCTCTCCGTCGTGCGGCGAAAAGTCGCTGTCCGCCGTCGTTCCGTAGTGTTCGTTCCTGAAGACTTCGGGCGGCAGGTCTTCGGGGGTTATCATCTGGTCATCCGACATGATCACTGCCTGGTTTATGAAATTTTTCAACTGCCGGACAT
Source organism: bacterium (assembly GCA_016290135.1). GTDB lineage: Bacteria > UBP6 > UBA1177 > UBA1177 > UBA1177 > UBA1177. The sequence goes on from JAEESW010000003.1 coordinate 24,785, forward strand.
TGCCGGGATAGTCGTAGTCCATAAGTATTTTCAAAGCGGCATCGTCTATTCCGGAGACTTTGGTCTTGTAGGCCGCGTTTGCAGCTTTTATAAAGTTGTTGACGAGCTGCGGTATGTCATTCCTGTATTCGCGCAGAGGCGGGATGTGGATCGGAACGACGTGCAGGCGGTAGTAGATATCCATCCGGAACTTCCGCTCCTTCACCATGGTCTCAAGGTCACGGCTCGTCGCCGCTATGACGCGGACATTGACTTTTTTTGTCCCTTTGTCGCTGCCTACCGGGCGGATCTCTCCGCTCTGGAGTGTCCTGAGCAGTTTGACCTGAAGCATTAACGGAAGATCGCCGATCTCGTCAAGGAATATAGTGCCTCCTTCTGCGCGTTCAAATTCGCCGATCTTGTTGGTGTAGGCGCCGGTGAAAGCTCCTTTGACATGCCCGAACATCTCGCTCTCAAGCAGTTCGGCAGGTATTGCGGCGCAGTTGAGCGTTACGAAAGCTCCGTTTTTGCGCGGACTGTTGAAGTGTATCGCGTGCGCCAGAAGTTCCTTTCCTGTGCCGCTCTCTCCGCGAAGAATAACGGTGGCATCGGTGTTTGAGGCTTTTTCGATCCTCTTTTCGAGAGCTTTCCACTTGTCGCTCGTTCCCATGATCATTATGGCGTTTCCTTTTTCCGAGCTCTCTTTGAAAAGCTGGGCGCGCCTGATGAACATGGTCGCTTCGCCGGCAAGGGCCGATATCTCGTCGGCGTCTTCCTGCGTGAAATAGTCTTTTTCCGGAGCTTCAAGATCTATGAGACCGATCGCGCGCCTTTGGAATTCTATCGGAACGATAAGATCCGATTTTGTCCCGTGGAAAAAAGGATAGTAGTTTTCATCGTTTTCGGTGTCGTTGCAGATATAGGGTCTGTTTTCGCTGATTACGACTGCGGCGATGCTTTTGGCTGTTTTCAAAGACAGTTTGGCTGCTTCGGGTGTGACGAGCGATTTTCCCCTGATTGCGCGGGGTTCGAACTCGAGTTCTCCGGTCGCTTCGTTTAGCAGCATGATACAGCCGCATCTGAGTTTCATTTTACGCATCGCGAGTTCGAGAAGGTTCTCAAGGAGCTGATTGAGCTCGATGGTGTTGAGACCGGAGTCGGAGTCGCTGTGCTGCGCAGTCCTTATTTTCCAAAGGATCTCCGATTCCTTGCTGTCGATCATCCGTTTGTATCTTTCGGTGAATACGCTCCAAAGCGTCGGAAATATCAGGTCGGAAAATTCGCTGATCAGTTCGATGTCGCTGTCCAGAGGGTAGGAGGCGAGCATCGCGCAGGAAATACCGTTCTCGATGTCGTATGTGCCGTAAACTATATAGCGGTCGTTGGTGAAATTCGGAAATTCGCGGAATCCTATCTCGGAATAGTTGCCTTTGAACTTCGTCAGATTCTTTCCCTGCATGAACTGCATAAGTTCATGGATGTTCTTTCTGTTTTCACCGCTTATCGCAGGAAGTATCTCAAATTCGTTTTCGTACTGGTTGTTGACGCTGACGAAGATACGGGCGTGCGGAGAAGTCTTCTTTACGAACTTCTCGAGTTTTTCGACTGTATCGTTGAGGTTCTCAGAGCGGATAACGCCGTTCAGGAAATTAAGGAAAATGTTGTAGGCGTTCTGCTGTATCACTGGAGGCATCTTCTGTTATTCTCCCCTTCCTGCTATGAATGCCGCGTAGTTTGCCGCCTTTGCCGCACCGGTGGGCGAAAGTTTCATCAGAGCCTTGAGCCAGATCTCTTTCGGTATCGCCGAGAAAGGCTCTATCGAAGACATGAGCCCGAGCATTGCAATGTTCGCCGTTTTGCCTGATTTGTCACCGATCTTCGCGACAGTCTCAAGGACATCGGTCTCGATGACTTTGTAGTTCGCAAGCGCTTTTCTGATCTCTTCGATCTTCGGGTAATCTTCCTTTTTCGCGTTCGCCGGAAGCGATTCGAACCGGTTGAGGATTATCGTTCCGTCGGGTTTCAAAAGATCAAGGAAGCCGTTGCAGAAAACTTCGGAAGTCTCCATTACGACAAGGACATCCGTGCTTTTCGGCGAAAGGATCGGGCTGAAGACCTTGCCGCATGCGAATGTCGAGATGACGCTGCCGCCGAGCTGCGCCATGCCGTGGGTGTCGCCTTTGACGATGCCGGTCTCGCCGTAAGGAGTGTGGAGCGCGACTTCACTCAGCACTTTGCCGAAGAAAAGGTTGCCCTGTCCGCCGATGCCGCGGATCGCGACTCTGATCGATTCGGGAAGAAGTTCTTTGGAAACTGTAACTTCTTTGATTTCTTCAGGAATTTTGACTTCTGCTTCAACTTTCGCCTTCTTTTCGGAAACTTCGATCGGAACGATCACACCGAAGGGGCATCTCTGCATGCAGATCTGTTTGTTTCCGCCGCAGTTTATGCACATGTTCGTGAACTCCGGGCCCTTTTCCTTATCGAATTTGATGCCGGGGCAGACATTACATCTACCGCATTTTTTACATTTTTCGGCATCGATCCTTATCGTTCTTTTCTTCTGGGATCTGTCCATGATCTGCTGGCACGGACCTTCGATGACCAGATTGGTGAACTTGCCCGTTTCAGCGTCGTCCAGAGCTTTTTCGAGAGCTTTTTCGATGCCTGCGAGATCGTAAGCGTTGACTGCGACGACATCGCATTTCTCAGCCGCGATCGCTTCTTTGAGCCTGAATTTGTTGGGAACGCCGGCAAGGTTTGCATAGCTTGTCGGAGCCGGCTGGCCGCCTGTCATTGCCGTTACGCTGTTGTCGAGAACGACTTTTACGCCGGGGACATTCCTGAAAACGCCGTTTCGTGTCGCGTCAAGACCGCTGTGGCATTCGCACGAGTCTCCGATGACGCTGACGACTTTCGAGGCCATTTCGGGCCTGCTCAGGCAGAATCCCTGTCTCATCGCATCGCTTCCGCCCATGCAGAGGACGGTGTCGATCCCTTTGTTGATAAAAAGAAGGGTGGAGCAGCCGATCTCTCCGAAACCTGCGAAAAGTTTTCCTTTCTTTCTCAAGTTTTCAGCCGACAGCGCATAACCGCGGAAAGGGCATCCCGGGCAGATCGAAGGCGGTCTGACAAGAGGCTTTATAAGCGGTTTCTCAGATTCCTTGTGAAGTTTTATCTCAACAAAATCTTTAAGGAAATCAATGACATCCTGCGGAGTCCAGTCGGTAAGGACAGAATATTCCGGCTTGCCGATGACTGCTATTCCCGCAGCTTCTATCTTTTCCTGCAAGAATCTGTCGCCGTCTTCAAAAACGAAAAGTTTCCCTTTGATCTTCGATGCGAAATCGCGGATCCTTTTTACAGGAACAGGGTTCGCGACCGACATCGAAAGGATGGAAGGCTTCAACCCGACATTGAGAAGAGCCTCTTTGACTATGATCTCGCTTTCGCCGACAACGACGATGCCGAAGTCGTCGGTCCCTTTTGTTTCGGTTATGAAATCCTTGTTGTTTTCGACAAATTCAAGGACTTGCGGGATCCTGTGCGCAGTCGCTTCGTTGTAGTTTTTCCTTGCGATCCCCGGCATGAGCATCCACTTTGAAAGATCTGCCGGAACGGGCATCGGCTCGATCCTGCGCGGTTCTCTCGTGACTACCAGACCTTCGCTGTGAGCCAGGATACCGCTTGCAAGGATGCAGACCTGCGTTTTGAACATTCTCGAAAGGTCGGCTGCGATGAAAGCCATATCGTAAAGTTCCTGATGTGTCCTCGGTTCGAGAACGGGGATCCTTGCCGCACTCAGGAAATATCTCGCATCGATGACATGCTGCGTGCTCGAAGGAACATAGTCTGTCGCCGCATAAACGACGAAAGCACCCATCTGACCGGTGTAGAAAGCGGAAGTCGTGATCGTGTCGCCGGCCTGGAAAAGACCAGGGATCTTCATCGTGACGACGCTGTCCATTCCCGCAACTGCGTGACCTATCGTCACAGCCACGGCGTTTGCCTCATTGACGCTCCAGCCGACAGTCATTCTGTCCTGGACATATTTCAAGTTTTTATCGATGACTTCGGTGCTCGGAGTGCCGGGGTAACCGTCGGCAGCGTGGTATCCCGCATGAACGACACCGAGCGCAAAAGCGCTGTTTCCCTGAAGAATAAGCCTTGAACCGGCCGGCGAATCAACAAGTTTCAAAAAATCAGCCATTGGAATCTCCTGTATTACAACAATAATAATAAACAAAAAACCGGCAATTATAGCGAAAATATCAAAAGTGGCAAATCTTGCGGGAAAGGCGTCTCTTGACGCCGCGACTCTGCGATTCCTTGACAGAAAAATGAAGATTATTAAAATCTTTCGCCATTTTTAGGAGGTAGAAATGTCCATCAGTAAAGTCGGAGATGATTTGAAGCAGATGTTGTTTCTGGTCCATTTCAAGGACGGGTACGTAAAACCTGTGATCGCCTCGACGCAGGCTCAGGTCAGGGATATCATCGCTTCGGAAAACGAACGCAGGGTAGAAGATATAGAAAAAATAGTTCTCGAGCAGAATTACTACCCGCAGAACGAAGATTACTACGATATTTAGGAGGAAACATGAAAAAAATTTCCTTGTTTGTTCTCTGTGCCGCTCTTTTGTTTTTCACCGGTTGCGGCGGCGGCGGCAGCGACTACGACAAATATGACGACGATGAATCAGGAAAAAGTGACGACAGCACGGACACTGTCCCCGACAAAGATCAGTCCGACACTTCGGAAGAACCGTCGGATACCGATACTCCGCAGCAGTCCGATGAAGATGCGGAGATCCCTGATGAAGGTGAGGATGACAGTGATGCCGATACTTCACCGGACGAAGATTTCTGGTCGACCTGCGAAGGAATAATCGCCTGCTCCAACGGATGCACGGAAGGAGACACCGAATGTGTCAGCGACTGCTACGGAAGCGGGAGCGCGGAAGGTCAGCTCAACTACAGGCGCTGGAGGGAGTGCTTTGACAGCAGTTGCGCCGAAGACAAAACGGCGGAATGTTCGGCTGCGAATTGTGCGGAATGGGATGAGCTCTGCAATGTCGCCGAGGCTTTTGAATTCGAGATAACTTATCCGGCTCCTTACGGCAGTGCCGAGATCGAAGGCAGCTTCAACTTCATCCTTAATAACACATATCCTTCTTCGGCAAACGAGATCTCCACGACCCCGTTTGTCCGCGGTTCTATAGCTTCCATGCAGCTTGCCTCTTCGGGAATGACGATAACTTTCCTGAGAATGACCACAGACAAGCGCGACGGCAGTGTCGTCGAAGCGTTCCAGTCTCCTTTCAACAAAAATACGATGACTCCGATGAATCCTGTCGTGATCCTCAGGATAAAAACAGATTCCGCAGCCGTCGGAAACCATACTGTCGGGTTGTCTGATGAGAGCGAGGCACGGTTCATAGTCGGCGAGGTCGACGAGAGATACAACATCACATGCTATCACGCTTTCGGGATCGGTTCTTTCAAGATCGACAGTGCGGACATCAAGGCCGGTTCTCAGGGAAAACTCCAGCTGAGCGGCGGAAAAGTCGAACTTTTCAGTCCTGCGAATATCCCCGAGCTCGGCGGCGATGCCCGTGAAACGCTCGAAGTCGAAGCTTGTTCTCTCATTTGGTAGGAGGAAATATGAAAAAAGCTATCGTTATTTTCTGCTGTTTTTTGTGCTTTGCGCTTATTTCATGCGGAACAGCCGAAAAGAAGAAACCGAACAAAAAGGCCGAGCCGGTGAAATCCGAGGAGAGTGCCGATGAAGAAGATGCGGCCGACGGGATCTCGGAAAATGGTATCCACAATCTCCCGAACGGTGACCGCTACATCGGAGGTTTTAAAGACCACAAAAAATACGGCGAAGGCGAATATATCTATGCAAACGGAGACCGTTACAAAGGTTTTTTTGCCAATGGACACTACAACGGTCAGGGCGAACTGACGCTGAAAGACGGCACAAAGTATATCGGCGGGTTCAAGGACGGCCTGCGCCACGGGCAGGGGACTTTGACTTTTCCGAGCGGCGCGCGTTATGAAGGCTTTTTCAAAAACGACATGATGGACGGCGAAGGGATCTTCCGCTTCCCGGATGAAAGGGAATACCGCGGAAGTTTCGCAAAAAACATCAGACACGGGCATGGAGTCATGATCTTCCCGAGCGGCGCTGAATACGAAGGTGATTTCGATAACGACAAAAGAAGCGGGAAAGGAAAGATGACCTACCGCAACGGCGCTGTCTATGAAGGCGATTTCGTTGACGGCAAGCGCGACGGCCACGGAAAGCTGACCAAAGCGAACGGAGATGTCTATGAGGGCGATTTTGAAGGCGATGTCATGACCGGCATCGGACAGTACACCTTCAAAAACGGCTCGGTGGTATACGGTGTCTGGAAAGAGGGGAGACTTGAGAAAAAACTCCCGCGTCCGGGCAGCGGTGAAGAAGAAGCGGACGGAACGGAACCGGGTGAAGAGCCGTCAGAAGAGGAGTCCGGATCAGAAACGGAAGAATGATGCTCGTCGTCTTTCTTGGCAATCCCGGTGCTGAATACAAGCTCACACGCCACAATTCAGGTTTTATCGTTGCAGAAAACATGGCGCTGACGCAGGATCTCTTCTGGAGCCGGAAATTTTTCGGAATGTTCGCAAAAAAGGATGTCAACGGACACCAGCACTGCTTTTTGAAACCCGAAACTTTCATGAATCTAAGCGGAAAAAGCGTCCAGGCGGCAAGATCTTTTTTCAAGTTGAATGAAAGCGATATCGTCGTCGTGCATGACGACATCGAGACCGAATTCGGAGTCGTCTCTTTCAGGAAAGGCGGAGGTCTCGCGGGGCATAACGGCTTGAGATCTATAGCAAATTCTATCGGAAGTCCGGATTTTCTCCGAATAAAGATCGGTGTCGGAAGACCGAAAAAAGGCGATGTTTCCTCTTTTGTCCTCGGAAAATTCACTCCGGAAGAAATGCCCTTCCTGCCGGTCATGGCTGAAGCCGCGGAAGAGAAGCTGAAAGAACTGCTGCAATAAATTCCAAGACGTGCCGGGCACCCTCTACCTATAAAAAAATGTTGATTTTTAGGCAACTGTCTGTAAAATGCCGCCGTTATTTTTTTTGTATCTTTTTTATTAGAGGTTTTAAATGTTTCAGGACATCAGAAAAAAAGGAAGCTCGCTGCTCATAACACTTATGTTCGCGGCGATAATCGTTACATTTGTTATTTCTTTCGGCCCGGGTGACAAAGCGGGCTGCAGCTCGACCCAGAACAGTGCAGCAACGATCAACGGCGAGATCGTCACTATGTCGGAATTCCGTTTCGCCTACTCGAACCTCATGGACTACTACCAGAGGATCTTCCGTGATTTCAACAACGAAATGGCAAAACAGTATAAACTTTCGGATAAGGCTTTAAACGGTCTTATCGGTGAAATCCTTGTTGCTCAGGAAGCTGAAAAACTCGGTTTCAAAGTCTCTGACGAAGAAGTCAGCAAGGAGATCGTCAGCAATCCGTATTTCCAGAAAAACGGCGCTTTCGACAAGGAATCTTACAATAATATGGTCAAATTCACACTCAACACGACGATATCGGCTTACGAAAACCGTGTCAGAATGCAGCTTTTGTCCAGAAAACTCAGAAACTACCTTGTTGACAACATCACTGTTTCGGATACCGAAGCAAAGGATGAATTTGTTGCCGGCAGTGAAAAGATCGATGCGTTCGTCTATGTTTTCGCCGATTCATATCTCAAAGCCGAGAATAAAAACGCTCTTCTCTCTGCGATCACGGATGAAGAAGCCGCGGCTTACCTGAAAGACAACGAATCAAAGGCGAAAATGGCTTTTGAAGACAATGTTTCAAAGTATTCGAAAGGCGAAGGTCAGACCGTTTTCGAAGATGTCAAGAACGATGTCGCGAAAGATCTTCTCCTTGCTCCGAAACTTGAGGAGAAAATAAAGGCTGATTCGGCAAAACTCCTTGAAATGCTTAAGGAAAAGCCTGAGCTCTCTGCAGAGGAGATCGCTGCGGCGTTTGCTGACTGGGAAATCTCGGGAAGAGAAATTTCCGTTACGAAAAAATCGACTTTCGCGGCCGGGATCGGTTTCAGCCCGAAGTTCATAGAAAAACTTTTCTCCGATCCGGAACCTAAACTTGTTGACGAAGTCTTTAAGACGGAAGAGAACAGATATGTCGTTGCAAAGATCACGAATCACGCTGCGGCAGACATGGCTGAATTCGAAAAATCCAAGGCAGCCATCAAAGCAAATCTTGCAAATGAGAAGAAAGGACAGATCTACGAGGCTTATGTCGAAAAGCTGAGAGCCGAAGCTCATATCGAGATCAACAGAGATTTCCTTAAACTCTTCGAAGGATCTGAAAATTAGTCCCAACGGGCGTCTGCCCGCCGAAATCCTTTTTTACTATTTTTCTCTGGTCGGGATTTTTGAGATCTCGCGCTCTCTTTTAAGGACTTTTACCGCAAAAATGATCGGAACGACGATGACGCCGAAAGAGAGGATACCGCATTCGATGCGTGTGAATATCCAGAGTTTCCCTGTTATCAAAGCCAGTGCGGCGAAAAAGAAGATATCGACTTCATTGATCTTGAAGATCGAGAAAACGGCATAGCAGAACCATTTTACCCAGTCAGCGAATGTGCGTCTGGGCGGCGTGGACCAGACGGGGCAGCTGTCGGTCTTTGCTCCGAGCTCCTCGATAGTCCCTTTGCGGTAATTCTCGATTATCCTGAGGTCGAGCATGACTCTTTCGCTGACCCACTTCGAGTATGCCGCAACGTATGAAGCTGTCGCCGCAGTCATCGGAACAAGGATGTCGATAAGTTCGTTCGTTTCGCCGTAAGCGCGGAATCCGATCGCCCAGAACATGACTGTCATCGTCACTGCGTCTGAGATCTTGTCGAGATAAAAGCCGAATTTCGTCGGACAGTTGCGGAAACGCGAGACGGTGCCGTCCATGTTGTCCAGAACAAGTCCGAGATTGAGCAGTATCGCACCGATAACTCCGCCGGAATATGTCCTGTCAAAGAAGACAAAAGCCGATCCGGCCAGTTTTGTGATGATGCTGACGACTGTTATCCTGTTTGGCGTGACCCACTTTTTTTCGACTATCGGCAGAAGAAAAAGTATGGTCAGCGGGCGTGCGAAGATCATTGCCCAGAAGTCGTCCGACTGATAGTTTCTGAGCTTCATCCAACGATCTTTGAGTTTCATTTTTTACCTCGGTTTTGATTGATTTTCAGAAATTTGAGCATTTATGACCACGGGGAGTTAGAACGGAAGTTCATCGTCCTCGTTATCGAATTTCGGAGCGTTTCCGGCCTGCGGCTGAGTTTCGCCGTCTTTCGGATTCTGCTGGTAAGTGCGTTCGCCCTGACCGCTCATATTGTCTTTGGGGTCAAGGAAATTCAGTGAATTGGCGATGATCTCGAAAACGCTTCTTTCGTTTCCGTCTTTGTCCTGATATGTGCGGGACTGGATCTTTCCGTCAACAAATACAAGAGAGCCCTTTTTGAGGAATTTCGAAGCGTTTTCCGCCTGATTCCCGAAGACGACTATTCTGTGCCATTCGGTTTTCTCTTCAAAACTGTCACCCTTTCTGACTCTTTCGGAAGTTGCGAGCGAGAAGTTGCAGATAGGCGTGTTGTTTGAAGAATATCTGATCTCGGGGTCTCTTCCGAGACGTCCGATAAGCATAACTTTGTTAAGACCGCTCATAACCTTCTCCTACTTTTTAACTACAGGTTTTTCTTTGTCGGGCATCCTTTCACCGAGGATCGTTGCGATCATCATGTTGGCATTCTGGTTGAGGTTGCCTTCAACGCCTTTCGCATCGTTGTTGAAGCGGAATCTGAGATTGCCGTTGATGATCTCGAGCATTCCTTCCATGAATTTGTTGACCGGTCTGCCGTTCTGTTCGTCAAAGATGTAAAGAAGGACGAGGGAGATCACGAGCAGGAATATAGCTACGATCGTGAAAGTCCCGCGTTTTGCCGAAAGGGGCTCGAGCAGTTTATCTTTCGATATGAGAGCAAGATAGAAAATGTCCTCGTTGTCGGAAAGCGACGGATGGCGTGAAACACTTGCAAAGAAAGTTTCGCCGCTGAGAACTATCTCCATGTCGTGTCTCTTGGAGTCTTCTTCTTCATCTATTTTTGCGATCAGATCCTGATTCGCCTTGATGAACTTTTTGAAGCTTTCGTGAAGCTGTGTCGGGAGCGTGCTGCCCAAAAGCGATGATTTGTCAAAGAATCCGAAGTAAAATTTTGACTGCTGGTTGCCGAATATCGACTCGTCGTAGAGGTTTGCGACGGCGTTCTTTGCAGCTTCGGAATCGACGTTGTCAGCCGAGAAGTAGATCCCGATGATGTTTCCTTTGTCAACTATCGGAGCAGCGGAAACGAGGTAGGTCCTGCCTTTTATTTTCATGATGTCACGGTTCGCCGTGCCGCGCGATACTGCCTGGAAGAGCTTTTCGTTCGCAATGTTGACGCCTTTGAAGATGCCGTCAAGGTTCTTTGCGATGATGTTTCCTTTCGTGTCTGCAACGAAGATGGTGTCACTGTAGTCGTATATCTGGTTGATGACATTCATCTCGGTCTCGATCTTGTCAATGAAAGCCTTCGCATTGGGTGAAAGTTCCGCTCTTTTGATCTCTCCGGCTGCTTTGCCGTCATTTTCAAGAGCTTCTGTCGCGAAAACAGAAAGGACTTCCTCCGAAACTTCATCCCATTTCGTCGGATCGAGAGCTTCAATGAGTTTTGCGTTTTTAGCGATCGATTCGACTTTGTGGATCTTGTCGAATTTGTCTGCTTCGGAGATTCTTGAATAGATCGATACTGATTGCGAAACCGCGTTTTTAGCCGAATCAACAAGATTGTCTCTGGTGTAGTTTACGAAAAAGTAGTTCGTTGCCGCATAGAGCAGCGCGGTCAGAATGATCGTTGTGAGAAAAAGTTTGATTTTCATGATTCCTCCTTGTTAGAAAGCAGAACCTGTCTGCCTGATATTGAATATTTTCCGGTAGTTACTATTGATATTGCCTTCGAGAGCAGGATGTGTTCCTGTTCAAGGATACGCGCCTTGAAACTCTCTTTTGTATCGTCGTCATGCCTTAAAACGGGCTGCTGAAGGATTATCGGACCGCCGTCAAGCGTCTCGTCGACAAAATGGACTGTGCAGCCGGAGACTTTCACGCCGTAGTCGAAAGCCTGGCCCTGCGCGTCAACGCCTTTGAAAGAGGGGAGGAGCGACGGATGGATGTTTATGATCTTTCCGTCATACCCTGAAAGGAACGTGTGACCGAGGACTTTCATGAATCCGGCAAGGACTATGAGTTTCGTGCCGTAAGGTGCCACAGCTTCAAGAAGCCTGGTCTCGTAATCTTCCTTCGGTTCGTCCTTCTTTTTCGGCAGAACGATCGTTTCTATCCCGAAAGATGCCGCTTTTTCAAGCCCTGGCGCGTTTCTTTTGTCGGAAAGGACAAAACTTATCCCGTCAACGCCTGCGAGCCTGTTTTCAGCAAAATTGCGGCATATCGCAGCCATGTTCGTGCCGGTGCCTGATATGAAAATACCGATCTTCACTAGTTTTTCTCTTCAAAAAATTCAATAATCTCTTCTTTTTCAGGAACGATCTCAGCCCCTTTCTTCTCGCTGTTGAGGACATAGGGCTCCTTTTCCTTCGGGTATCTTGCGATAAAATATTTCGCGTTGTTTGCAACCGTCGGAACGATCCTGATCTGCGGCGGAAGAACGCCGATACCTTCCGGATCTACCGCCGGGGTGACTACGCAGCCTTCGCCGAAAACGCGGAAAAACGCGACTTCGACATCGGGATTGCACTGGATATTGTTCTCTTTTATGTGCTTTGTGAGCATCTCCTCGATCGCTTTCTTGTCGTAGCAGCCGAGATTTTTGTCGCGCTCGTTTTCGAGAACGAGCTGGAATGTCGGTCTGCAGAGTTCCTTTTCTTCGGATGGTTTTTCAACGAAGTAGACCGGAATGCCTGTCGGAACTTCGCAGCTGTACTCGCAGTCAGGGACCTGACGGCCTGTAACGCTCTCGAAAAGTGCTATCTTGTTGCCGAGCTGATGGATCTCTACAGTCGCAACGGGACCTTTCGCGAGATTTATCTTGCCGCTGTGAAGAAGACCTGTCTTAAAAGTCGTGACATAAGGTGCGACCGGTTCGAGCGCTGTGTAGGCGCCTGCCTTGAGATTTATCGAAACTGTGTGCTTCCCGGGGACGATCTTGTCGGAGCGGACACAATTCTTCTTTTTGTCAAGCGGTCTGAAAGTGTCGTTTTCAGCACCGTCGATCAGCAGTTTGAAGCCTCTGATGAAAGTTTCCGTCTCTTTGAATTTCTGGAATCCTGCTTTTTCGGCTTCATCGGCATCCGTGGTCGAAAGTTGGAATTCCTGACCGTCGCTGAAGACGCAGAGTTCAAGTGCGGCGAACTGCGCAGCAAAGAGAGAAGAAAATGAGCAAATTGAAAGTGCTAATAAAATCAAATATTTGGCGAATTTCACATCAAACTCCCGTAAAAATATGAACATCATCAAAAAAATCGCGCGTCATTATAATACAAATAAATTTTTTGTCCATAAAAACTATGTTTTGTGTAAAGAATTTTCTAAAATGCGTGCCTGAACATGAAAAATACGGCTCCGACAAGGCAGAGGCCGGCACCGAGGAAATCCCAGGTCAGCTTTTCCTTCATGTAGAAAACGGAGAAAAAGGCGAAAACGACCATCGTTATCACTTCCTGCATAACTTTGAGCTGTCCGACGGTGTAAAATTTGTAACCCATGCGGTTTGCCGGGACCTGAATGCTGTATTCAAAGAACGCTATTCCCCAACTTAACAGAATTATTAAGAAAATCGGTTTGTCTTCGATCTTCAGGTGCCAGTACCACGCAAAGCACATGAAAATGTTTGCTGCCGTGAGCAGAAGAATAGGATAAATTCTTTCCATTTTTTTACCTCAAAGAAGTTAAACACTGAATATTAGCAGAAATTTTTCGGAAATAAACTTATCTTAAGTGAAGTTTTACGAGAATGCTGTCGACAAGCGAATAAACGCTGGGGACAAGGATAAGGGTGATGAGTGTCGAAACTGTGAGACCGAAAACGACTGCTGTTCCCATCGGGCTGAACATAGCCGAACCTTCGCCGCTCATAAGCATCATCGGGACCATACCGAAAATGGTGGTCATCGCGGTCATGAGAATAGGTCTCAGACGCTTGCCGCCGGCGTAGATCAGAGCATCGTTCGTCGTGAGCGAATCTCTCTCCTTGACCTGCTTCATGTAGTCGATAAGAACGATCGCGTTGTTGACGACGATACCGACAAGAATGATCATGCCCAAGAATGCCGGCATCGAAAGAGACTTGCCCATTATGAAAAGTCCGACGAGAACACCGGAGATGCCGAACGGTATCGAGAAGAGGATGACGAACGGGTCGATGAACGATTCGAACTGCGCCGCCATAACGAGGAAGACGAGGATGACACCGAGGAAAAGAAGCGCAACGAGGTCACCTGTCGTATCCTGCTGCTGCTTCATGTTGCCGCCGAATTCGACGCCGATGTCGGCCGGAAGGTCGATGTTTTTGAACGCCTGAAGGACCTGCGGGAAAATTTTTCCTACTGCGATATCGTCTTCGAGGTTTGCTGAAACAGTGACCATTCTTTCACGGTTGAGCCTGTTTACGACAAGAGACGTGAGTCCGTCGGTGATCTCGGCAACGTCTTTGAGTTTTACGACTGTGCCGTTCAAAGTCTTGAGCTCCATTTCCTTGAGCTGCTCGATGTTGGAACGGTCGCCTTTCTGGTATTTGACGACGATGTCGTATTCCTGTCCGTTGTCTCTGTAGACCGAAGCTGTCTGACCGTAGAACGAGTATCTGACCGCCATCGCTATCTGCGCCATTTTAAGTCCGACTTTGCTTGCACGGATACGGTCGACCTTGATCGAGATCTCGGGTTTGAGAATGTCGGCGTCGTTCGTGACGTCGGTGAGTCCGGGTATCTTCAGAAGTTCGCTCTGGAGTTTTGCCGCATATTCGGAGTTCTTCTCGAAACTCTTGTTGAGGAGCTTGATCGTTATCGGTTTTTCCGACATGCCCATGCCGTTTCCGCCTGTCTGGAAATCGGCTTTTTCGATGCCGGCGACTTCAGTCGTGACGCGGGCACGGATCTTTTTTGCATACTGCCTTACGGTGATGTCACGGTAGTTCGTCGAAATGAGTTTCGCACCTATGGTCGCCGTGTTGGTCCCTTCGATCTTCTGCGACATACCGCTGTTGTTCGAGCCGCCGCGGACATAGCTTCTCGTCAGGTGCTCAAGCGGTATCTCCTCACGGATGATACGCTCGATGTGCTGTGCCGCTTTCAAAGTTTCTTCGATCCTTGTTCCCTGCGGAAGTTCGATATCGATCTGGAGCGAGCCCTGGTCGTCTTCAGGCATGAAGTCGAGGCCTACGACAGGAACAAGCATAAGCGAAGCTATGAAAAGTGCTATCGACACGAAGATCGTCGTTTTTTTGCGGCGGAGCGTTACGGCGATGATCTTTGAATAGATATTTTCTGCGGTCGAGAGGAATTTTTCGCCTGCGCGGTAGATTATATTCTGCTTTTTCGGTTTTTCTTCAACGATTATGTTGCCGTTTTCATCGTGTTTCGCCTCTCTCAGTATCTTTGAGCAGACCATCGGCGTAAGAAGCATTGCGGACATGAGCGATGCGGTGAGAGTAAGGATGATAACGCCGGCAAGCTGAGCAAAGAATATGCTGATGATGCCGCTGACAAAGAAAAGGGGAGCAAAAATTACGATCGTGGTGAGGGTCGACGCTATGATCGCGCTGCCGACCTCGCTTGCGCCTTTGATCGCCGCCTCTTTTTTGGTTTCTCCCTGTTCGAGATATCTCGTGATGTTGTCCAGAACGACGATCGAGTTGTCAACGACCATACCGACTGCAAGGCAGAGAGACATGAGCGAGACCATGTTCAGCGTGTAGCCGAAGCCGTAGAGGAACGCGAACGCGATGATCATTGAAGCCGGGATCGAGAGGATGACGATGAGGCTCGAGCGGATCCTCCGCAGGAAGAAGACGACGACGAGCATGACGCAGATCATAGCGGTGAGGACTGAATCGGTGAGGTTGCCGACCATGCTCATGATGTATTCGGAGTTGTCTCGGATGATGTCGATCTTCATTCCTTTCGGAAGCCTGCCGTTCATCTCTCCGATCCTTTTTCTGACTGAGTCAGCGATCGCGACGGTGTTTGCGCCCGACTGCTTCTGGACCATCATGAAGACCATGTATTTTCCGTTGTTGAGACCGAACTGTCTTGTATCGTCAGCGCCCCAGAAGACTCTTGCGACATCTTTGATCCTGATGATGCCGATGGGAGTGTTTGCGATGATGGTCTCGGCAACTTCGTCAATGTCCTCGTATTCGCCCGGAACACGGAGAGTGTAGTCAAAAGAGCCTATCTGCATGTTTCCGCCGGGAACGGAGAGGTTCTCAGCCGCGATGACCGACGAAATGTCGCTGACCGAAAGGCCGAGGGAAGCGAGTTTCTGCTTGTCGGCAGCAATGATGATCTGCTTTTCCATCGCGTTGAAAAGAGCTACGGAGCCGACACCGGGGATTCGCTCGATCGGGTTCTGGATGAAATCCTCGATGATCTCTTTCTGGAAGCGGATATCCTCTTCCTCGGAAGTGATCGCGAGGAACATGATGGGCATCATGCTCATGTCGATCTTGAATATACGCGGGTCATCAACGTTGTCGGGAAGGTAGCTCCGCACCATGTTGATCTTGTCACGGATCGAGTTCGTCGCTTCGGCAAGATCGACACCGTATTCGAACTCGCAGCTTACCGTGGAGAGGTTTTCCATCGACTTGCTGTGGAGGTTTTTCAGGTTCTCGACCGAGGAAAGTGCCGATTCAAGGACTTTTGTGATTTTTTCCTCGACTTCTTCCGAGCCTGCGCCTTCATAGATCGTGATGATCGAGATATAGGGGATCTCGATATCGGGCATGAGGTCTATCGGAAGGTCGGTAAGTGAATAGAGACCGAAAAGAGTCATCATCAGGAATATGACTGTGACTAAGACCGGCCGCTTTACTGCAATTTGAGGAATACTCATATTTTTCTCCGTTAATTTCTTGTTTCAATGACGGTGACAGTCTGTCCTTCCTCGAGCTGTCTTCCGCCGCCGACAACGATCTCCTCGTTTCCGTCAAGCCCGTTTCTGATGATCGAGAATCCTTCGACGGAGCCGCCCATCGTGACATTTTTTGAGTAAACTTTGTTGTCGTCTGTTTTGTAGTAGACCGTTCCGACTTCGTTGTCGCGGGTGAAAATAGAGTTTCTCGGAACTACGAGATGCTCTCTTTCAGGCATCGTGATCTTTGCGCGGACAGTCATTCCCGGTTTGTAGGTATGCTGCTTGTTGTCGAAAACGAATTCGACTTTCACGCTGCTTGTCGCCGAATCGACCTTGCTGTTGATGTAGTTCACCTTTGCGGTCTCTTTTCTGTCGGGGTAAGCGTCGAACGTGATCTCGGCGGTCGAGTCTTTCGTGATGCCGTAGATCTCAAGTTCGCTGATGTAGATATCGACTTTCAGCTGGTCTGTCTGGACGATCTCGAACATAGGCATCGCTGGGCTCGCCATTTCGCCGATCTCGCCTCTTTTCATCGAGATGTAGCCTTCGAACGGAGCTTTTATCGTCGTGTAGGCAAGCTGGTTGTTGTAGTTGTTGAGCGAGCTTTTTGCCATCTCTACCTGCGCTTTCGCCGCTGCAAGGCCTGCTTCGGTCTGTTTGTAGCCCGATTCGACCGACTCGTAGTCGCTTTCGGAGATCGAACCCTGCTTTTTGAGTTTTTTGTAGCGCTCGTAATCGTTGCTCATTTTTTCAAAAGCCGCTTCAGCCTGCATCACGCCGGCTTCTGCAGCGGAGACCTGTGCTTCAGCAGCCTTTTTGCCGACCATGTAGTCTGTTTTGTCAAGCTGTGCCAGAGCCTGCCCTTCCTTTACTTTGTCGCCTTCCTGAACGAGGAATTTAACGATATTGGCGGAAACTTTCGGCGTGATTGTCGCGACTTTGAATGCAGTTGTCGTCGAAGAACTGTCGAATGTCTCCGCGAATTTCTTGGTCTGCGGTTTTGTGATGATTACAGCCTGAGAAAGTTCCTCGCCTTTTTCCAATTTCGGTTTTCTTTTGCATGAAACCGAAGATACAAGAGTGAGGGTGATGACGAGAAACATAATGATTGCGAACTTAAAATTGAATTTCATTGTTTCCTCCAAACTAATTTTTATCTTTAAATGTCGTTTTTATCAAAGCGTCGAGTCCGCTGATGATGAAAGCGGAAAAATCCTCTCTTGTCAGCGACTTCATTATTTCCCTGTATTCCGTTTCCAGCCGGCAGATCTCCGGATTCGCCGAACCGGACAGTTCTCCGTATCCCATTCTGAACATGTATTTCAGCGTTTCCCCGCAGGCCATGTTGAAAAAGAGTGCTATTTTCTTGATTTTCGGATCGCTTTCGCTGTGTCCGGCATACTTCGCGATCATAAGCTTTATCTGGTCGAAATCATTCTTTCTGCTCTGAACGATCTCGCTTGTCACAGCCGGAACATTCACGATATATTTCGCAAGTTCCGCAATGACGGTGTCGGAAAAAGTCATAAGGCGGGCTATATCCTTGTCTTTCGGCAGATCAAAAAGAAAATCACAGTATAATTCGATAGTTTCTTTCGGATCCCGCGCTTTTTTGAGGATCGAATCGAGTTTTCCGATCATCATCGAGCGGTATTTTCTGAAGCTCGCTATCATCAGAGCTTCCTTTGAATCAAAGTAGTAGTAGAGAGCCGATTTCGTGAGCCCCGACTTCTCGGCAACATCGTTCAGAGTCACTTTCTCGATGCCGTACTGCTGAAGCAGGGAGACGAAATTCTGAATGATCATCGCCTTTTTTTCTTCGGTGGAAATCTTCATCTTACTCTCCTTCGGTGATCTTTCCGTATTCGGTGCCTATCGTTATGGCAAGTGTGTGGAGGGCGACTTCGTGCTCGTAAAGCGCCGTGAGAAGGCCTAATTTTGCGCTTCTGAGCGATACAGAAGCATTGAGAAGATCTGTCTCTGTCGTCATTTTTGCTTTGTATTTGTCTTCTTCTATACGCAGGTTTTCTTCAGCCGATTTGATCTCTCTTTTTGAAATTTCTATCGCCAGCGCTTTGATCTCGACATCGTTTTCAAGCTGCGTGAGCTGGAGCGAGAGCTGCTTTCTTGTCGCTGCGTTCTCAAGGCGTGTCTGAACTTTTTTGTGCTTCGACTGCTTGATGTCGAAAGCTGTTTTTCCCCAGTCGAAACCTATCTGCCATGAAAGAGTTCCGCCGATGAAAAGGGTGTTTTCCGGCTGGCTCCCGCCTGCATCCCAGTTCTTTTTGTAGCCTGCTACAAGCGCTAAAGTCGGGATGAGGGGCTGAGCTGCGAGCATTTCCGAATATTCGGAAACATTTTCGCTTTTTTCAAGAAGTTTGTATTCGAGCCTGTTGTCGATCATTATTTTTTCAAGCTGAGAGTTGTCAGCCGAAAGATTCTTTTCGGTGACTTCCCTTTTTTCAAGTTCGAAAGATTCCGCCGGCTTGTTTATGAGGATGCCGATATTCCTTTTTATCAGGTTCGTGTTGCCCGTTACATTCTGGATCTGCTGCTCGAGGCGCGTCATCTCGATCTCGATCTTGAGGACCGAACGCTTGTCGACTACGCCGGCATCGTAGAAATTCTTCGCCTGCTCGTAGTATTTCTGAAGCTGTTCCTTCGTCTCGTTGAGGATCTCCATGCTTTCGTTAAGCAGCTGGTAGTTGTAGAAAAGGTTCATCACTTCGAGTTTCAGCTGGTCGGACGAAAGTTCGCGCTGGATCTTCGCGATATCTTCCGCAGTCTCAAGGCTTTTATAGCCGTAGGAGACGCTCCAGAGCGGGGTTATGGGCTGAACGACAGTTATCCCGAGCGTTCTGCTTTTGTCGGGGAACGAAACGGGGATGCTCATTCCTGCAACACTCATCGAACCTTCCTCAGGTTTGTATTTCATCCACTGTATGCCTGCGTCCAGAGTCGCTGTCGGCAGAAACGAAAAGACCGTTCCGTCCTTGCCGCTTTTAGCAGCCTCCTCGCTTTCCTGCATAGCTTTTATTTTTTCGCTTTCCTTCAGCGAGCGTTCGATGCACTCGTCAAGAGAAAGTGTTTCGGCAGCCGCATGAAAACAAGCGAACAAAACCAAAACTGCTGCCGTAAAATTTTTCAATCTCATGTTCCCTCCCTGAATTTTTGAACATTCGAGCAAAAAAGACAAAAAACAAAAAACCTGAGATTTGTAGCCAAAATCACGGCAGTGTCAAGAGCTGAATCGACAAAAATTGTAAGTTTGTGAAATTATTCTTGAATTTTTCTAAGGACGGAGCTTTCTTCTTTAAAGTTCCATGTGGAGGACAAGTCGCCGTTTTCACTGACTATCGTCATTTTTATGCGTGAAAATCCGTCAAAACTGCTGTTTATCACAGCCGAACCTATGCAGGTAGAGTGGGTGCCGCCGATGCTTCCGCTGCAGCCGAAATCGATCTTGTTCTCCTTCTCTGTCATCGAAGCGGAATAAGAGCAGAGAAAGTTTTGACCGCATGAAAAGATGTCCCATGTCTTGCCGTCGAAAAGCGGAGCGTGCGGCATAAAATAGATGAAATTGCGAAGGGCCGAAGGGTAGTGCGGAACAAAATCTTCGGGGCAGTATGAAGCCGAAGTGTCGATTCTCTGAGTATAGGTGCCGTCCTTCATCAAAGGCCTGAGAACAGGATCGAAATCGCCTGAGGTCTTTCCATCGAGAATGAGGATGCCGTTTGAAAAAGTCCTTTTTTCGTGAGCCGTGTAGCTGTTTTCAAAAGATGAGACCTTTCCCGATTTATAGGTTATTTTTCCTGTTTCTTTGATCTTTTTGACAAGAACGGTCTCAGGTTTGAACTCGAAACTCCTTCCGGCGAAGCTGAAAAAAACGTTTTTCAACTTGTAGGCTGCCTCATCCAGCCTGCCGGTCCCGCCTTTGAAATCACCTCTGCTGTAGGCTTGATACAGAAAGAAGCCTGCGATGATCCCTAACATCAGACAGAATCTAAAAAATGCCTGGATCAGAAGTTTTTTCTTTTTTTCAGGACTCATTTGCCTGCTCATAGCTGTCTGCCATAGGATCGAGTTGGATGAATTTCATATATTGCGGGACAAAACGGAATTTGATCCTTCCGGTAGGTCCGTGCCTGTTCTTCTCGACAAATACCTCTGCCTCGTTGTTTTTATCTTCCTCTTTCACTTTGTAGACATCTTCTCTGTGGATGAAGAGGACCATGTCTGCGTCCTGTTCGATCGAACCCGAGCCTTTAAGGTCGCTCAGCATCGGTTTTTTTCCGCCGTTTTCTATTTTTCCGCCGCGGCGGTCTTCGATGTTCCGGTTGAGCTGCGCCATCGCGATGATCGGGATGCCCAGATCTTTCGCCAGCTTTTTGATGTTTTTCGAGTTGTATTCGATCTGATGGACCACGTCATCTTTAAAACTGAGGCAGTCCATAAGCTGTATATAGTCGATGAATATGCAGTCGAGCCTGTTCGGAGTCGTCCGGTTCGGGTTAGGAGTCTTTCTGAGTTCAGCATCGATCTTTTTTGCTTTCGAGCGAAGTTCGGAAATGGTAAGGGAGGTGGATTCATCGATGAATATCGGCAGGTCCGCCGTCTTGTCAAAGCCGCTCCACAATCTTGCAAGCTCATCCTCTTCGAATTGCGCGTTGAGAAGATGCTTTGAATCTATACTGCACTCGATGCTTATAAATCTGTTCATGATCTGCTGTGCCGGCATTTCAAGCGAGAAAAAGAGGACATTGAGACCCTGTTTTGCTATTGAGAGGGCCATGTTTATCGCGAAACCGGTCTTTCCCATGCCCGGACGCCCCGCAACTATCACCATGTCGCCCGGTTTGAGACCGCTGCTCATCGTATCGAGGCGTGAATAGCCTGATGAAATGCCGAGAAGAGGGGATTTGTCGCTGATTTGCTGCTGGATCCTTTCAAGCAGGGGTGCCATAAGATTTTTCAGCGGTATTACCGAATTTGCGTGTTTCCGGTTGCTGAGGTCGATAAGTTCAGTTGTGGTCTTGTCAGAAAGTTCTTCGAATTCGACTTCCTGACGGTATGAGGCATCTATTGCTTTCGAGCATATTCCTATCAGCGAGCGGCGGAGCGATTTTTCAAGGATTATCGAGCAGTACTGCTGGAGGGTCTCTTCGGAATATATCGGTGCGTTTTTCGCCAGATCGAAAACGAAAGAGGTCTCAGGCGGATTCGGTATTTTTGATAATTCGTTGATAACGGTCAGTGCATCAGGGGTCTGCTGCGACTCGTAGATCGCTTTGACGGCTCTGAATACAGCGGCATGACGCTCCTGCGAAAAGTCTTCCGGTGTAAGATCGAAACCTTCGATGTCGCCGAAAAGTTTGCCGTCGTTGAGGAGGCAGCCGAGGATAGCTGCTTCGACCTCAACACTTGAAGGCAGCATTCTAAGAGATGTATCTTCCATGGTGTTTTTTCCTTGAAATCAAGTCAATAAAAATACGCAAATATTGTAATGTGGAATGTTAAAATGTCAATTCTTTGACCGGAAATCAGGTATGGGACGGAAAAGATTGAAAAAAATTATTCAGCAGCCTGAACAGGAGCTTCTTCGCTGTCTTCGGAAACTACGAAAAGTTTGAAAACGCCGCGGACTTCCCTGAAAAGTCTGACTTCGACTTCATAAACACCGCTCTTTTTGATGTTCGAGTCGATGATGAGGTCTCTGTGGTCGATCTCAAAGCCTTTTTCTTTAAGCGCGTCGCCGATCTCTCTGCTTGTTACGCTGCCGAAAAGTTTTCCTTCGTCGCCGACTTTCTTGCTGATCTTGATCTCGCATGCAGCAAGTCTGGAAGCAAGGTCGTTTGCTTTCGCAAGCTCTGTATTGATCTTCTTTTCGATCATTCTTTTGTTGAACTCAAGCTGCTTTACGCTTTTTTCGTTGGCAACGAGAGCAAATCCCTGAGGGATGAGGTAGTTGCGCGCATAGCCGTCTTTTACTTTTACGACTTCGCCCGCTTTGCCGAGTTTTTCAACATCTTTTGCAAGTATAACGTTCATTTTGCCCTCCTATCTTCCGGTTACGGTGTAGGGAAGGAGCGCGATCGATCTTGCTCTTTTGATCTCTCTCGAAAGCTCTCTCTGATGTTTTGCGCATACGCCGCTGATCCTTCTCGGGATTATTTTGCCTCTCTCGGTGATGTAGTTGAGAAGAAGGTCAACATTTTTGTAATCCGGTTCCACTTCGGTGTGAAGGCAGAAACGGCAGACTTTTCTTTTTTTGTATGAAGCCATGGTCCTCTCCTTAAATTAAAGTGTTACGTCTTCTTCTTCCTCACCGGCGCTGCTCAGTGATTTCTGAAGCTCTTCATTGTATTTTCTTGCGTCTTCGAAACCGTTTCTTCCGTCTTCATAAGTCTGTTCCGGAGAAGATTTCTTTTCCTGTTTGTCGAAAAGGGAAGTGATCCCTTTTGCAGATTCGAGCATTTCATCGAGATTTTCGACTTTGTCGACTCTTACCGACATGAACTTGAGAACGACTTCCCAAATGTTGAAGTTTCTTTCAACTTCTTCGACCATTTTGCCGTTTCCGATGATGTCGAAAAGCAGGTAGTGACCTTTGAGATTCTTTTTGATCTCGTAAGCAAGTTTTCTTTCGCCCCATGAATGAAGGGAGACGATCTTGCCGCCGAAATCGTTGACGATAGCGTCTACACGCTCAGCGAATTGCCTGATTGCTTCCGGGCCGCCTTCCGGCTTGAGGATAGCAGTAAGCTCGTAGTGTTTTCTTTCCATAATTCCTCCTTACGGGTATAAAGTCCAATACATTGAACAAGGAGACTTTCCACTGTTCAAAAAACAATTAGCGCAGGGAATATAGTCAGAAAAGTTCAAAAAGCAAGATTTTTGCTGCTGCCGGCGAAAAAAGGCTTCTTTTGACAAAGTGTTTTCGACAATTAAAATATAGCAGATTTTTGTTTTGGGGGTGTGGTTGAAAAGGATTTTAGTTGTTGATTCCGATGAACAGGTCGCTTCGATCCTGAGTATAAAGCTGAAACAAGCCGGTCTTGAGGCGGAAACAGCCGGCAATTCCGCGGATGCCCTTAAAATCATTCCGGATTTCTGCCCCGATCTTATTGTTTCGGAGATGATCCTTCCGAAAATGAGCGGCATAGATTTCATGAAAAGGGTGAAGATGAACCCTGAAATGATGCGCATCCCGTTCGTCTTCCTCTCTTCGTCGCGCGATGTTGAAAACAAGATCCTCGCTCTCGACATGGGGGTGACTGCAGTCTTTGCAAAGCCTCTTTTCATCAACGATTTCCTCAAAAACATAAAGGAGATCCTTGGCGAATACGGGCAGAAAAGCGTTTCAGACCAGGCGGGAAGCGCTCCGGAAGGCAACGTTTCCGATATTTCGGTGCTCAACCTTCTGAGCATCCTCTATGAAAACAAGTCCTCGGGCGAGATCGAATTTTCAGCTTCTTCCGATAAAAAGGGGACTGTCTTTTGTGAAGCCGGCTGTGTTGTCAGGGCAGAGACAGAAGGCGGCGAAAACAAGGACGGGATGGAGGAACTTTTCAATATCCTTTCGTGGTCTGACGGAACTTTTGCCGTGAACTACAAAGATGTCGATGCGGAGAGGAACATCTCTCTGCCGCAGGAAGGGATCGTCGGAAAGGCGGCTGAATGGCTGGAAAGATACACCGGCATCCTTAAAAATCTCCCTCCGTCTGATACGGTCGTCTATCTTGATTTTGCGAAGTTCGTCGAAAATCTGAACAAACTTCCGGATGACACCGACACTGTCATCAGAAATATCGGAGAAACAGGCAGCAGGATCTGCGACATAATCGATTCGTGCGGCGGAGACAGGCTGAATACCGTGACTTGTCTGAAATGTCTTTTTGATCTTTCGCTCTTGTCGGTGGAAAATCCTGATGAAGGAAAACTGTCGGAAAGCAGTGTCGGATCAGTTGAAAATGCTGAAAACAAAGCCGAAGTCGCCATGATGGAGGCCGGTCAGGCGGAAGAAACTCCGGCCGGAATTCCCGCTAAGGCCGGAAAATCGTGGAAACTGATGCTTTTATTTTTTCTTTTGGCTTTGCTGGCCGCGGCTGCAATGTTCATTTACTACAGAGGTTTGATATGAAAACACTTATCAGTGCGGAAGAACTTAAAAAAAGAGTTCAGGAACTCGGGAAACAGATCACTGAGGATTATGAGGGAAAGGAGTTCACGTTTCTCCTTGTTTTGAAGGGGAGCACGATTTTCGGAGCCGACCTTTTCAGAGAAATAAAGTCAAACCGCGTCGAGCTCGACTGCATCAGGCTTTCAAGCTACCAAGGGACCAGAAGCACAGGCAGCGTCTCGATGGATCAAGGCGAACTCAAACGCTTCGAAGGCCGGAATCTCCTTATCGTCGAAGATATCGTAGATACCGGAACGACCCTTTCATTTTTCCTCAAAGAAC
Source organism: bacterium (assembly GCA_016290135.1). Taxonomy (GTDB): domain Bacteria; phylum UBP6; class UBA1177; order UBA1177; family UBA1177; genus UBA1177. Next base: position 49,444 of record JAEESW010000003.1, read on the forward strand.
TTGAAAAAGTGAACCCGGAATCGGTGAAGATATGCTCGCTTTTCGAGAAAAAAGAGGTGAATAAAGGCCGCGTCAGAGTCGATTATCTCGGTTTCGAGATCAGAAACGAGTTTATTGTCGGTTACGGGCTCGATCTTGACCAGAAATACAGGAATCTTCCCGACATTGAGATCTACGAAGAGAGCGACAAAAATGATTAGCTCGAACATAGAGATCCCGCTCGAGGAGTTTGCAGACAAAACATTTGATTTTAAAGAACTTTTTGGCAAAGAACGCACGGAAGTCGAGATCGGTTTCTGCAGCGGCCATTTCTTAAGCGAATACGCAAATTCAAAGCCGGACACAGGCTTTCTGGGGATAGAATACAGCCGGAAATTCTTTCTTCGCGGCGAAAAAAATCTGAAAAGAAGGCTCAACCAGGATAACGTCCGCATCGTCTGCTTCGAAGCGATCGCAGTGATGCGCGAACTCGTGCCTTTTGCATCTCTTGATGCGATACACATCTACTTTCCTGATCCGTGGCCCAAGAAAAAGCACCACAAGTTCAGGACTGTCCGCTTTGAAAACCTCATCATGCTGAGGAACCGCCTCAAAAAAGGGGGAAAACTCTTCATCGCGACAGACCATCCCGAATACGCCGAATTCATGGAGAAGGAAATCTCTCAGACCGGTGCGTTTTTCAAGCGTCTTCCCTACGGCGGCGACGACAGACCCATAAAAACCAAATGGGAAAAGAAGCAGATCGCAGACTGCTGGGAGATCCATTACTTTCTGCTTGAAGCGATATAAGGGCAGATCAAATCTTCCGAAAAACTTGCAAAAGTCATAAAAGCCCCGAATTTGTATGGTTGAAAACTCTGAATTTGTATTGATGAACTTGACAAATTTGTATTGATGAATTATGTTTCTTTAGTCTTTTCCGGAGGTTGTGATGGAAAGAAAAAATTACAAAGAACGGATCGTTGATGCAAAAGTCGAGGAGTATCTGGGAGCTGCCGGAGCTGTCTGCATTGAAGGGTGCAAATGGTGCGGAAAAACATGGACTTCGGAGCATCACAGCAAAAGTGCGGTCTATATCGGTGATCCTGCCGGAAACTATTCGAACAGGATTCTGGCACAGATTTCGCCGCTCACGGTTCTTGAGGGCGAGACGCCGCGGCTTATTGACGAATGGCAGGAAGTTCCGCCGCTTTGGGATGCCGTGAGAAATGTCGTTGACAAGCGTGCGCTCAAAGGCCAGTTCATTCTTACAGGTTCCGCGACACCGAACAGGGAAGGAAAAATGCACAGCGGCGCAGGCAGGATAGTACGCCTCAGAATGCGTCCGATGTCTTTGTTTGAATCTGGAGATTCTTCCGGAAAAATTTCGCTTTTTGACATTTGCAGCGGCAGATTCGCAAACGAACTCACCGGCGAAGTAGATCTTTCCGAAATCATTTATCTTATTCTGCGCGGCGGCTGGCCCGGCAATATCGGAGCCAAGGTAAATCAGGCTGCGATCATGGCGGAATCATACATCCAGGCAGTTCTTGACGAAGATATCGAAAGGATTGAAACTGCAAACCGCGACCGGACAAAAATGAGAAAACTTCTCCGCTCTCTCGCGAGGAACGAAAGCACTGTCGTTTCACTCAGAACTCTGCAGAAAGACATCCTGGAGAAAGATGATTCTTCGTTGGAAACAGGAACGATTTCGGCATATCTGGAAGTTTTTGAAAAGCTCTTTCTTTTCGACAATACCAAGCCGTTTTCTTCAAACATCCGCTCTTCAATCCGTGTGAAACAGCAGGAAAAACGCCATTTTGCAGATCCTTCTCTTGCCTGTTCGCTTCTTCACGCTACTCCTGAAATCTTGCTTAATGACTTGAATACATTGGGCTTTTTGTTTGAGGCAATGTGCGAAAGGGATCTTAGGATATATGCAGATTCATTCGGCGGAAATCTTTATCACTATCAGGATTATTCAGGCAAAGAGATCGATGCAGTTATCGAAATGCCTGACAGTTCGTGGAGTGCTGTAGAAATCAAGCTCGGAGCGCACCAGATTGATGAGGCGGCAAAGAATCTTCTTTCTATAAAAAACAGCTTTCTTGCAGACAAAAGCAGCAAGCCGCCGTCATCGCTGATCGTTGTCTGCGGGATGAGCAACGCCGCGTATCTCCGTCCTGACGGGGTTTATGTTGTTCCGATTACGGCTCTGAAAAATTGAGGTTTGTGCCGGCTGATATGAAAAAACTGATAATTACAATATTTTTATTGCTTTTAACCGCTTGTGCATCTGTTCCGACCGGCACCAAAACTGAATCTCCGAAAGCCCGTTTTGTTTTTCTCCACAAAAACGGTCTTTACGGTCTGCTTGATGAGAACGGGAAGGAGATTGTTCCGGCTGAGGAATATCTTTACATCGATAAAGTACGGGACGGTATGATCCCTGCTTTTACAAAAGAAAAAAAGTTCGTTTTTCTTGATGAAACCGGCAGAAAGATAAAAGATGTCAGTTTTTACGACATCAATCCTCTTTATACAGAAGAAATGCTCGGAGTTGCCGATAAAGAAAGCAGAAAATGGGGATTTGTCGATAAAGATCTGAATTATGTCATAGAGCCGCAATTTGACGCAATCGGTTATTATTTTGTTGACGGAATAGTCGGCGCAAAGCAGGGCGAATTGTGGGGAATAATAGACAAAAGCGGAAAATATATTCTTGAACCTCAGTTTAAAGATGATGAACTGGAAGGTTACAATCAGGGAACACTTGTCATTTCAAGAGGCGGTAAAATAAGAATTGTTGATATGAAAAATGCTAAGATTCTGGAGGCAGAATACGATGAATTATACGGAATGGCTGGCAACAAAGCCGTTGTCAGAAAAGATTCTTCAATTTATCTCAATTCATGGGAAAACAAAGAGATTTTTCTTATGAAAAAGCCGAGCGGAATACTTTATAGCATGTATAGAAATTCTATAGGAAACAACCGTTTTTATCTTAACTACAAAGAAGAAGGTGAAAAAGAGGAACATTATACTATTTTTGATATCGCAAGCGGCGAAAAAATCTGTGATATAATCAAAAAGAACCATGACGATGAATTTGATGAAAACTGCAATATAAAAGAAAGACCCTATTACGATGAAAAAGCGTTAGAAGAAAATGAGCAAAAAAAATACGGCAAATACGAAGAGGTCAGACACGGTTTGTACGAAACTTCGACATCGTTCAAGCAGAACGGAAAATGGGGATTCCTTGATGAAGACGGAAATATTGTGATTCCGGCCGAATATGACAGCGTGAGCCCGTTTTATTTTGACGCGGCATACGCCAGGCAAGGCGAGCGTCGTTTTATAATCGACAGAAGCGGCAGAAAAATTGTTGAAATAAAGCCGGAATGGGAAGGTGTAGACGAACTCCGCTATACCATTTGGGAATACTACGAATGGGGAATTTCCGGTTATTGTTTTTCCGACAGAAGCAAATACTGGTATGGAAGGGAAAGAGTGGAAAAAGCAGTTGAAAGGAACAAACCGAAGCCGGAGGAAAAATGATGGCAAAACAGATTTGTCAGCGAATATCCGATCAAATATCTCGTAAAAAAAGTGATTCAGGAATTTCCGCCAAAAAAAGAACGCTGGATTCCTTAACAACAGAAAAACTGACAAAATAATCACAAATCTCCAAAAAACTTGCAAAAGTCATATGATAAATGTTATAGTCGTTGCGAAAGTGGTATGACTTTTGTAAAAATGAGGTCCCATGAAACGAAATTTCATCAACGATCTGATTGCTTGGAAGGAAAGTAAGAACCGGAAACCGCTGCTTGTCACGGGTGTCCGTCAGTGCGGCAAGACCTATGTATTAAAAGAATTCGGCGAAACGCAGTTCGAAAACGTATGCTATATCAACTTCGAATCGAGCAGGGCGTACTCGTCAATTTTTGATTACGATTTCGATGTCGAACGCATCATCCGGGAGATCGAACTTCTGGAACAGTGCAGGATAACGGCGGGAAAAACGCTGCTGATATTCGACGAGATCCAGGAGGTTCCGCGTGCGGTCACTGCTCTGAAATATTTCTGCGAAAACAAACGCGATCTTCATGTCGCATGCGCCGGATCTCTTCTCGGGGTCGCGCTGAAAAGAGAGAATTTCTCTTTCCCGGTCGGAAAAGTGAACAGGATGCAGATGCATCCGATGAGTTTCGACGAGTTTTTGGCGGCAAACGGTGAGGAAAAATATATTGAACTTTTTGCCGGCTGGAAGTCGGACCGTGTGATCCCCGAAGTCTATGCAAAGCCGCTGGAACGTCTTCTGAAGGAATATTACGTTGTCGGCGGAATGCCTGAAGCGGTGCAGGAATATGTTTCATCAAAAGATTTTGCGGCAGTTCAAGAGATTCAGGAGACGATTTTAAGCGATTACGCAGACGATTTTTCAAAGCACGCACCGGTCTCGGAGATAGAAAAGATCAGGCTCGTATGGGATTCCGTTCCGAAACAGCTCGCGAAGGAAAACAATAAATTTGTCTTTTCCCACGTGAAGGAGGGAAAACGCGCCCACGAGCTTGAAGCAGCTTTGCAGTGGCTTAAAAACGCCGGGCTCGTTCATCTGGTCGAACTTGTACAGAATGCCGAGATTCCGCTCTCCGCGAATGCCGATTCCACATACTTTAAAGTCTATATGGCCGACACCGGTCTGCTTTGCCGCAGACTGGGCTTAAGTTACAAAGATATTCTGGGAGAAAACGACAACCTGAAAATATTTAAAGGGGCGATCGCCGAAAATTATGTCCTGAATGAACTTGTGACGCTTCGGAAAAGCCCTTATTTCTGGCGGTCCGGCAACAGTGCGGAACTCGATTTCCTCTTTGAAGAAGATGGAAAAATATTCCCCGTCGAAGTTAAGGCGGCCGCAAACACACAGGCAAAAAGCTACAGGCAGTTCTGCCAAAAATTCAAACCGTCAGCCGGATATAAACTTTCGCTGAAAAACCTTGCTGTGACAGATTGCGATGGGTGCGCAACGATCAGCCTGCCGCTGTATCTGGTGTGGAATATGGATAGGATGAAATCATGGAAAGCAAAACTATAAAAAAATGGATAGTTTATCCTTTCTACATTTCGGGGGAAATAGTTTATCTGTTTTCATTCGCCCTGATATGGTTGAATTTTATGGTCGGATCCGCTTCACCTTATTATGAATTGGTAACAGGCAACAGCATAAAATTGCTGCTTTTTCTCCAACTTATCATAGTTGCGGGCTTCGTTATTTTGTTTATTATGTCATTTTTTGTCGAAAATCTTAAAAGGTTCGTGTGGGAATTCTTTCTTTTTATAAGTTTTCATATTGCTTTGTTGGTAATTTCAATGATTTTTATTATTCCGGCACTATAGGTGTTATGATGTACATTGATAAAGACAATTATTTCAAAATATATTTAAGAATTCTCAGGACTTTAACGGTTCTGATCCCATTCCTTTTATGGTTTGTCAGATGTATACCGGTCTGGCTATTCTTTTTTGTTATTGAATGCTTTTTTGTTCCGACGCTGTTTGTTGATGAGCTGGAAGATTACAGGTGGAAAATCGCAAAAACGGCACTTGTTCATGCTTTGATTGCCCTTTGTCTCTGTTTGTTGTTTGCACTCATTTTGGTAGGGTTGATTGAGCTGGGAATATATAAAACCCCGAATTTGTATTGATGAAAGTTCTGAATTTGTAAGGAAAGTTGCTATGGACAACGGTAATTTAATTGTTAGCGCAGTTTTTTTGTGATATTTAAAGAATGAATAGACCGAAAATAATCGACTTGACGTGATGCTAATGAAAAACCTAATAATTTTAGAAGTTTTGTTGTTGTTTTCTCTCTTTGTTTTTGCTGAAGAACCAAAGAAAGAAATCATTGTTTCGAGGATGACGAAAGCGGAACTCAAGGCTTGTTACAAAAACAAGGAAAAAACTGAGCAGCGGTTTCTCATAAAACAAAACGGTTACATGGGATTTATCGACGGCTGCGGCAGAGTTGTCATTGAACCGGTTTATGATTCCGCCCTTGAATTCAGCGAAGGTCTTGCCCGCGTCGAGAAAAACGGCAAATTCGGCTTTATAGACAAGTCAGGAAAAGTTGTGATCGATTTTTATCTCGATTTCGCGTGGTTTTTTTATGAAGGGAAGGCTCTTGCTGAAATACACGGAGAAAAAGAAGAAAAATTTTACATTGATAAAGACAACAAAAGATACCCTGCAAGATACGGCGAAAACAAAGAGGGTAAAGCGGTAATGTTCCGAAAAGATTTCGGAGATATTGTGTATGGCTACACTCGCGAAATAAAAGGAGGTGAGTCAGCTTTAGTTTTAGGAAAAGGACTTGTTTTCTTGAAAGAAAGGAAAGCCAAGTCATATTTTGAAGATTATTCCAAGCAGAGGCTCAGCGTGAACAGCGTTTTAAAAGATGAACTTGTTGAAACCTGCGAAAATGTGAAACTGCTGGAAAAAGACGGGGACATGATTTTTACGAAAAACGGCAAGGCTTTAAAAACTCTTGACAATTTCAACATTTACGAGGCTCCTGCGTGCAGGGCGGGACTAACCAACATTTTATGGCTTAAAAAAGGCGGCGGAGAGAAAACTTTCTTTCTTTACAATCTGGAAGGAACAGAAATCGCAAGCTTTGAAAGCGAGGATGTTATAAGAAGAATCGTCTACATCGACAAGAACAGGCTCGGAATAGCTTTTTACGGCGGCAGAAAAGCTGAAATTTATGATTTGCACGGTCAAAAACTTCATTATGATGAACCTGAAAAAGAACATTTTGCCTTGGCTGAAGATTATTGGGACAACATTTTTTGGAACGACAAAAATGGTAAAAAAACAAACTTCAGTGAAAGAACAATCCCGGAATATTGCGGTGTCGAACTGAGAAGCAGAGAGGGATATGTGAACCATATACTAACCAGAGAAGTTTATGATGCAAAAACAGGAGAAGTTGCAGTTACAGCCAAGTCAGCTTTTCTTTCTTTTCGTCAATACCGGAGTCTGAATCAGGGATGTCTTCCCGTTGTCCGGGGTGGTGACACTCTTTATTACTTAAACAGTGAGCTCAAAGTCTTCTGGAGCGGAGAAGCCATAAAGTATAAGGAAGATGAGTTGCAGTATGAAACGTTAGATGACATTGAAAAGAAATTAGATGATATTGAAAAGAAATTGTCCGAATAAATTTTGATGAAAAACCTAATATTTTCAACAATTTTTCTTTTTTGTTTCAGCGTTTTCGGAAAAGCTGAACCGAGACCCCATTCGACATCAGATCTCATATTTCGGACAATTATTCCTGGTATTTTTTTCGTACTTGTTATTGTGGCTGAAATATGGGCAAGCAACAAAAAAGAGAAAAAAACAAATGAACTTAAAGCGAAGGAAAAACCTTTGAAAATCTTTGAATATTGCAAAATTGCTTGTGGATATAATGATGAACTTTCAGCAAAGTCTGTTGCCTTAGGAGGTCCAGGCATTGTATGGGGAAATGTTCTTCTTTTCCAAAACAGGATAGTGATAGTGACTGTAGACGCATTGGAAATCGAAATAAAAGATATAAATTTCGTAAAAATGAGAAAGGTCATGTTGGAAGAAATGTTGCAGGTGAATTTCAATGAAATCTCAAAAAGCGGAACGCAAAACGAGATGGCTCTTTATTTGAAAGGAGGCAAAGAAGATCTGCTCTGCATAAAGAATTTCATTGAAGAAAGAATGAATAGGCCGAAAATAATCGACTTGACGTGATGTGTTTTGTGCGAGAGATCAATAAAATCCATACGTTTCTTCTTGCTATTCCTAAATTTTGCGTATTTATTCCATTTTTGGTAATAAATTGATTAAGGCGTCAATTTTCAAAAAACTTGCAAAAGTCCTATGAGAAATGTTGTAAGAGTTGCAAAAGTGGTATGACTTTTGTAAAGATGAGGCGTTTCCGGATCGTTTGCAGTTTCCTTGTCATTTCAGCCAAATTACCTACAATATTAAGCTTTTTGTGATTTTTTAATTGGAAGTGATTTTTTTGCACCGAATGATGAAAAACTTAATAATTTCAGTAATTTTATTGTTTCTCGCCGATTTACTGTATGCCAACGGCGGGCCCGTATTTGACAACAAGCTCGGTTCTACCGGAAACCTCACATTCGTTAAAAAGGCTGCTCTCCAGCTTGTAAAGGAAGATCTGAAAATCAAAGTTGACGGCGAAAAGGCGCATTTTCAGGTGAGATATACTTTTCAGAATATCGGCGTAGATACAAAAATACAGTTTGCTTTTCCGATGGAAACTGAAATGTTTGGTTGGAGTTGCTGGGGGGAAAAAGAACCGGAATGTCAGGCAAACAGGGCGAAAGAAATAAAGAATTTTCTCGAAAAAGAGAAAGTCTTTGGCTATAAAATTTCAAAAAATGGCAAGGATTTGAAGTGGTCAAAGAAATCGGAAACAAAAACGATCAAAGACAGTGAAGAGGATGAGGAAAAAATCAGTGAATGGTTTATATCTGAAATCGAATTCAAGAAGTTTGAAAAGGCTGAAATTTATATCTCATACACGATTGAATCCGGTAGAGAACTCGGGTTTTACAGCTGTTCGGCGATGCCACGAATGAATTTGAGACACATACACTACAACTTTTATCCGGCTTCTTTTTTCGGGACCGGAACTGTCGGGGATTTGAGTGTCACCGTCGATCTCACTGAACTTAAAAAAGATAACGGCAAACCGGATGAGACCAGAGGACTCGAATTTATAGAGCAGAGCCCCGGATTTTTAAAATTCGAAGGAAAAAATGTCGATTTTAAAAAGGTCAGAGAATTCCTGGTCTGGTATTCCATCGAAGAGAAAGACAGAAGCGAATACATAAAGGCAAAAAGGCTTCTTCCGACGCAGTTCCGCATAGTTTCGCCGGAAATTGCCCCTGAAAACGTGAAAAAAATGTTCGATTTTGATCCTGATACCTGCTTTGCACCCGGCAAAGAAAATGAAATCTCATTCTATTTCGATAAAAAGTCTCTGCCGGGATATTCAGCAATCCTTTTGAAAACTTCTAAAAACGACAGGTTCAAAGTTACTGGCGAAATGAAGTGCGATCATGTTAGCAGTAAGGATGTATCTTTTGATTACATCCCCGGCAAAGTCAGAAAATGGGATAACTGTGCGTATGCCGCTAAAGTTTTGGAGAAATCAGACTGCAAATTTCCCACGGAGTGCGCCTATGATCTGATTGATCCAGGAGATTATGACCCGACAAATGTCAAGGAATGCCGCATGAAAATAAAAGTCGAGCCTGCCGGCAGAACAAAAAACGCTCCGTGCATCAGCGAGATATTTATTATGCCGAAAGAACTTTTTTGATTAAAGGTGACAAGTGAAAAACATAATAATTTCTATATTTTTGTTGTTTTTATCTTTCGCGCTTTTAGCTGAAGAAAGAGTCACTTTTTCAAGGTATGAGACTGAGCACCAGATCCTTTATTTTTCATCGAATCTTGATCCGTCGGTCATCGACAGGCTCATTGCCGATGCCGAGCGTTCCGAAGAGTTCATAAAAGCGCTTTACGGCTGGGTTCCGAAAAAAAAGATCGCCGTGGTTTACGACAGAGAGACCGACACGGCGAACGGCTGGTCAAATGCGTTTATGAAAAACTCAATATTTCTCTATATTTATCCGCCTGACAGATATTCAACTCTTTCGAGTTACAAAAACTGGGAGTTCGGTCTGCACGTTCATGAATACACCCATTCGACGCAGATAGGGCAGGCACGCGGATTTCCTAGAGTGATGAACCTCATTTTCGGTGATTTCTACTTCATCGGCGGAACGGTTCCGACCTGGATGATAGAGGGCGCTGCGGTATACAGCGAAAGTATCTCGGAAGGGAAGGGGAGGCTCAACAGCCCGCTTTACAAAAAGTATCTTTACTCTTTTTTCGATGCGGGGACTGAGCTCAAATTGGGCGAACTTTCGGGCGTCACCGACCACTGGTTAGGCGGAAATCTTCCTTATCTTTACGGCACCTTTTTCTATGCATACTTGGTCGAAAAGGTAGGTGCGGACGGGATGAAACGCTTTTTCGAGGAGCTTAGCGACGACTTTTTTCCGTTTCTTATGACACGCGCCGGAAAAATGGCTTTTCACAAATCGATCTACGGGCTTTACAAAGATTTTATCCGCGAAAACAAAGAAAAAGTTAAGAGCGGAAAAAGTGCGAAACCCTGGACGGAAGAGCGTTTCTCGAGAGTTTACGCCGATATCGCGGGAGATGGTTACAGATTTTTCGCGGCAAACCAGTCGGATCGCGGGATTTACGGTTTCGACGGAAGAAAGATCTCAAAACTCAACACGATGAGTTCCGTAACATCGTTTGCCGAAAAAGACGGAAAAATGCTCTTTACCCAAACTGTGACGGATGGCGGCAGAACGAGCAGAGACGAACTTTTTTTGAAAGAAAAAAATTCCGCAATAAGGCAGCTCACCCGGCAGGGCAGCGTCCTTGAAGCCTTTTTCGGGAAAAACGGCGATATATTCTTTATCTCTTTCCGCGACGGAATAAACCGCATAACACGGACCGATCACAGCGGCAGAGTGCTGAAGGAATGGGAGTTCCCGGCGATAGATTCGATATACAGCCTCTCGTTTTCTGAGGATGGAAAAACCATGGCGTTCACCGGCAACCGCTTCGAAAGCGAAAAAAACATATTTCTGTTTGATACCGGAAGCGGTGAACTTCGCGAAATCGAGATCGTTGGCGAGCAGTACAGCGTCTACTTTGAAAACGGGAGAACTCTTGTTTTTTCAAGCGGGCTGGATGCAGACATCGTGCCGATGCGGCTTGATCTTGGCACAAACGAGGTCGTCAGGCTCTGCGAACCGGCTTATCCCGCGCTTTTCCCGAAAGTTCAGGGCAAAAAAGTCTACTATCTCACGTTCGACAACGACGGTTTCTACCCCGATTCCTGCGATATGAAAGCGGACAGCGGAAAACTTCCGAATGCAGTCGTAAAAGTTATCGAAAAAGGAGAAAAAGCGAAACTTCAGCACGAACTTGCCAAGGCAAAAGGATACGAAGGGATGCTCCCCGCCCTCTGGTATCCGCAGTTCGACACCAATTTCGACATCTGGATGATAGGTGCGACGGTAATGGGAAAATCGAACGACCAGATGCGCTCCTACGACATAACCTACACAAAAACTTTCGGCGGGAGCGGCAGGCACTACGTCCTTTTGGATTACTACGACGATGCGGTCCTGCCTTCGTTCCGCACGTTTTTCACCTATTCGCACCAGACTGAAAACATTGATGAAGAGGATGTTTCGCGCGTTGTGACAGACAGGCTCATGCTCGGAGCTTCTTCGACGGGAACTTTTACTCATCCCGTTGCCGGAGCGGGGCAGGATGTCGTTTTGATAGGTCATTCTTTGGGCTGGAGTGCCGGGATAGGAGGCGTAATTATGGATGTGAAAGAGCCGCTTACACCGCATCAGAACAGGGCGAAAGACGAGGATGACGTGATTTTAAGTTTCGGCCTCAACTACGGGTTTACTCTCAATTTCAACTCGTCCAGCCGCTTTTTAAGCGAGCCGATGAATAATTTTTCGTTCTCTGCGCCTGTCGTTTTTTCGAAACTTTTCCTCACTGAAAACGAGGAACTGACATTCGCGCCGCAGATAACTTTGAGTTTTCTCCTTTCAAAGACAGGAAAGCTCGGGTTCGTGACAAAAAATTCGTTTTACATGGAATTCCTTTCCGATGATGAAATTTCTGTGACCGGCGCGGAAGAAGATCTCAAAATAGCCAGTTTCAGCAATTTTATCGGAAGAAATTCCTATTCGCTGCTCCTGCGCGGCTTCAATTCGGCAACTGCTGAAGGCCATCACGCATTTTTGTCGAGGAACGAACTTGTTTTCCACATCGTTTCTCTTGAAAGCAACCTCGGCGCGTTCCCGCTGATGTTCCGCAACATTCAGGGTGCAGTTTTCTTTGATGCCGGAACGGTTTCCGACGATGTTTCGGTCTTCAACGGTCATTTTTCGGCTTCCACGGGTTTTGAGATCAGGCTTCTGACTTATCTCGTCTACCGCGCTCCGCTGATGTGGACATTCGGGACAGGCTACGGATTCACCGACGGACACGATATAAGTTTTTATTTCAACATCGGAATGTGATTTTATCTGTTATTTTTTTTTAAATCTGCTATAATAATGCGTTTTTTTGCGGAGGAGTCTATGAAAAAAGTGTTTTTCGCAGCTTTTTTTGTTTTAGTTTTCTTTGTTTCTTGCAGCAACAGCAGCAAAGACGGCGTTTACGGCGGGTTCGATGATGATGAGGAAGGCAGTTCCGAAGTCTCAGACAGCGACCACGGAAGCTACGAGCGCCCTGACGAAGCTCCTATGCCGGGAGGTTCAGGCGGTAGCGGCGGGAACGGAGGCCCTAACGGAGGGACAGGCTCGAAGGACGGCGATACTTCAGAGAACGATGAAGATCTTGAGCCGGGAAATGACGAAGAGCCCGGGAACGACGATGACAACGGCGAAATCCACGACGGCGATTCAGATTCTGACGGTGAAAAACCTGATGAGAACGGTGAGGAAGAAGGGGTCTACGCCCTTGAGCCCGATGTCGGATCGTGCACTTCAGGCATTCCCTCTGACAGCGAAAAGAAGAAAGTTCTCGACAGGATCAACTATCTGCGCTCGATCCACAAACTGGATCCGGTCGTTTACGATGACAAAGATGATGAGGTCACGGCGGAATGCGCTCTTGTCATCGCAGCGAACGAGCAGCTCAGCCACACTCCCGACAGTTCATGGAAATGCTGGTCTCAGGTAGCTTACGACGGATGCAGTTCGAGCAATATCCACATAGGAATGGCTTCCTACGATATGTCTTCGACCGACAGTGCGACGATCGTCGATGACTTTATGACTGAAGAGTATCAGGGAGAACCTAAAACTCTCGGTCACAGACGCTGGCTCATCGATCCGTGGCTTACCCACATCGCTTTCGGACGCGCCGACTACTATGACGGCAACGGATATTTTGTTCTTGGTTCGGCAATAAAAGTCATAAACGATGACGACGGCACCGGTGCCATTGCCGGCTCCGACATCAAATTTGTCGCCTATCCTTTTGAAAACTATCCGGCAGACCTTTATAACGACAACATCATGATGTCATTTACCGTGATAAAGGACAGATTCAGCAAGTATTCCAACGGGACGGGTATCAATTTTGCTTCCGCGACGATAGCGATAATCGATCCCGACAACAAAACGATGAAAGTGAAAAATATAGACTACGACACGCAGGGCTACGGAGTTCCCAACAATCTGCGCTGGTATGTCGAAGGGATCAAGCCGAATGTAAAATATAATGTCACGGTATCTAATATCATGATCAACGACAACCCTGAATTTTATCAATACTGGTTTGAACTTAAATAGGGGATTTAAATGAAAAAAGTTTTGTTTTTATTGAGCTTTTTGCTTGTTTTCATCGTGTCGTGCGGAGATGGTTCTGATTCTTCGAAACATAATGATCCGGAAACTCCGGCGGCGGACCAGGCAGATCCCGGTGATGGGAGCGAACCTTCTGAAACTCCCGATACGGCAGAAAACGGAGGCTCTTCTGACCCGACAACCCCTGCCGGTGATACGGAACCTTCGGAAACGCCAGGCGGTAATGACGATACGATGGAAGAAGATCCTGCGCCTGAAACTCAGGCTGAAAGATTCTGTCAGTATGCCTGCACGACCGCTTCCGACTGCGTTCAGGGAAGCGCGAGTGCCATAAACGACGAAGACAACTACAAGTGCGAGAACAGAAAATGTGTATATTTGGGTTGCCTGAGCGACGCGGAATGTGATGAGATATACGGAGCCGTCACTGCGGCGACAGGCAGAGTCTACCGCTGCAACAAAAACGGTGCTTACGGTTATCCGGAATGCACACCAGTATGCTCGAATGCGGAGGACTGCAATCTTTACGGTGAAGGCTCGACGCAGTATGCCTACGATTTGGACAACAACAAATGTGAAAACGGATTTTGCGTCTATACCGGTTGCAACAGCGATGCGGAATGTGAAGTGTCAACATATTCAAGCGATTACAAGTGTATTGAACAGGATTATTCGGGAAAAACTTTGAAAATCTGCATTATTCCCTGCAAAACTGCGGCAGACTGCGCAAATTCTGTCTATCCGGAAGAATATTACGAGTGCAGAAATTCGCAGTGCATTGCAAAAAGCTGCGAAAGCGACGAATGGTGCGCTGAAAATATCAATTCGAATTTTTCGTGTTTATAGGAGATTAAATGAAAATCCTTTTTGTTACACCCGGAAAAAATGAAAATCCCTTTTTGAACGGTTTTTCTTTCAATGAATTGGAAAAACTTACGGCTGAAATAAACGGCGGGAAAACCGGCTGCAGCGCAGAGATCCTCGATATTTCATCTTTTGACCTGAAAAGCCTCTCGATACACGATGTCGAAAAGATCCTTGAGGGTCTCGGACCGAATATTCTGGATTTCGAAGCCATCCACACTTTTTCCTTTTTCCCATTCATAAACAGAGCGTTCTTCAAGCAGTTCATTTTTTACGATCCGGGGATATTGTCTTTGAAAAATGAGTTCGCTACTTTTTTCGGAAATATCGACGACCTGAACTGCTGCAAGTGTGACGTGAAAAAATTCAGCGCAGAAGGACTTTGCGATTTTTACCGGCACACAATGATCAATTCCAAAGCTTTTGACACGAGACCGTGGGGATGGTGGAGGACTTTGATAAGTGCGGATGACTACAAGATCAAGCAGATCGTTGTCGAGCCGCACCACAAGCTGAGCCTCCAGACGCACGAGTTCAGGAGCGAGACATGGATAATCGCGGAAGGCAGCGGTTTTGTCGTGATAGGAAGCCGCAGATTCAAAGCTGAAAAAGGGCTCGTTTTCACGATCCCGAAACGTGAGAAGCACCGCGCCGAAACGGAGGATTCGTCGATGATCATCATCGAACTCCAGCTCGGAAGCTATCTCGGAGAAGATGATGTCAAAAGGATAGAGGATATCTACGGGAGAGCCTGATGAAACTTTCTGTCGTGATAATGGCGGGCGGCAGCGGAAAAAGATTCTGGCCGTTTTCGAGAGAAACGAGGGCAAAGCAGAGCCTCAGGCTTTTTTCAGACAAAACTCTGCTTGCAGAAACGATCGAAAGGATAATGCCGCTTGCAGAGGATATCCTCATTGTTTCTTCTTTGAAGCAGCGCGCCGAGATCGAAAAGGATGCTGCTGAATACAAAAATGTGAAAGTTGTCTATGAACCTTCGGGCAGAAACACTGCGCCCTGCATCATGCTTGCGCTCGCGGCTGTAAAATCGCGGTGCAGTGAAGATAGAGCGGTTCTCGTCCTTCCTTCCGACCACTATGTCGCTTCTCCGGAAAAGTTCAGAAAAACTGTTGAGACGGGGCTCGGATTCCTTGAAAGGAACCGTGAGAGCATAGGAACGATCGGAATTGAGCCGGCTTATCCGGAAACAGGTTTCGGATACATAAAAAAAGGTGCTCCGGCGGAAAACGGAGTGTTCGAAGTCAGTTCTTTCGAGGAAAAACCGTGTCTTGAAAAGGCGGAAAATTTTGTCAGGAGCGGAAACTATCTGTGGAACGGAGGGATCTTCCTTTTTTCGCTCTCGAATATGCTCGCTGAATTCAAAAAACTCGCTCCCGACATTTATGAGGCGGTAAGTTCGCTTCGCTCTTTTGATCAGCCTGAGGGCGCCGTTTATTCAGGTGTAAGATCGATATCTTTTGATTATGCGGTAATGGAAAAGACTGAAAGGCCGATATTCACGATCCCGGGCGATTTCGGCTGGAACGATGTCGGCAGCTGGAAAGCCTACTTCGATCTTCTGCCGAAAGATCCCAGCGGCAATGCGAAAGTCGGGAAAGCCGCTTTTATAAACTGCCGGGATTCCTTCATTGCAAACCTTACCGGAAGGGATATCGTCATGTTCGGCAAAGAGCGTGAACTCCTTGTCGTAACTGAAGATACAGTATTTTCTGCTTCTCTTGACGATCATGCAAAAATGCGTGAAGTCACAGAATTTTTAGCTGAAAACGGTCTGAAAAAACTTCTCTGAAAAAATAACTGAAAATCAAAGGACAAAAAAAACCCTGTTTCAAAAACCGAAGTCTTTAAAACAGGGTGGAAAGAAAAATCGCAATGCTTATTCAGCAGCTTCTTCAGCAGCCGGAGCTTCTTCAGCAGCCGGAGCCTGTTCTTCAGCAGCAGCCGGAGCCGGAGCTTCTTCAGCAGCCGGAGCCTGTTCTTCAGCAGCCGGAGCCTGAGCAGGAGCTTCTTCAGCCTTTTTCTCTGCGGAGCCGCAGGAAACAGCAAAGAACAATGCGAAAAGAGCGATAGCGAGAAATCTCATTTTTTCCTCCAATTCTTGGTTAAAAAAACAATTTGCTTCCAATGTCACATTGCGTGACGCATAACAAAACGAGGAAATATACCAACTTTTTTTTAAAAGTCCAGTAAAGTTAAAAAAATTGTTAGCAAGACGTGAAAAAAATTGATCCGCCGGCTTATTCACGTTCGTAAAAATAAATTCCGCAAAAGGTCGAAATTTCTAAAAATTCAAGTATAATACTTCGTTTTTGGCGCGTTTTGGCTGATTTTAACCAATAAAACGGAGGGAAAAATGTCAAAGGCACTTGTAATGATCCTTGCCGGCGGTCAGGGCAAAAGACTTGCTCCGCTCACTCTCGACAGGGCGAAACCGGCTGTTCCGTTCGGCGGTTCCTACCGTATCATCGACTTTGTCCTGAGCAACTTCGTCAACTCGGGTTTTATGCAGATCAAAGTCCTGACGCAGTTTATGAGCGATTCTTTGATCCAGCACATTTCGAGAAACTGGGGGCTCTCACCGCGCTTCAACCAGTATGTCGATTCAGTTCCGGCTCAGATGCGTACGGGTGAAAACTGGTATCTGGGCAGTGCCGACGCGATCTATCAGAATCTGAATCTCATCAGAGACGAGTCTCCGAAAAATGTCTTTGTCTTCAGCGGCGACCATATCTATAAAATGGATATTTCGCAGATGTATACCTATCACAATATCAAAAACGCTGATATGACGATCGCGGCTCTGCCTGTTCCGATAAAGGAGGCAAGCGCTTTCGGCGTCATCGAAATAGATGAAGATTACCGGATGATCGGTTTTGAAGAGAAACCGAAAAATCCGAAACCGATCCCCGGCAGGCCTGATTACGCGCTCGTCAGCATGGGAAACTACCTTTTCTCGCGGGAGATCCTTGTTAACGCCGTCACAAACGACGCAAAAGATCCTGCAAGCGAGCACGATTTCGGGAAAAACGTCATTCCGGCGCTTTATCCCTACAAACGGGTCTATGTTTACGATTTCCTGAAAAACACGATCTATATGCCTGATGAAAACGAGTATGAAAAGCCTTACTGGCGCGATGTCGGAACGATAAAAAGCTACTTCGAGGCTCACATGGATCTTGTTTCGGTCTCTCCGGCGATCAATCTCTACAACCGCCACTGGCCGATCTTCGGTTTTCCGGAAGTCAATATGCCGCCTGCGAAATTCGTTTTTGCCGACAAAGATCACAAAAGGATGGGGATCGCGACCGATTCGCTTGTTTCGGAAGGCTGCATCGTGAGCGGCGGCAGCGTGAACCGCTCCGTTCTTTCGCCCGGCGTCAGGGTCAACAGCTACAGCGAGCTTGACCAGTGCGTTATCCTCAACAATGTCAAGATCGGGCGTTACTGCAAGCTCAAAAATGTCATCGTTGACAAGAATGTCGTTATTCCGCCGGACACTGCGATCGGTTTCGACCTTAAGAAGGATGCGGAACGCGGTTTCACCGTGACTGAAGAAGGGATCGTCGTCGTTCCGAAGGGTTACAATTTTCAGGAGGACAGATAGTCCATGTCCGAACTCGTTTTTTTATGGCACATGCACCAGCCCTATTACAAGGACTGCATCAGAAACAAATATTTGATGCCGTGGGTCAGGCTCCACGCGCTGAAAGGCTACTACGATCTGCCGCTCGCGATGGAAAAATACGGCGTCAAAGGTGTCGTCAATGTCGTTCCGTCGCTTATCGAACAGCTCAAGGACTATGCCGAAAACAATGTGACCGACGCATGGCTTGAGCACACTCTTCTTGATCCGGCCGAGATGAAAGAGGAGCAGAAGGCGTTCGTCGTCAAGAATTTTTTCATGCTGAACTGGGATCGTCTGGTACGCACTTCACCGCGTTACAACGAGCTCCTCAACAAAAGGCTCCGCTACGAGAAAAAACTTGACTGGGTCGAGACCGCGAAACTTTTCTCGGACGATGAGATCCTTGATCTGCAGGTGCTTTTCAATCTCAAATGGTTCGGTTTCATGGCGCGCGAAAAGTTCGAAAAACTTGTGGAACTTGACAGAAAGGACTGCGGGTTCACGAAGGACGAAAAAGAGGATCTGCTTGAGATACAGCGCAAAGTCCTGCGCGAAATAATCCCGCTTTACAGGCGTCTTGCCGACGAAGGGGTCATCGAAATTTCCTTTACACCGTTCTATCACCCGATTTTTCCGCTCGTTTACGACAGCGACATCGCGAAAAGGTGCATGGACGCTCCTCTTCCGGCAAAATATTCCTATCCCGAGGATGCAAGATGGCATCTTGAGGAGGGAAAGCGTTACAGCGAAGAAGTTTGGGGGAGGAATGTCTGCGGGATGTGGCCGGCAGAAGGTTCTGTCTCACCTGAAATCATCGGAACTGCTGCAGATGCAGGTGTGAAATGGCTCGCGACCGATGAAACGATACTTCTGAGATCACTAGGAAATTCCGACAAGGGGAGAGTCCTTTATACACCTTATGTCCTGAAATCGGAGAAAGGCGAGAGCGTTACGGCATTTTTCAGGGACAAATACCTTTCCGATCTTCTCGGATTCTCGTTTTCGCAGATGAAGCCTGAGCAGGCTGCTGATATTTTTGTGAGCTACGTGAGAAATGCTGCGGCGAATTTCAACGGAAACGGACGTGAAGCTGTTGTTTCCGTCATCATGGACGGTGAGAACGCATGGGAATCCTACCCTGACAACGGCGCTCATTTCTTAAAAGAGCTCTTTACAAGACTGAGAGATGATTCTGAAATAAAAACAGTGACTTATGCTGATATCGTTTCACGCGGAACGGACAAGCTCCCGGTCGTGGAGAGCCTCTGGTCCGGTTCATGGATAAACGGGAATTACGAGATCTGGATAGGGAACGAAGAGGACAATTCGGCATGGGGATATTTGAAGCGGGTGCGTGATTTCTACGCTAAATACAGCAGGAACCATGTTGTCGAGCCGCAGATCCACAATGAGATCATGCGCTGTCTCTACCGCGCTGAGGGAAGTGACTGGTTCTGGTGGTACGGTCCGCAGTTTTCAACAGAAAACGACTGGCTTTTCGACCGTCTTTTCAGGCGGCATCTGCGCCGTGTCTACAATCTGCTCTGTATGAACTACCCCACATTTCTTGATATTCCGATTTCGTCAAATTCGGGAACAAGCCTTTTTGTTGATCCGACAACAGAGATAGATCCTGTGATCTCCGGCAGAAACAACGGCTACTACGAATGGGCCGGAGCGGGATTTTTCGAAAATTCGCGGAAAGCCGGCGGCGCGATGTATAATTCAATCAAGCTGGTCGACAAGATACTTTACGGTTTCAACCGCGAAAAACTCTTTTTCAGGATCCAGCTCACGAACCCGATGCACTTCTATGAACACAAGAAATACTTCATCAAAGGTTTTCTTATGGATCATCAGAACCTCGACTTTGCTCTTCCGATGGTGAGGATCGAAAAAACTCCTTTCCTTGTTCACAGCAGCAATGAATCAGGACGCGTGGCCGATATCGTCGGAGCGGGGGAGGCTGCTTTTGATGAAGTGATGGAGTTTTCAGTCTACTCTAAAAAGATCGGTCTCAAAGCGGGGGAGAAAGCGAAAGTCTATTTCAAGATCGTCTCTTTTGACGGTATCGAACTTGAAAGGATCCCGGGAAACGGCTCTATCGAAGTGACTGTTCCCGACGATGCCGCCCTCTTCAAACTGTGGGATGTGTGATCAGGCCTGATTCCGGCTGTATTTGTCAACATTGAAAAAGCGCTGGACTTTGAATATTTCGGAAGCCATTGCGCCGTCGAATGTGCCTGAGAAAAGAACGTGCTTGTCTGCAAGCATGAGGACTTTCTGAGCAGTTCTCTTTATTGAAAGAAGTTCATGCGTTACAATGAAATATGTCGTTCCCAGCTGCTCGTTGAGCTTGATGAAAAGCATGTCGAGATCACGCGCTGTGACAGGGTCAAGACCGGCCTGAGGCTCGTCAAAAAAGATGATGTCGGGATCCAGGACAAGTGCTCTGGCCAAAGCGCCTCTTTTTTTCATACCGCCTGAAAGTTCCTGAGGAAATTTGTCGCGGTCTTTGTAAAGATTGACCATCGCAAGTTTCTCGTCAGCCATGTCTTTAGCAGTTTTTTTCGGGAAATCGGGATAGTGCATCGTTATCGGAAGCATGATGTTCTCTTCCAGAGTGAGAGAGTTGAGAAGCGCCGAATTCTGATATAAGATGCCGATTTTCTTATAAAAATCCGAATTTTCAGGCATCGGGTGGATAATTTCTTCTTCGTGGAAGAAAATACGGCCGCTCAAAGGGGGATTGAGACCGACGATCGCCTTCATCAAAGTCGATTTGCCGCATCCTGACTCGCCGAGAACAACGAAACGCTCCCCCTTTTCGATCTGGAATGTGATGTCTTCGAGGATCGTTCTCGTGCCGTATCCTGCGGTGAGATCCTCGGTCCTGAGCATTATTTCCCGGGGCATTGACTCTTAAGCGACTCCGAAAGGTTGGGGTTGTGGCCGTAAGCCTTGTCAAACTGCTTGGAGAACTCTGCCGCGAGTTTTTCAGCTCTCGCTTTGAAAGCCTCTTTGTCGCTCCAGGTGTTTATCGGATCGAGGATAGAGCTTTCGACGCCGGGGCAGCTCTTCGGGATCATGACGTGGAAAAGTTTGTCTTCGGTGTAATCCGATTTTTCAAGTTCTCCGCTGATCGCAGCCGAAACGATAGCCCTTGTGATGTTGATGTCCATTCTCTTGCCGGTTCCGTATGCGCCGCCGCTCCAGCCGGTGTTGACAAGATAGACGTTGACGCCGTGCTTTTCCATCTTTTTTCCGAGAAGAGAGCTGTAATCGTCAGGATTCCTCGGCATGAAAGGCGCACCGAAAAATCTTGAGAATGTGCTTACCGGCTCAACGATACCTGTCTCGGTGCCGGCGAGTTTGCTCGTGTAGCCCATGAGGAACCAGAGCATAGCCTGCTCTTTCGTAAGTTTTGCAACGGGCGGAAGAACACCGTTCGCATCGGCAGTGAGGAAAATGATCGTCGAAGGATGCGAACTTACCGAGCTCTCCTTGATATTCGAGAGGAATCTCAAAGGATAGCTTGCACGCGAGTTTGCAGTGTATCTCTCGTCATCAAAATCTATAGTTCCGTCAGGATAGATCATGCAGTTCTCGATCATAGCGCCGTGTTCCATGTAATCTGCCTCGTGGAAAACCGCATTATAGATCTCAGGTTCTTTTTCTTTGTTGAGGTTGATGAGTTTTGCGTAGCAGCCGTTTTCGAAGTTTGCGATGCCGGTATCGTTCCAGCCGTGCTCGTCGTCACCGATGAGCTTTCTTGCAGGATCGGCCGAAAGTGTCGTTTTGCCGGTTCCGCTGAGTCCCAGCATGAGAGCGCTGACACCGTCTGCACCTTCGTTCGCGCTGCAGTGAAGCGGAAGGATCCCGCATTCCGGCAGATAGTAGTTCATGACTGTGAACATAAGTTTTTTGCAGCTGCCCAGGTATGCCGAACCGAAAACGATGCCGAGCGAGTTCTCGAAATCCATGACTATCGCCATGTTGCTTGATTTGTTTTCGTTTATCATTCTGATGCGGTTCCTGTATCTTTTCTCGTCAAGTTTGTCGTAAGGAACGACCAGAAGGGTGAATTTCTTGTCGAAGAGAACGCTCTTTTCGATGCCTTCAGGAACAGCCCTGAACATATTGTCGGCAAAAAGCGAAGTGAACGCTCTGTCGGTTATCGTTCTGATCGGAAGGGCGTAACTTGCATCTGCGCCGATGACTCTGTCTGTTACGAAAAGCGAATCTTTCTTTGAAAGAGCGGCAACTGCGTCCTCAAAAAGCATGTCGAAAGTTTCCTGAGTTACAGGAAGGTTGTTCGGGGAAGTCCAGTCGACTGTTTTTTCAGTCTTTGAATTTTTGACGATAAATGTATCTTTCGGGCTTCTGCCGGTCGATTCAGCCGGGGTCCAGACAGACAAAGCACCGGTCTTTGTTACGAAAACTTTCTCTTTCGTAACCGATTTGTGGATAAGCATCTCCCTTGACGGGTTTACGAAAACTTTTTTGTGTGAACTGAGAAGCTGTTCAACGCCTGCTTTGAAATTCATTTTTTGTAACTCCTTAAAAATATTGATAAAAATGTAAGCTTTTAGAAACCTTGCGCATTGAAAGGTCCGGAGCATACGCCCGAAAACAGGTCCTTAGGACTAATCAAACGTATTGTTCGTTCCTGTCCAGATCTTGTGGAAGTATTCGCCCATCTTTTCGCCGATGAAGCGCATTGCTTCCATATCGTCTGCATCGAAACGGCTGCTTCCTTTCTTGTTGATGAGCTCGAGAACGCCGAAAGTTATGTTTGTTTCGACTGATTTTATAGGAACACATACGATCGAATTGGTCTCATAACCGATCTTCTCGCTTATATCCTTGAAAAATCTCGGATCTTTCTGAACGTCGCCGACAGCGATATAGCAGCTGTGTCTTGCAGCAAAGCCTACAAGGCCCTGACCTACGCGGACTTTGATCCCGAGAACGGAATCGGCTTTCGGACCGCGGCATGAAACGAATTCCATGTCTGTCGTGCTGAGATCCGATTTTGCAAACGAACCGCTTTCGCAGGGGATGTATTTGAGAGCCAGATCGAGGAAGAAGTCGATCCCTTTCTGCTGCGGCAGATCCCATCCGTCCATGACTTCCGTGAAAAGGTCTGCAAGAAGTTCATCTTTCGGAGTGATCTTGTCTGCTACCCACGATGATTTTTTCTCTTCAACAAGTTCTCTGATATCAGTTGTGTTTGCCGGATCGAATTCTCTGAGATAGAATTTCCTTCTTGAATCTGTGTCTGTGACAACGATCAGGCCGTTTTCCTTGACATCGCAAAGGATGTGCTTCATGCAGTCTGCAAGACCTTTGTTCGTGAGCGCCTCTTTGAGCGCTTCCATGTAATCCTGAGTTTCCGCCATGATAACAACGCCTTTGGGGTTGCCAGGCATCGGAATAAAGACTTCAAATTTAGCCATAGTGTTCTCCTTAAAGAATGACTCCTACAAAAAAACAGGGCATTAAACACCAAAAGCGAAAAAATTTCAAATATTCACGGGCAAAAAATCGGAATTTCCGGACAAACTGCTTTTCCTGCGCTTCAGAGACGGCTTTTTTGCATATTTTTTCTTTGCACGAAAACTAAGGTTTATTGTGGACTTTAAATTCTATTGAACTATATTCTGCTGTTTACTTTTGTGTTTTTTAAGGAGAGGAAAATGGAAGACCGAAGACAGAACAAAGACCGCAGAGATGGACTTCAGTTTAAGCTTCCGAATGATGCGAGGGGCAAAAAGAAGGACAGGAGACAGCATGAAAGACGCACGAAAGAGCGCATCCCGGTCAAAATGTGGGTCAGAAATATGGAAGGAGACGCCGACTATTTCCAGCAGACGGCGAATTTGAGCACGAATGGCATGTATATTCTTTCTCCGAATCCCTACGAGGTCGGAACTGTCATCGACATCGAGTTCCAGGTCCCGGGGACCGACTATATCATCAAATGCGGCGCGGAAGTCCTGAAATGCACTCAGGAGGACCAGGTCATCGGACTCAGTGCTAAATTCGTCAATATGTCCGATGCTGACAAAAAAGTCATCGAAAAAGCCATGGATGAGCTGATAAGCGATTTTTGGTATATAAACGAATAGGGGGAGCATGAAACGGATCTATGCCGATGTTCTTATCATAGGAAGCGGTCTTTCCGGGCTTTCAACAGCACTGAGTCTTGCCGAGGAAGGCTTGAAGACCGTTGTCGTCACGAAAGAGTCGATCGATGTTTCCAACAGCGCCAACGCGCAGGGAGGTATCGCTACAGTCACAGATTTCAACGTCGATTCTTTTGAAAAGCATATAAAGGACACTATAACCGCCGGGGCTGGCCTGAACAACGTCGATGCTGTCAGGTTCTTTGTGGAAAACGGTCCCGACGCGATCAAATATTTTGAAAAATTAGGCTGTCATTTTACCGAAAACGAAGAGGGCAAGCTTGATCTCGGGCGCGAAGGCGGACACTCGGAGAGAAGAGTCGTCCACGCAGGCGACATAACAGGATTCGAACTTATAAAAGTTGTCAAAAAGGCGGTCCTGCTCCACTCGAACATCACCGTTCTTGAAAATCACACTGCGATCGACGTCATCACCGAATCGAAGTTCATGAGCAGCGAGAGCAACAAGATCATCGGAGCGTATGTTCTCGGTACGAACGGCGAGATCCTCACAATCACGGCAAAAACGGTGCTTTTGGCGACAGGCGGATGCGGAAGAGTCTACCTCTATACGTCAAACCCGGATGTCACGACAGGCGACGGCGTCGCGATAGGTTTCCGTGCCGGTGTCCCGGTCGTCAATATGGAGATGATCCAGTTCCATCCTACGATACTTTACCATGAAAAGATCAAGTCGATGCTCATTTCAGAGGCTCTCCGCGGCGAAGGCGGCGTTCTCATCAACAAAAAGGGCGAGACTTTCATGGAAAAGTACCATCCGCTGAAATCGCTTGCTCCTCGTGACATCGTGGCGCGTGCCATCGACCACGAAATGAAGATGAGCGGCGACGACTGCGTTTTCCTTGACATGACGAAGCTCGACGGTCACTTTCTGCAGCAGCGTTTCCCGAACATTTTCAGGATCTGCATGGATGCGGGCATAGACATGAGGACGATGCCTATTCCGGTAGTTCCTGCCGCCCACTATTCATGCGGCGGCCTGCAGAGCGAACCGACCGGAAAAACGATGATCCCCGGACTTTTTGTAAGCGGAGAAGTTGCACACACCGGTCTCCACGGCGCGAACAGGCTTGCCTCGAACTCTCTTCTGGAAGCTGCCGTCATGGCGAAATATGTCGCGAAAGAGATCGTTTCCTACATCGGTGCTTACACCGGTGAATGTCCGGAACCGCCAGAATGGAATTCCGGCGACGCGGAAGACGAAGATGAAAAGATCATCATCAAGCAGAACTGGGACGAAGTCCGCCGCATAATGTGGAACTATGTCGGTATAGTCCGCAGCAACAAGCGTCTTGAACGCGCTTTGGCAAGGCTTGAACTTATGAAACACGAGATAAACGAATATTATTGGAACTTCAAGGTGTCTAGAGATCTTCTCGAACTCAGAAATCTTACTCTTGTGGCTGAACTTATCATCAAATGCGCGATGAAGCGCAAGGAAAGCCGCGGTCTTCACTTCAACATTGATTATCCTACGACTTTATCGGAAGCAAAAGATACTTTACTGACGCCGGCGGAAATTTTTTAACATAATTCCGGAGGTGCGGGATATGAAAACATTTCTTACAGTGCTTTCCGCACTGCTGATGATCGTTTTTGCTTCAGGCTGCAACAGTTCTTCCGATAGCGGAAATGAAAATCCGGATGAAGACGCCTCTTCCGAAGAGCAGGATGCGGAAGAGAACGATGCGGATGAAAGCGGCGGCGAAGATCCCGATGACAGCTCAGCTGAGGATGAAAAAACTGAAAGCATCAGAAATCTTGCCGAAGAGTATGTCAGATTTTCCAACGGCACCGGTGTTGTGATCGGCTACGGAAAAGACAAGCTCGCTTCGGTTTCTTACGGTATCCGTGACAGCAGGACTCAGGAACCTCTCTCGACAGACGATCTTTTTGATATCGGGAGCATCACCAAAAATTTTACGGCGGTCACGATGCTTCTTTTGCAGGAGGAAGGAAAGATCGACCTTGACCAGACGATAGACAAGTGGTTCCCGGACTTTGAAAAGGGCGACATCATTACCGTCAGGATGCTTCTCAACCACACTTCCGGCATTTTGGAGTGGAATGAATTCGACAACAACGAGGAAGTCGTTGAAAAGGTCAACGGAAAATTCATTTTTGAGCCGGGGACCGACTGGTCATACTGCAACACGAACTTTATCCTGGCAGGACTCATTATAAACAGGATCGAGGGAAAGGACGCGCACGAAGTGATCCGCGAAAAGATCCTTGATCCGCTCGGAATGACGCACACTTTCATGAAGGAGTCGGAAGAGTATCCGCTGGAAGAGAAAGCTCACGGGCATACTTTTGACGAGTACGGAAACATCGTCCCTTACGAGATCCATGAAAATTTCTGGACTGCCGGCGGGATCGTTTCAAATGTTGAAGACATGTTCAAATACGCTCACGCGCTCTTCAACGGAGAACTTCTGTCGCAGGAGAGCATGGAACAGATGCTCGACATGGTGAAAGTGTCCGGCATACCTGTCTACGGGCTTGGGATCATGTATGGAAGCGGCAGTCACGGAGATTTTTACAACCACGGCGGCGATGTCCTTGTTGCAGCGGCGTTTATGGCCTACTACCCCGAGACGGAGGAAATACACATAATTTTCAACAATTTCGGCAGCAGTTCTGCCACTCTCGGCATACTCAACGATTGGATAGAATATGTTCTTGAGGATGACGAAAGTTCGGAAAAAGGGAGATCCTTTCCCGATTGGAACGAGCTCGTAGAGAGTGATGACGATACGCAGATCTTCACACTTTACGCGCCGCTTCCTGACTATCCGGCTGAAGAGCTCGGCAACACCATAGGATACTTTGTCTATCCCGGTGACTACTACCCCGACTCTTATTGTCTCCACTATCTCTTCAAATATCAGTCTTATGTGAAAATCATTCAGGAATGTCCGGAATCAGAAAGGTATTACGAAGGCAGTGTCAGGATCTGGCGCACTGATATCGATATGTATCTCAGCGCTTTCGAGGCTGCTTTGGAATCGGGAGAGCCGCTGCAGGATTTCTATATCACGAAATATGATCTGTACTACGATCTGGAGAATGATTCTATATCAAGGCTGTGCTACTCCAAAGAAGAGAGCGATCCTGACAAATATATGATGATCTCAAGCAGTCCGCATCCTTCGGGAACGGACTATTACCGCATCTGGGGCAGGTCGAAAATGGCAGAAAGCTCAAGAGCTGTCGGATGCGAATGCTATAACGAAGACGGAACGGAACGTGAATGCGGGGAAGAAGAAATCATGGAAAACGGGAGTGTGATCCGTGATCTTCCGCCGTTGTTATAAGATCAAAGGAGAAATACATGAAAAAAAATCTCGTTGTAATGATCGTTATTTCAATGCTCTTTTTCGGAGCGTCCTGCGGGAGTTCCTCTAAAAACAAGGAGGAAAAGACCGATACTGACGAAATTTCAGAGGATCAGGATATAGAAGAAAACGACGAAGAGAGTGAAGAGGAAGAAGAGCCTGAAGATGACGAAGAGAAACCGTTGTCCGATGATGACAATGTGCCCGAAGACCGGAAAGCAGTCACTGAAGAGGAAAAACTCGAAAGTATCAAGAATCTTGCCGAAGAGTATCTTCATTTCGCACACGGCACAGGGATAGTCGTAGGTTACGGCTACGACAAACTCACTTCTTTCGCTCTTGGAGTGCGCAATGTCGAGACGCAGGAACCTCTGCAGCCGGACGATCTTTTTGAAGTCGGCAGCATCACGAAAAATTTTACGGCCGTAACGATGCTTCTCTTGCAGGAAGAAGGAAAGATCGACCTCGACCAGACGATAGACATGTGGTTTCCGGACTTTGAAAAGGGCGACATCATCACTGTCAGGATGCTTCTCAACCATACATCCGGCATCATGGAGATGACCGAAGTCCTTGATCCCGAGGATATTGTCGAAAATGTCAACGGTCGTTTTGACTTTGAACCCGGAACTTCGTGGACATACATCAACGCGAACTATGTCCTTGCCGGGCTTATAATGAGCAAAGTCGCAGGGAAGCCGGCGCATGAGGTGATCCGTGAAAAGATCATCGAACCGCTCGGGCTGACGCACACTTTCATGAAAGGTTACGAAGAGTATCCGGAAGAGGCGAAAGCTCACGGACACGCATACTATCCGAACGGCGTGATCGCGCCTTACGAGCTTGTTCATAAAGCATGGACAGCAGGAGCTCTCGTTTCAAATGCCGAAGACCTTTTCAAATATGGATATGCGCTTTTCAACGGTAAGATCCTTTCCGAAGACAGCATGGATCAGATGCTTGACATCGTTGAACTTTTGGGAACACCGGTCTACGGGCTCGGCACACAGTACGGTATCGGATCGCACAGTAAGTTCTTCGGTCACGGCGGCGATGTTTTTGCCTCGCACTCGATGCTTTACTACTATCCCGAGACCGGCGAGATCCACATAATCCTCAACAATTTCAACGAAAGCAAGGATATGTATATCCTTAACGACGAGATGGAATATGTCCTCATGGACGACAGATATGCCTGGAAAAAGACAGATTTCCCTGATTGGGATGAGCTGATCGATGACGACGCGCACACTCAGATCTTTGCACTTTATTCGATAATGACGGATTATCCGGTATACAATCTTGATTACGGCATCGGATACTTTGCGTATCCGGAAGACACCTATCTCAACTACCTCTGCGACCATTACATGTTCAGATACTCGGACGGTTACGGGGCAAAGATCGTGAAGATCACGCAGGAGTGCATCGAGCCGAAGGAATATTATGTCGGGCCATTCAAAGTCCAGCGCACCGATATCGATATGTATCTGTCCGATTTTAAAGCGGCGGTCAAGTCAGGAAAACCGACCACGGAATTTTATGTGACAAAATACGATTATCTGTATGACCTCGAAAATGAATTCGTCTACAAATACTGCTACTACCTTGAAAACAACGATCCTGACAGATATATAGTGATCGCAAAGGAAACGAATCCGTCACAGACCGAATTCTATCATGTCTGGGGAAAGACAAAAATGGGTAAAAGCGTCAAACTGAAAGGGTGTCACTGCTATGATGCGTCGGGTAAAGAGCGCGAATGCACCGAAGATGACGAATATCCGCCCAAAGAAGAGTCTGAAGAACCGGAAGAACCCGGCGACGATGACGAGATCCCGGATGAAGATTAGTCGCACCCCGGGATCTGGGATCACGACGGCACGATAAAGAAAAAAGAGATTTGCAATGAATATTCTCAACAAGTTCGGCTGGTTCATGGTTCCGACGCTGATGTTTTCTTTAGTCGAGCTTGTCGGAGAAAAATATATTCTCGGTTACAAATTAGCTGAAATACAGGAGAAAACGTCAACTACTGATATTTTTCATGCAGCTTTTCTCTATATGTTAGTTGCAATCCTTATGGATTTTATTTTGTATGAGCATACGGAGAATTATCTTTACACCTTTTACCGGGAGTCTTTTTTCGACAGGAACTGGTTTCTTCTCATTCTTCCAGCCTATTCTTTCCGTATATTCAAAGGAAATCCTCTGATCTACATTGTTGCAGCGATCGCATTGATCCTCATCAACGAACCTTTTAGAAGATGGAGAATGAGAAAAAGGGCTGTCGCGGCGGAAAAAGCAAAAAATCTTCTGGACCATCCTTATTACGACGCTACAAAAGTCGAGCTGAAACACTATACAAAGAACTTTTTCATAAGAAGCTGGTTCATGTTTGTCATCCCGTGGGGACTTATTCTCATCACCGATCCCGGGCGCAGAGGCGCTTTTTATAATCCGATGTTACTAGCGTTCGGTTTTTTTGAGGTGTTCTGCAAGAGCAAAGCCCGTAAAGAAATCAAAGCACTGCTCGGGGAAGACAATTTTATAGATTTTACGGAAGATTCCTGAAAAACTAAAGATTCCTTTTCAGCAATTCTTCAAGTTCCTCTTTCGGAACGAGACCGACCGAAGTTTCAACTTCTTCGCCGTTTTTGAAAACTTTGACGCACGGGATCCCGCGGATCTTGTATTTGAATGAAAGTTCCATGTTTTCGTCGGTGTTTACTTTGACGAATTTAACGCCTGCATTGCCTTCGTAGTCGTTCGAAAGTTCTTCGAAAATCGGGCCTAACATTTTGCACGGTCCGCACCACGGTGCCCAGAAATCGACGATCGCGACACCTTTGAAATCGATGACTTCTGCCTGAAAAGTTTCTTCGTTTGCGTGAATAAGCATCTTTCTCTCCTAATTGAAAACTATCTTTTTTATGCCGTTTTTGCTGAGTGAGAGAACTTCCCTTTCAAGATCGGGATAGTCCTTTTTGCTCTCGTTTCCTTCGTTGTTTACCTGGATCTTGTAGAAAAACGCCGCGACCGGAGTTTTCTCGCCTTCGATGTGGAAAAAGAAGACCTTGTCGTCTTCGATCTCGATCGCCTCTTTGTTCTCGCCTTTGACTTTCGGAACGATCTGATAAAGCGATTTCATCGAGCAGAACTTTCTGACGGGGACGAATCTGCCGTCTTCGAAACACGAAACATCGTCACTGCTTTTGAAGCTGATCTCTTTGATGTCGGCGAATTTGAGCATAAGTTCGTTGACACCCTGAGCCGCCATGATGGTGGTCGTTTCCGAAAGCGACTTGCTGTTGAGCGGGGCTGCTTCGATCTTCACGATCTTTCCGGAGATCGTTTTGCCGGTTTTGAGCGTGATAGTTGCGTTCTGTGCGAGAACAAGCGATGAAACAAGCAGAACGGCCAGAAACAAAAAGATCTTTTTCATAATACCCTCCAAAAATTATTTTATTTCCATTTCCCAAGGATGTTGTCTCTGATAGCGCAGAACGTTGGTGAGAACGCGCTTCCTCGCGGCTATAAGCTGGTTTTTCTTATATTCCTCATGGTTCGCGCGCCCGGAACGGCTTTCGATAAAACTCTCCTCATCCAGTATCTGCACTTCGAACGGAAAGAAAAAACGGTAGGTCGGCCTTGCCGGATTTATCGGATCTTCCGCGGTTATGAGGAGTCGGCTCGTGAGCTGTATCGAAGAATATGAAGTAGAGGAATAGAGATTCGTCTCTTCGATGTTTCTTTTCGTTATCTCTTCCTTTTCATCCGGCGGGATCTCAAGATACCTCTCAAGAAATTCTGCGACATCTTCCTGCGACCATGACGAGAGGTCGTGCGATTTCAGCTCTTCGACACCTTCGATGAAGCGCGGGATGTTGACGACATTGTTTTTAGTCCTGCTCGGCTTGATGTTTGCGAACGAAATGACGTGGTTCGTCGCGAAATACCTGAGGACAAGGATGATGTCGAGTTTCGTGTATGTCACGATCCTCACTCCGACGCGGTCGAAAATATCTGCTGTGACATTCTCCTTTTTGTGGAGAAGCTTAAGTATCAGGCTGTCACGCGACTTGTCGTTCTTGATCTCGAAAAGTTTAAGCCGTATCGCATCGTCGCCTGTTCCCAGAAAGTATCCGCCTGCCGAATTGCCGTTAAGATGTGCACTGAAACGCTTGTAGATCTGATTCCTGATGCCGGGCATGAAACTTTTTGCGAGGTCGTTCTCGACATGGGTTATCGTGTGCGCAACTCTCAGAACCGCGCATGCCCAGGCCTGTTCGAGCGTCTTCTCCTTTTCGGAAGCCTTGATCAGCAGACTCACGATATCGTCGTCGCACAGGATGTCCGGCGGGATTATCAGAGTCTCGGTCTTTCCTTCAGGATCTTCCGAAAGATAGCTCTGAATGAATGTTTTCGCTTCACTCAGAATGGAAGAGACTGTTTCCGCGATTTCCGGTACTGTTATGTCATAGCCGTAATTTTTGATGAAAGAGAGTCCTGATTCCCTGTTATGGACATTTATTCTCTCGATATCTATGAAACTTTTCTGTGAAAAGATCGCATCGAAAAGCTCAAAAGGGAATTTCAGAAAATTTTTTTCGATTTTGTTTTTAAGTTCCATTTTTTACTCGGCAGAATCAGCGCCTTACCGGCTTTATTTTGACTTTTCCGTCTTCGCAGTAGACATCGAACGAAAAGTTGTTCCCGAATTTCTCGCGGACATCGCCGATCTTTTTTGTAAGCATCTCCGTCACAGCGTCAAAATCGTAGGAACGGTTGGTGTATTTTTTGCTCAACTCTATGAATTTGCTTGCTGTCTGGTCGATCATGGCGCTCATGGCGAAGGCTTCGGCATCACGCTTTTCAACGGAATCCGCGGCGGCTTTCAGATCTTCAAGACCGCTTCCGCTGAAACCTCCGAAGAATTTCATTCCGGGTTTTGCGCGCCCTTCCTCAATGTCGCGGACGCATCTTTCCCACTTCTGACGATAGGTCGTGAAGCGGTTGATAAGCTGTGAAGCGAGGTTCTGTTCGACCAGGTTCTGGGAAATCGCAGCCGTCCTCATCAGCAGAGAGATCTCTTTTTTCATGTTTTCGAGCGCCTGAAGCGGAGGACGCTTTTCCTGCGCCGTGAAATACATATTGAAATCGTGGTCTAACTTTTCTATTTTTGTGATGAGGAACGAAACGGTCTCGCTTATGGGCATTATTTTTTCGGAAGTTTAAGATCTTCGATTTTTATAAGTTCAGCCTGAGTCGCGACTTTGACAGCGTTGACTTCCCACTGAAGTTTGCCTGTCCAGTTTCCGTCGATATCGCCTGCATCGTAGCCGGGGATGATGATGTTCCTTTCTTCGCCCGGCTGGATCGGGTAGATCTCTTCGATCTGGCGGGTGTAGATAACGAAGAATGTCTTTTCAAAAAGGACTTTCTGCTCTGCATCGTCCATGAATTTTACGAGAACACCGACATAGCTGAGAGGCTTGTCCGTGTTGTTTTTAACAGTCGCATCCATCATATACTGAGCTGTAGGACCGTCGCCGACTTCTCCGTTGCGGAGGTTCTTGACTTCGATCTTGTCCTTGTAAAGTTTCGCGGTCTCGATGAGTTCAGGATCTATCGGGATCTCGATGGAGTCGCGTTTCTGCTCTTCGCGGATCTGGTCTATCCTTTCCTGAAGCCTGATCTGCCATTTTCCGTCGTTTTTGCTTGCGTAGTATGTGATCTTTGCGTCAGGGAGCTTGTTGAAAGCGACTTTCTGACCGGTATATTCGGTCTCCATGATGGCTTTGTCGCCTGTTTCGTTGATCTTTATCGGTTTGCTCTTGAGGAACATCGCGTTGCCGGAGATGTTCTGAGCGTCTTCTATGAATTTCTTCTGACCGACGACTTCCTGCGATTCCTGATCAAGCATATCCCATGCTCTTGCGAAGTTTTTTGCTTTGAGCAGCTCGACATAGGAGTCTATCGTTTTTTCAGCTTCGCCTTTCGATCCGGCGCATGAAACTGCGAAAAACGCGAGGAAGAGTGTGAGGATCAAACCTGTAAACTGGAATTTTTTCATCTTTTTCTCCGTTGTTACTGTTTGTTTTTATTCAGGAAACACTTCATCTTTATCATCAAGGGTGAGGTTCAGCGCCTCAAGGATCTTTCTTTTTGTGGCGAGACGGCAGTCATAGCCTTTTTCGATCCTGTCGAGTGTCACGAGCGATATTTCAGCCTCGCGGGCAAGTTCTGTTTTGCTTATAAGTCTTTTTTCTCTTATTGTTTTTAAATTGTTTGTCTTTTCCTTTTCCATCTCGTACTCCTAAAAAACGAGAAATTTTAGTCCGAAAGCGATTCAAGTCAAGTGTTTTGGAGATTTTTGTTCTCCCGCATTTACTTGACTGATCCTGTTTTGGCTGTTATTTTAATCCGTTTTTTGGGGAAGGTTGGAAATTGTTGAAGTTTTTTAATAAATTTATTCGCAATCTTGTTGATTTCCTGCGGTTTTCGGGTGAGTGCTGCCGCTGGCTTTTCGTGCCGCCCTACAGGATCGGACAGATCGCCGAGCATATCGAGAGGATCGGACTGCAGTCGATTCCTATTGTTGCGCTTTCTGTCTTTACGACAGGCATGATCCTTGCCCTTCAGCTCATCAACATCATGTATATTTTCCGTGCCGAGACTTTTGCTGGAGCG
This sequence comes from bacterium, assembly GCA_016290135.1. Classification (GTDB taxonomy): domain Bacteria; phylum UBP6; class UBA1177; order UBA1177; family UBA1177; genus UBA1177. The sequence goes on from JAEESW010000003.1 coordinate 83,672, forward strand.
GCTGTGGCTATCGCAATGAGCCGTGAACTTGCGCCTGTTGTTACCGCGATCGTGCTGATAGCCAAAAACGGCTCCGCGATGACGGCCGAGATCGGAAGCATGCAGGTCACAGAGCAGATCGCGGCGATGGAGACGATGGCGGTGAGTCCGCTGCGCTATCTTGTCGTGCCACGCATCTTCGCATCGATCCTCGCATTTCCGGCACTCACGGCGATAGCGAACGCAGTCGGAGTCTACGGCGGATACTTCGTTGCGGCCTATGTCATGAGCGTCAACAGAGTGGCCTACAACCAGACGATGTTCTTTTTCGTTGATCCTGACGATATCTGGACGGGGCTCATCAAAGCTGCTGTCTTCGGATTTATCGTAACAGTGATATGCTGCTACCACGGGCTTAGGACGAGCGGAGGCGCGAAAGGTGTCGGCAGACGGACGACAGCGGCGGTAGTCCTTTCGACGGTCGCCATTCTTGTGGCCGACTATATAATGACTTTTTTGTTCATCAGACTTTTGGGGATGTGATGCCGGAGACGATAGTCAAAGTCAGAGACCTGTATAAATCGTTCGGGGAGCACAAAATCCTGAACGGAGTCGATCTCGATATCGAAGAAGGGCGAATCACGGCCGTCATCGGCAAGAGCGGAACAGGCAAAAGCGTCCTGCTGAAGAACATCATCGGGATCATGAAACCGGATTCCGGCGAAATATTTTTCCGCGATTCCGATATTACGAAAATGAATAAGGAAGAACTTCTGGAAATAAGAAAAAATATAGGTTATCTTTTCCAGGACGCGGCGCTTTTTGATTTTATGTCAGTTGAGGATAATATTAAGTTCCCGCTGGTCGAACAGCTGGGGATGAAGGAGGGTAAGGAACTTGCCGGCAGAGTCGCTGAACTGCTTGAGCTCGTGGGACTTCCGGGGACTGAGAAAAAATTCCCGTCGGAGCTTTCGGGCGGCATGAGGAAAAGGGTAGGGCTCGCGCGTGCTATCGCGGTAAAACCGAAGATAGTCCTTTTCGACGAGCCGACGACCGGGCTTGATCCGATACTTGCGGAAAGCATAGACGCGCTGATTGATATGGTAAACAAAGAGTTGAATATGACCTGTGTCGTTATAAGTCACGATATCGCTTCGGTTTTCAGACACGCTGACAAGATCGCGCTTCTTTACGACGGCGTGATCCAGTTCTGCGGAACGCCGGATGAGGCGCTTGCATCAAAGCATGAAGTTATGCGGCATTTTATTTCCAATTCGTTCAGGGGAATCGGCAGGTAACGATGACGAGAGCGCTTAAGATAGGAATTTTCTTCATAATCTGTTCGTGCTGTGCCGGAGTCTATATCTATAAAGCAGCCGATTTCTTCGAAGGCGATACCAGCACCTACTATGCGCTTGCCGACGATGCGATGGGGCTTCTGCGCGACAGCGACGTTCTTGTTTCAGGTGTTGTTGTCGGAAAACTTGACAAGATCGGACTCGAGAACGGAAAGGCGAAATTTACCCTCAAGATCTCGAAAGAAGTTCCGATATATGAGAACGCCAGGCTCGAAAAAGTTATTGAAAGCATGCTCGGAACGAATGTCCTCGTTCTTGCGCCGGGTGACAGTTCGGCTCCGCTTTTGAAAGAAAACGACTATATAAAAAATGTGAAGACCGATTCCGGAATGTCCGCCGCGATGAGCAAGGTTTCCGAAATAATGGAAAAGACCGATGCCCTGATGGAGAAGGTGCTTGAACGCGAAAATCAGGAAAAACTCAATAAGATCATAGATATGCTCGTCAGGACAACAGAAAATACGACCCAGAATGTCGAAGGAAGCATAAAGATGTTCTCATCGGTCCTCAAAGATATGTCGGAAGTGATGCAGAAAGTGAATGCACGCAGCGACGCCGAAATGGAAAAACTCTCGAAAATATTGGAGAATACGCTCAAAGTAACCGACAGGATCGCCGAGATTTCCGACGGCAAAGACGAAAAACTCAATCAGACTCTCGACGACCTCAGAAGCAGCCTGAAACTTATAGCAGACGAGCTTGCCGCTTCCCGCAATGCTATGCAGGATGTCCGCGAGATAACTTCGAATGTGAACCAGATAACCGAAAAAGTTGCAAACGGCGAAGGGACGGTCGGCAAACTCCTCACCGACGAAAAACTTTATGAAGATATCGTCAAGGTTTCGGACAAACTTACCGATTACGCCGATACACTGCTCGGAATGAAGGTCTATGTCGATGCACATTCGAACTACATGGTCTTCAACAACGCTTTCAAGACCTATTTCGATATCACGCTTCAGCCCAGAAAAGACCGCTTTTATATGCTCGGCGTCGTGGACGATCCGCGCGGGAATGTTTCTCACACGACAACGACACACGTGACTGACGTAGACGGCACCAGATACATCGTCGAGGACGACAAAACGGTCGTTTCCGACAAACTGAAATTCAACCTTCAGATAGGTAGGATCTTCGGTCCGGTCGCTCTCAGAGGCGGTATATTCCAGAATAAAGCCGGTTTCGGACTTGACTATGTCCCGTGGAAATATATTTCGCTCTCGGCCGAGATCTTCGATTTCGCAAGCGGCGGCGCTCCGCAGCTGCGTGTCCAGGGGCTTGCAAGGCCTCTGCTCTGGGCGATCGAGCCTTTCAGCTGGCTTTACATTACTGCCGGCGGCGAGGATCTTATCAACGGCGAACGCGACCTCTATTTCGGTCTGGGACTCAGATTCGACGACGACGACCTGAAGAGCATAGTTTCTTCAGTTCCAAAACCGTAGGACCGGTAAAAATGCGTCCTGAGATAAAGAAAATAGTCATAGATCCCGAGTTTAGGGATGCGGAACTTCCTCATAAAATAGCGGAAAATCTGGGGTTGGAACCTGAATTTAAGACGAAAGATGAACTTCTTGACGAGATCCGGCGTGATCCCGGCGCCGATCTGTTTAAAACTGCCAAAAAAGTTCTTTTTTTCACCGAAAACAAAGGGCGTTTCCTCAAAAAATGCCCCGGCAGCAAAGGTGTCGTCTGCTGCAACTACTATACGATAAACAGCGTCACGGGATGTCCTTACGACTGCTCATACTGCATTTTGCAGCACTACATCGGCAACAATCCGTTCATCACTGTCTTTCTAAACAAGGAAAAGGCGATAGAGGAAATAGTGGCTTTTCTTGCCGAGAATCGTTTTCTCCGCGTCGGAACAGGGGAGCTTGCCGATTCGCTGGCTCTTGACCATCTTCTTGACGAAAGCGGATTTTTCATCGGCGAGCTTGCAAAACGCTCGCTTTTTGACAGAGTTCAGTTCGAGTTCAAGACAAAATCGGCAGAGGCCGGGCGTCTGCTTGAAGTGAAAAAACTTTATCCCGATTCGAATATCGTTGCCGGATTTTCTGTAAATGTCCCGCGCTTCAGCATGGCGGAAGAACCCGGGACGGCTTCTGTCGAAGAGCGGATGGCAGCTGCTGAACAGCTTCAGGATGCCGGAGTCAAAGTCGCGGTACATTTTGATCCTGTGCTCATGCTTGATGAACTTTTTGACGACTATATGAAACTCATAGACTTTATTTTTTCACGGCTCGATCCTGAAAAAATCGCGTGGATAAGCATGGGAGGCTTCCGTCACACGCTCGCTCTCACCGAGACCATTGTCGGACGCAATCCCGGAAGCCTGCTGCTGCGCGGCGAGATGTTCCCTTCGGACAGTGACAATAAACTGAGATACCTGGCTTTTCAAAGAAGAAAGTTCTATGCCGCTTTCAACGCGCGTATTTCCCGCTTTTTCAAGGGAACTCCGCCGCTTTATATGTGTATGGAAAAGGCTTTCATGTGGTCTGACATGAAAATGCCTCTTCCCGAAGAAGTCTTTCGCGACAACAGATAACGGACTGTTATTTTTTATCCTAAAAAATTTTTTTGACCGGCGGCTGAAATTCAGATCAGCGGATATTTGATTTTCAGAGCAAAAAAAAACCGGGCTTGAAGCCCGGTCTTAAAAGGGGATCCGGATGATTAATGGCATTCGCCGATTATAACATCCAATTCATTAGGATTCGTTACGAAATTTACATAAGCGTCAGCATCCCAGATCGGAACAAGGACTGCATCCGAGTTGTCGTATGCGCATACCGGATGGTTTACAGGATCGATAGTGATTCCTTCGCTTTCCATTTTCGTGTCGGAAACGATAGCGTTGCCTTTCCATGCAGGGTTGCTGTCCGGACCTTTGAGTGAATTGTCCCATTTTACAACAGCGAGGACTTTCCACTCGTAAAGTTTGATTTTGAATTTCGTATTCATCTTTCCGTCTTCTTCAGTGCCGTAGCTGTCAGCCGGTCTGTCGGAACCTGCTTTTCTCGGTGCATAGTCACCGTCAAGAAGGATATCGACTTTTGCTTCGATCTCGTGAGCGCCGTCTTCACCGGTGTAGTTCGGATCGCAGCGGTCAAAACCGTCGTTGAACTTCGACAGGCAGTTTACGTATCCGACAACAACGAGATACTGGTCGTCAATAACATCGACATCGGGTTTTCCGTCGCCGTCCTTGTCATCGATCGGACCAAGACCTATCGTCTCGGGGTTCTCGAAGTTACCGCCGCCCCATACGTTATCGATATCGAGCGAAGCGTGCCACTGAATGGTTCCGCTGGCATCAACGCTGTCTGATGTCAGACCGTTGTCACCGAAGGAGCAGTCATCGTGGCGGTTGTATTCTTCGTCCATAGATATATTGTCGTTTGTTTTCTGTTTGGTGCCGAGAAGACCGTCTTTGATGACCATTGCCGCATCATTTGCCGCTTCAAGGCTTGTTTTCTTTACAAGGTGGATATCAAGGTCTGTCTGGACTCCTTCTTTGGATTCCATTTCAGCTCTCGTTCTGAAACCCTGTTTCCATGAAAGCTGTGCAACCACACGAGCCTGCGGGATGATCTTCGGAACGACAGTGATGTCGGTCGTATCGCTGACAAGGTCTGTCTCTTTGTCGACAGTCTCAGCCTGGATGTTGATCTTGTAATATTTCGTACGGGTAGCTTCGCAGGATTTCTGGTGGCAGAGCAGGTATTCCGAAAGTTTCATAAAGAAGAACTTGTCGGGGTTCTGCGGATCGTAAGAGGGCTCGCTGCCGCATTTTTTGCACTCTTCCTCGTTGTAGGAATCGTTTGCGTCATCGTATTTGACCGGCGTGATCATAAGACCGGTGAAAGTCGCTCTCTTCGGATTGTCTCTTCCGTTGTCTGCAAGCCACTGGCCGGCGGAAGCATCCATGTCGGTAAGTCTGAGTCTGGATTCATCACGGAGAGGAGTCGGAGATTCTTTCATTTCCCATTTATATTTAATGTAGTATCTCGACTGCCAGTCCTTGAGGCACTGTTCAGGCATATCCGGATCCGAAACGCAGGTCTCTTTAAGATCCATGCGGACGGGGTCATAAATGTTTTTGTAGGACATCGGCGGGGTTACCGGATATTCAAAATTGACATGGATTATCGGTTTTGGCGGTTTGTTGGGCTGTCTGGTGATCTGGATCCTGTAGCTCGTCGAGCTTTCGCCGCATGTGTCGGTCTTGCCTTTCGTCGGATCGTTGGTGCAGATCTCGATCGAGAAGTCGCCGTTCTGTCTGTATTTGAGGACATCGTCATCAAGTCTTTCTGACGGAGGATTGTCCTTGAGAGAAGTTGCAGCAGCTTTGTCGTAGCTCAGACGGATCTTGAACTTCGAGTTGTATTTTTTCTCGTCGAAGCCTTTTTTGCAGGTCTTTTCAGCGGAGTCGAGCTGAAGCGGGCAGAGGGAAGCGATAGCGTCTTCCTTGTTTTCGCCCAGATAGTCGAAAGTAAGGCCTTTTGCGTTGTAGCCTTCAGCCGCAATGCCGTTTTCCATCTTCTGGATTTCGATCTGGAAAAGTTTCTTGTATGTTTCGTTCTCGAGTTCAGCGATAAGCTGGCCGTTCGGGTCGATCATGTTGATCTTTCTGATCTTAAGTTCGCCCGTAACACCGCGGTTGTATATCTCGAATTCCTCGGTGATCACGTCTGCGACAGCAGCTCTTACTGTTTTTACGTAGACAGGAGCTTCTTCTTCGATGACTGCGCCGGGTTCTCCGTCAGCGTCCGGAGTCTCGGTTGCATCAGCATCTTCGACCGGCTCGGTGTCTTCGTCAGCGTCCGTGTCAGCCGTAGAATCGGTATCTGCGTCCGTGTCGGCATCTGTGTCGGCATCCGTGTCGGCGTCTGTGTCGACCGGAGAATCGGTATCTGCGTCCGTATCAGCAGGTTCCGTGTCCGTATCTCCCGGTTTGTCGGTGTCTGCATCGCTTCCGTCATCCCAAGGATAGTAAGCGAAGACCATTTTTGCCGGGTTCGACGCGATTTCGGGTTTTCCTTCAACATCGTAGCTGTTGCATGACGCGAGAAGTGCAATACCAATGAGCAACAGCGTAACTACCAGTAATCTCTTCATTTTTTCTGAACCTCCAATAAATATTCCAAGAATCACATAGCAAAACTTCGCGTAATTATAGGAATAAGCGTTTAAAAGTCAAAAATAAAAAATGAAATCTGAAAAATTATTTCGCCGGGACTTTTTTGCCGTGGATCAGCCGGCATTATTCTTTTACGCATCTGACTGAATATCCGTCTGCGCGGCCTCCGATCGCCTTCGGGGAAGCGGAAACTGCCTCTCCGAACTGAAAGGCAAGGGCGTAAGCTCCGCACGGGACGTAACTCTCTTCCGAATCGTCGGCATCGGCGTACCAGTAGTTTCCCCAAAGTCCGGCTTTGCTTCCCATCAGCATCGCGTAAGATCCGTCGTAGCGGGCTGCGGCCGGGAAATACGAGTGTGCTCCGTCTTCGGGGTTAAGCAGGATATACCAGCCGTTTCTGTAGTCATTTTCGTCAATTACACTGTCAGAATTGATGTCGTAGACGGAAAATCCTGCGATATCGGTCTCGTAGCCTCCGCTTGAAGTGAAGAAGTCGAAAGTTCCGAGCTTCGGTACTCTGTAACCTGCAGGGCACGGGTCAAAAAGGCTCTTTCCGCCGTCTGAGCCGCCCCAGAGCGCCGGATTCGAGAACTCTTTGCGCAGCCAGTCGCGGCACTCAGCATACTGGGAGTAGTTGCTTAAAACTGTCGTCGGGTTGGAAATCGCATATTCAAGCGTGTTGCTGTCGCTGTTTTCCCAAGATGAATGGGCGATCTCAACTTCATTTCCCTCCGCATCGTAAACAGGAACAGGCATTGTCGAGGTAGTTCCGCCCGAAGCAACAGGTGAAGCCGGAAAAGGATCCTTTCTTCCCCACTGGTAAAGCAGTCCGTGGCTTCCGAGATAATTGAAAGAAAGCGACGTCGCGCCGAGATTTCTGTCCATCACCATAACGCCGTCTGCTGTTTTTACGTCTGTTATATCTTCGTCCGAAAGCCAGATATGCCAGCTCCAGATTATATTCCCCGCCTCATCAAGCGCGGCTACAATAGCGTTTCCGCTCAGATTTTTTGCGGAAAAATATATCCGTCCGTCTTTAAGTTTGAGCGAATCGATCAGACCGTTTTTATCGCTCTGCCAGACGAGTTTTACGCCTTTAGGATCAAGTTTTTCATCATTAAAATCAACGCCTTCGACTCTGCTGCCGTTTCCTCTGACGGTTGCGTCAAAACTGTATTCTCCCGCAGTTTGGACGATGTAGCAGTTCGCCGTTCCGGCTTCGGAAAGGTCGGGACCTGTTTTGCGCAAACAAATACCGTCATTTTCGCTCCATATAAAGCCCGCCTTACAGACAAAATGGCAATCTCCAGACTCTTCATTGTATTCTGGAATCAATTTTTCTGGTTCATACTCCCAACCTCCGTTGGCAAATTTGTCGCTGTAATGGTCAGAACCGTTCCACTCACTGTTTGCCGGTTTGCTTTTACACTTCCAAGTACAAATTAAGGTCGTTTCATCCCAGGATCCGCCAAAATCCAAACAATCGCTCTTTTGTTTTTCAGGAGGTCTCGAACTGTCATCAACGGGTTCAGGATAGTTGGGATCAGTATCAGTCTCTGAATCGCTGTCGTCCGTCGGATCCGTTCCGGTATCGGCTGCGTCTTCATCAGTTACGGAATCTGTGGTGTCGGTTTCATCTTCGTTTTTCGAGCTGCTGCCGCATGAAATCAGAAAAAACAGACAGAAAATCGTGAAAGCAAGAAGTGATTTTTTCATTTTTTTCTCCGTGGTTGCTTGCGGCGGCGCGGGAATAGGGAGTTTAGGGAGCCTAGGGAGTATAAGGAGTTTAGAGAGACGCCGCCAAAAACTATTTTGCATTATTTTGTCTGGACTTTTTTGCCTAAGATCTTGCAGCCGCGCGCTTCGAGGTCTGCGACGCTGTCAAAGGAGTAGATCGAGTTCATTTCGACATCTACGAGTTTGAGTTTCGGGTGGTCGTTGATCGGCGCGAGGTCGCGGAGCTGGTTGTCCTGCATGTAAAGTTCTTCAAGAGACAAAAGTTTTCCGAGGACGAGGATGATGTCGATACGGTTTATGTTGAGGCTCAGGACTTTGAGTTTCTGCAGGGGTTTGAGCGGGAAAATCTCGATGACGGCGTTGTCGTTGAGGTAGAGATGCGTCAGTTCGGTGAGGTCTGCTATCTGCGCGACATCGCTTATACGATTGCTGTTGAGATAAAGTTTTTTGAGCTTTTTGAGCTGCGTGAAATCGGCCAGCCCCTGGATGCCGTTGCGGCTGAGGTCGAGTTCCTCAAGATTGACGAGGCTTTTGACGGGGCGCATGTCGCCGATGAAGTTCTTGTCGAGGTTGAGATAAGTCAGGTTCGTCAGGTTTTCAAGCGGATACATTGTTTTGATCTCGTTTTCGCCGAGATCGAGGTGCTTGAGCTTAGTGAGCTGCGAAAGCATCGAAATATCTTCGATCTTGTTCTTTTTCAGGACGAGTTTTTCGAGATTCGGAAGTTTTTCGATGCCTTTGATGCTGTTTATGAGCGATTCGCCGAACGGATTGGCTTTGAGCGTCTCTTCGGTGTTTGAACAGTCAAGTTCCTGGATTTCCTCAAACTTCTTGTCAAGTTTTTTGATGCAGTTGATGAAGACTTTGTCTTCGAAGCCTTCGAAATTCTGCCCCGAACTGCATGAGACGACCAGGAATAAGACCGAAAGGAGCGGAATGAGTGAAAATTTCATTTTTGACCTCTTAAAAATTATTTTTTCTTTTTGTCGGTGTAGGAAAACGCGGTGCCGCTCTTTTTGACGATGATCTTTCCGTCGGTCTTGTCTGAAAAGAAGCCCGCTTTGACGAGTGCTGTGAGTATTTTCTTGCGCTGTGTCGTGCCGATGACCATGTCGGAGATCTCCATCGATTTTTTAGCGAAACCGTCCTTGGTCTTGGTCATCTCGCGGCAGTTGGATATCGTGGCGCCGCTTGCTCCTGCCGACATAGCCGCGTCGAGCATCTCCTTCGACTGCGTGTCGTTGCAGATGAGCATGATGTTTTCAAGGTCGGTCATATAGGTGCGCTCGACAGCGTTTTTGGCGTTGAGTGTGCGTTTCCTCCACTCAGTGCCGCCCTGGATCGAGTCGATGACGCTGATTATCTGACCCATGCTGGCAGCCGCGCGGTTTGCGCCGAAGAAGGTCTTCGTGTCGAGAGTCGCCATGCTGACGGGATACGAGAAGATAAATCCCATGCCGGGACGGTCAAGGTGGCCGCCTTCGATGAGGAGATCCATCATTCCCTGAGCGTCGTGTTTCGCTACGGCGATGTTTATCGTCTCTTTTTCAGCCGGGATCGTGATCCTGATGAGCCCCATCCTGTCGCGGATCCCGCCGCCGATGCCGTAGGAGATCATCGGAACGCACGAACCTTTGTCGATCGCGGTCTTTGCAAGGGCAAGGCCTCTTCCGCGCTGGGTGATGGCGCATATTCCCATGTAGTTCGACTGCGCGCTTTCAAACTGGAAGTCGAATTCGTCGAAATTTTCGTTGTTGTCGCTGTTTTCGATGAGGACCGCCGGTTCCGTGAATATCGAGCCGCGCCCTTCCTGCGAGAGGTCTGCACCGTAGACGATCTTGTCGAAGACTTGCTTTTCATCGGCTGTCGGAACATAGAAATGGTATGTTTCGAGAATGTTTTCGGCGATACCTTTGCGGTTGAAAAGCCAGTGCTTGTCGGTCGAAACGATCGAGCTGCTGCGCTGGAGGATATATTCGTCGATGCCGCATTCCTTCAGGGCTTCAGCCACTTTCGGAGAGACATTTTTATAGACGCTGCAAGTGAATTTCGCTATATTTGTAAATTTCATTATCTGCCTCCGTTGTTTGCATTCTGCATTTTCTTTGCCTTGCGGCTCGCGCTGATCCCCATGAGGAGAACGGCGAGGATCGGGCAGGCTGAAGCCATGCTGAGGATGCCGAAACCTTCGACTACGCCTTCAACTCTGGCTCCGAGTCCAAGACCCATTGCAAGAACGAGCGGAACTGTGACGGGACCAGTGGTGACGCCCGCGCTGTCCCAGCCGATGTTGACATACTGCTCATCGGAGATCGCCGTGAGGACGAGCAGGATCAGGTATGACGGAACGAGCATCCAGAAGATCTGAATGTTCCAGATGATCTTGACTGCTCCGAGCGCGATCCCGAGGCCGACTCCGAAAGCGACCGCGTAGATGAGCGTCGTCTTCTTGAAAGTACCGACAGAAAGTTCCTCGACTTTCATTCCGAGCGCGTTGAGAGCAGGTTCGGCGAGTGTCGCTCCGAAACCCATGATGAATGCGAAAAGTATGACGATCAAGTATCCGCCGCTGCCGCCGTTTTTGCCGAAAATGGGGCCTATCTGCGGAATGTAGCGGTAGATCTTCTTAGGCTCGTCGTAGTTTTTCTCGACGAACGGGATCTGCGAATATTTGTTTTCACCCTCTTTTTTGAAGAAAAACTCGTTGACTTCGCCGTCCGGAGTGATCGACTTCTGAACGATAGCCTTGTCGAAATTGTGCATCGTCTCCTGACTGTCGCTCAGTTCTATCGCGCTGAAAGAAGCGGGAAGACGCGAGCCTACCTGCGTTCCGATCTTGGAAAGGCCGTATTCCATGCCTATTCCGAAAAGTCCCATTCCGAGGATGGAAATGAAGATGCCGAGGAAGATCTCATCCTTTTTCGGCAGTTTTTCACGGAGAAGGACGACGAAAACGAGAAGGATGAAGATCGTGAGCGGAAGGATAGCCTTTGCCGCTTCGAAGAATTTGTCGCTTGCGACATTGACAAGGTTTATAGCCTCTTCGACTGCTTCGTCCGCCGAAAGAGCCGCTTCGGAAAACTGCTGCTTCACAGCTTCGAATCTCTCTTCCGTTCCGACTATCTGGAGAGCTTTAGCATGGTTTGCATCGCTGAAGAAATCGGTCTGCGACATCGGTCCGGGAAGGCCCATGTTGAGCACTGCGCCGAAGATATATACTGCAAGGATCGGGAACGCACTGGCCAAAGTTACGACACCGAAACCCATAGAATCGCTGTCTTCGCCGCCCACGGTCCTGCATATACCGATACCGAGAGCGAGAACGAGCGGAACAGTTACGGGGCCTGTCGTGACCGCGCCGCAGTCCCAGGCAAGACCTGTTATGTAAAGCAGGTTCGGATCAAAAACTCCCCACAGTGTGAAGACGAGAAGGAGCGGAATAACTATTAAAATGAAAGGTTTGAGCGAGATCGACTTCATGAATCTGAGCATGCCGGCAATGACCGCGATGCCGACGCCGATCCCGACGAAAGCGACAAGATATTCGGCTTTCTGGTTGAGCATTACGAAGAGAAGAGGTGCTTCCCACGGCTTTACGAAAGAGCCGTTTGCCTTGAGTATCGCGATCGAAGGTTCCGCGTAAGTCGCGCCGAAACCGAGGATGAAGCTGAACGCGATGATCGTGAAAAGCCCGCTTTTAAGCGGCAGTTTGATACCCAGAATTTCGCCGAGCGGCATGATCCCTAAGAAAAGACCTTCAAGGAAGAAGGCAAGACCTAAGATCACAAGGCCGATACCGACTGAAATTACGCCCGCTTCGTATATCGGCATTCCCAGGATCGTCGACTGGAAGAAAATGAGGTAGATGACGACCGGAAGGACCGAGACGAGCTGTTCCTTGAGTTTGTCCTTACAGAAGCCGAGCAGCATCATCATTGACTGTTTCAGCGGAATTTTGAGTTTTTCCTGTTTGTTAGAAGCCATTTTTTTCTCCATAAAAGTTCCCAAAAAGCGGGCGATTATACGCGAAAACCGATCGAGTTCAAAAAAATAAATCTTTTGCTATTTTTCGGGTTTTGAGTAAAATTAATGCCGTTTTGTTTGATTACCGTTTTTTTATTTAAGGTGTTTGAAACATGAAAATAAGTGAAATTGTTACTCTTCTTAATGCAAAAATCGTATGCGGCGAGGAATTTACCGACCGCGAAATCGAAAGGGCGTTTGCATCGGATCTGATGAGCGACGTTCTTACAACTCCTTTTGACAACGGCGTTCTGATCACAGGGCTCGCAAACCCGCAGTCTGTAAGGACAGCCGACATGATGGATGTTTCTACAATAATCCTTGCGAGACGCAAAAAAGCGACCGAAGAAATGATCAGTCTGGCAAAGGAAAACGATGCCGTAATTATGGAGTGTCCGCTTTCGGTCTATCACATTTCGGGCATTCTTTACACTCACGGTCTTAATCCGGTTTATTGATTTTTTCAGGGTGAGCCATGAAGTTCGAGTATCACGTGGAAGGCGGAGATTTCCTGAACGCGGGCAATGCTTCGGGGAACATCAAAAAAGTTCTCAAAAAACTCAATGTCGATCCTGGCGTGCTGAAACGTGTTGTCGTCGCGCTTTACGAAGCCGAGGTCAATATCGTGGCACACGCATACCGCGGAAACATCACCGCCGATATCTCGCCGCAGAAAATAGAGATAGTTCTCGATGACGAAGGCCCCGGTATCCCCGACATCGGCCTTGCGATGCAGCAGGGTTATTCGACTGCATCTACAAAAGTGCGCGAAATGGGCTTCGGAGCCGGAATGGGGTTGCCGAACATCAAGGCGAACACCGATGATTTGAAAATTGAAAGTGTAGTAGGCAAGGGGACAAAGATTACTCTTTCGTTTAACCTTGCGTAAACGGAGGCCGCATGACGACGCGCAATAAAAAACCTTTTTTTCATCACGCGCTCAGAATAAACAAAAATAAGTGCATAGGCTGCACGCACTGCATGAGGACCTGTCCCACAGACGCGATCAGGATCCGCGGCGGGAAGGCTTCCGTTAATCCTGACAAGTGCATCGACTGCGGAATGTGCATGATCTCGTGCAAACACGACGCGATACTGGTAGAGCAGGACGACTTCCAGAAGATTTTTGACTACAAATGCCGCGTTGCTCTTGTTCCGTCGGTTCTTATGGGACAGTTTGACGAAAATTCCGGAACAAAATCGATTTTCGAAGGTTTGAAAAGCGTCGGTTTTACACATGTTTACGAGGTTTCACGCGCTTCTTCGCTGATTGAGGAGGCCCAGGACGAGTATGAACAGCGCAGCGATGTCGAATTTCCGCTGATTTCATCGTTCTGTCCCGCCGTAATCAGGCTGATTCAGGTGAGATTCCCTTCGCTTCTCAAGCATATAACCCTGATCAAGCCGCCCCTTGATATCGCAGCGGCGCACTGCAGGAACGAACTCGAAAAGACAGGAATAAATTCTTCAGATATCGGTATTTTTTATGTCTCTCCGTGTGCCGCGAAAATCGTCGCGATAAAACACCCTGTCGGCGAGAAAAAATCGGCTGTCGACGGCGTAATCAACATGGATCTGATTTATAACAAAATCTATTCTTTCGTTTCGAACGATAAAGCCGATTCGGGAAAACTCTGCCGTCCGGCCGACAATACGCACGTCACATGGGAACTTACAGGCGGCGAGTGCATCAGGCGTGACAATCACGCGATGGCGGTTGACGGAATCCACAATGTCATCGAAATTCTGGACAAACTCGAGAACGGCGAGCTTGATGAGAACATAACTTTTCTCGAACTCAGGGCGTGCGACGAAAGCTGCGCCGGAGGAATCCTTGTTCCAGGCAACCGCTTCCTGACAGTGAGAAACCTTATTCAGAGGGAAACTCTTCCTCCGTGCAGAAAAACAGCCGACAAAAACGAGGCGGCGTGCCAGAACTGCCGCCTTTTCGGAAAATGCGGAAGCGAGTATCTTCAGGAAGCCTTCAAACTTGAAAAACTTCAGCCGAGATCTATGCTTTCCCTTGATGATGACATGGAAAAAGCTCTCGAAAAAATGGAGCATGTCGATACAATCATGCAGGTCCTTCCGAATATCGACTGCGGAATGTGCGGCTCTCCGTCATGCCAGTCGCTTGCCGAGGACATCGCACGCGGCATCGCCGAGATCGACCAGTGCGTTTTCCTAAGGATAACGGCGACAAAAGATGCCGAAGATGTCAAGACCTTGAAAGAATCTGTCCGCAACGTCTGGGGCAGGATCAATAATAATGAATAATCGGGCGAAATAACGTTATTGTTGTTTTCGCGCCATCGATATATCGAAATTTCGAAATATCGACATTTCGACGAGTTTAGGCGCGTCAAACTTTTTCGTTATAACGATCTAACACACTTCACAAAGTGCTTTTCGCTTTTAGCTGCCTGATTTTCTTCTGTTTTTCCTGTTGAAATCGTGAAAACGAAAATTTTCCCGTTGTGAAACGGTGTCTTTGTCCAGAAAGTGCCGGAATCGAAGTTTTCTCCGTATTTCACGCACTTTCCGCAGAGTTCGCTTTCGCAGCCATCCCATTCGCAGCTGTCGGTTTCGTAGCAGAAATCGGGATTTTCCTCTTCAATGCAGAGTTCATCGATGCTTTTTATCTCGTGAAGTTCGGGAAGACTCCAGTCGGAAAAGCCGTTTTCCTCAAGGTTCTCGCAAAATGCGGCAGCCTTTTCAAAAGTCATTTTTTCGGCAGATGTCTGCGACCACAGAAAAGGGTATTCGTAAGATCTTTTACGCAAAAAAAATCCTGCCGCGACCGCAGCGGCGATCAAGAGGATCACAAAGACCCTTTTTTTTGCCGGGCGTCGGGCAGGATATGAAAAACCGCGTGATCTCAAAGGCTTATGCGTTCATGGCCTTGAGGAAATCCTTGTTGGATTTTGTCTTGCTCATCTTGTCAAGCATGAACTCCATGGAGTCGATGACATTGAGCGGGTGAAGGAGCTTTCTGAGTATCCAGACTTTGTTGAGAACGTCCGGTTCGAGAAGGAGCTCTTCCTTTCTTGTCGCCGACTTGTTGATGTCGAGACACGGGAAAATTCTCTTTTCCATGAGCTTTCTGTCAAGGTGGACTTCCATGTTACCGGTTCCTTTGAACTCTTCGAAAATGACTTCGTCCATACGGCTTCCGGTATCGATAAGTGCAGTCGCGATGATGGTGAGCGAGCCGCCTTCCTCGATGTTTCTTGCAGCACCGAAGAATCTTTTCGGTTTGTGGAGAGCGTTTGCATCGACACCGCCGGAAAGGATCTTGCCTGATGGGGGAACGACTGCGTTGTAAGCTCTTGCAAGTCTTGTGATCGAGTCAAGAAGAATAACGACGTCCTTGCCGTATTCTACCATTCTCTTTGCCTTTTCGAGAACCATTTCAGCGACCTGAACGTGGCGTGTAGCGGGTTCGTCGAAGGTTGAAGCGATGACTTCAGCCTTAACGCTTCTCATCATATCGGTAACTTCCTCGGGACGTTCGTCGATAAGGAGAACGATGAGGAAAATGTCGGGATGGTTTTCGGTGATCGAGTGAGCGATGTCCTGAAGAAGGACGGTCTTACCGGTTCTCGGCGGAGCAACTAAAAGACCGCGCTGTCCCATGCCTATCGGAACGAGGAGATCCATGATCCTTGTCGACATGACTGTGCTTTTCGTCTCAAGATGGATCTTCTGAGTGGGGTAGAAGGGAGTGAGGTTGTCGAAAAGAGGCGTGTGTCTGTTCTTTTCGATGTCTTCCGACTCAAAAACCGATGTGATCTTCTGAAGTGCGAAGTATCTTTCGCCTTCTTTCGGGCTTCTGATTTCGCCGCTGATCGTCTGACCTGTGCGGAGACCGTATCTTTTTATCATTGACGGCGGAACGTAGATGTCGTCGGGACCCGGAAGGTAGTTGTATTTCGGGCTTCTGAGGAAACCGAAACCGTCCGTGAGGATCTGAAGGACGCCGTCCGCTTCAATAATTTCATTGTTTTCAACGAGTTTCTGCAGGATCTCGTAAATAAGTTCCTGGACTCTTTTCGATGAAGCCTCTTCGATACCGAGCTGTTCGGCCATTGCGACGAGTTCATCAGGCTTTCTGTTCTTTAACTCTTGTAAATTCATAAGTTTCTCCAAATGGTTGATAAAATATCGAAATTAAAGGACTCTTTCAAAGAAGTTACCCATTTCTTCCAAACTAACGAGGATCAATTTTTGATTTTTGTTAAAACACCCAAGCATATTGGCTGAGAGTGAACAAAACGAAATTCACGGGCTGGATAGATAGTAAATAAAAGGCGTTTGTCAAGATTTTTTTACTTGCATCCTGCAAATAAGCGATATTCCTGAAAAAATTTTTATTCCTTTTTCTCGCCGAGACCTGCTTTGTACTGGAAGATCTTGTCGCGCAGTATTGCGGCGTATTCGAATATGGGGAGGATTTTTCTGTCCAGAAATGCTTGACCATTATAAGTCCGATGGATAAAGGCTTTTTACTCGACTTTATTGTAATATATCCTTGCCGTGACGCGCAGAGGCTTCACCGATTCGCCGCCTGAGACTGAAACGCGGTAGGATATCGGTCCGTTATGTCCTTTTGCTGCCTGACTGACGTATGCGATGAAATATTTGTAGCCTTCGCCGTCCTCTTCGGGGAAGAAAACGCTGACCGGAGATTCGACAAGCTGAGACGGGAAATAGCCCGAGACCGTGCCGAATTCGACATTTATTTCAGGCATCGGGTCGTTTTTTGCCGCGTTTTCATCAAGATACCTGATCTCGAGCAACATTTTCGCGTGCTGGTCCGGGTCTGCGTCGAAATTTCCCTTAAGTTCGTAAGTGCTAAGCTGGAACGAAGGATTTTCGCTGTTTACGATGCCCGATTTCTTCATGACTCTGTAGCCGGTTTCGTCGGGATCGCCGTAATCCCAGACCGATTCGAGGTCTCCCGCGAAGTTGACTCCGTTCAGTTTGTACTGGACCGGAATGCCGAGAGTCGGGCTGAAGTAGACTTCACCGGTAAATTCGGTGTTTCCGAGAAAGTCGCCGAGAGTCCCTTCGCTTATTTTTCCGCTTCCCGTGTAGTGCCTGAGCCCCGAATAAGAGCCCGAAGGAGTGTTTATAGACACATCTTCCTCTTCAAGTTTGAGCGTCCAGTCGAGCGGAACATCGACTTCGAGCGGCATTCCCGGCAGTTTCACCGTGAATTCTCCGCTTCCTTCCGTCGTTTCGCCGATATCCGGCAGATCTACTTCTATTGCCTCTTTCGGTTTTATCCCTTCGCCGCTTTTTGAAGTGTAGCCGCCGAACACGATCTTTTTTGTCTCTTTCGTGACTGGAAACGGTGAAAAGAGCATTTCAGCCTCGCTGTTTCCGTCGATCTTGACATCGATCACGTCGAAAACTCTTCCTGAAAATTCAGATGTTCCCGATCTTCCGAGGACATGGGGCTTTTTTTCATTGGTGAGCATCCCCGCGTTGATTGCCGCGACACTTGTGACTGTCGGTTCGCCGTAAGGGCTTTTTTCGGCGTTGAAAGAGTCTCCGCTTCCGCCTCCGCAGGCAAACATAAAAAGTGCGAAGATCGCAAAAAGTGTGAATTTTTTCATGTCATCCTCCAAACAATGTGCATTTTAAACTAACATAATTTGAAATATGAGCAACTAAAATAATTCTGATGCCTGTTTTTCAGAACATCTGAAAAAATCCTTGCCAATCCGTATAAAACACCTATAATTTCTTCGGGTTTTTGTGGAGGGAAAGATGAAGAAATTTTTCGCGTTTTTCGTGTTCTTCGTGGCTTTGATTTTTGCTGTTAGCTGTGGCGGAAGTTCAAAAAGCAATGATCAAACGGAGGCAAGAGACGGCGATTCTCAACCGGATGACACAGATACAGACACTGCTTCGGACGATGATTCGTATGCCGTTCCGGATGATGACGCGGATTCAGGAAGAGAGCCTTGGCCGCCTGATGATTGTTTCTATACCAGGTGCGCTAATCCGCCTGAGCCCGAACCCGAGCCTGAGTGTGTACTTGATGAAAGTATTATCAACAGCGATGCTGAAAAGTATTTCGGATTCAAAGGTGTCGGTCTGATCAACGCCGAGGGCACACAGGACCCTGAATGGGCAAGTCTTGTAAATGTTGCTCTAAAAGGTATTGACGGAAAAGATATTCACTCTGGAAACGCTTATTCGTTTTTCTATGAAACAACTCTTACTGCAGATGATGGAACAGGTATGCCGGCAGTGGCACTCGAAGCAATCGGTGTCGATTCTACCCTACCCATGGGCTTGACTCGTGCTTTTGCGTATTTTCCCATCCATTACCTTGACCTTCTTGCAGAGTATGAAGGTGTATTGCCTTTAGCTCCGACCGTTCAGATCTTTGATGTTGTCTTTACATCAGACAATGCCTATGCAAAGCAGTGTCTTATTGCTGAAAACAAATACGCCATGAACGAGGTTTTCGGTGTTGAAACGGCAGTCGGCAGATTTCAGGTTTGCTATAAAGACAACTATACATTTGAGGTGGGCAAAACTTTCAAAGTTGTAATGAATGCCGAACTTGAAACTGTTCAGAAAGCTGTTGATACTGCCGAAGACACAGATGAAGACGCGGTCGAATATACAGACGAAGATGCAGGCGAATATACAGATGAAGATGCGGTCGAATATACAGACGAAAACATAGACGAAGACACAACTGAAGATACGGACAAAGACGCAGAACCCGTTGACGATCCCTGCACCTGCTACAAAACAGAAGACTGGTCGGTTGTTGACTGCTCGGAAATATCCTGGTGATAAATTCTGTTTTTTCTTTTATTCCTTGTCTCAAAACAGATTTTTGGTGTTAGCCCTCTTTTTTCTCTCCTAAACCTGCTTTGTACTGGAAGATTTTGTCGCGGAGTATCGCGGCGTATTCGAAATCCCATTCGGCTGCCGCTTTTTTCATTTCGCTTTCGAGTTCGGCGATGAGTTTTATGGTCCTGCTGCGCGGCATTTTGGTGACACCTTCCTTTGATTTTCCGGGGATGTGCGATTCGATGTCGAGGACCGCCTTTTTGGTGACGCTGTGCGGCGTGATGCCGTGCTCGGCGTTGAATTTTTCCTGGATCTGTCTGCGGCGCATGGTCTCATAGACTGCGTTTTTGAGCGAATCGGGCATCGTGTCGGCGAAAAGGAGAGCCCTGCCGTTTTCGTTTCTCGCGGCACGTCCTATCGTCTGGATGAGTGAGGCTTCGCTTCTAAGGAAACCTTCTTTGTCGGCATCCAGAATGGCGACGAGCGAAACTTCGGGAATGTCCAGCCCTTCACGCAGAAGGTTGACTCCGACGAGGACGTCGAACATGTTTTTCCTCAGTTCCATGACGATCTTGAGCCTCTCGATGCTGTCGATGTCGCTGTGGAGGTAGCGCGCTCTGATGCCGCGCGCTTTGAGGAAATCGGTGAGGTCTTCCGCCATTTTTTTTGTGAGCGAAGTGACCAAAACTTTGCCGCCGGCAGCGGTCTCCTTGACGATCTCGTCGTAAAGTTCCGCGATCTCGTTTTTGGCTGGAAGCACCTGCGGAAGCGGATCCAAAAGTCCGGTGGGTCTGTTTATAAGTTCAATGATCTCAGAGACTTGACTGATCTCATACTCTTTCGGAGTCGCAGAAACGAACATCACTTTATCGGTTTTTGCAATGAATTCGTCGAAATTGAGCGGCCTGTTGTCAAGCGCGCTCGGAAGGCGGAAACCGTATTTCACGAGGACCTCTTTTCTCGCGCGGTCGCCTCTGAACATCCCCTTTATCTGCGGCAGAGTGACGTGCGATTCGTCAACGATGACAAGGAAATCGTCGCCGAAATAGTCCATGAGCGTGGGCGGCGTTTCTCCCTCTTCGCGGTTCGTGATGTATCTCGAATAATTCTCGATCCCCGAGCAGTATCCGGCAGTCTCGAGCATCGCAAGATCCTGCGTCACGCGCTCCCTTATCCGCTGCGCCTCGATCAGTTTGCCGCTGTTTTCAAAGTATTTTATCCGCTCGGCGAGCTCAACTTTTATCTTTTCGACCGAACGTTTCAGAGTCTCCTTTTCGGCAACATAGTGGCTTGAAGGATAGACGCTCACCGAATCCAGACTCTTGATTTTCTGCCCGTCGAAAGGCCTGATAAGCGAAATTTCCTCGATCTCGTCGCCGAAGTAGGAGATCCTGACAGCGACTTCCTCTTCGTAAGGCGGAAAAATATCGACGACATCGCCTCTCACGCGGAATTTGCAGCGGGTGAGGTCGGCATTGGTCCTTTCGTACTGCGTTTCGACCAGGTCTTCGCACAGTTTTTTCATCGGGTAGGTGTTTCCGACGAAAAGTTTTATCGTGAGATCCTTGTAGTATTCAGGCGAGCCGATGCCGTAGATCGCACTTACCGAGGCGACGATCACGCACTGCCTGGTTTCAAGCAGGTGAGCCGTCGCGTAGTGGCGCATCCGCTCGATGTCGTCGTTGCGAGCCGCGTCCTTTTCGATGTAGGTGTCGGTCGTCGGAATGTAGGCTTCAGGCTGGTAGTAGTCGTAAAAAGAGATGAAGTATCCCACCGCGTTTTCAGGAAAAAAGTTCTTGAACTCTCCGTAAAGCTGCCCCGCAAGCGTCTTGTTGTGGGCGATAACGAGTGTCGGCACATTCAAAGCCTTGATGAGATGCGCCATGACGAAAGTTTTGCCGGTTCCCGTCGCACCGAGGATAAGCTCGCGCTTCGAGCCGTTCCTGAAATTGTTTATGACCTTTTTTATCGCCTCCGGCTGATCGCCAGCCGGCGCAAAGTCTGAATGAAGCTTGAATTCCATTTAAAACCTCAAAGAACAGCGCGATTATACGCTGAAAAAATATTTTGTCTTTATTTGTTTTTCATATTGCGTCAATCGGAATCAGCGAGTTCATACTGTCAAGCGGCAGAGTTGAGGCCGCCATGCAGAGAATGCAGCCTTTCCCGACTTCAAAATTGCTTAATCCGTGAATAACATTAAAATTTTTCAAGGATTCCCTGCCTGGATTTGCGGATTTTTTGATCTCTATGGGAAAGATTTTTCCGTTTTGGACAATGAGCAGGTCTATTTCTTTTGAATTGTTGTCGCGGTAGTAGCAGAGACGGCTGCGGACATCGACCCCGGCATTCGCATAACTCTTGATGATTTCGGAAACGACATAAGTTTCGAACATCGCTCCCGACATTGCCGAAAGTTCAAGTGCTCTCGGGTTGTTCCAAAGACTCAGGTAGCAGGCAAGTCCTGTATCCATAAAGTAAAGTTTCGGACGTTTGACGATTCTTTTGACTGTGTTTGCGGAAAACGGTGAAAGAAGAAAAACTATTCCTGATGAAACAAGGACAGAAAGCCATGAGTCGGCGGTTTTGGAATCGATTCCGATATCTTTCGATATGTCAGAAAGGTTGACTTCCTGAGCAGTCCGTGCTGCCACGCAGGAGATGAATCTAAGGAATCTTTCTTCATCCCTTATGTTTATGAGATCACGGATATCGCGTTCCAGATAAGTCTGCATGTATGATCCGAAGTAATCTTCCGAAGAGATTTCCTTGTCGGCTGAGAGCTTCGGCATTCCGCCTCTGTAAATTTGTCCGAAAACTTCGGAAATCGTTCTTTTCTGCTCGGAAAACGGGACTTCTTCCGGCAGAAACGCCTTGGAATCTTTTCCTGATATCTCGGAATAACTTAGAGAATACAGAGAAATCACAGCCACTCTTCCGGCAAGCGACTCACTCACGTTTTTCATTGCGTGAAACATCTGCGAACCTGTCAGAAAATACTGGCCTGAAGTATTTTTTCTGTCGACATTAATTTTAATAAAAGGAAGAAGTTCCGGCGCATATTGGATTTCGTCAATTATGAGAGGTGTTTCATACTGCTGAAGAAAAAGTTCGGGATCGCTCTTAGCAAGCTGCTTCAATACCGGATAATCGAGTGTCACATAATTGATCTTCCCGTTTTTTCGGGCGAATTCTTTGAGCAAAGTCGTTTTTCCGGTTTGTCTTGCTCCGCAGACCATAATTACAGGAAAATGCTTTGAAAGCTCTTCAATTCTTGAAACTGCCGTTCTTTTAATCATGCTTCGTCTCCGATTTTCATACAATTTCGGAATACAATTCCTGTTTTGTATGATAATCCGCTTTCCGGAGATTGCAAGAGTTTTTTGTGCAGAGTTGTCTGAATCAGCCGATAAATTTTCTGAGCTCTTCACTTTTCACATTTTTTCTGTATTATAACGCGGTTTTTTTGATTTTTGACGGAGTGAAATATGAAAGTTAAGGAACTTGTTGAAAAACTGAATCTTAAGGTTTTTACCGAAAAAGGCGATCTGGAAAAGGAAATTTCCGGCGGCTACACTGGAGACTTGCTGAGCGATGTAATGGGAACTGCGAAGGACGGAAACGTTCTGGTCACGGTTCAGTCGCACAAAAACGTAACGGCTATAGCTTCTCTTAAAGAGCTCGCGGCAGTCGTTCTGGTAAAGGGAATCTCGCCCGAACCCGAGATGCTCGAATCGGCTGAGGACGAGGGGATCGCGGTTCTCGGAACTAAAGAGAACGCATTTACGATTTCCGGCAAAATTTACGAACTTATAAAGTAAAAACCATGAACCAGTACAGGGCGGATCTTCACATCCACACGCTGCTTTCCCCGTGCGGCTCGCTTGAAATGAGCCCTGCGGCGATCCTCGAAGCGGCAGCTGAAAAGGCTCTCGATATCATCGGGATAGCCGACCACAATTCGACGAGGCAGTCGACGATCATCCGCGATATGGCGAAAAAATACGGGATTTTCGTTCTCTGCGGCGCCGAAATAAACACGAAAGAGGAGATCCACTGCCTTGCATTCATGGAAGACGACGAAAAACTCGCGGTTTTTCAGTATTATCTCGACGAACACCTGATAAAAGTGCCGAACAATCCCGAAAAAATGGGATATCAGGTTGTCGTGAACGAGGCTGAGGAGATAATTTACGAAGAGGAAAATCTTCTTATCGCCGCAATTGACCAGGATATCGAAGCGGCTGAAAAGTTCGTCCACTCGCTCGGCGGGATCTTCATTCCGGCGCACATCAACAAGACCGTGAACAGCCTTCTCGGGCAGCTCGGTTTCATTCCGCCGGACCTGAAACCTGACGCGGTCGAGATCTCGCGGCACATCACGAGAGAAAAATTCCTCGCCGAAAATCCGTTCGTGAAGGGTTTCAACATCACGACGGCAAGCGACGCCCACATTCCCGGCGATGTCGGAAAGATCGCATCTGTTTTTGAAATCGAAAAAAGAAGTTTCGCCGAAATAAAAATGGCGCTTCACGGCGAAAACGGAAGGAGGGTTATCACAAAATGAAGGAACTTGCTCTGCATATTCTCGATATTCTTCAGAATTCGACCCGCGCAAAGGCGAAGAGAATAGACCTCAACATTTTCGAGGACACTGTGAAAAATGTCTATTCGATAGAAATCAAGGACGACGGCTGCGGGATGTCGCCGGAACTTCTGGCGAAAGTGACGGATCCTTTCACGACAAGCCGCACGACACGAAAAGTCGGGCTCGGTGTTCCGCTTTTCAAACACACGGCGGAGCAGAGCGGCGGACATCTTGAAATAACTTCGCAGGAAGGAGTCGGAACTGTCATCAAGGCGACGATGCAGCACGACAACATCGACAGACCGATACTGGGGAGCGTTGCGGCGGTCTTCGTCCAGACGGTCGCTTCAAATCCCGAGATCCGCTTTGTCTACACCCACACCAAAAACGGAAAAAGCTACGTTTTCGACACCAAAGAAGTCAACGAGGCTCTTGACGGAATGCCGATCCAAAGCCCCGAAGTCATCAACTATCTTATCAGCATGATAAATGAAAATCTCAAAGAGATCGGCGTGAACTGATTGATTTTACTGACAGTTAGTTTTGACTAATTCTGATAAAAAATTTTTTTCACTGAAAATTTGACTTTCATCCTTTTAATATTGTATGGTTCGCCGCGGTTTATTAGTAATTTGAGAGTTTCTTTATTTTCAGACAAGGAGGCTTGTTAGTATGGCAACGATTAAAATCAATTCTCAGTATTTGAAAGAGATCAAAGAAGTTTGCGCTTCTTTCAATTACGAGAAAGGACAGCTTATCAATGTCCTTAAAAAGACTCAGGAAAAGATCGGTTACCTTCCGGCAGAAGTCCAGATGGTCATCGCGGAAGAGCTTAAAGTTCCGGTCGCAAAAGTTTACGGTGTAGTTTCATTCTACTCGTTCTTCACAATGGTTCCGAAGGGAAAACATCCGATTTCGATCTGCCTTGGAACGGCTTGCTACGTCAGAGGCGCAGAAGGCATCCTTCACGAAGTCGAAAGAATTCTTGGCATCAAGCCCGGCGAAGTTACCCCGGACGGTCTTTTCTCGCTTGACTGCCTCAGATGTGTCGGCGCATGCGGTCTCGCTCCGGTTATTTTGATCGGCGAAAAAGTTTATCCGCGCGTAACGCCGAATCAGGTTAAAGCAATCCTTGACGAATACAGAAAGTAGGAGGGTAAAATGGCAGTAAAATCACTTGCTGATCTCAAAAAAATGAGCTCGGAATTCAAAAACACCGTTTCTCTCAGAGAGAACGGAGACAATGTCGATTCCCTTATCCAGATCAAAGTCGCTATGGCTACATGCGGAATCGCAAGCGGCGCAAAAGAAGTTATGGATTTCTACCTTGAAGAACTCGACAAACAGGGAATCAAGGCGGTTGTAACCCAGACAGGCTGCATGGGATACTGCTATGCAGAACCGACGATCGAAGTTAAACTTCCCGGCAAAGATCCTATCGTTTTCGGTCATGTAAATGTCGAAAAAGCTAGCGAAATTCTTGAAAAATACATCAAGAACGGCGAGCTCGTAGAAGGTATCATCCCGGTTAATTACGAAACGGTTAAATAAGGGAGTTTGAGCATGACACATTACAGATTTCATATTCTCTGCTGCGGCGGTACAGGCTGCAAAGCTTCGAACAGCGCAGGCATAGTAAGAAAATTCGAAGCCGTTCTTAAAGAAAAGAACATCAACGATGTCCAGGTCATCACCACAGGCTGCTTCGGCTTCTGCGAAAAAGGCCCCATCGTTAAAATACTTCCCGACAACACTTTCTATGTTCAGGTCAAGGAAGAAGATGTCGAGAACATCGTAAATGAACATATTATTAAAGGTAGAAAGGTCGAGAGACTTCTCTACACCGACCCGAAAGCAAACGCTCACATTGCCGATTCGAAACACATGGGTTTCTATAAGAAGCAGATGAGAGTCGCTCTTAGAAACTGCGGTTTCATCAACCCTGAAGACATCCGTGAATACATCGCAAGAGACGGCTACGCTGCTCTTGGTAAAGTCCTTTCCGAAATGACTCCGGAACAGGCTATCGAAGAAATGAAAAAGTCAGGGCTCCGCGGCAGAGGCGGCGCAGGTTTCCCGACCGGCAAAAAATGGGAACTTGCAAGAACACTTGTTCCGAACGCTGAACAGAAATACGTCATCTGCAACGCTGACGAAGGCGACCCGGGTGCATTCATGGACAGATCGATACTCGAAGGCGACCCGCACTCGATCATCGAAGCTATGGCTATCTGCGGATACTGCATCGGCGCAACGAAAGGTCTTGTATACATCAGAGCTGAATATCCGCTTGCAATCAGAAGACTTCAGATCGCTATCGACCAGGCTCGTGAATACGGTCTTCTCGGCAAAGACATCATGGGAACCGGTTTCGAGTTCGACATCGAGCTCAGATACGGCGCAGGCGCATTCGTATGCGGCGAAGAAACAGCTCTTATCCACTCGATGGAAGGCCAGAGAGGCGAACCGACAATCAAACCTCCGTTCCCTGCTGTAAAAGGCTACAACGGAATGCCCTCCAACGTAAACAACGTCGAAACTTTCGCTAACGTTCCCGTCATCTACCTCAAGGGTGCTGACTGGTTCAGCAAGATCGGAACCGAAAAATCGAAAGGTACGAAGGTTTTCGCGCTTGCCGGCAAGATCAACAACGTCGGTCTTATCGAAGTTCCGATGGGAACGACTCTCCGCGAGATCATTTATGAGATCGGCGGCGGAATCAAAGGCGGCAAGAAATTCAAAGCTGTTCAGACCGGCGGACCTTCGGGCGGCTGCCTGACAGAAAAACACCTTGACACTCCGGTTGACTATGAGAGCCTTGCTGCGGCTAAATCGATCATGGGTTCCGGCGGTATGATCGTCATGGACGAAGACAACTGCATGGTTTCGATCGCAAAATTCTACCTCGACTTCACAGTCGACGAATCCTGCGGCAAATGCACTCCGTGCCGTGTCGGCAACAAGAGAATGAACGAGATCCTCGACAAGATAATCAAAGGCAACGGAACTATGGAAGATCTTGATACCCTCAAGAATCTTGCAAACGTCATCAAAGACACCGCTCTCTGCGGACTTGGTCAGACGGCTCCGAACCCCGTTATTTCGACTCTTGACAACTTCTACGATGAGTATCTCGCTCACGTAAAAGACAAAAAATGCCCGGCCGGACAGTGCAAAGACCTTCTCAGCTATGTCATCAATCCTGAGAAATGCATGGGCTGCACGGCATGCGCAAGAAAATGTCCTGTCAATGCGATTACCGGCACTGTCAAACAGCCGCACAAAATCGACCAGGAAAAATGTATCAAATGCGGAACATGCATCGATACATGTAAATTTGGCGCAATTAGCAAACAGTAGGCAATGGAGAAACACATGGATATGATTAAAATTACAATCGACGGTAGAGTTTACGAAGTCGAGAACGGAATAACGGTTCTTGAAGCCGCAAGAAGAAACGGCATCAAAATCCCGACGCTCTGCCACATGAATCTTAAACCGATCAACTTTGTAAACAAGCCCGCTTCCTGCCGTGTTTGTGTCGTCGAAATGGAAGGCGGAAAAGGAAACCTTGTTCCGGCTTGTGCTACGGACGTTAGAGACGGTATGGTCATCAAAACGACATCCGCAAGAGTTCTCAACGCAAGAAAGACAATCGTAGAACTTCTTCTTTCCGACCATCCGAATGATTGTCTCCAGTGCGCGAAATCGGGTGACTGCGAACTTCAGAGCCTCGCAGCAACGCTCGGCATCCGCGAGATCCCGTTCAAAGGTATCCAGTCAACATACAAAAAGGACAGCACCCTTTCGGTTTACCGTGATGTAGACAAATGCATCATGTGCCGCCGCTGCGAGTCGATGTGCTCGAACATCCAGAGCGTCGGCGCTCTTTCGGCTGTTCACCGCGGTTTCCCGGCAGTTGTAGCTCCCGCATTCGAAGCTGCTCTCGGCGAATCCTCATGTGTAAACTGCGGACAGTGCGTTCAGGTCTGCCCGGTAGGCGCTCTTACACTCGTTGACAACATCGGCGATGTCGTAAAAGCTCTCAACGACCCGACCAAAACAGTCGTCGTTCAGACAGCTCCGGCAGTCAGAGTCGCTCTCGGCGAAGAGTTCGGCATGGAACCCGGAACGATCGTTACCGGCAAAATGGCTGCTGCTCTCAGAAGACTCGGCTTCAACTATGTATTCGATACCGACTGGTCTGCTGACCTTACCATCATGGAAGAAGGAACTGAGTTCCTCGGCCGTGTAAAGAAATTCCTCGCTGGTGACAAGGATGTCAAACTTCCGCTCTTCACATCATGCTGCCCGGCTTGGGTAACATTCTATGAGAAGAATTTCCCGGATCTTCTTGACTACCCGTCAACCGCTAAATCTCCGCAGGGTATGTTCGGCGCAGTCGCAAAGAACTACTTCGCTAACAAAATTGGCGTAAAACGTGAAGATATGGTCGTTGTTTCCATCATGCCGTGCCTTGCTAAGAAGAGCGAAGTTGCACGTCCTGAACTCGGAAACGGCAAAGATCAGGATGTCGATTTCTCGTTGACCACACGTGAGCTCGCTCACATGATCAAACAGTACAATATCGACCTCAAAGAACTTCCGGAAGAGGATTTCGATTCTCCGCTCGGACAGTCCACAGGTGCAGCTGTTATCTTCGGAGCTACAGGCGGCGTTATGGAAGCTGCTCTTCGTACCGCTTACGAAGTTCATACCGGCAAGACCCTTCCGAAGGTCGACTTCATGGAAGTCCGTGGTCTTGAAGGCCTCAAAGAAGCTGTTATCGACGTTGACGGTCTTCCTGTCAAAGTCGCTGTTTGCTACGGCCTCGGCAACGCACGCAAACTCATGGAAGAAGTCCGCGCAGGCAACCCGAACGGCTATCACTTCATCGAAGTCATGGCTTGCACAGGCGGCTGCATCGGCGGCGCAGGTCAGCCCTACCATCACGGCAACGGCGAAATCATCGCTAAACGTATGGAAGCTACCTACCGTGAAGACGCTGGCAAACCGATCAGAAAGTCTCACGAGAACCCGGATATCATCGCGATCTACAAAGAGTACTACGGTGAGCCGAACAGCCATCTTGCACACGAACAGCTTCATACTCACTACATTGACAAGAGCGTAAAAATCGAAGAAGTCAAGTAGTTGACTCAAGTTTGATCCACTTTCCAGCCCCGGTCCGCCGGGGCTTTTTTTTTGCTCTGCGCCGCCAATCTTGTCGATATACCGAGATATCGTTATTTCGTAATCTCGACACGGCGCGAATGTTGTTTTTTTCCTGATTTTCTTTAAAATTCCGGTGTTTTTGATTTTGTTGGAGAAAAAGATGAAAAAAATCATCATTTTGATTATTTTTATTGCTGCGGTTTTTATGACTGCAGGTTGCGGCAATTCTTCTTCGGGAGGTAAACTTCCGGAAGGAAACGATGATGACAGTCTGCACGGAGAGAGCGGAAAAGACGAAGATGAAGAAGAAACCGAAGACGAAGATTATATAGTTTATCCTGCGACGAATGAAGCCTTTGTGTGCCGGAATTTCGATTCGTGCTATGACAACGAAGGTGAAATAGTTTGCCCTGAATACGGAGAGAAATTTTACGGTCAGGATGCGCAGTATTCAAAGCGCGGCTTCTGCACTAAAAGACATTTTTCGGTAAAGTCAGATGTGGAAAACGAAAAAGTGACAATTGACAACTATACCGGACTGGAGTGGACTTCTTCATTTCTTCCCGAAAGAACTTGGAAAGAGGCCTCTGATTCCTGCAAAAATCTTGAATACGGCGGTTTCAGCGACTGGCGGCTTCCCACTCTTCCGGAAGCTTTTACTATTGCCGGATTGAACGATGAAGAGGCGGCAGAAAGCGGTTTTGAATATCGGCAGAACAGTTCCGATGATCTTTATTTTTGGACTTTATCATCGGATTATTCCGACTATTCGGGCAATTATTACCCGTATATTATCAAAGACCACAACGATTCAGGAGAGGGGTCCGTATATGATGTTGAAACAACTATTGCACAGCAGGATGAGACACACATCCTGCGTTGTGTCCGAGGCGAAAAGTATGATACTTATTCATTGCTTATAACGAAAAGTATAGCCGGAGACGAGGTTCTGGAAGGATCCAGTTACAAATTGCTGTGGCAGAAAAATCTTGAGACGGAAAAAAACTGGAAAGAAGCTCTTTCCTACTGCGAAAATCTTGAATATGCAGGGTTCAGCGACTGGAGATTGCCGAGCATAAACGAACTTTTCACGATGTATAATTACGAAATCAGAAAATTTGCAGTGGAAATTACCGCTTATCCTTATATTTTCTGGTCTTCTTCGACAAAGATCGGATCCCCTGAAGAGGCTTATATCTTTTCAGCGCTCGGAGGTTACACCGAAACCCGGGAAAAAAATATAGGATACGGGACTTTCTGCGTCAGAGGCGGCGGACTTTGCGAGGGCGGCTTTTTCTGGAACGGCGAAGGATGCGTCGAAGATCCGTGCAGATCAGATCCGTGCAAAGATATTGAAAACGCTTTGGACGAGTGTTTCCCGAAAAGTGCGAAAAGATACCGCTGCGCCTGTGCTGAAGGTTTTTTCTGGGACGGAAAAAAGTGTGCAAGCCCATGCAAAGCCGATTCGTGCGAAGAGGGTGAAATTTGCATCGCGGAAAACCTCAAAACATATTATTGCAAGAAGTGCCGTGAAGGATATCGCTTGGGGTCTGACGGCAAAAAGTGCGAAAAAATCGATGTCTCAAAAAATATCTGCACGGGGCAGAAGCTCTGTTACAAAAAAGAAAATTATAAATCTACAAGTAAAGGAGCAAAAGATTACGAAATGCCGTGCGCCGAAGAAGGGGAAGAACTTTTCGGGCAGGATTCGCAGTATGCAGGCAGAACCTGCACGCCTCTAAAGTTCACTTCGTCAGGCGGAATTATAGCAGAACACGCTACAGGTCTTAAATGGATCTCAACTGAAAAACAGCTGAAGTACGAGGATGCAAAAGCGTACTGCGAAAATCTTGGAGAGGGATGGCGGTTGCCCGAGATATGGGAACTTGTGAACCTTGTCGATACAAACGATTACAGCGGTCCTAAATTCTGGTCTGATTTGGGAATAAGCGCTTACCGCCTGATGTCAGGGACTTTGTACGGAGAAAATGTTCTGGCGGTTTGGATCGGTATGACTAAAGTGTATTCCACCGACTATGAAATGGATTTTATATGCGTGAAAGGAGAAAAACAGGAGCATTCTTCAAAGTTTGAAATATCGGAAAACAACGGAGAGGAAACAGTGAAAGACCACGCAACCGATCTTGTCTGGCAGAAGTCGAACGCTCCGTCACCGCTGAATTGGGCAGATGCTCTTGCCTACTGCGAGAATCTTGAATATGCAGGCTTTGCAGACTGGAGACTGCCTAACAGAAACGAGCTTTTTTCACTCGTAAACTATGAAAAACCGGATATGGCCACCTATTTTCCTGATATGGACAAGTTGAATTCCGTTTTCTGGAGTTCCACAACCAATATTGCAACAACGGACGATTGTTTGAGAAAAGTGCGCGATTACGGGGACGACGACGATTATTATGATGACGAGTATGATGATGATGACGAGTATGATTACTATTATTATGACAACGAAGCGTGGTATGTGAACTTCAAGGAAGGAATTGTTGGTCGGGAAGACAAGGGAGAAAACTACATTAGTGTAAAATGTGTGAGATAACGGTTTTTTAGAGCTTGCAAAAGGTTCTGCAATCACACTGGTTTTGATTTTTGAGGAAAAAATGAAAAAAATCACGGTTTTGGTTTTTCTTGCGGTTTTCTTTTTTTCTGCGTGCGGCGGCGAAAAAAAAGAGTCGGAGAGTGAAACGAACGACAGCGACGGTGATACGGCTGAAAGTGAATCTCCCGATTATGACGAAGATGCTCAGGAAGAAGAGTTGAAATGCACAGGTCTTTCAGTTGACTGGAAAACTTTTAAACAGGTTAATATCATTATTTTTGAAGCTGATGCGAGCCTCGGCGATCCTTCACTTGATGACAAATTGAGAATAACTTTTCACGAAGATAAGGACGGCCGCTTCGGTTTTTTGCCGGGAACTTACGATCTTGGGGTGTACCCGAACACCAACTATTCATCCTGCATCGAATGCGTTCTGCTTTTTCAGGACTATGTCGAATACGCTGATCCTGACGAAAACAGTCCGAAAGGCTACTATAAGAAAACTTTTTTCCAGAAAAGCGGAACTTTGGATATCGACGAAGATCTTTATCAGAATATCGCAGGAACGATATCGGCAAAATTCGTCGAAGTCACTATTGATCCTGATACTGATGTTTCAACTGTTGTGGACGGCGGGGAGTGTTACGAAATCGAAAGCGGTTCTTTTGACAGCGGTCTGTGCCGGCCTGACTGCACGGGAAAAGTCTGCGGCAGCAACGGCTGCAGAGGAACATGCGGAAGCTGCGGAGACCTTGCATGCAGTGCTGATCAGACGCAGTGTGCTCCGTATGAATGCGAGACTATCGACGAAATCGGGAAATTCACAAAGGAGTATCATGAATTTTCAAGTTTTCCGTATTCATATAAAGCAGATGTTGCAGGCGACGCTCTCGGAGACGCTTCTTCAGAAGGTCTTCTGGCAATTAATTTCAGAAAAGACAGTTCTATTTCTGCCGGCAGCCTAAACCTTGTCAGCCATGTCGGTCTGTGTGATCAGTGTATTTACTTGTATGAAGACAGGGGGGCTGAGGGAGGAAAAACGTATTTCCAGCAGAGCGGAGAACTCGTTTTTGAAGAAGTTGATGAGGAAACTTTTGATTCACAAGGTCACGGAAGCGTGCGGCTTGTTGAATATGACATGGAAGACTATGTTCCGTTAAGCGGAGGAAAATGCTACGAAATCCCGAATCTGACATGGGATACTTTCTGCTATCCGGACTGCTCAGGCAAAATCTGCGGCGATGACGGCTGCGGCGGAATCTGCGGGGAGGGTTGCGGAAAAGACGAATACTGCAATGCTGAACAGACAGAGTGTCTGCCTTATGAAAACTGCACGAAAATCACACTTGCCGAAGAATATGAATATTTCGATTACAACTACGACTACGACACGACTTATACACCGAACACGGGAGATCCTGAAATCGAAGATCTGTTCCGCATAGATATCCGTATTCCGATACCGCCGGAAAATTTAGAAACCCAGTATTCGGCATCGGAATTTGATCTTTACGGTTCCGATTACGGTGACAGCGACGTACGTATTCTGGTTTACGAAGACAGAGGGGAGGACGGTGCCAAAACTTATTTCCAGCAGAAAGGTCGGATCGCCTTCAGAACGAAAGAAGACTTGATAAGTCACGACATAGAAGTTACTGCAACGATCGAAGACCTGAGACTTGTCGAAAGCGAAATAGACTCTTTCTATTCGCATGCAGTTCCCGTTGTCGGCGGCTCATGTCTTGAATTGAACGATACGACGATAGGCTACACGATTGAAAACTGACAGATTCATGGAGAAAAAAATGAAAAAAATCGTGATTTTATCTTTAGTTTTTCTTTTTTTGGTTTCCTGCGGCGAAACGAAAAACGCTGCTCCGGCTGCTGAAAAGCCGGTAAAACCTGCGGAAACGGCGAAAACAGAGGACGAGATTGAAGTCAAAGGGCTTGAAAACGAGATTTTGGGCGAAGATTTTGAAAAAGGGAAAAACATCCATGCGTTCGAGATGGTCTCTATCAAAAGCGGCGAAAAGGTGAAATTCGGCGATTTCAAAGGAAAGAGGATCCTTGTCGATTTCTGGGCAAGCTGGTGCGAGCCGTGCATCGCGATGTTCCCCGAGCTCAATAAACTGAAAAAAGAGTATGAAGACGGAAAGCAGACGCTGAAGATCCTTTCGGTGAGCGTCGATCCGATGCCCGGGAAGATCAAAAAGATCATCGCGGACAAAAACGCCCAGTTCGATGTCCTGCAGGCTCCGGAATCGCTTGCTGAATCGGGCGTGATCATGCCTTACATGGTCCTTGCCGACGAAAACGGGAAGGTTATCGAGACGATTTCGGGCAAACACACCTACGAAGAGTTCGAAAAAATCATAAACAGCGGAAAATAACTTGTTTTCCGGTCGTTTTTGTGCGATTTATGCAGGCAGTTTGGCTGTTTTAACAATTTCAGATAGGAGAGTGACATGGTAAAAGTCGGTGACAACATCAAAGCTATTTCCCCTTACAAACCAGGTAAACCTATTTCGGAAGTCGAAAGGGAGCTCGGTCTTACTTCCGCTATCAAACTTGCAAGCAACGAAAACCCGACAGGCATCAGCCCGAAAGTGCGCGAGGCTCTCATCAACGCTGTTTCGGAGCTTAACTACTATCCGGACGGTAACGCGTATTATCTTAAGAACGCGATAGTTGAGTACCACAAAACCAAAGGCGAAGAGATAAAATTCGAAGAGGTTTTTGTAGGAAACGGCTCGAATGAAGTCATCGACATCGCGATCAGGACTCTCATCAAAGGCGACGAGGAAGTCGTTCTTTCAGAGCAGGGTTTTGTCGCTTACGAACTCATTCTCAAGGCTGCCGACATCAAAATGAAACTCGTTCCGCAGACGAAGGAACACGTTGTCGATATCGACGGGCTCATCGCGGCCGTAACGCCGAAAACAAAGATGATCTGCCTCATCAACCCGAACAACCCGACCGGAACATACTACCCGAAGGCTCAGTTCGAAAAACTCCTCAAAACGGTTCCTCAGGAAGTCGTTCTCGTTGTTGACGAGGCTTACTTCGATTTTGCCGATGCTCCCGACTATCCGAACGGTTTTGACTACAGGAACATGCACCCGAACATGATCATCTGCAGAACGCTTTCAAAGGCTTTCGGCCTCAGCGGGATCAGGCTGGGTTACGCAGTTTCGACTCCTGAAATAGTTGACTACATGAACCGCGTCAGAGAGCCTTTCAACACGAACCTGCTCGCTCAGGTCGCAGGGATCGCCGCTTTCAAGGATACGGACTACCTGAAAAACGCGATCAGAGTCAACAAGGAAGGGAAGGAGTATCTCTACAAAGAGTTCGACAGACTTAGTGTTGAATATCTCCCGACACAGGGCAATTTCATGCTCTTCAAAGTCAGCGAAGAGACGACTTCAGGCCGCGACTGCTATGACTATCTTCTTCACAAAGGCGTCATCGTCAGACCCGTTGCGAACTACGGTTTCCCGAACTGGCTCAGACTTTCGATCGGTCTCAAAGAGCAGAACGAGACTTTCATTAAATACTTCGAAGAATATCTTAAAACGATCCGCTGATTTTGCTGAATAACTATCTGACCCCGGTGCTTCCGAAGCCGCCGGCCGATCTTTCAGTATCGGAAATTTCCAAAACTGTCTCAAAAGCCGCCTGAGTGACCGGAGAAACGACAAGCTGCGCGATACGGTCTCCCTTTTTAACTTCAAAAACTTTGTCAGACATATTGGCTAAGATCACTTTGATCTCACCGCGGTAGTCGCTGTCGACTGTGCCGGGCGAATTGAGGACGAAAACGCCGTTTTTTGCGGCAAGTCCGCTGCGGCTTCTGACCTGGATCTCGAAATTTTCCGGAATTTCAGGGAATACACCTGTTGAAATGAGCTTCCAACTATTCGGATCTATTGAACAATTTTCGTTTGAACAGATATCGGCTCCGGCAGCTCCCGCAGTTTTGTATTCCGGGAGAGCCGCCCCGTCAGCCAGTTTGAATTTTATTGAAATTTTATTTGCGATTGTCTCTGCCACCGCGGTCTCCGCCTCTGCGCTCCCCGTTTCTGGAATCGTCTCTCGGTCTCGGCGGTCTCGAAGGTCTTTCTTTTGTCCAGTCTTTGTCAAAGTCGCCCGGTTTCATGCTGAGCTTGAATTTTCCGCCAGCTTCTATTTCGGTGACTATTACTCTGACTTTCTGACCTAAGTGCAGATAATCATTTACGTTTTCAACTCTTTCATCGGAGATCTTGCTGACATGGAGAAGACCGGTAGTGCCTCTCCAGATCTCTACGAATGCGCCGTATTCTTCGATCCTCGTAACTTCGCCTTCATAGACTTTGCCGAGTTCGACATCGTCGGTGAACGATTTTACGAGAGCGAGAGTCGCGCTGAGCACCTGCTGATTCTTTGCTGCGATCGTAACGGTCCCGTCCTGCTCGACTTCGACGTCTGCGCCGGTCTCTTCAACGATCGATTTGATATTTTTGCCGCCTGTTCCGATAAGGTCTTTGATCTTGTCGACATCGATCTTGATCTGGCAGAGTTTCGGAGCGTTCGGGCTGAGTTCAGGTCTCGGTTCAGCTATAGCCTTTTCCATTTCGCCGATGATGTGCATCCTGCCGACTTTCGCCTGAAGCATTGCTCTTTCCATGACTTCTTTCGGAAGTCCTTTGATCTTGATATCCATCTGGATCGCCGTGATGCCGTCTTTCGAACCTGCGACTTTGAAATCCATGTCGCCCAAGTGGTCTTCATCGCCTAAAATATCGGAAAGGATGTAGAAATCGTCTCCGTCCTGGATGAGTCCCATCGCGATGCCCGCAACGTGTTTTTTGACCGGAACACCGGCATCCATAAGTGCAAGCGAGCCTGAGCATACTGTTGCCTGGGATGAGGAACCGTTCGATTCCATGATCTCGGAAACGAGTCTGACAGTGTAGGGGAACTCTTCTTTCGGCGGGATTATTGCGGAAAGTGCTCTTTCAGCCAGATTGCCGTGACCGAGTTCTCTTCTTCCCGGAGATTTGAGTCTTGCGACTTCGCCGACCGAGAAAGGCGGGAAATTGTAGTGGAGCATGAAGCGTTTGCTTGCCCCTTCGGTAACGGTGTCGACTTTCTGTTCGTCTTTGCCGATGCCGAGTGTGAGAACGCCGAGCGACTGGGTCTCGCCGCGTGTGAAAACAGCGGAACCGTGAGTCATCGGAAGAACGCCGAGGTCGATCGTGATCGGTCTGATCGAAGTGAGGTCACGGCCGTCGATCCTTCTGTTTTCGGTGATGATCTGATGTCTCATCGCATATTTGAGGTAGTCTTCGAAGAAGGTCTTTGCGCGGGTGATGACGGTCTGAGGTTCGTCAATATTCATGAAATCCGCGCCTTCTTCGATCTTTTGGGTGACTCTTTCGACAAGTTCAGCCTTCGCTTCGTCAAGAAGTGCGTATCTTTTGAGTTTTTCGGTCGTCGAAAGTGCCTCTTTTACGATCTCTTCACAGGTTTCGTGGACGAATTTTTCAAGATTTTCATCTTTTACTTTTACAACTTCCGCCCTTTTTACCGGGTTGATCTGTTTTGCAAGTTTGTCCTGCATTTCAAGAAGCGGCTGGATCGCCTTGTGACCAAGTTCTATCGCGTGGGTCATATCTTCTTCGCTTACTTCTTTCGATTCGCCTTCTACCATGACGATCGAGTCGTAGTTTCCTGCGACCGTGATGTCGATGTCGTAGTCGTCATCATCGCTGACAGCCGGATTTATCATGAATTCGCCGTTCTTTCTTACGACCCTGCATCCTGCTACCGGACCGTTGAAAGGAATGTCGGAGATCATAAGCGCCGCGGAAGCAGCCGTGATCGACATTACTCTCGGATCACAGTTCGGGTCGAAGCTCAGAAGGTTTACAAGGATCTGTGTTTCGTTGGTGAACCAGTCTGCAAACATCGGTCTGAGCGGTCTGTCTATAAGTCTTGACGTGAGTTTTTCCTGAGTGCTCGGCTGAGATTCTCTCTTCAAAAATCCGCCGGGGAATCTTCCTGCAGCATAGAATTTTTCGGTGTAGTCAACGGTAAGCGGGAAGAAATCGCTGTCAGCTACAGGGTCTCCTTTTGCCGCAACGACTGTCGCAAGGACTACCGTTCCGCCGTAGTTGCACCAGATCGCGCCGTCAGCCTGTTTCGCATATCTGCCTGTCGTGAGTGATAAATCTTTGCCGTTAAAAACAATAGATTCTTTTACTTGATTCATTTTGCCTCTTTAAAAAATAGATTGTGTTTTGAAAACTGGAAACGCGAAAGGAAGCTGTCGATTACTTACGCAAACCAAGTTCTTTAATAAGTGCCGTATATCTGTCAAAACTGTTCCCCTTGATGTAGTTGAGAAGTTTCTGTCTTCTGCCAACCATCTTGAGAAGTCCGAGTCTTGAGTGATTGTCTTTCTGATGCGTCTTAAAATGTTCCGTAAGTTCATTGATTCTAGCCGTAAGAATCGCGACCTGAACCTCAGGCGAACCAGTGTCGCCTTCTTTTGTTGCGAACTGAGCGATAACAGCTGATTTTTTTTCTTTATCAAGCATACCCTAAATCCTCCAATAACAAGGGTCAAAAAAAACGCGGGAATTATACGAAAGAGCGGGCAAAAGTCAAAAAAATTGTTTCCCGAACAATCGTTGTGATAAAATAATTTAATAAAATCAATTGATTGTGTACGTAGTAGTTGTGAGAAAGAAATTCGTAAATTGGATTTTAGAAAAGACCGCAGGCTTGGAAAAGTTCATTCACAGCATCGCTGCAGTCAACATTCTGCTTGCTGCCTTTACAGTTGTACTTTTTGCCTTCATACTCGTACCATGCACTGCCGCCTTCATTTGCACAGACTTTGTAGTTGCAGTCGGGATTGTTGCCGTCTTCACAGTGAGTTGAACCGCTGTCGCTGCCACCGCATGAAACAAGCGCAAATGTGCCGAATGCAAAAAGGGTTACTGCCAAAAACTTCTTCATGATAAACCTCCTAAAGTTAAAAAATCACAAAAACACGATATTTTAGCTGGGAACGGATCGTTGTCAATTTTTGCCGTGGGCTGTCGCCTGCGATGCCTGTTTTTTGTAATAAAGCTGAAATGTTTTCGTGAAATCGGTGAGTTCTTTCTTCAATTCCGTGTTTGCCGCAGCGATGTTTTCGACGGTCTTTTTGGCGTCTTTTCTGTCCGCTGTCATTTTTGCTGACCATGCTTCATACATTTTTTCAAGCGTGGAGACCGAAGTGATCAGATAAAGCAGTTTTCCGTATTCTGTGCCGAAAATTTTGTCGATGAACTCTTCAAAATTCGCCGACATCCTGCGCTTTGACAAAAGCAGGGCAAATTCCTGCGCGATTATTATTCGGATAGATTCTTCATTTGCAATTCCAACAAGTCCGCACGTTTCATCGATGCGTTCCTGCAGAAATTTCAGCAGGTAATCGGCGTTGGCAAATACGTTCGTCGCGACATTTTTGTGCTGCTCTGCCTTTTTGTAAAGTCCGGAGACTGCATCAGAGAGCGCTTTGTTTTTCTGCTTGAGCCCGGTGCACTGCGGCTTTGCGCTGTTTAATAGCGTCAAGGCCTGACTGTAGAGCCGGGTTGCGAAAATATCTTCTTCTTCAGCCGCGAAAAGTGGCGTAAAGGTGAAGACCGCGGCGAAAAAAGCTAAAAAGGAAATAAAATTTTTCATTTGTTTTTAAGTTTTGCCGAAATTTCAAAACGGTAGGCGCGGAACGCCGAGAACTCGTTTACCGGATAGTCGTCATCTATGTATCTATCTAATTTTATTCTGTTTTTCTCAGAATTGTCTTTCGGATCGATCTCGATTATCAAAGCTCCGACAGGACCGTCAGCATACTGTTTCCTGAAAAGTTCAGGAATGAACGATGATCCGATAGAGCCTGAAGTTATGAGGCGGTTGCCGTTTTCAAGCTCGTTTGCGCCGCTTACGATGAGGCTCATCGAATACCACATCGGGTCGTTTTCGAGAATGTATTCCCACATCTGCTGGATCGTTCCGCCGTATCCGTCCTTGTCGGGAGTGATCTTGTATTCTACGACGCGGCTGTAGTGATACATCGAGATCGGCGGGAATCCGAAATTCCTGCTGAGACCGTTGTCGAAGAGCATCAGGTTCCCGTTTTTGAGTATCGTCGGGTTATGGGCGCGGAACGGCCACGAGAAGTCTTCGTGCGGCATCAGTCCTTGTTTTACAGATAAATCGGTGATCTCATTGCCGTTTTTGTCGAGCGGGGTGAGGAAGAATTCCGGAAATGAGAACTCGAATTCAGAGTAGACTTTGTAGGGGATCCCGTTGATCGGAGCCCTTTCGTCAACATATTTCTCTCCGATCACGACTTTGTCGCCCTCTTTCTGCGAGTAGTCGCCGACCCATGTCGTCTGGTTCGCCGGATCGTATTTTGACATGAAGGAATCGCTGAGCCCGTCTTTGTCGGCATCGTCGATAAGACCGAAAAGATGAGGTGCAAGATACCATTTAACATATCCTGAGTGGGTGAGTTTTACGATCCCGGCAGTCTGCGAGCCGACGATTATCGAGTCATCAGACTCGTCGTAGAAAACCGCATTGTGGTGGATTGGATTGTTCGTCTGTCCTGGGATCTCGGTGCTTGTCGGCTGCATATCCATGAAGAGGTCTGCGACATCCGGGAATGTGTCGTTGAGGTTCCACGCACCGCGGAGCTGCGGGTCGGCCGGATCGCCCGGATTTATCTCGATGACTCTGTCTTCGATATAGCCGCTTCCTGCTTTGTCGACACCGAGAAGATAGTTGCCGTCGGGTTTTATGAAAACTTCGTGATGGACATTTTTGTAGCCGAGCGGAGCGACATCTATATCTTCAAGAACGTAGCCCATGAAATCGTATTTCGTGACGTGCGTTTCACCTTCACCGCCGCCGCAGTAAAAGGTGTCTTCTTTGACAACTATCGGGAAACATACAGGAAAAGCAAGGTCGCTGTACCAGCGGACTCTCCCTTTTTCGTCAAGCGCGATGCCGTTCATCTCTGTCCTCGAACGCGGAGTGCGCAGCCAGTTGACCATCGTCCAGCCCGAATCTATCTTGCCAGACATCTCTATTGCCGGGAAATCTTTCGGGAGAGCTTTTGCCGCCATTTCAAAAGTTTTTTCATCTATCGCTTTGCCCGATGCGTCAAGAGCTGCGACCGTAACTTTGTTTTTGTGAGCCGGGAAGAGACCCAGAACGGGGATCTCGACATTTTCAGCTGCCTCTTCCGAAACGGTGTATTCGCGCTTGAAAGGAGTCGATTTTCCGTCGATGTCGGCAACTTCGACCGTAACTTTTGCGACTCCTGCACTCTTCATCGGGACGGCTGCACTGAGCGGAATGTTGCCTGAAGGATTCATTTTCGGCATCGAGAAGACGGACCCTGTGAGGTCGGTGTCGGTCACACCCTCTTCATCTGTTGTCTCATCCTCGTCAGGAGTTTCATTATCGCCGTCAGCTGCAGGCTCAGACTTGCCGCTTCCGCCGCATGAAACAAAGAAAAATATCGTGACCAATGCAATAACGATCAATGACTTTTTCATTTTCGAACCTCATAAAAATCAAAAAACACAGAATTTTAGTCAATTTTTTGGAAAAATCCATTTTGTGTTGCTATTATAGCGCCGTGGATCTTGCCGGGATCCCGTGATATCGTTATCTCGTGATAACGGCGGCGCAGAACGAGGTAACGGCGGCAGGAAAATGGAGGAAAATATGGAAATAAAGGAACTTCAGCAGATTTTAAACGATGTCAAGAACAATGTCGCAAAGCTTGTGAAAGGGCACGACAATGTCCTGACGAAGACTGTCTGCGCCTTTTTCTCAGGCGGTCATCTGCTGCTTGAAGATGTCCCCGGGACGGGAAAGACGACGCTCGCCAAGGCGCTTGCCAAGTCGCTCGGAATGAAGTTCAGCCGCATCCAGTTCACTCCCGATCTGATGCCTTCCGACATTACCGGAGTTTCGATTTTCAATCCGAAAACTTCCGCGTTTGAATTTAAAAAAGGTCCTGTTTTTGCCAACATGATTTTGGCCGACGAGATCAACCGCGCCTCTCCGAGAACGCAGTCGGCTCTTCTCGAGGCGATGGGAGAAGGGCAGGTGAGCACCGATGCGGGGCAGTTCATTCTTGACAAGCCTTTTTTTGTCATCGCGACCCAGAATAATATCGAGTCGAAAGGAACTTACGCCCTTCCAGAATCGCAGATGGACCGTTTCGCGATGAAACTTTCGCTCGGATATGTTTCTTCCGAAGCCGAAATGGAGATCTTAAACGGGCGCGGTTTCGTGACGGCGCTCGAAGAACTTAAGCCTGCGGTCTCTTTTGAAAAGGCGTGCGAAGCGATCCGCGCGGTCGAAGAGATCAATGTAAGTGACGAACTTAAATATTTCATAGTCAAGCTTGTCGATTCAACGAGAAACGCGCCTAACGTGAAGCTCGGGGCAAGCCCGAGGGCTGCGCTTTCACTGATGAAGGCTTCCCAGGCGGCGGCTGCGTTCGACGGACGCGATTTCGTGATCCCCGACGACATTCTTTCAAACGCTGTTCCGACCCTTGCGCACAGGCTGATACTTGACAACTCCGCGTTTGTTTCTGGCACTTCAAAAGAAAAGATCGTTGCGTCTGTTCTGGAAAATATAAAAGTTCCGGTGTGATTTCAAATAGAGTCGCAGCCTTCTTCCTTGCCGGGCACGACGACTTTGATGCTGCGGCTGTCAAGGACGAGTCCTTCTCCTGTGGCCTTTGCCGTTATGATGAAATTATGGGGCTCACAGGTCGTGTTTTCATAAAAATTGTTCTCGAAAGTTATATCGAAAGACGCCGTATCTCCCGCTTTGACGGTTTGTGCCGCAACCGGATAGAACGATTTTACAAAACTTGTTGTGTCGGCGACACTGTATTCGTTATCAACATGCTTGAATTCCGCTTTGACACCGAGTTTGATGTTGTCGGTCAGAGTATTTACTGCTTCGGCTATCTGTGTTGCCCAGTTGTCAGATGTTGCCGAAAGGTTGAAATTTTCGTCTGACAAGGTCAGAGAGTTTGTATTCTCCGAGATATAGCCTAGATCTTTCGGCAGATTTGATGTAGAAAGGGTCGTCAGAGAAAAACCGATGAATTTTGCGTTTATTCCATTCATTTTTTCAGCGGCTTTAGGTTTGGTTTTCTTTTCTCCTTGTTTCCATTCGCCGAAATTTTCATAGCTGAGATCGTTGAACGCGCTGTTTGTCGCCATAATGAAAAGAGGCATCGAGCCTTCTCTGAAGCACGCGCCGCCGATAGTTCCTTCCTGTCCGCTGCAGTCTGCTGCAGGAACATTTATTGATATATAGCTCGTTTCTCCTATGCTGTTTTTATATGCGACTTGTTCATAGTCGGCTTCTCCTGTTGCCGCTTCCCAAAGCGCATGAGTGTGGTATCTTTTCAAACCTGTCGTCTTAGCCGCTATGGCATCGATCTTGTTTTTGAGCAGATTCGGGTCTGTTGTGATCGGCTGAGCCAGATTGTAGACATTTTCTCCGAACAGTCCGAAATTGACGAGACCGAACGCAGAATCAGGGATCTTTGCGCGGATCCCGCTGATGACAGCATTTTTGTTCGCCTTTAAATTGTCATGTGCCGTTGACATCGAAGTGTGTCCGACATCGACAAGCAGCAGGACGTCGATC
The DNA here is from genome assembly GCA_016290135.1 of bacterium. Taxonomy (GTDB): domain Bacteria; phylum UBP6; class UBA1177; order UBA1177; family UBA1177; genus UBA1177. Next base: position 126,775 of record JAEESW010000003.1, read on the forward strand.
TTTTTGATCTTTGTGTCGAAAGATATCGTTGCGTCAACAGGGGAGCTGTTGTAGGGAAGGACGACTTCCAGTTCCTCTTCTTCGCCGGTATCGCTTCCGGAATCTGCGTCGTCATCGTTTGACCCGGTGTCGGTGTCGTCGTCTCCGGTATCGCTGTCGGCATCGTCGTCAGTTTGTGAATCACCGGAATCATCGGTTGAATCGGCGTCATCCGGTGTGGTGTCTGTGTCGTTGTCCGGCATTGTTTCAGTATCATCATCAGAGTTCGTTTCATTATCGGTCGTAGTGTTGTCGGGATCTCCGTTTGTCCCGCTGTCATCGCCTGTATCCGCCTCTGTGTCGGAATTTTCGGAATCGTTCTGCTCTCCGTTTTCTGAGTGTCCGGCATCGGGCAGATCGTTGTCGTCATCCTGCGTTCCGTAAACGCCGTCATCATCGTTCGGGAGAAAATCGTCAGGATCGTCCCCGCCGCAGCTCAAAAGAAACAAAAGTGCGAAAACAGGAACGAAAAATCTTAATTTCATTACATATCTCCAATCACATTATTTCAAGTGTAAGGTTTATGTCTTTCGCAACAGCGGAATGCGTCAGTGCGCCTACCGAAATGAAGTCTGCTCCGAGTTTTGAAAGCTCGTTTATTCTTTCAAGGGTGACTCCGCCTGAAATTTCGATCTTTGCACGGTCGCCGATCGTTTCGATCGCTTCAGCCATCATGTCGTAGTCCATGTTGTCGAGCATGATGACGTCGGCTCTTGCCGCAAGAGCTTCCTTTACTTCGTCGAGATTCGTCGTTTCGACTTCGATTTTGAGAAGGTGATGGATCCTGCTTCTGACGTTTTCGACTGCCTGAGTGATAGAGCCTGCAAGGACTATGTGGTTGTCCTTTATCATGACTCCGTCGTCAAGCCCGAAGCGGTGGTTGCTGCCGCCGCCGGTCCTGACCGCGTATTTTTCCAAAGTTCTGAGTCCCGGCGTGGTCTTGCGCGTGTCGGCTATCTTCGTCTCGGAATATTTGTCGATCTGTTTGACATATTCGGCGGTGAGAGATGCGATGCCGCTCAGCCTCTGCAGGAGATTGAGTGCTGTGCGTTCCCCTTTCAGGATCGAAGCTGCGTTTCCCGAAATGTTCATTATCTTTTCGCCCGCGCAGAGTTTTTCGCCGTCTTCGGCAAGAAACTCGATTTCAAGGTCTTCGTCGATGAATTTGAACACGTATGCCGCAAGGTCTGCTCCGCAGAGCACGAGGTCGCTTTTTGCCTTGATGAAAGCGCGTCCGTTTCTCATTTCATTCGTGACGAAGTTCGTCGTAACGTCGCCGCGTCCAAGATCCTCGCTGATTATGCGGGAGACGAATTCTTCAGTTGCATAGTCGGGACATCTCATTTTTCTCTCCTATTTAGAAATATTTTTTGCGTTTCTTACAAGTTCAGCTCTTTCCGATGCGGGTTCGCCGAAGAAATACGAACCCATGACAGCGATATCGGCACCTGCTTTGATGACTTCAGGCAGGGTTTTCGCGTTCACGCCGCCGTCGACCGAAATTTCGTAGTTGAAGCCGTATTTTTCGCGTATCTCGGCAACTTTTCTGATTTTTTCGGAAGCACTTTTTATGTATTCCTGGCCGCCGAAACCGGGATTTACGCTCATCACGAGGAAAAGGTCGCACAAGTCTCCGACATAGGGGAGGAAATCAACTGCTGTGTGCGGATTTACCGAAATTCCGGCTTTAAGACCGAGCTTTTTTATGAACTGCAAAGTGCGGTGAAGATGCTGCTCCGTCTCGGCATGGACCGTTATCATTTCACAGCCCGCATCGGCAAACTGAGGGATGAACTGTGTCGGGTTAGATATCATGAGATGCGCATCAAAAGGAAGTTTCACGAGAGGTCTTATCTGTTTCACGATCATCGGACCGAAAGTGATGTTCGGAACGAAATGACCGTCCATGATGTCGAGATGAACCAAGTCTGCGCCGCTTGTTTCTATCGATCTGATTTCTTCCTCAAGTTTTAAAAAGTCGGCCGAAAGGATCGAAGGAGCGATCTTTATCATTTTATTTTCCTCATTCTGCAGATGAAAAATATGTCTCTGTTATCGTCGGGTTCTTTGACTGTAAAATACGATTTCTCCACGGTAAATTCAGGGTGATGTGCGGAGAAACGCTTGATCTGCTCCAATGTTTCCTCTTTTGTGAAGGTGCAGACGGAGAAGACTAAAATACCGTTTTTTTTCAGATATTTTGCCGCCTGTTCCATGATCTTTCCCGAGATCGAAGCCATTTTCGCCGGGTCGTTGTCATTTTTTATCCACTTTATTTCGGGATGTCTTCTCACTGTTCCGAGTGCGCTGCAAGGTGCGTCAAGGAGGACTCTGTCGAAAGCTTCGTGCCATTCCGGGTTGTCTTTTGTTGCGTCGTGAAGCTTCATTCCGATATTTTTCTTTCCATGCTGGATGACGACGTCGGCAAGCATATTGAGGCGGTTTCCGTTGACATCCACTGCCGTGACGAAGCCTTCAACTCCGGCCAAATACGAAGCAAAAAGGGTCTTTCCGCCGGGAGCCGCGCACATATCGAGGATTTTGTCGCCGGGTCTTATATCCATTTCGAGGACTGAAAGCTGTGAGGATTCATCCTGAATGAAAATGTCGTCGAAGCCTTTCAGCATCGAGAAGTTGACAGCTTTGTTCGTGCAGATCCCGTACGGGCTGAGCTTTGCAGCTTCGGCTGAAGCCCCTTTCGAAACGAGCTTTTCGATTATCTGCTGCCTGGTCTCTTCGCTTCCTTCGATCCTGAGCGTGATCCCGAGCGGTTTGTTCACTATTTTGAGATAGTCCTCGATATCCTGTCCGACTGTTTCTGCCTGAGCTTTTATCCTGTCGAAGAGCCACTGCGGTATCGAATAGTAGGTCTGCAGAAACTCGTCGCGCCTGTCTCCGAAATCGGCTTCCATGTTCTCGCGTGTCGGGCCGGTGCGGAGGATCTCCCGCAGAATGAAGTTGACGAACCCCGCCGTTTTTTCGTTTCCGCAGCGCTTGGCAAGTTCCGCCGCTTCAAAAACGATCGTCGCAGCCTCGCGGTTCGACATGAAAAGTATCTGGTAAAGTGAAACTCTGATGAGCGAAAGAAGCTCCTTGTTCATTCGTTTCAGCGGTTTTTTGAAAACTTTGAGGATCCAGTAGTCGAGATGGCTCAAGTGCCGCACTGTGCCGTAGACAAGCTCAGTTATGAAGCGTCTTTTCGGAAAATCGAAAGCCGAAAGGCTGTTGTTAAGAAGCTCGTTCACGAAGAACGACTGGTCGAGAACATCCTGGATCAGCGAACTCGCAACGAGCCTCGGATCTTTTGTTTTTCTGCTGCTCACGTCTCCTCCTGAGAAAAATCCGCCGCTTTATAGCACACTTGAAGGAAATGGGAAAGAAATCGGGATCAAGAATTCGACCGCCGCTTTCGATATTTCGAGATTTCGGTAATTCGATATATCGACAAAACTCAGCGGCGTCTGAAAAGAACGAAATTTTATTCCTTTTCGTTGATGACAGCTATCGCGTCAAGGTCGAAACCTGCGCTTATTTCTCCTGTCGGATACGGGTCGTAGATCGGGTCTCCGATGGTGTCTGACTGCGATCCGTCGCCGATGACGTCGACGATCTTAACGTGCGTGATCGCTTCAAGATCGACAGAACCGTCTTCAACTTCAGGTTTCCCTTCAAGGTCTGCAAGGTCGAACATATTGCCTTTGCCCTGTTTGAATTTGCCGGCGAATCCCCAGATCAGGCTTGAATCATGCGAACCTGTTCCGCCGATCTTTTCAAGTCCAAGATAGTAGTGGTCAAAAGCGATGAAATGTTCGCCGTCGCTGCTTACTTCAACTGTTCCGATCTCGAGGAAACCGTCGTTGAAACTGTTCTCAAAGACTGCGAAATCCGGACCTTCGCCGTCAGTGATCGGTTTTGCGAAAGTAAGAACTATGCTGCCGCCGTCGCCTAAAACTACAACGTCGTAGGAATCGCCTTTAGCTTTTCCGAGAGCTTTTTCGGGAGTCTGCCACTCTTCAGAAACACCTTCGCCGACGATATAATTTTCGTAACCGGTTGCCCATGCAACGATTTTTGCATCGTCCTTGTCGACAGGTTCTTCAACGACTTCGATAAGTTCGCTCCAAGGATTGTGGTTGCAGCCTTCGCCTTCAAGATCGTCTCTGTCGGCTGTCGTTACGGCAAGAGCTGCCTCTTCAGTTTCTGCGTTGAAAGCGATCTGGCAGTAGTAGATTTTTCCATCTTTTACGACATAGTCGAATCTGCTCCATTTATCAGGGTTCCATGGGTGTGTCGCATCGTTGTGAGCGATTATAAAATTGTCAACACTGTCGTACTGCGTTATGTGGAAAAGCGAATCTCCCCAAGCCGAAGGCTGGAACCATGCGGTGTTGGAGATGATGTGGTCTCCGCCCCAGTTGTCTTTGTATTTTCCGATGATTTCAACTATATCTTTATGCAGCTTTGTCCACGGAGAATCATAATCACCGCATCCTTTAGTCGTCGGATCGGTCTTGTCTGCAGCCGGAGTTGCAAGAGCCGCTTCTTCCGTTTCAGCATTGTAAGCGGTCTGACAGTAGTAGACAGCGCCGTTCTTTACGGTGTAGTCGAACCTGCTCCATTTGTCAGGATCCCATGATTTTTCGGAATCGTTATGCGCGATGATGAAATCCTGTTCGTTGTCGTATTGTGAAATGTGGTAGACCGATGTGCCGTAGGAAGATCTCGATGTCCACTCAGTTTCGGTAATGATGTGGGAAGTGTCAAAATCGTCCATGTATCTTCCGATGATTTCAACAGGTTCTTCAGTCGGCTCTGTCGGTTCAGTGGGTTCAGTCGGTTCAGTCGGTTCGGTGGGCTCGGTAGGCTCGGTAGGTTCAGTGGGTTCAGTCGGTTCGGTCGGTTCGGTCGGCTCGGTCGGCTCTGTCGGTTCAGTCGGCTCGGTGGGTTCAGTCGGCTCATCGACTACATCTTCGTCTGTCACTTCAGAATCCGGCAGTTTTTCACCCGTTTTTTTGTCGCTTCCGCACGATACAGCAAAGATCAATACAGTGATGATAAACAGGAAAGATAAGGTTTTTTTCATTTTCTCCTCCATAAATCGGAAAGTGAATAAATACGGAAAAATTGTGCAAACCTTTTGAATCGCAATTTTTCCCTCCTCGGGGTACTCATTACTGACTTGAGTCTGCGTATCCGGCTTTGCTGAAAGCTACACGGTTGCGGGACAGCATCGGATTCACACCGATTTCCGCAGGAAACAAATCGCGGCGGCAATATAGGCGCTTGGAAGCGTGTTGTCAAATATAAGTTTTGCTTTGTTTAACGGATTGATTTTATTGGATAAATATGACTATTTTTCGATTCCGGTCCTTGCTTCTACTCCTTTCGTGTAGTAGTGTTTGATCTCTTTCATTTCAGTGACAAGGTCGGCAAAATCTATGATCTCCTGCGGCGCGTATCTGCCTGTGATAACGACTTCGACATGCTCCGCGCGGTTTTTGACTGCTTCGATGAGCTCTTCAGCTGAGAAAAGGTGATAGAAAAGGGCGATGTTTGCCTCGTCCATAATGACGACATCGTGTTTTCCTTCTTTCAGGATCCTCCTCATTTCGGCGAGACCTTCTTTCGCGATCATGATGTCGTGTTCTGTCGGAGCCTTGACGATGAAGCAGTCCGCGCCGTATTGTTTTATCTCGATATTTTTAATGAATTCCGGAGTCCTGAGTTCACTGTAGGGCATTCCTTTTACGAACTGCCCGATGAAGACCTTTTTTCCCGCCATCGCCGCTCTCAGAGCGAGTCCGAAAGAAGCCGTCGTTTTCCCTTTGCCGTTGCCGGTATAGACCTGAACATAACCTTTGCAGTCTTCCATTTTCTCCTCCTATGAGTTTTCCTGGATCTCTTTCAGCGATTCCTTGAGGATCGGCATTGCAGAAGCGATCGTTCGTTCGATCTTTTCAATATCGCTGTCGTTTTTTATCGTGAATGATATCTTGAAGCTGTTTCCTTCCGCAAAATCGGGGAAAGCTATCTCACCGCCGGTTGCTGCACAGAACCTGTTTTTGAGTTTCGTGAAATTGGCCTGCTTTCTGCTCCAGAACGGGTATCGAAGGTTGTAAAGCCGCATCATGAGCTCTTCACCCTTCGTCTTTTCCGAAAGCGAGCCGTCGTCGAGTATGGCTGAAATTCCGGCCGATTCAAAAATTTCGCCGAAAGGTCTTCCTTCACGCAGCCCGATCTCGCGGGTGTAGCGGATAAAATTTTTGAACGAGTTCGCGTTGAGGTCCGCCTTTTCAAGGATGGAAAGCGAAAATTCGAGAAGTTCAGGTTCTTTCTGCATCGAAGCGGCGATCTTCGGGTTTATGCCGCGTTTTTCCAAGATCGAAATATCCATGATCACCGTGTGAAATTCCTGACGCCCATGCTCTTCTGCTGATTCTTTATCATTTTGTTCTGAAGTTTGGTCAGCCCCTTCCTGTCAAGCATAAGCTGGTACCACTGCTCGCCGTATTTTTCCATTTTGAACTCTTTGTTGTTCTGGAATGCGAGAAGATGTTCCTTGATCTTCGGGTTGTCCGGCATGATCTTTGCCGCTTTCATCAGTGTGGCGAGAGCCTTGTCGCGGTCGTCGAGCTCTTCTTCATAAATATATGCGATCGCGGAATAGACAAACGGATCCTTTTTATTGAAGCGGATGAGCAGATCGATGTTCTTGTCGATGTTTTCAGTTTTTTTGTTCCTGATGCAGCCGATTATGTACATCAGATATCCCATCATTATGCGCGGATTCGAATTCTTGAGATATTTGTAGGCCTCACCGAATTTTTTCTGCGAGTATAAGATTATTCCGATCTGAGTGTCGATCTGCGCCTGGACCAGAAAAGCGTATCGGCTGTAGCGGTAACCTTCTTTCAAAGCCTCTATCGCGCGGTCGAAATGCTGTTTCTGTATCTCAAAATTCGCAGCCATGAAGACTGACTGCAGTTTTTTAGAGAAAAATCTCTGAAAAAATATGAAAGCTGCAAAAAAAGCGAAGATGCCGAGAAAAATGCCGAGCCCGATATTTACCAAAAAACCGATAATAAGCCCGACAGCGGCGCCGATACCTAAAGAAATAAGTAGACTGTACATAAAAAACTCCTTTAAAAAAACCGCGTCAATCTAACGATATAAGAGTTTATTTCAAGAAAAATCGGACGAATTTTGGGAAAATCTGAAAATTCAGATCAGTCGATTAGTAGCAGTAACCCTGAACACAAGGCATACCGGAGCAGCATTCGCTTACGCCTTCGATGCACTGCTGACCAGCCGGAACACACTGTGCTGCGTTGATGACTGTGCCTGCCGAGCAACCGCTTGTCGAAGTTTTTACTTTGCATACAAGCTCACCGGTCTTGCACTCGTAGCACTGAGGTTTCGATGCACCTGCGTTGATCGTCGGGCAGTTGTCTGTCGATGAAGAGCAGATAGCCGGAAGGCATTTCGAATCTTCAGGAGAGTAAACTTCGCCGTTCTGGCAAAGACCGCATGTAGCAGGATTTGCTTCTTTTGCACATTTAAGACCTGCAAGACCTTTTTCTGCATAGCAGCATCCGGTCGGACAGTTCGAAGCGTCACATGCTTTGCTCGAAGCATAGAGGTTGACGCAGCGTGCAAGCTTCGTGTTGCATTTAAGGCCGGGCAGCATCTGGCAGTCGTCATCAGATTTGCAACCTTTTGCGCATTTTCCGCCGGTAACGCAGATCATGCAAGCGCCGCAATCAGTATCTGTCGTGCAGGAAAGACCTTCTGTTGCCGCACAACCGTCATCTGTCGGTTCTGTCGGTTCCGTCGGTTCTGTCGGCTCTGTGGGTTCTGTGGGTTCTGTCGGTTCTGTCGGTTCTACTGTGTCAGTGTCGGTGTCTGTGTCCGTAGCTTCAGTGTCAGGATGGGTAATAGGTTCCGGATCATCTCCGCATGCAACAAACATAAAAAGAGCTGCAAGCAACAAAAAAAGCATTTTTTTCATCTCAAACCTCCAAAATAAAACTATCAATAAATGCCAAATAAACTCAAACGCGCAAAAGATCATAGTCCGAAAAAGTTTTTTTTCAACAAAAAAGTGCAAGAAAAAAATATTATTCTCCGGAGCGGCTCCAAAACTTGAATTTTTCTCTGATTTAAAGATGATAGCGCGTTATTGTTTTTGTTTGATTTGAACAAGGGGAAATTATGAAAAAAGCAATTTTTGTCATTTTCTTGGATCTTTTGTTTGCTGCCGCTCTTTCGGCGGATGCTATGTCTGTAAATGTTTCTGCGGAACCGGAAGGAACGAACTGTGCGGCCGGCGGTGTGAAGATCGATATCCTTGACGGAGATACGGTCGTCGACACGCAGTATGTCTGCAACGGAGCAAACGGAAGCTCTCCCGCAGTCTCTGTCTCGGAGGAGGCGTCCGGCGGAATGTGCGGAACTGCCGGCGGGATCAAAGTCACAGTCGGAACGGAAACCCGCTATGTCTGCAACGGCGAGCCCGGCAAAGACGCTCTCTCGAGGACTTCGGCTGAAGATGCGGGCGCTAACTGCGAAAACGGCGGCGTCAAGATCGAAGTCGGTATCGACAGCAACGGCAACGGCACTCTCGAAGACGGAGAAGTCAACGGCGCGCACACTGTCTACTCCTGCAACGGCGCAGACGGAGAAGCCGGGCATGACGCTCTTGCAAAAGTATCCGACGAACCGAAAGGGAACAATTGCAAAAACGGCGACGGGATCAAAATAGAAATGGGCATCGACGAAAACGACAACGGAACGCTTGATGCCGGCGAAGTCGCAAGCACTCAATATGTCTGCAACGGCAAAAACGGCGCGAGCCAGGGCGCTCAAGGGCCGAAAGGTGACCAGGGTGAACCCGGTACGAACGGAAATGACGGCAAAGACGGCGAGCCGGGAGAAAAAGGCGAGCAGGGGCCGAAAGGCGACCAGGGCGAACAGGGCGAGACCGGAGCAACAGGCGAAAGCGGCAGCAACGGAGCTACGACTCTTGTGGCTGTCTCCGAAGAACCTAAGGGCGAAAACTGCGCTTCGGGCGGCAAAAAGATCGAGACCGGACTCGATGTCAACGGTGACGGTGCGCTTGGCGAAGATGAAGTCGATCCTGAAAATATTTATTATGTATGCAACGGAATGGATGCCGAAGAAGCAGGGCTCACATCATCGTCGACAGGCTGCTCGATGACCGAAGCGGACGATGATCACGGATGGATCGCTGCTGCGTTTGCGATGATAGCGGTGCTTGCGGCGGCAGTGATAAAGTTTGCCCGTAGGTAGGAGGCGGCTATGAAAAAAATTTCCATGCTGTTTTTATTGCTCGTTTCAGCGGAGCTCGCCGCAGTTCAGGCGGTCGAGACGAATTCGCTCCCTTCAGGCAATATCAACTGTCCCGCGGGCGGTATCGAGATCGTGATAGGTGACGATACAGGTTCCGACGGACTTGACGAAAGCGAGATCACCTCAAGAGCTTTCCTCTGCAACGGCGAAAGCGGTTGCGACATGATCTCCTCGACGGTCCAGTCATACTCTTTGGATCCCGCGAAGTGTCCCAACCATTACGGAGTGGTCGTGACGAGCGGCGTAGACTGCGATTCCGACGGCACTATCGATACCGGAAAAAGTACGGAGACCGTGCTTTGCTACGGGACGAAAGGGCCTGACGGCAACGGCGCTGCGGCTGAAGCCGGAAATTCGGCTGACGGAGCTGACGGAGCTGACGGCAGAGCATCGGAGATCGTTGTTTCCGAAGAACCGAAAGGCGAAAACTGCGCCGAGGGAGGTTCAAAGGTCGAGAGTCGTTTCGATGCCGACGGCAGCGGGACCTTCGAAGAAACGGAAATAACGGTGAAATATATCTGCAACGGTTCGGCCGGTCCGCAGGGCTCCAAGGGCGAACAGGGAAAACAGGGCATCGCCGGGACTGACGGAGTCGACGGAGCTGACGGTGCGCAGGGCGAGCGCGGCGACAAAGGCGAGCAGGGAGAACCCGGAGTCGCCGGAGAAAAAGGTGCGGCCGGATCAGACGGTTTTGATTCTCTTGTCAGCATCGTTGACGAAGCGGCAGGCAGCAACTGCAGAAACGGCGGCAAAAAATTCATGAGCGGTCTCGACAAGGACAGGAACGGCGTCCTTGACGAAGGCGAAGTCAAAAGCACTTCATATCTCTGCAACGGCGATGATGCTGTCGAAGCAAGCGAAGCCGCGGCAAATTCTGGTTGTTCTCTTACGATCCTCTGATACCAGGATAAAAAAAATGCCCCCGAAGGGGCAGGATCAAAATCATAACAGGGTTGTTCAAAGGAGACCTTTAGACAAGAAGCCTCGTCGGCATCTGAAAAAAACGTAGTGTTGGTGTGATTTTATTTTTTTCTCTCAAATGTGTTGACCAGAGACGAACAACCGTGTCGCTTGAAAATGATCGTATACATATAGGAAAAAGCAAAAATCGTGCCACAAATTTATGGGTGAAAAACTGCTGTTTTTTGTGTAAAAGATGAAAAGTTTGCTCTCTCTGATGCAAGTAAAATCAATGAGTGTAAACAAAAATTATCAGAATGTAAGCTGTACTTTACTTGAGTAAACTTTTGTTATCTTTGTGTAAATTTGGGTTTACTTGTAGAGAACAAGGTAGCTTGAAAGGTAGATCTCGGCGCGGTAGCCGCTTTCGTCCGTGACGACCGGTTCGTAGACCTCGCCGTCGAGATATGCCGCGTAAGAAAAGGTGTTCTCGCCGCTGACGAGGGCTTCCGTGACATCGATTTCTATCAGGCTGACATCTTTTCCGGGGCACCATCCGGCGCGTCCGTAAGGCCATGAGCCGTACTGGTTTGGAACGACGCCGTTTTTGACTTCTTCAAAGCAACCGTCAGATGTTCCGGCGTTGTCGAAGTTGATCTCAAAGTCTTTTCCGTTTACGCTGAATACCGATTCAAACTGGCAGAATTCAGCGCAGTTGGCCTCTTCCGAACTCTGTCCGTGACCTGTGATGTAGGCGTAGACCACTGCTTTTTTGATGTCCGCGGCTTCAACGGTCAGCGGCTCGAAGTGCGAGTTGTAGTTCTCGTCAAACTGCTCCCGCTGGTTGAAAAGCGGAACGAGAGTGCTGTGCTGAAGATCGCTGTCCTTTATGAAGATAAAGTTCAGTGTGTTGACATAGCTGTCACCGTCAACTGTAAACTTGAATTTATACTTGCCGTCTTTCTCGAAGAGCGGTTTCAGCGGCGTTATGTCTGTGAGCCATTCTCCGCTTCTGCCGTAAGTCGTGATCCAGCGGCCGATCTCGGTCTCGCATTTTTCACCTGTTCCGTCGCAGAGGAAAAGCCTTTCCAAACGGTCCCATTCGCATTTTTTCGGGTCGCTGCAATTCTGTGTGAGCATGAGGTAAAGCCCGCCGTTTTCGGCCAATCCTTTGAAATCGACATCGAAGAAAAGATCCCTTGTCCATCCTTCTTCAGCGAAAGGGACGTTCTCCAGACCTTTTAAGACTATAGAGTTTTCGGAGTTTTCTTTAATAAAATCGGATATTTCCTTTTCGTGATCATAATATTCCGCCTCTTTGTAGAGGTTGTCGAATTCGGGCGGCAGAGAGCTTGAATTCCAGCTTGAAAACGAGCCTCCTTTCCTGATCCTGCGGAAACGGTCTATCCCGAAGAAAAATTCCGATCTGTTCGCTTCAAGCCACTGGTTTATCCAGGAATCGGACTCAGATACAGGCTTGCTCATGATGTGGATCTTTTTGAGAATATCCGCGTTTCCGGTCATATCGTAAGCCTCTTCCACCGAATCTTTTATGATCTGCGCCTTTTCTGCCGCGACATCGCTTTTGTCTGTGTCGACGATGAAGAAATAGCGGACATTTTCAGGTGATCTGTCGAAAAGATTGTAGAGATGTGTGGTCCAGATCTTTTTGCTTGTCGAGTTCGTGCCGCGGTAAAACACAAAAAGATAGTTCTCGGCTTTTGAATAGTTTTCCGCGAAATTCCAGTCGCCTGAGTCAAGAGGCAGAGTGAAGTCGCACGCATAGCTGTCGAAAGAAATGCCGCATTCGGCTGAGAGATCTTCAAAATCGGGATTCGACGGTCTTTCATCAGGAACATCGGCACTCTCTTCATCCGGAGTGCTGTCTTCGTCGGATGAGTCGGTGTCGGAATAACTGTCCTGATCACCGTTCTCTCCGTTTTCGGTATTTTTGCTTTCTGAACAGGAGATCATGATGAACAGAAATGCAAAAATAAGGAGACATGATTCTTTGAACTTCATTTTTTACCTCTTGATTTCGTTATGTGATCTGTTGAGAGAAAAATTCAAGTTAGAAGACCGTTACTGAACATCCGGAAGAGTTTCTGGACTTCGGAGCGACCGATTCTTTCATGCAGTATATCGAGCAGCCGTCGCCGTCTATTCTGTTGCCGTCGTCGCACTCTTCGCCGTCGTCAAGGAAGCCGTTTCCGCAGTTTTCTTTGCTGCTTCCGCCTCCGTTTCCGCCTCCGTTTCCGCCTTCGTTGCTTCCTGATCCGTCATCGTAACATGTAGATTTATCCCATGACATGCAGTTGGAAGCGCATTTCGCGGTCCCACCTTTCGGAGCGCCGGCAAGCTGGCTGCACGGCATGGTGTCGCCGTCGCAGATCTCGCCGTTGTCAATATTGTGGTTGCCGCAGAGGTTTCCGCTGCCGCCTTCGCATGTGCTTGTGTCGTAGCCTGTGCAGGAGTTGTTGCAGTTCGCGTATCCGCCGGTGAAGCTGCTGTCTATGAGTTTGCAGAGTTTATATCCGCCGTCGCATTTTTCTCCGTCCTCGGTCACGTCGTTTCCGCAGTTCGCCGAGACTTCAGTCCCTTTGGGAAGGATCTTGTCGGAAATGCATGCGTAGCCCGAGCGGACAGTGTTGTAACTGCATTTTGCTATGCATTTGCCCTGATAACATTCGACTTTTCCGGTTCCGTTGTAGCAGTCTGCGTTTTTGGTACATTCAGCCGAGCAGTAGCCGCCGGTCCAACCTTCGTCCGTGATGCATTTCGGGTTTGCAGCTGTATTGACACATTCCGATGCTGACGAACACGCATCTCCGGCTCTTCCTTTTCCTTTGTCAGGGCAGCCGTTGTCAACTGTTCCGTCGCAGTCATCATCTTTGTCGTATGCGGTCCCGAAGCATCCGTCGATGTCTGATGTGGCTATGCAGGAGCCGCATGTTCCGGTCTTTGCGCCTACAACCATTGCATTTGCATCGACTATACCGAATCCGTAGCACGGAGAATGCTCTCTCGAGCCGTCAGCGATCCATTCGTCGGACTGATTTGTCCATCCGCCGTAAGAGCACTGGTTGGATGGCTTTGCAGCCGAAACTTTGATGCAGTTCATTGCGCCTGATATCGTAAGGTCCTGATTAGCCGCAAGCATGAGGGCTACCGCTCCTGCTGCAACAGGGGTCGCAGCGCTTGTTCCGTTCATTCCGCTCGTATAGTCTCCGGTACCGTTGTCAAGACTTCCGAGACAGTTGTATGACGAGCATGCGTAGCCGTACTGGTTTCCCTGAATATCGGTCGTATTGTTGCCCGCACCTGCTGAAATATCGATCTCTGTTCCGTAGTTGGAGTATGATTCGATCGAATTTGATTGTCCCAGTGCACTGACGGTCAGGAAGTCGTTGTCTTTAAGGAAGCTGTTGAGTTTCGTGTCGCACGCCGAGTTGCCTGCAGCCCAGAGGAAGATCGTTCCTTTGCCGCCTCTGCCGTTTGTCCTTCCGTAGTCGACAGCCTGAGAACTGTTGTTGTCGGCAGGAACGCTTGTGCAGTTGCCGTTCCGGTCAACATCCTGGGCTCCCCAGCTGTTGCTGACGACCCACGCACCGTTGTCAACTGCATATTTCAGTGCTTCGTATGTCGCGTTTGCTCCGGCATATTCTCTCCAGCTGTCGGAGATAAGTCTTATCGGGATGATCGGGCATCCCCAGCAGGAAGCCGATACGCCCATGCCGTTGTTGGTTTTGGCAGCTGCAAGTCCTGCACATGCTGTTCCGTGGGGAACACCTTCGTGATCGTTGCCGTTTCCTGAAGTATTGGGAGCGCCGCCAAGTTTGCCGATATAGTCTTTTCCAAGACTGGAGAGGACATTAAGATCGGGGTGCGTCAGATCGACGCCTGTATCAACGATCGCTATCCTGACATCCTTGCCCTCAGCTGTTTCAGTGTCCCATGCATACTGCGCATTGATCTGTGTCAGATGCCACTGTTTCGAAAAGTAAGTGTCGTTCGGGGTCGTTGCCATTGGTCTGAACTTCCAGAGCCAGTTCGGCTGAGCCCAGCGGACGAGCCCTCTTGTGAAAAGCGCGTTCGCAACTGCGAAAGGATCTGTCCCCGGATTGAGGGAAACGGTGTAAAAATTGTTTTCTTCGTCAACTATCTCTACAACTTCCAATCCGTAAATTTTGAGAATCTGCTCCTGTTCCTCTTTGCTCGTGTATTTCGGGAAAACAAGGTTCATCGTGCCGTCGAGGACTATCGGAGTATCGTCTGCGTGATAGGTGAGGACAGGCCATGCCGGAACGCCGTTTTTCGCAAGGACATTGCGCACCTGCATCCAGTTTTTGCGGTCAAATTCATCAAGGTTTATCCTGAAAGCCCTGAAATTCTTGGCATCGAAAGTGACATCGGAGATCATGTCCGTGATCAGCGCTCCGTTGAACTCAAGGCCGCGAAGCGAGTTCAGATCGACAGAGTGCGGGATCGCGATCTCATCGTATTTCTGCAGCAGATACTGAGGTTCGCCGTCCATATGATAGTAAAAAGTGTCGTAAAGGCGGCCGTCTTTTTCGATAAGTTTGCCCAAGAGAGGAAGTTCGTTTTCAGCAGAAAGAGTTGAAAATACGAAAATCAAGAAAAGAAGACTCAGTGTGTTTCTGAGACCAGACATTTTGTTCACCTCCAAAAATTATCAAACAAAAAACTTAAAATCAAAGCAAAAACAATGCCTTAGAAAAAATGTCAATAAAAACCGGTACATCTTTCAAGGCACAGAAAACTAATGATTGTAGCCCTAAAGGATCAAAAATCAAGAGAGTTTCTTTATTTTAAGAAGTTTACGCGTGAGATCGGTCAAAAAAGAGTGCGTCGAAGAACTGCTGGCGAGCCTTTTTTATCCGCTCTTTTCTCTCAGGCTTGTCGGGTGAAGGATGAGTCGAATTGGTAAGGAGCGCCGCGATGGTCTTTGTTTCCGGATCAATGAGAAAAGCCGTCCCGGTGAATCCCAAATGTCCGGAACAGCTGCTTTTTGCCGATCTTCCGTAGTTTGAATCATTCCCTTCCGGCCTGTCGAAACCTGCAAAATCAAGTTTTTGCGCAGCCGGCAGGAACCAGTCCGTTTTTATCAGTCCGTCAAAATATCCGACGACCTCTGCTGCGCTTCCGAAAAGCCCGGCATGGCCTGTGATGCCGCCTAAAAACCAGCAGTTTTCATCTTCAACGGTTTTTTCGGGAAAATCGTTGCGCAGTTTTGAAAAAGCCGTTTTCGGAGTTCTTTCTGTCGGATGATAGGTGAGCTTTGAATGCAGGTCGTTGCTGCTGCAAAAGTCCTCGAAGATCACATCGAGCGGCTGGGAAAATATTCTTTCAAGAATAAAACCGAGCAGAAGATAGTTGAGATCGCTGTAACACTTCGTTCTGCCGGCACTCTGGTGCTCAAAAATGATTCTTTCGACCTCTTTTTTTCTCTCTTCAGCAGATTTTTCCGCCGGAACAAGCTCGTAAAAGGGGAGCCATGCCGGAAGACCGGAAGTGTGGCTCAGAAGTTCGTAGAGCGTGATCTCTCTGCCTGCACCGGAGAAAAAGCGGAAAATTTTTTCATCAGGTGAAAGTTCTTCTGATGCAAAAAGAGTGTAGAAAATCGGGACGGTGACGATCGCCTTTGTCAGTGAAGCCAGATCGAACTGCGTGAGATCATTGATCTTTTCACTTGAATCAAAATCGAATGTCCCGCCGTATCCGCCCGAAAGACGACCTTCTTTCAAAAAGGCGTACTGATATGCGGAACAAAGTCCTGAAGCTATGTTTTCTTCCAGAAAATCGAACATTAGAAAACGGTCATGGAACAGCCGCTGCTTTTCTTTTCCTTTTTGGGCTCGTCGTCATTCATCATATCGTCGTCGGAAGCGGTTTCTCCGTCATTTCCGCTCTCTTCATCGGAATCTGTGATCTCTTCGTCACCGTCGTTTTCTCCAGGTTCCGCGTCGCATTCGGCATCCGAAGCCCAGGACGCCTTTGCTCTCGGATAGTACAAAATGCCGGCCGGGCCTTTGTTTATGAAGTTGATGTAGTATCTTTTGCCGGGTTTGAGATCTGTGAAAGTCCATGTTCCTTTATCTTCGCTTTCGACGGTATAATCGTATTTTACGATGCTCGGATAGTCATGATCCCAGATGACCGGCTTGCCTTCGCGGACGAAAGCACTCAGTTTCGGTGCATTCCTCTGGTTTCCGCTTTCATCGACCGGAGTTCCCGTTATGGTCAAAGTATCGATACATTCCGGCACATCGAAGTAAAGCTGGACATACATCGGGCCGACTTCTATGATGTCGCCGTCTTCATTTTCGATATATGTCGTGTTGGTGGAGGCAGAGTAATATCCGTCGCCTACACCGCCCATGTAGAAGTAGTCCGACTGCTTCATCACGTTCCTTGCGCGGATCTCTTCAAAATAGCCTCTGTCGGTAAGGATCTGTTCGACATCGCCCTTGAGTTCAGCCGCAACGCTGTCCTCTGTCGCTTTGAGCATGAGTTCTCCCCATTCTTTGAAGCCGATCTCGTTGTGCGGAGCAGACATGAGCGCGGTGAGGAAAATACGTGCGAAATCGTCTTTCGTGAAGCCGTTTTCAAGCATTTTCTGATAGATCTCCCAGTGCGCGCCGACAAGCGGAAGGCCGTCGTTGTGGGACTCGCCGTTGAAATCTTCGTTTACCAGATTCGGGTTCGTTGTCGTTCTAAGGCAGAGCTTTCCGTCAAGGTTCACTGCTCCGCCCATTTGTCCGAGTCCTTTGGCGACATATTCGGCAAGACACGGATCTTCGGTCATGATGAACGAGAAAACGTCCGCCATTCCTTCGTTCAGTCCCATGATCTCGTTGGAAAAACCGTATTTGTCGGCCCAGCCTTCGTATTCGAACTGTGCGATGCCGTCAACTACGCCGTGGCCGAATTCGTGGTAGATAACGTCTCCGTCATAAGAAAAATCGGCATTCGTGCCCTGGCCGAAAACAAGAGCGTCACTTTGATTGTATTCAAAATCACCATAGAACATTTCGGCGAAACTCGGGTCGTATTTGCTGAAAAATGCGTTGTCCATCGGCTGAAGCGTGATGTCGCGCCCGCTGTAGGCCATCATCTGGAAGTTTGCGAGACCCATGATGGGGTTCTGGCCTTTATGGTTGGGAAGCTCTGTGTACTCCTCGAGACCGAGGCCTGCAAGATAGTTGTAGATCTTCGTCATGTGATAGTAAAGCGCGATCTCGGGGTAGATGTCATCGGTGTCAAGTTTGTATTTGAGACCGTTTGCCCAGTCTTCATAGATAAAACTGCCGTTTTCCTCTTTGTTTGCAAGCTGACGGATCGTGCAGCGGGGAACATTGTAGCCGTAATAGTCGAAAGTCTCGCCTTCATCGGGGCAGTTCGCCGATATGATCTTTCTGAGTCCTTTTTCGTCAGCCTCGGCTGAAAGTTTTCCTTCGGCATCGTCTCCGACCCAAAGAAGGTCGACTTCTATCGGATCGGGCGTGCTGACAGGGTTTTCCTCGAAGACCTTCGCTTTGTTTGTCGCGAATTTTACGAGGTTTCCAGTGCGGATGATCCTTCCGTTGTTTGCATCGACATAGTAGAATCTGCCGTCAACAGGGCTGCTCGGACGGAAACGGACGCGGTATGCGAGTTTGTAGCTTCCGCCGTCTTTTACTATCATGAGTTTCGAGGCGAAATCGGGCCTCTTTATCGAGTCGCCGTAGATCCTGCCTGCAAGGGCAAGGGCCGCATTTTCTGCCGTAAGAGCAGGGCGCGTGCTGATCGAAAAATCGCTGATGCCGTTGACGATATCGACGATCTTTCCGCTTTTTTCCCTGATAACGGTGAACCTGCCTGCGACCGGGATCCCGTTGTAAGACCACGAGATCCTGTGGATCGAAGTCCCCGAGATCGTGTTCGAATTCTGGATCTCGCCTTTGAAAAGCGGATCCTTGAGCTTTATCATAGCCGGAAGTTTTTGCTCCACAAAAGCGGAGATGTTTTTGACAGCGGCAGGTTTCGCAGGTTTGATGACTTCAAATCCCGACTTTTCTCCGAAGAGGGTGAAAAAGGCGAAAACAAGTGCCAGAACAACAAGTGATTTTTTCATTTTTTTTCTCCTATAAAAAAACAAACTTAAATCTGTTAGCAATAAATATTCTCAATTTTTTTCATCAATATTTTTCAGTGTTTTCATTTTTGACCGCTTCCGCGATGCTCTCTGCATCGATGCCTTCGATCCTTCTCAGTTCATTCTGTGTTCCGTGGGTCGAAAATGTGTCTTTGAC
The DNA here is from genome assembly GCA_016290135.1 of bacterium. Taxonomy (GTDB): domain Bacteria; phylum UBP6; class UBA1177; order UBA1177; family UBA1177; genus UBA1177. The sequence continues at coordinate 145,395 of JAEESW010000003.1, forward strand.
GCCGAGGATCGTGCATGGAATGTTCATTTTGAGCTCGCTCAGTTTTTCAAGTACCGCACTTCCTGCGCCGCCTGCGGCAATACCGTCTTCGACTGTGACGATGCGCGTTATTCCGTGTTTTTTGATAAGTTCGAAAAGCTCATCCGGCAGCGGTTTTACGAATTTCAGGTCATAGACGAAGGGCGAAATGCCCGCTTTTTCGAGTTTTTCAGCCGCAGCAAGTGCAAAAACAGTCGTTATTCCGATCCCTATGATCATTATTTTGTCTTTTCCGGTTTTAAGAAGTTCACCCGTGCAGCTTTTGAGCGGGGTCAGGCGGTTGGAAGCCCGCTTTCCGAGACCGCTTCCTCTCGGATAGCGTATCGCAACAGGGGAGTGCAAGGCAAGCGAAAATTCGATCATTCTTGCCATTTCCGATTCGTCGCGCGGCGCCATGACAGTCATGTTCGGGATCATCCGCAGATAAGCCAGATCGAAAAGTCCGTGGTGCGTGGCTCCGTCCTCTCCCACAAGTCCCGCCCGGTCTATCAGGAAAGTGACGGGGAGGTTCTGAAGGGCGACATCGTGGACGATGTTGTCGAAAGCGCGCTGCAGGAATGTCGAGTATATCGCGACCGTCTGATGCAGACCTCCGGCGTCCAGTCCTGAAGCAAATGTCACGGC
>JAEESW010000015.1 GCA_016290135.1 bacterium
GTTTTTGTTCCGCAGCCATTTTTCTATCAAAGAAAGACCATTTTCAATATTTTTCACCATGTCGGTTAATGAAATGTAGTCTTTTTCATTAACAGAAACAATCGAGATTTCAGTGTTTTCTACAATAATTTTTGTCATTTTCTTCTCCTTTTTCTAATTGGTTTACTTGATATCTCACAATACCTCAGTAACAAAAATCAAATATAATAATAAATGTTCACGCAACAATGTCAATGTAAAAATCTAATATCAAATCTTTAAATCACAAAACAATATTTTAAAACACACCTCGAAATCAAGCGTTTTTATTTAACTCTGCATAGATTAAAATTAGAAAATTATTCAATAAAATTAAGTAGTTGTTACTTGAAAAGGGCAGGGGTTTGGGTATAGTGCGGAGCGATTGAGCAAGATTTCTTTTATAAAAACATGATTTTTTCCAACTTCGGCACTATATGCCGGAGTTGGTGAGTAAAATATATTTTGTGATTTTGAGAGGATTAGAGTATTAATCAATGAAAATGGTTTAGATATTTATTGAAATGGAGGAGTTAATGACAAATTTTTCTGATTTTACGGGTCTTTTTTCGCTTAGCAAGACTCTCAGGTTTGAACTGAAGCCTGTCGGGAAAACCAAAGAAACCTTTAAGCAATGGCTTGAAGATATGAATAGCACTAATGAGGAAGGCAACTTATTTGCGAAAGACAAGAAAATCAAAGATGCCTATTTGGCGTTAAAGCCAATAATGGATAGTTTGCACGAGCAGTTTATTGAAATGTCTTTGCTCTCCGATAAAGCGAAGGGAATCGATTTTTCGGAATATTTTGAAGCATATCGAGAAAAAAGTGATTTAGACGAACTTGAAAAAGATTTACGCGCAAAAATTGGTGAAACCTATGAAATTGCCGGGAATTATTTTTATAAAGAAATAAGCAATGTTCTTGGCAAAGAAATCAAAGCGAAGAAAGATAAGCCATACGAGTGTCTTACTGATGCTAAAATGCTCAATTACTTATCAAACGATAACAATGTAAAAAAATTATCAGAGCGAAACGGCATTGACGAGCAGATACTTGCCAATCATATCAAGCAATTCAAAGGTTTTTGGTGTTATTTGGGTGGTTATAATCAAAATCGTGAGAATTATTATGAGATTGACGAGGCTTCAACTGCTGTCGCCACTCGTATTGTCCACGAAAATCTACCCACATTTTGCAGCAATGTTTTGCGTTTCGAGAATCGCAAGGAGGACTATCTCGGCATTTACCAGTATTTGAAAGACAAGGACCGCGAAACAAAGATTAAAAACTCGAAAGGCGAAGAAGTTGATGCAGAAGCAATTTCTGAAAGTGTTTTTCGAATCCAGCATTTTAACGAATGCCTTGCGCAGCCGCAAATTGAAGAGTACAACCGAATTATCGGCAATTACAATCTGCTAATCAACCTATACAATCAGGCGCGACGAGAGGAAGCTGGTTTCAAGAAGATAGACGAGTTTGAAACCTTATACAAACAAATTGGTTGCGGTAAAAAGAAATCGATGTTTGAAACATTGCAAAACGACAGCGATGTAAAAGAACTTCTGCAAAATGCTAAAAATGCAGGGGATGTAATGTTTAAAAATACCCTGCCAGCATTTATCCAATTCTTGAAAGAGTGCGATAACTGGGACGGCATTTATATGTCAAGTGTTGCCGTCAATAAAATATCCACCAAATACTTTGCTAATTGGCACAGTATCAAGGATAAATTAAAAGACGCAAAAGCAAACGCATGCATCACATACGATAAAAACAGGGAAGAACAAATAAAACTGCGTGATGCTGTGGAATTGTCAGGACTGTTCGCTGTGTTGGATACTGAAGAGTCGGAACTCTTTTTCAAAGACTCGCTTTTCAAGGATAACGAAACCAACGAGTATCGCGGCATTTTGGATAAAGATCTTCCGCCAAGCAAAAACATCATCAATTTATTGTGCTTTGATATTGAGCACAACATAAAGGCTTTTATGCAAGAATCTGATAGCATTGTCGCATTGGAAAAATACAAAGACGAAAACATTCAGGCAGGTGAAGAAGACCAGACAATAAAGAAAATAAAAGAATGGTTTGATGCAGCGACCGATGCTATGCGTATTGTGCGCTATTTTGCTGTGCGCAAAAGCAAAATGAAAGGCAACTTGCCAAACGTGACGATGGAACTGGCATTGAGCAACTTGCTTTATAGTGAGGATGCGTTGTGGTTCAAGTGGTATGACCTTATCCGCAACTATTTTACGAAGAAACCACAAGACGATGCAAAAGAAAATAAATTGAAGTTGAATTTTGGAACGCCTTCTTTATTAGGCGGTTGGAGTGACGGGCAAGAGAAGAATAAAGCCGCTACGATATTGAAGTGTGATAACGATTTGTATTTGTGCATATTAAAAACAAAAAATATTTTTGACACTTCAAAAGATGATAACCCGATTTATACGAAACAATCGAAAGCAAGTCGTCTGATTTTAAGAAATTTGGCTTTTAAAACTCTCGCAGGAAAAGGCTTTTTAAGTGAGAATGGTGTTTCTTACGGTGAAATGGGAAAGGATAATCCAACCAAAGCCATTCAATGTTTACAGAAAATCATCAAAGAACGATATGTAAATAAATATCCTCTATTGGAGAAATTTGTAACAAACACATATACTGACAAAAGTAAATTCGATGCGGAAATCAATGAAAGCTTGCAAGAATGTTATGTCTGCGAGTTTGTGCCAATAGATTGGAATATAGTTACTGAAAGGCAAAACAATGCAGAGTTGTTCTTGTTCGAAATCCATTGCAAAGATTATCAGCGAGGGATCAGTGGCAAAAAAGATTTGCAGACTATGTATTGGGAGGATGTATTATCTGACGGTAGTAAACATCAATTGTGTGCTGGTGCCGAAATATTTATGCGTGAGCCAGTAGCAAATGAATCTCCGATTAAACATAAGGTTGGTTCCAAGATGGTAAACAAGCGATACAAAGAGGAGGATATTATAAAAACAATTCCTGAGAAGATATACAGGGAAATCTATATGTATGCCAACGGAAAAACAAAAGATATTTCTCCGGAAGCCAGAAAGTATATTGATGAGCAGAAAGCAATAATCAAAGATGTAAAGCATGAAATCGTTAAGGACAACCGTTTTTATGGTGAACCAAAATACATGTTTCATTGTCCCATCAAGTTGTACTTTGAATCAAAAAGCCCCAAATATGCTTTCCCGGAAGTCAATGCGAAAATAACGGATTCACTCCAACAATCCGATAATCTACAATTTATCGGCATTGACCGTGGCGAAAAGCACCTTGTGTACAGCTGCACGATAGACAAGAATGCTAAGATTATCAAATGCAACCACCACGATAATATCAATGGAACTGACTATGTGAAAAAGTTAGAGGATGTTGCCGACGAGCGTATTATTGCCAAAAAGAATTGGCAGGCACAGAACAAAATCAAGGATTTGAAGACCGGCTATATATCACATGTTGTGCATCGTTTGGTGGAAGAAACCATCAAAGACGGCGAGAAAATTGCCCCGCACGCTTACATCGTTTTGGAAGATTTGAACACCGAAATGAAGCGCGGTCGCCAAAAGATTGAAAAACAGATTTATCAGAACCTTGAAACTGCGCTCGCAAAGAAACTCAATTTTGTTGTGGATAAAGATGCTAAGGAGGGCGAACTTGGCTCTGTGAGCAAGGCTTTGCAACTTACGCCGCCCATCAGCAACTATCAAGATATTGAGGGCAAAAAACAATTCGGAGTGATGCTTTATACGCGGGCAAATTACACTTCTGTTACCGATCCGGCAACAGGATGGCGAAAAACCATTTATATAAAAAATGGAAAAGAAGAAGATATTAAGAACCAGATATTTAAGGATTTCAGCGATTTTGGTTTTGACGGAAAAGATTATTACTTTGAATACACTGAAGCCAACGCAAAGCACACTTGGCGTTTGTATTCCGGCAAAGATGGCGAACCGCTACCTCGTTTTCAAAACAAGAAGCAGATACAGCAAGACAAGAACATTTGGGTGCCTGAGAAAAAAAATGTGGTAAAAATCCTTGATGAACTTTTTGCTGATTTTGATAAAGCGAAGTCGTTTAAAACACAAATTGAAGAAGGTGTTGAATTAAAAAAGGCGGGTGGACGAACTGAAACGGCTTGGCAATCGCTTCGCTATGCGCTTGAATTGATTCAGCAAATCCGCAATTCAGGTGAAAAGGATTCCAAAGATGACAACTTCTTATATTCCCCCGTCCGCAATGAAAACGGCGAACACTTTGATACACGGCATCCTGAAAACAACGGTGATTTATTTGAAATCAAAGATGCTGATGCCAATGGCGCATACAATATTGCTCGCAAAGGCTTGATTATGGATGCACACATCAAGCATTGGATAGAAAGCGGACGGCCTACAAAAAAGGGGGAAAAATCACAATATTTGGATTTGCTTATTTCTGATAAAGAGTGGGATTTGTGGCTTTTGGATAGAGAGCAATGGAAGAAAGAATTACCGGCATTTGCCTTGAAAAGCGCAAAGGATGATGCTGATAAGCCCAAAACGGCAAAAAGGGGAAAGAAGAAATAATGGATGACTACATCGCCATTTCCACACTTAACGATTTCATCTTCTGTCCGTACTCCATATATCTTCATAATGTCTATATGGAAACGGATGAGACGATGTATCATGCTTCGCCTCAGACAAGAGGAAAACTGGCTCACGAGGCTACAGACAATAAAACTTCAACCAACCGTTCAGATATTCTCCTCTCGCTGCCTGTTTATTCTGAGCGCTTCGGTATCATGGGAAAAATCGATTAGTACAAGGTAAAAGAAAAAAAATTGATAGAGCGCAAATACCAGTTGAAAAAGATATTCCGCAGACAGATTTATCAACTTTGGGCTCAGATGTTTTGTATGCGTGAAATCTTCGTACGAGATTTGCAAAAATGCTGACAAAAAACGGTGCTATACGCCTTCAATATTCTGTTTATGAAGTAAATAATTCCAACAGAGTCATAGACAACCTCATTCTTAAAATTGAAGATGAATACTCGAAAAGGTTCGGAGGCGGTGACAGCGTTATTATTTTTGATGTTTCCGAGGTGAAACTGAAAAAATACGGAAACGCTATTCATCGAGATCAGGATATCGTGTATTTGTGATGATGAAGTCTTGACTTCGCTTCATAAAATATGTAGTTTCGGTCTCGCGGTTTAGTAGTAAAAATTGACGGTTCATTCACAACTGAGAATAGTTAGGTTTTTAGCAAACCTCAGTCTTCCCAAAGAAGTGGGTTCTTGCTCAAACCCGCTTCAGCAAAGGGTTTAGCACGATTTTTTTTGATCTTTCACGGGGATATCCCCCTAAAAGATATCCAAAATCTGGTTCTGCAACGTCTTGATTTTATTATGTGTTTATAGCGCATTTTGAAAACAAGAGGCTGTTAAACCGTTAAAATTTCTACTATTGTAGATACGACAACCGTTCTGCCGTCTTTCCATGGCTGTTAAACCGTTAAAATTTCTACTATTGTAGATGGAAGTAAAGTTTAAGTTCTGCAGTCTGGTCGGCTGTTAAACCGTTAAAATTTCTACTATTGTAGATAGACAGATTCATGCTGCAATCAGCCGCGGCTGTTAAACCGTTAAAATTTCTACTATTGTAGATAGCGGCGCGGACTGCGACATCAAGGCTGAGGCTGCTAAACCGTTAAAATTTCTACTATTGTAGATTTCATCGTCCTCGATCTCCCTTACAATGGCTGTTAAACCGTTAAAATTTCTACTATTGTAGATGGTCGGATTGTGGAAAAGCAGGATCTTGGCTGTTAAACCGTTAAAATTTCTACTATTGTAGATAAGACAGGATCGTGCATCATCTGCTTGTTGGGCTGCTAAACCGTTAAAATTTCTACTATTGTAGATCTGAGCGCCGCAGTAAAATCTTCTTCAGACCGCTAAACCATTAAAATTTCTACTATTGTAGATTTGTTCAGCGAACATCGGCGGCTAAAAGGCCGCTAAACCATTAAAATTTCTACTACTGTAGATTTTCTTGACGATTCTTTCTCCGAAGTTGGGCTGCTAAACTGTTAAAATTTCTACTATTGTAGATAGCGAATCATCGGAGAGAGTGAAACGAGGCTGCTAAACCGCTAAAATTTCTACTATTGTAGATAGAGCATGGATGCGAGCAAGATAGTCGGGGCTGCTAAACCGCTAAAATTTCTACTATTGTAGATTTTCGATCTGGATATTGTCATGCGCAATGGCTGCTAAACCGTTAAAATTTCTACTATTGTGGTCAAAATTTTTGACCGCAAATCTGACCTCATTTAATTGTGAACGCAGCGTTCACAATCTGACCCGTGCAAAATAACTCCCCAAAATAATTCCAATTTCCGTTCAAGGTCTGAGATGTTTCGCTTCGCTCAACATGACAAAGACCTATTTTTTTCTGATTTCGCGAGACGTTTCAGGAAACGCCTCTACAAATCCGCAGACAAGAATTCTGAAATTATATTGAAACAAAAATCTAAAAATCGCTTGACTTTTGCAAGCTAATAGCTTACTTTTAGATTGCGTTTTGGTTGCGGAGGTGATGCAATGGGAAGAACATCTAATGTTTTTGCGAGAATCGAGCCGGAAATCAAAGTTCAGGCGGAAGCGGTTCTCAACCGGCTCGGAATTCCGATGTCGAATGCTGTGGACATGTTTTTGAGACAGGTCATTATTCACAGGGGAATTCCTTTTGAATTGAAGCTGGCAGAGGGAAGACCTCTTTTTGTAGGTGAACTCAGCAAGGAAGAGCTCGACAAGGAGATCGCGAAAGGTGTCAACGATATCGAAAACGGTAATGTGTATTCAGCAGAACAAGTTTCCGAGGAAATGAAGCGGCTTTACGACATATGAACTGGACGATAAATTATTCAGAAAAAGCATTCAACGATTTGAAGGCGATATATGAATACATTGCTTTTGAATTGTGTGTGCCTAATACGGCATCAGAACAAGTAAACAGGATAATGGATTCTATAAAAACGCTTGACCGGATGCCGATGATGCATCCTGTTTATCCGGAAGAACCTTGGAAAAGCAAAGGAATAAGATTTTTCCCGATCGATAATTATCTTGTTTGGTATTTGCCGCAGGAAAAACAGAAAGCGGTGAATATTGTACGAATCATGTATGGCGGCAGAGATTTTTCAAAAATGTCTGCGGATTAACCCACCCGAATGCATTTGGGAATCACACGCCCTCGCTAGGAGCCGTGTCAGATCACGTCTACGGGGAATGCGGGCGAGCCGCCCGCGCTCCGACATTGAAGACCTATTTTTTCTGATTTCGCGAGACGTTTCAGGAAACGCCTCTACCGATTTTAGGCGCCCCTGATTTCAGGGGAGCTGCCGCAAGCGGCTGAGGGGTCTGTAGCTGCCGCAAGCGGATGAGGGACGAAGAACTGAATTTCAACTGGGGTACAATTTGTACCCCGCTTCAAATGATCGGGCGTGACGGAAAACGGCGTGAGATTCAATCTGCCGATACAAAAGGCATTCTGCGCATAATTCAGTCAATTCCGTCAAAAAAGGCAGAACCTTTCAAACTGTGGCTGGCACAGGTAGGCGCGGAACGCATTGAGCAGATGACGGATCCGGAACTTTCAATCAAACAGGCATTGCTTGACTACAAACGCCTGGGATATTCCGATAAATGGATAAACCAACGCCTTAAATCGATTGAAATCCGCAAAGATCTGATGGACGAATGGAAAGCCCATAACATCAGCGAAGGGGTTCAATACGCCACTCTTACAGACATTATCTATCGTGCATGGGCAGGGAAAACTGCCAAAGAATATAAGGCATTTAAAGGTTTGAAGAAAGAAACCCTCCGCGACAATATGACAAACGAGGAACTGATTCTCAATATGCTTGCCGAACTCTCGGCAACAAGCATAACGAAAGCAAAAAATCCGCAAACTTTGGAAGAAAATGCGAAATGTGCACACGAAGGCGGCAATGTTGCGGCCGTTGCACGGAAAGAACTCGAATCTAAAACAGGAAAAAGCGTCATAACACCGCTGAATGCCAACACTTTCTTAAAAGGTCAGCTGGAAAACAAAGAAAAAGTCGCAGAAATTCCAGATAAAGAAAGCAGTACTGACGATACCTCCCCAAAATAATTCCCATTTCCGTTCAAGGTCAGAGATGTTTCTACCGCTTCTTGCCTCTCCTGAAGTAGGAGAGGTGCCACGCAGTGACGGAGAGGTCCGAGACACACCACGGCATGGAGACGTTTTGAAACGTCTCTACGGGGGATTTTGTCTTTTATGCCAAAAAATTCCCGATTTCATTTGAAAGTGAGCGCCGTTTGTGGTATTTTGCCGCGGTTTTTTTGTGTCGAGGTGTCCGTGCGTAAAAATATTGCCTTTTTCTTTGTGATCTTTCTCGTTTTCAGCCTTTCGGCCGATATTTCGAAGGAGTTCGATTTCCTGCACAGCGCATCGTTTTCGTTCAAAGAGAATGTTCCTTACATCAGAGTCCTGGTGAAAGGCTATGAAAACGGCACGAAACTGGATAGGATATCCTCTTTTGAATGCAATGAAAGCAGGATAAATGCTCAGTCTCTGACTTTTTCTGTCTCAGAATTTACTCCGGCGGTCGTGAAATACAAAATCGCGTTTCAGGAACTTGCCCAGAGCGAACTCAAAAGTCATGCCGAAAAGGCAAGATTCTGGCAGGAGAGATCGGGGCTCGAGACTTCAGTCTTTGTTCACGGGGCGATATTTTCAATAAACAAGTCCACGATCGACAACCGCGAATACTTTATCGTTTCAAAAGAACTTTTCACTATCGGTGAAGCGGACAAACTCCTCAATAAATTCAGGGATCTGTTTCCTGAAAACAATATCCTTCTCATTCCGCAGACAGAATCGACCGCGAAATCGGTCATAAATGTGAGAACTGATGCCGGAAAAAGCTACAAGTGCCGGAATCTGCTGCTTGTTTATCCGAAAGCGGGCTTCACGGCGGGGGAAGACGGCTATCCCGAAGGGAGAAATTATTATCTCACTCCTTCAGGAAAGGGAAGTGCCGACCTCGTGACGGAGGATTCCGTCGAAAACATACTGCAGCGGATCCTTCCCGGGGAGATGTTTTTGGCGGCGCCTCTTGAAACGCTAAAAGCGCAGGCCGTCGCGGCACGTACCGACATTTTCATGCAGCTCGGAAAGCGCCACGTTTCCGAAATATGGCACATCTGCAGCGAAGTCCACTGCCAGAAAGTTATCTGGAACGGAAAGATCGACTCAAAGTTCGTTCAGGCTGTGAAAGAGACTGAAGGCGACGTGCTTCTTTTCAACGGGACGCATGTTGCCCGTGCTCCTTACTGCTCAAGCGCCGGAGGCAGGACAGAAGACATCAGAAACGTCTGGTTCACCGCTGAAAAACCTTATCTTTCAGGCGTTTGGGACGGTGACGAGCCGCTGGATCTCGATCTTTCGAAAGAATCTGATCTCAGAACGTTCCTGCAGAGCGACTACGGCGAAGACAACCTGAAAATGAACAAAAGGCACCGCTGGGAAGTCCGTTTCAGCGAAGAAAAAATAGGATCTCTTCTCAATTCGCGAAAAAAAATAGGAAGACTCGTCTCTGTAAAAGCACTCTCGCGCGGAGTTTCAGGAAGGATATACAAAGCGGAATTTGTCGGAACAGAAGACAGCCTGACTGTCTATGGTGAACTTAACATAAGAAAATTATTGGACAATCTATACAGCTCTGCATTCGTTGCCTATAGAGAGAAAAATGAATGGGTCTTCAGCGGGATGGGCTGGGGACACGGAGTCGGAATGAGTCAGATGGGTGCCATCTCGCTCGGAAAAAAAGGGCGCGACTTCCGTTTTATTTTGGAAAGATACTATCCGAAAACAGAAATATCGAAAATTTATTAGAGGTAGATCATGGAAGAAAAAAGAGTTATGCTGATGATCCTCGACGGTTTTGGGATCAGGGAAAGCAGCGATTTCAACGCGGTAAAAACGGCAAAAACACCGAATATCGACAAACTTCTGGCTTCTTCGCCGAAATGTCAGCTCTCTGCAAGCGGACTTGACGTCGGACTTCCCAAAGGTCAGATGGGAAACAGCGAAGTCGGCCACACGAATATCGGCGCAGGAAGAGTAGTCTATCAGGATCTCACAAAGATCGACAAAGCGATCGAAGACGGCAGTTTTTTTGAAAATCCGGTGCTGAAAGAGACAGTGAAGGAGCTCAAGATCCACGGCGGAACGCTCCATCTCATGGGATTGGTTTCTCCCGGCGGAGTCCACAGCTCGATGGAACACCTCTACGCGCTCCTTGAATTCGGAAAACGCAACAAGCTCGAAGTCGTCGTCCACTGCTTTCTTGACGGCAGGGACACGCCGCCCCAGAGCGCGATAAACTATATCAGGGAGCTCGATGAAAAGATGAAAAAAGAAAATCTCGGCGAGATCGCGACAGTTATGGGGAGATTTTACGCGATGGACAGAGACAACCGCTGGGAAAGAGTGGAGCAGGCTTACGATGCGCTTACGATGGGCTTCGGACTTCGCGCCGAAACGCCGATGGATGCTATCCTCAACTCCTACGCGAGAGGAGAATACGACGAATTCGTCCGTCCGACGATAATTATGAACGACTGCGGCTTCCCGAAAGGGGTAATGCGTGACGAAGACGCCGTTATCTTCTTCAATTTCAGGGCAGACCGTGCAAGAGAGATCTCGATGGCGCTCAACTTCGACGACTTCAACGGATTCATGAGAAAGCAGCGCGTAAACTTCAGCCAGTATGCGACTATGACGCGGTATCGCGCCGATTTTCCGTTCCCGGTCCTTTTCGCACACGAAGAACTTAAAAATATTCTGGGCGAAGTCGTTTCAAAGGCTGGAAAGACGCAGCTCCGTATTGCCGAAACTGAAAAATACGCCCACGTAACATTCTTTTTCAACGGCGGAAAAGAGACTGTCTTTGACGGCGAAGAGCGGATCCTCGTTCCCTCTCCGAAAGTCCAGACCTACGACCTCAAACCCGAGATGAGTGCGTATGAAGTGACAGAGCAGCTTCTTGAAAATATTGAGAAATTCGATCTGGTGATCCTTAATTTCGCAAATCCGGACATGGTCGGTCACACAGGCGTCATGGAAGCGGCTGTAAAAGCGATAGAGGCGATCGACGAATGTGTCGGAAAAATAATGAAGAAAGTCGAGGAAGAGGGGAGAGTGCTGATACTCACCGCCGATCACGGAAACAGCGAGCAGATGTTCGACGAAACGACGAAAGCTCCGCACACCGCGCATACCACGAATCCCGTTCCCTTCGCGATCTACAACTATAAAAATGTCGAATTGCACAATGGGATCCTTGCCGACATCGCGCCGACGATCCTTAAGATAATGGGGCTTGAAATTCCGTCTGAAATGACGGGAAAGGAACTCTTCTGATCTGATTTAATCCGAAAACTTACATACAGAAACCTTCTTCGCAGGTCTGTCCGTCATCACAGTCCGAATTCTGGTCACAAGGTTCTCCGATATACGAACAATATCCGCCTTCGCAGATTTCGCCGGGGTCGCACTCGTCGCTGCTCTCGCATTCAAAATCATCGTCGTTTGGAACACAGGCGTATGTTTCCAGATCGCAGTGGAAAGAAGATCCGAGCATTTCCTCGCAGTCGGTATCGGTTTCGCAGTCTTTTTCGTAGCATACAAAATCGTAGGGGTCGCAGTAGAGGTTGCATGTTACACCTTCTTCCAGAGCGGAGCAGCAGTCGTCATCGATCTCGCATGGAATCTCATCTTCAGTGTAGTCGTTGAGCGTGTCCCAGTTCAAAGCCGGCAGCTCGTAGCATTTTCCGCCTTCCACATCGACCCATTCCTCATCAGTATCACTTTCTTTTATATCGATTTCGTAAAAGAGGATCGAAGTGGTCTGCGCTTTGGAACCGACAGTGTCTTCGTTGACATCCTCGAAAGATACGGAGCCTTTCTTCGCGAAATATGTTTTTTCTGAGTGCCATGTTTCGTCAACGTCGCCGTAGAGGAAGAAGCACGGTTTGTTCTCACAGTCGTTCGGGTCGGAATTTTCAAAGGAGACTGTCTTGCCGATGAGTTCTACAATGCTTTTGTCAAAATAAATTTCCGCAAAGAAAACAGGTACGGTTTCGTCATCGTATTCTTCAGTGTCATAAAGCCAGAAATCGATTTCATAATCAGAGTAAGGCATGGAATCGAATGATTTGAAAGTGATTTTCTCACATTTGCTGCCTTCATCCTGGCTGCCGGTGTCGGTATCGGTGTCAGTATCGGTGTCGGTATCCGTATCCGTATCGGTATCGGTATTTGTATCCGTATCGGCATCAGTGTCAGCCGTTGTGTCGGCATCAGTGTCTGTGTCGGTTTGTCCGGAATCGGTTTTATCACCGGTATCGGAATCGTCGCCTGAATCGGTGTCAACTACATCAGTGTCTGTGTCGGTCTTCTCTTCGCCGTTAGGTGTTACTTTTTTCTTGCCACCGCAGGAAACAAGAAAAACCATTGATAAAATCAGCATCGAAATCACAAAAAACTTTTTCATAAGGACCTCCAAAAAAAATTGAATGAATAAAACGGCAAATTATAAGAAGTCAGGATTTTTTTTCAAGAGTCCTGACGTTGACATTCTCATCCGTGCAAATAAAATTTTCGGTCTTTGTTTTTATAGTTAGGGGGAAATCATGGCTGACAGCTTGTTCTCGTTGAAAATCACGGTACCGGAAGGTGAAACGACGGAATCTATCGTTAAGGGAATGAAATTCATAGACATCGCTCCGAAATATCAGGAATATTACAAATTCCGCATTATCGGAGCTGTTTTCAACAACGAATTCTGCGATTTGAGCAAAGAGATCCCGGGAGAGGGGAAAGTCGAATTTTTCACGATGGAAAACAGGGACGGCTATCTGTTTTACCTGAGAAGTATATTTTTCGTCCTTATCAAAGCTGTCAAAGATCTTTTTCCGCATGCTATCCTGCATATCGAATACAGCATCGGGAACGGATATTTCTGCTGGTTCGAAGGGCTTGACTGGCTCGAAGCGGGTGACGTAGAGCGCATTTCGGCGAAAATGAAGGAAATGATCGATGCAGACATGCCTTTTGTCCGCCAGAATGTCACGACAGAACAGGCGGTAGAGGAGTTCAGAAAGCAGGGACTTCTCGACAAGGTCTCCCTTTTCAAGATCAGAAAGCAGCCGAGGACGAATATTTACTGGCTCGGTCAGACGGTAGGCTATTTTTCGGGATATCTCCTTCCTTCGACTTCATACTGCGACAAATTCCAGCTCATCCACTATAAAAACGGGATAGTCCTTCTTGTTCCGACTATTGCGGAACCTGACAAAGTCCCCGCTTTTCAGGAGAGTCCGAAGTATTTCAACATCATTCAGGAACACAACGAATGGCTCGATGTCCTGGAACTCGACACCTGCGCGAAACTCAACGACTGGATAAGGCGCGGATACAGCAACAAGATCATTCTGCTCTGTGAAGCCCTGCATGAAAAGAAACTGGCGAAGATCGCCGACGAGATCTACCGCAGACGCCAGGTCGTGAAGATCGTTTCGATCGCAGGTCCCAGCTCCAGCGGAAAGACCACGACGGCCAACAGGCTCTGCGTGCAGCTCCGTGTGAACGGCCTCAAACCTTTCCTTATTTCGCTTGACGACTACTTCATCGACCGTGACAAAACTCCGCGCGATGCGAACGGCGAGCACGATTTCGAATCGCTTTCCGCGATAAATATCGGACTTTTCAACCAGAATCTCAACGATCTCATGCAGGGACGCGAAGTCACGCTTCCGCGATACGATTTCCAGACGGGAAAAAGCTGTCCCGACGGCAAGACTATGACTCTGCCGGAAAACGGAGTCCTCGTCATCGAAGGGATACACGGGCTCAACCCCGATCTTTATGCCGATGTTCCAGAGCACAACATATACAAAGTCTATGTCAGCGCCCTTACGGCTTTGAATATCGACAATCACAACAGGATCCCTACGACTGACGGCAGGCTCCTGCGCAGGATGGTGCGCGATTTCCAGTACCGCGGCCACTCTCCGATAGAGACTCTCAAGCGCTGGGCTTCAGTCAGAAACGGCGAGAACAACAACATCTTCCCGTATCAGGAAAATGCCGATATCATGTTCAATTCGACTTTTGTCTACGAGTTCAGCGTCATGAAAAAATATGCGGAACCTCTTTTGAAACAGGTGCCGACCGACATTCCGGAATACCGCGAAGTTAAAAGGCTCCTCAAATTCCTCTCTTTCTTTGAACAAATGGATGATTCGACTGTCCCGCCGAATTCGATCCTGCGTGAATTTATCGGCGACAGCATCTTCAGATGAGGACTGCCGGCAGTTAAAATTCATTCTCGCATTTTATTAAAAATTGAGTATAATATTGCGCTTTTGTTTTTTGAAGCATAAGAGTTTTTTTATAACTGTTTGATTTTTCAGGAGAATTTTATGAGTGGTGAAAAAGTGAGAACAAGGTTCGCGCCGAGTCCGACCGGTTATATGCACGTCGGAAATCTCAGAACGGCTCTTTACGCATGGCTTATTGCGAGAAAAAATCACGGAACTTTCGTTCTCAGGATCGAAGATACCGATCAGGAAAGAAAGATCGAAGGTGCAGTAGACCTGATATACAGAACTTTGGAGGAAACGGGGCTCGACCACGACGAAGGTCCCGATGTAGGCGGTGATTACGGCCCTTACGTCCAGAGCGAAAGAATGGCTGCCGGAATATACATGAAATACGCCGAAGAGCTCATTGAAAAAGGGTATGCTTACAGATGCTTCTGCACGAAAGAGCGTCTTGACGACCTTCGCAAGCACTGCGAGGAAAACCACGAGCAGACGAAATACGACAGGCACTGCCTCAGTCTTTCGAAAGAGGAGATCCAGAAAAATCTCGACGCTGGGATCCCTTACGTCATCAGGCAGAAGATGCCCGATTCGGGAACGACTTCATTCCACGATGAAGTTTACGGCGACATCGAAGTCGAAAACTCGACGATGGATGATCTTATCTTAATAAAATCAGACGGTTATCCGACTTACAACTTCGCAAACGTTGTCGATGACCACCTTATGGGCATCACTCACGTCGTCCGCGGAAGCGAATATCTTATCTCGACTCCGAAATACAACCTCCTTTACGACGCTTTCGGCTGGGAAAAACCGCATTACGTCCATGTTTCGCCCGTCATGAGGGACGCTCAGCGCAAACTTTCGAAGCGTGACGGAGACGCGAGCTACGCCGATTTCATCAACAAAGGCTGCCTCAAGGATGCGCTTCTCAATTATGTCGCGCTCCTCGGCTGGAACCCGGGAAACGACCGCGAGATCTTCACTCTGCCTGAACTTATCGAAGCTTTCGATATCAGCGGAATAGGCAAATCTCCCGCCATTTTCGATGAAGTCAAACTCAGATGGCTCAACAGCGAATACATCCGCGCGATGTCGCAGGACGAATTTTTAAAACACGCGATGCCCTTCATCAAGCAGGCTGTAAAACGCGACGATGTCAACTTTGACGTTATCGCGGCAGGGCTTCACAAGAGAACGGAATACTTCAGCGACGTGATCCCGCAGCTCGATTTTGTCGATAAACTGCCTGAATATTCGGCTGATCTTTACATCAACAAAAAGATGAAGACCGACAAGGAAAATTCGCTTCAGGCGCTTCTTCTGCTCAAACCTGAACTTGAAAAATTCGAAGACTGGGACCACGAGAAACTTTACTACAAAGTTGTCGATATCGCAGAAAAAGCGGGGATAAACAAAAAAGTGCTGCTCTGGTCGATGCGTGTCGCGCTCAGCGGCAAAGAACTTACTCCCGGCGGCGGAAGCGACATCGCGGCAATAATCGGAAAAGAGGATTCCCTGAGAAGAATTGATAAGGGAATCGAACTTCTTCAACAGCAGTAATGGAGTTGAAAATGTCTGTTTTTGACGAACTTAAAAGACGCGGTTTCATCGCGCAGGTAACGGATGAAGGAATAGTTGAGCATTTGAAAAATAACAAAGTCACGGTTTACTGCGGTTTCGACCCGACGGCAAACAGCCTTCACATCGGAAACCTCGTTCCGATCATGGGACTCGCGCATTTCCAGAGGTGCGGGAACAAAGTTCTGGCGCTTGTAGGCGGTGCGACCGGCATGATAGGCGACCCGAGCGGAAGATCGACCGAAAGAAATCTGCAGACCATTGAAAAAGTCAGGGAAAACGTTGAAGCCATCAAAAAACAGATGGGGACTGTCCTCAAATTCGACGGCGAAAATCCTGCTGAGATCGTCAACAACTACGACTGGACGGCAAACATGTCGATCCTCGACTGGCTGCGCGAAGTCGGCAAATTCTTCACGATAAACTACATGCTGACAAAAGATTCGGTAAAAACGAGGATCGCTTCTGAAAACGGCATCTCGTTCACCGAATTCAGCTACATGACTCTTCAGGCTCACGATTTCCTTCATCTTTTCAAGGAGAAAGGATGCTCGGTCCAGTTCGGCGGCAACGACCAGTGGGGCAACATCACGGCAGGGCTTGAGCTCATCAGAAGGATGAATCCAGACGATGCAGGAAAAGCTTTCGGCATGACTTTCCCGCTGATGACGACTTCGACCGGCGAAAAATTCGGCAAGAGCGCAGGAAACGCTGTTTGGCTCGACGCTGAAAAGACTTCGCCTTACCAATACTACCAGTACTGGATCAACGTCACCGACGAAGATGTCGAAAAGATGTTGAAAATATTCACGTTTTTGGATGTCGATGAAATCGAGAAAGTCGTTGAAGAGCACAAAAAGGAGCCGCATTTGAGAAAAGCTCAGACTCTTCTTGCGACTGAAGCGACCCGCATCATGCACGGCGAAGAGGGCCTTCGCAGCGCACAGGCTGCAAGCGCGGCACTTTTCGGCGGAGATCTTCACGGACTCAGCGAAAAAGATCTCATCAGTATTTTCAAGGATGTTCCTTCGACAACAGTTCCGGCAAGTGACTTCGAAAACGGCGTAAATATCACAGATCTGCTTGTTCTCACCAAGATGCAGCCTTCAAAAGGCAAGGCGAGAGCGATGATCGCGCAGGGCGGCTGCTACGTCAACAATGAAAAGGCTGACAATGCCGACATGATGCTTAAAACAGCGGATCTTCTTCACGGATCGCTCCTTGTCATCCGCTGCGGAAAGAAAAATTACCACCTCGTAAAGAAAGGGTAGGACTATAAACCTGCCGATCTCTGGATAATAATATATCCCGGATCTTTAATTTATTGACAAAGCACAGGTCATCAATAAAATTTTCAGGCTTTTTTTAAGGTTTAATTTGAGAGAGATGCAAAAATGAGAAAATGTTTTCAGATCATGCTGCTTGCAGCGCTTGTTTTGGTCGTTTCATGCGGCGGAAGTAAAAAATCGAAGGACTCATGTCCTGACGGTTACCACTGGTCCGGGACCGAATGTGTAATCAACGGCAGCAGCGACACCGGAGACACTGCTGTCACCGATACCGACACTCAGCCTGACGACACCGATACGGTCGATGATTCCGACACCGATACGGAGCCGGGAGACACTGACACTTCGGATTACACCGGAGACTGCACCGAGATCCGCAGCGGAGATTCTTTCGAGATCAATGTCGAAACTAAAAAACTCACTGTCGGAGAGATCACTGTCAACGGCGCGGCGGCCGGAGATGATGTCTACGGCGAGATCTGGGCGGAAAACAGAGAGACTCTCGACGAATTCAAAGTCGGTGATGCCGCAGGGCTTTCGGGCAAGACCTTGAATTTCCCGAAAGGAAGATACAATTTCGCATACAGACCTGTCTCCTCATCGAGTAAGATCGTCATGCTGGAAAATATCGACATGACAAGCGGTGACAGAACGCTCGATTTCGATCTCCCGCTTTATCACCTCACAGGAAAGGTCGTAAACAACTCTGATTCTGTCTTTACAGTTGAAGAGACCTATCAGGCCGAGACGCAGCTCGTCCTCAAAACGGGAACTTTTGAGAAAGTCATTCCTTACAGCGGATTTGCTTCTTTCGATCTTCTGCTCCCGAAAGGAAAATATTCGGTCTATTTCAAAGGTCAGCTTGCATCAGGACAGGGGATGTTCGAGGGAACAGCCGTCTCTTCGGCGAATGCTCTGTCGGTAGAGGAAGATACTGAATCCAATATCAAGATCCAGACGGTGACTTTTGCAGGTTCGATCGTGAAAGAAGGTTATCCTGTAGGCGGAGGCAGGCTTATTCTTGTCGAAAATCCCCCCTTCGGTTCGGCAAACGGGATCGTTGCGGCTGATCTTTCTTCGGCTTCATCGTACAACATCACTGTTACGACCGGTGCTGATCTGAATCTCCTCTATCTTCCGGAGGCTGACTCTTATCCTCTCCGCTATATAAAGCTGGAAACATGGAACAGCGGAGTAGAGAATCCTTCCTCCCACAACATCTCGCTCGATTTCGGCAGAGTCCACGGCAAAATAACTTTCCTTGGCGGCAACGATTTCCCGACAGTTGCAAAGTGTGAAGCTGCCGACTGCACGATAGGCAAACTTAAGGCGACCGGATTCGACGCATCCTCTTTTGTGATCAAGAATCTGGGCACAGAGATCGTCGCTGACGGTGAAGGGAATGTTACTTACGACGCCCTGCTTGTAAGAAGGATCGCTGTAGTCGACGGTGAAGGAAGTGTTCAATATACCCCGAAATCCTATTCGATGAATTTTGAAAGTTACCTCAACGATGCTTCCGGCATCTTCCAGGCACTGCCGTTTACGGTCCCTGCAAAATATGAAAACAGCGAAGGCAACAAAGTCTCCTCGTTCTCTTTTTCAGTCACTGAAGCTGACGGAACGACTTCGTGGCTGACAGAGAAAGAACTGAACCTTGATGTTTCTCCCAACAAGATCACAGGGAAAGTCACTCTCAACGGCTCCACTTTCGAGACCGACAAAAACGACCTGATAAAACTTAAAGACGAGAACGGCGGAGAATATCCGGTAGTCAACCTTTCGGAACTTTCCGGCGGAGAATACAGTTTTTATGTTCCTGACGGATCTTACGATGTCATCTATGACGGAAAAGGGATCCTTTCGAGCGATTTTAAAACTTATATCGAACACGATCTCGAGATCAACGACGACGAGACAGACCACGAACTGGCTCTGAAGACAGGAAGAGTCACGCTTGACTTCAATGTTAACGGAACTCCTTTCGCAACATGGGCAGAAGGGGAAAAGAGCCTCGAGTCGATAGCTCTCGCAGTGAATATCGACAAAACGGCGAGCGATTTTGTGCTCGATCTTAGCAAAAAAGACGGCAAATATGCCGCTGAAGTCCTCACGGGCTCTGTCATAAACGCATACCTTGAGCTTGCTTTCGTTGACAAAGTCGCATCTGAAAAGAGTTATGCGAGAGTCCCGGTCCTTGCTTCACACAACATGGCGTCGGGAACGGTCATAAGCAATGATCTTACCCTGATCGATTTTTCAATGTCGGTCAAACTCAACGGAAAGGCAGTCAGCGCTTCCGAATATGCTGCCAAATTCAGACTCCAGGGCACTTACCAGACTGAAATCTTCTGTCCGGCTGAAGGTTCTGTCGGAGCTTTCATGCCGAAACGCGAATACAAGACCCCGGCCCCGGAACTTTATCTCAACGAAGGCTTTGACACAAAGCAGGCTGTTTCGCTCAACTGCATTTATTTTGGTGAATAAATCAACGACCCGTTTTAATCTTTTTATCTTAGGAGGTCATTATGAAACGTGTGGTTACCGTTCAGGATATTTCCTGTCTCGGCAAATGTTCTCTTACCGTTGCCCTGCCGATAATTTCGGCGATGGGTGTCGAGACCTGCGTCATCCCGACTGCGGTTCTTTCGACACACACGGTTTTTAAAGGATTTACTTTTCACGATCTGACAAGCGAGATCGCCCCTGTCATGGAGCACTGGAAAAAGGAAAATTTCCATTTCGATGCGATCTACACAGGCTATCTCGGCTCATTCGAGCAGCTTGAGCTTATGAAAAGGCTTATTGCCGATTTCGGAGGGGAGGGGACTCTCGCGATAGTCGACCCGTGCATGGCCGACAACGGCAGACTCTATCCCGGATTTACTCAGGAATTCGCATTTGCCATGGCTAAACTCGGCGGGAAGGCAGATATAATCGTTCCGAACATGACTGAAGCAAGTTTCATGCTCGGTGTCCCTTACCGTGCGGGCGGCACGTACGATGAAGCGTATCTTAAAAAAATACTTAAAGATATCGCTGCATTAGGTGCTAAAAAGGTGGTCCTTAAAGGTGTGGAATTTCCTGAAGACCAGCCTTCTTTCAAAAATGTCGCCGGAAAGATCGGTATCGTTGCATACGATGCGGAAAAGGATGCTTTTTCAAGTTATTTCCACGAAAAAGTCAACCAGAATTTCCACGGAACGGGCGATATCTTCGCAAGCGTTTTTACCGGCGCTTGTCTGAGAGGATGCACTCTCGAAGAATCCTATTCCCTTGCGGCTGATTTTGTCGTCGAAGCAATAAAAGAGACGATGAAACAGGAGAATCACAACTGGTACGGCGTCGATTTCGAAGCTGTATTTCCTTATCTTATCAAACGCCTTGAAAAGTAGGGACGTGCCGAGGTGCGTCTACTGAATCCTTGATCTAATTTTTCACCCTTCCGAGCTGACCGCAGGCTGCAAGTTTGTCGCCGCCGCGCGACTTTCTGATGAGCGCGGTCACATTTTTTGCGATCAGGATATTCTGAAAATCGATGATCCTTTTCATCGGTGTCGGCTCGAAAGCGGCTCCGTCAAAGGTGTTGAATGGGATGATGTTGACTTTTGCGTCGTATCTTTTTGCTATTTTCGCCAGTTTTTCGGCGTCTTCAGGTGTGTCGTTGAAATTTTTGAGCATGACATATTCCAGAACTACCATTTTGCGCGAAACAGGGTAGGAATCTATCGCTTTAAGAAGTTCCTTGAGAGGATATTTCCTATTTATCGGCATGATCCTGCTGCGTTTTTCATCGGTGACCGCGTGAAGAGAAACGGCGAGGTTCACTTTTGTCTTTTCTCCCAATTCGACGACTTTGTCTGCAACGCCCGAAGTCGAAACAGTGATCTTTCTGTTCGAGAAGTTGAAGCCGAAGTCGTCAAGCAGGATATCGATCGAGTCAAGGAGGTTTTCAAAGTTGAGAAGCGGTTCGCCCATTCCCATGAAAACGAGATTCGTGATCCTTTTTTCATTTTTTTCGGCTTCGATCTGAGCCGCGAGGACCTGCGAATCTATTTCCGAAACGGTGAGATCACGCTTGAAACCGAGGCTTCCGGTGCGGCAGAAAGCGCAGTGCAGGGGGCAGCCCGCCTGAGTCGAGACGCAGAGGGTGCAGCGCGATTCTTCCGGAATGATGACAGCTTCGACAACATTGCCGTCGCTCAGCGTGAAGGCGAGTTTCTGCGTTCCGTCGGACGAAGCGAAGATCTCGCCAGGGAAAATCGGTGATATTTCAAACATTCCGGCAAGTTTTTCTCTGTCGGATTTACTGATGTTGGTCATCTCATCGAACGAAAAAACTCTTTTCTGATAGATCCACTGCATTATTTGTGCAGCCTTGAATTTGGCAAAACCGTTTTCAAGAAGGATCGATTCGAGTTTTTTGCGGGTCAAATCAAGCAGTTCCATGATCACATCCCGAAAAAGAAAGATAAAATGGAATTCATTGTCTCAGTCGGGAGAAGGAACATCAGAAGTCCGCCTGCCGCGAGGAAAGGGCCGAAATAGATCGCGTGCTCGACATCCTTCTCCTCCTTTGAGTTAAGGTCTTCGGCCGAAATATTGCCGGCAATGCGCTTTTTTCCGAACAAGAACTTTGCAACGAGATAGAAGATTATCCCGCCGAATGAAGCAATGAAAAGGACGAACGGGATCTTGACCGGACCCGTGAATGCGCCTATCGCCGCTAAAATGTAGACATCGCCGAGTCCCATGCCGATCTTGCGTGTGACAATGTAGAAAAGAAAGATCGCAAGCAGGAGAAATCCCGCTCCGACACCGATCCCGGTGAGCGATTCCTGCCAAGTCAGAGACGGTTCGAAAAAGCTCCAGAGGATCCCCATGAAGATCGGAGGGATTATCACTTTCGAATAGACGAACTGCGTTTTATAGTCGATCGCCGCGGTGACGACAAGTGCCGAAATGAAGTAGAGCGGAAGGATGAGGCGCGGATGGAGCCCGAATTTCAGGAACGCAAACAGGTATAAAAACGCGTTCAGAAGCTCGATCACAGGGTAGATCAGCGAGATCTTCTCTCCGCAGCCGGAGCATTTGCCGCGCAGAAAAAGCCAGCTGAACACAGGAATGTTTTCGTACCATGTGATCTTGTGTCCGCATTTCGTGCAGGAACTCGGCGGAAAAACGATGCTTTTCCCAAGCGGGATGCGGTAGATGCAGACATTGAGAAAACTTCCGAACAAAAGTCCGTAAATAAAGACGAAAGCGACCGAAAACGGCATGAAGCGCTTCGAATTGAGAATAAAGAAAAGATCTTCCATTTTTCCCCCGAAAATCAACAAAAAACTGAAGATTTTCAACATAACGGCGAAAATGTCAATCAAATTCGGAGTCGTAAGAGAGCGGCGATATCACGATATCACGATAATCGGAGGCGGCGGCAAAGAATTTTGTTTTTCCCGTTCTTTTCTTTAAAATCGGCTCAACTTGTTTTTTGGAGGTCAGAATGAAAATAGTTTTTGCATCGGGAAACAAAGGGAAACTGCGTGAGGCCGCTGAAATCTTTGAAGGTTTTGAGATAGTTCCGATAAGCGCGTTCCCGGCATGGACCGCTCCTGACGAAAACGGTTCTACTTTTCTACAGAACGCCGTGATAAAGGCCGAAGCTGCGGCAAAGGCGGCTGAAGGTCAGATCGTGCTCGCCGATGACTCGGGTCTTGTCGTTCCCGCTTTGAACGGAGCCCCCGGGATCTTTTCAGCCCGTTTTTCTGCGGAAGGGACAGATGCCGCAAACAGAAAAAAACTTCTTGCCGAACTTTCCGGAGCCGGCGACAGGAGCGCATACTTCCTCTGCACGGCAGTCCTCATTTTTCCTGATAAAACTGTGATCGCAGCCGAGGGAAGATGCTGCGGAAAAATAATCGGAACGGAACGCGGAGAAAACGGTTTCGGCTATGACCCGGTCTTTGTTCCCGACGGCTATGAAAAGACTCTTGCCGAGCTTTCGGAAGGAGAGAAAAACGCGATAAGCCACAGAGGAAAGGCCTTTCGGAAATTAATTTCTCGCGCCGTTGATCTTGCCGTAATTACGGAATAAGGGAATTACGTAATCCCGAAGCGGCGCAAAGAAATCCCGGAGCGGCACTGAATTTTTTTGACTTTTAAAGGCTTTCTTATATAAGGCGCGGTATTTTTTTGTTTGTTCTATTTTTTTGGAGGAAATCATGGCTTTGAAGCTTAGAGGCGCAAGAAAAGCTAAGGCGAAAGATGTTGAAGCGGCTGCGCATATCGTTGAAAACGACGCTTTTCAGGAACAGGGTAAAAAAGTTGTTCTCGAACATCCTTATTTTATTTTCGGCTGTGTTGCAGCAATAGTTGCCGTTGTAGTGATAGCTATGCTTGTTTCGACGGCTGTTAAATCGGCATCCGACGCAAAATCGCTTGAATATGCCGAGGCTGCGGAACTCCTCGACAAGGCTGACGGGGAAAATCCTGAAAACGCAAATGCTTCTTATGAAAAGGCTCTTGAAGCTTTCGGCAAAGTTATAAAAAACCAGTCCGGTTCCATGAATGCGGCTGCTTCGATGGTATTCTCAGGCCGTATTTACAAAGAGCAGTTCAACAACTGTGACAAGGCTGTCGATCTCTTCAAGCAGGCTCGCATGAGCGGCAAACTTGACACCGACATCCGTTTCGTCACCTACGAAGGCGAAGCGATGTGCTACTTCGACAAAGGCGATTTCGAAAAGGCTTCCGGCATTTGGAAGGAATGGCTCGACCAAAAGACCGATATCTATAAGGATTACGCGCTTTATTACATCGGCATGGCTTATGAAAAACTCGGAAAAGCCGATGATGCGGCAGAGTATTACAACAGATTGAAAAACGAGTATCCGAAGAGCGTTCTTATTGCCAAGATAGTCAGCAAAGTCGCAACGAAAGAGCCGGAAAAAGCACAGAATTAATGTCTCAGCTCAAATTCTTCCCATTTTTTTTCATTTTTTTATTTTCACTCCGGATTTTTGCCGAATTTGACGAAAATGCCGGAAGGTCGCCTGTTTTTGTCAAAAAAGGGGAGCCCCATCTTGCTATCGAATGGGCTGTTCCGCTCAAGAAGAATCAGGTCCAGGTGAACAGGCGCGAAGAGGCGGGCGTGACGTTTTTCGGAGACGGTCTGCTCGTTGCCGCGAGGTCGGGTGAACTTCATTTTTTCGGAAAAAACGGAGAACTCAGATCGACTGCCGTTTTTGAAGGAGAGTGCACGGTCGCACCGGTCGCAGTCGATGAAACGCACGCGCTTGTTCCTGTTTCGAATTCGGTGTTCATGCTTGAACTCGTAACTGCAAAAAAAGGGAAGAAGACCGAATACAGCTGGAAAGTCCTCTGGAATATCACGGGAAAGGCTACTGTCGCGGCACAGCCTTTCATTTATGAAGACAAATTCGTTCTCATCCAGTTCCACGACAGCGCGATCTATGTCGTCGATAAGGAGAGCGGCGAACTTAAAAACATGTACAGCGACTATGAAAACAGCGAGGAACTTGCCGTTGTGCGCCTTGCTCCGCCGGTAGTTGTCGGAGGAAAGATAGTTTTCGGCTTTTCCGACGGCACTATCACATTTTTCATGCTGCGGGACGAAGGGAAAGTAGATCTTGTCCCTTACTACAAATTCAAGACCGCGAATGCGATGAAAAGATTCGAAAAACGTGATTTTTTCGATATCCTTTCTTTTGTTCAGATCGAAGATTCCATCCTTTTTTCAGGCGGGGAATACGGCGGCGTGATCGTTGACGGAAAGCCGGTGAAACTTGAGAACATGGAGGATCTTGAACTTATGAAGTATGAGAACGGTTTTGCCGGTTTCGGGCGCCGCGGGATCTTTCTTTTCGATGAGAACGGAAAATTCAAAGCGCAGCCTTTCAAGTCGATGAACTATGTCACGAATCTTGTTTTGGGGAACGGTTTTGCGGTCGCGATGACCTCGGGCGAAGGTCCTATGCTGGGCGATACCGATGCTTTCATACATCTTCTTTCACCCGATTTTACGAAGGATCATTACTCCATGATGATACCGAACGGTGTGTCGAGCAATGCGGTGTGTGACAGGAATTCTTTATACTTCGTTTCGGACATGGGAGTTCTGTATAAATTTAAAGTGTTAAAATAATGGAAAATTTTCTTGCAATATCGCAAAAAATGATTAGAAAAGAGCGGCTTTTTTGAGATGAGACTTTTATGGAGGAATGAATGAATAAGTCGAATTTAATTGCTGTTTTTTCAGAAAAAGCAAACCTTTCAAAGAGAAATGCGGAACAGTTCGTAAACCTTATGATCGATGCTATGATCGAAGCCCTCAACAATGGCGAGCGTGTAGAGATCAGAGGCTTCGGCAGTTTTGTAGTCCGCACTTACGGTGCTTATGAAGGCAGAAATCCCAAAACCGGCGAAACGATAAGCGTCGATCAGAAGAAACTTCCTTTTTTCAAGGCAGGTAAAGATCTTCTTTCCCGCATCAATGACTGATTAACTTCAGTTTTTTGCCGCTTCGTGCGGCATTTTTAGCTTTTCGGATAACTTATGTCGTTTAAAGCTGAATTTTATTTTACGGCTGCGGCCATAAGGCTTGCGAGATATTTTATTTCGCAGAACGACGGAAACGAGATCGTTATGGTCGGCAAAGCCGATCCTGACGGCAAAATCTGTGATCTGCGCCGCGTTGCAATGGGGGATGCAGGCTCTGTTCCTGCGGTGATAGCCACTGCGGCTCCAGGTGAGATACTCATTCACAATCATCCGAGCGGAAATGTCAATCCGAGCGGTGCAGACATCGAAGTCGCTGCCCGTGCAGCCGAAAAAAGTGTCGGGTCATACATTGTCGACAACGATGTGCTCAACGTTTTTCCTGTCGTCGAGAGGATCGAACCTGAGAACACTGAAACGGAACCTGTCGATCTTGAGGAGGTCGCAGGGATCTTCAGTCAGAACGGCAGACTTGCACAGTCCGACAGTTCGTTCGAGTTCAGGCGTCCGCAGACCGAGATGGCTCTCTCTGTTGCCGAAGCGGTAAACTCTTCGTCTATCCTGATTTCTGAAGCGGGGACCGGGACCGGCAAAAGTTTTGCGTATCTTGTTCCGGCGCTGCTCTATGTCTCGAAAAACAAAGGGAAGAGAGTCGTTGTGAGCACTTCGACGATCGCTCTGCAGGAGCAGCTTTTCAATAAGGATATCCCGGCGCTTCTCAAAAAACTTGATATCTCCGATGTCGGGACTGTCGTTTTGAAAGGGAGGGGCAACTATCTCTGCAAAAGGAGATACGCCGACTTCAGAATGGGAAGTGTTCAGCTGAAGATCGATGACGCCGCTTCCCAAAAGACTCTCGACATTGTTGAGGAGATCGACCGCTGGCTCAACTACACGGATGACGGATCGCGTTCCAACATGAATTCCGCGCTTTCTCTCGATATCTGGAACGAGATCTGCGCCGATGAACTTGCCTGCGAGAAAAGCAAATGCCGTTTTTTCAATTCGTGCTTCTTTTTCAAGGCGAGAAGACGGGCCAATTTTGCTTCTCTCATCCTTGTGAACCACCATCTGCTCATGGCCGATGTCTCGATGAAATCAGAGGAGGAGGAGGGTGAAGGCCTTCTGCCGAAATTCGATATTCTTGTAATTGACGAGGCTCACAACATTTTTAAAAGCGCGGTCAGTTTTTTGGGCGAATCGGTCTCGTCGAACACGCTTAGAAAACTGCTCGGAAAACTTTACAACACTTCGTCAGGTCAGGGGCTTTTGACGAAACTTCTCAACAACAATGCAAATTCGATGCTGCTGAAACCGCTTGAAAAGGCGGTAAACATACTTTCGGGCGGCTTTCAGGCGAAACTTGCGCACTCGTTTATCCCTGAACTGATCTCTATTTTGGGCAAAAACAGCGATGAAACGCTTTTCGAGCTTGACGATCCCGAAAAACGGAAGGAAATGACTGACGTTCTCGGCAAAATAGTGACTGTTGTGACCGATGTTACCGATCTGATAGCGCCTGTAGTGAAACTTTTGAAAGAAAAGGATTCGGAGCATACGGAACTTCGCACTGTTATGGACGATATGAACCGTTCGCTTCTCACAGATCTTGACGGAGTTGTCGCGAAACTGGCCTCCTACGCCGGTTTCTACAGCGAATTCTGCATCGGGACCAACACTGAGAATCAGGTCTTCTGGGGTGAAAAGAGCGGCGAAACGCTCACTCTGACGATAAGTCCGCTCGATGTTCAGAAGATCCTTGCCGACAATCTCTACAAAGGTGTCAAAAGTATAATTTTCACATCCGCGACTCTCACTACAGGCAGAGATGAACACGGTTTCGATTTCTTTTACCGTGAAAGCGGATTGGACAAGACCGACAGGGAGAAAAAGGCGATAAGTCTGGAAAGCTGTTTCGACTACTCTTCCCAGATAAAGGCTTTCATCGGCGGAGACATGCCAGATCCTGCTTCGAACAGAGAACTTTTCGATTCGGAAAGTATCGATGCGGCGCACGACATCGTCAAGGCTTCAGGGGGCGGAGCCCTTGTCCTTTTTACTTCGATAAGCCACCGCGAAAACGCTCTCAAATACTTTTCGGATCTCGATTTTGAAGTCATTTCGCAGGGAAAGATGCCTGTCCAGGCGATAATGAAGAAGTTCCGCGAAGACGTGAACGCGACGCTTCTTGCGACCGAGACTTTCTGGGAAGGGATCGACATGAAAGGGGAGACTCTGCGCAATCTTGTGATAGTCAAACTTCCTTTCCGCTTTCCGAGCCATCCTTTTATCAAGCGTTATGTGGCGCGCCTCGAGCAGGAAACCGGGAAAGGCGGATTTCAGGTCTATACGCTGCCGAATGCAGTCCTCAAGTTCAAGCAGGGTTTCGGGAGACTTATCCGCACGAAGAGCGATATCGGGACTGTTACGGTGCTCGACAAACGCATCGCAGAGAAGTATTACGGCCGCGATTTTATCAAGTCGGCGCCTGCCGGAGTGAAGTTCAACGTCCTGCCGGTCGCTCAGATTGTGCGTCAGATCGAAGATTTTTTTGGCAAAAACAATGAATAATACTATGAATCGCCTGAAAAATGATTATATTCACGAGATTTTGTTATTTTTATAAACGGAGATTTTAATGAGAGTCAGTCAGCTTTTTTTCCAGACATTGAAGGAAGTTCCGAAAGAGGCGCAGATCGAGAGCCACCGTCTGCTTTACCGCGCCGGAATGATACAGAAACTCGCGAGCGGCGTTTACAACTACCTTCCGCTTGCCCTCAGAAGCATAAGAAAGCTTGAGGATATCATCCGCGAAGAGCTCAACAAACGCGGCTGTCAGGAAGTCCTCATGCCTTCGGTCCAGCCGGCCGAACTCTGGCAGGAAAGCGGCAGATGGAACTACTACGGCCCGGAACTTCTCCGCCTGAAAGACAGAAAGGGCGGTGATTTCTGCCTGGGACCGACACACGAGGAAGTCATCACAGACATGGTCCGCCGCAATCTCAGAAGCTACAAGCAGCTGCCTTACAACCTTTACCAGTTCCAGAGCAAGTTCCGTGACGAAGTCCGTCCGCGTTTCGGCCTGATGAGAGGCAGAGAGTTCATAATGAAGGACGGTTATTCGTTCGACGTCAGCGAGGAGAAGGCGAAGGAATCATACAAAAAAATGTATGAGGCTTACAACGCGATCTTCAAAAGAAGCGGTCTTAAATTCAAGCCGGTCGATGCCGCAACAGGTGCTATCGGCGGCGATATGAGCCATGAATTTCAGGTCCTTGCCGATGCGGGTGAAGATACGATCCTTTCCTGCAGCAAGTGCAACTATGCGGCAAACCTTGAGAAGGCGACTTCCGTTTACAGCGAAGGCAGGCTTGATCCTTCGGCGGTCCCGCCTGTTAAAGATGTCGAAACGCCTGACCAGAGATCGGTGGAAGAAGTTGCCGCGTTTTTGGGTAAAGATACAAAAGAAATAATGAAATCAATGATCTACATGGTCGATGAAGAGCCGGTCATGATCCTTGTCAGAGGGGACAAGGAGATCAACGAGGCGAAAGTCCAGGCTTTCTGCAAAGGAAACGCGGTAGAGCTCGCAGGTGATGCTCTGATCGAGGATATTTCCGGCGCTCCGCACGGATTCATCGGGCCTGTAGGTCTCAGAAAACAGATAAAGATCCTTGCCGACTATTCGGTAACGACTATGCCTTCGCTCACTGCAGGCGCCAACAAAGAAGGCTACCACATCGAAAACGTCGTTATGCGCAGGGATTTCACGCCGGATGCGGTCGGTGATTTCGTCGTTACGACGGCGGGCGAGAGATGTCCGCACTGTGACGGCGTGCTTGAAGAGTGCAGAGGTATCGAAGTAGGGCAGGTCTTCTATCTCGGAACGAAATACAGTTCGAAAATGAAATGTGAGTTCATCGACGAAAACGGCGAATCTGTTCCTGCTGTCATGGGCTGCTACGGGATCGGTGTCGGCAGGACGGTCCAGGCCGCGATCGAGCAGAACCACGATGAATTCGGCATAATCTGGCCGATGGCGCTTGCTCCCTACGAGGCGATAGTCCTTCCGCTTCAGATGAACAAAGAGGAAGTGAAGAACGCGGCGTTCGATTTTTATGAAAAACTCAATGCGGCCGGAGTTGAAACGGTCATCGACGACCGCGACGAAAGGGCGGGCTTCAAATTCAACGACGCGGACCTCGTCGGATACCCTGTCCAGATAATTTTCGGCGCAAAATCGCTTGAAAGAGGCGTTGTCGAAGTAAAGATCCGCAAAACAAACGAAAAGCAGGAGATGAAGATCGAAGACGCTGTTGATTTTGTCGTCAATTTCAAGAGGGAAGAACTGAAGATCAAATGAGAAAAATCTTTTCTCTGATCATCGTTTTTTGTTTTGTCCTGCCCGTTTTTGCCGCAAAAGTAAAGTATGATCCTGAAATAAAAGTCGATGAAAATCTGACGATCCCGCTCAGGAATTACGGTGTTTTTGCGCCGGCCTCGTTTTCTCTCTACGCGATAGGGCTTTATGTCGCCGGGACAGAGACCGACAATATGAAGATCAAAGACGGTGACCAGCCGATGGCCATCCGTCTTGTCTCGCTTTCCAATCTTCTCGGCATGAACAAGCTCATCAGCGAACTCAGACGCGGTTTCAGCTACGGAATGAGCCACGACAAGGAGTTCCTTAAAACGATCCAGACGCGTATCGACACGTTTCTTGCAATGCTCAAAAATTCAGGCAAAAAACCGAAAAAGAACAAACAGATAACATTCCTCTATCTTCCGGGTAAAGGAACCAGGATCTATTTTGAGTCCGAGCTTTTAGGCGAGATAAAAGGGCATGATTTCAAGCGCGCCCTCTTCGGGATATGGTTCAACAGCAACTGCGCCGATCCGAAACTTCGCGACGAAGCGATCAAAATAAGAAAAAAGTGAGGTCATTTTGAGCGAAAAACAAACTCTCACCAAAATCCCGATACTGTCTCAGAACACGCTTTCGACCTATATCCGCAGCGTCCTTTCTGTCCCTGATCTGACACGTGAAGAGGAAGCCGACCTTTTTAAGGAGTTCAAAGAGACACAGAGCAAGGAAGCGGCGCAGAAGATCATCGTAAGCAACCTGAAACTCGTCGTTAACCTTGCATATAAATTCAGGAATTTCCGCGATGTCCCCGATCTCATTCAGGAGGGGAGTCTCGGTCTTCTCACCGCTCTGCAGAAGTTCGATCTCGACAAAGGTGTCCGCTTTGCCACTTACGCGACGTGGTGGATCAAGGCTAAGATACAGGAGTTCATCATCAGTCAGATGAGCATAGTCCGCTTCGGAAAAAGCCGGGACGAGCGCAAACTTTTCTTCAACATGATGGCGACGATAAAGGATATCCAAAGCTATGACAAAGACGGTGAGATATCGAAGGAGGAACTTATCCAGGAAGTTGCGAAAAGGCTCAATGTCACTCCCGACAAAGTCATCGACGCGCTTCAGGTCGTCTCATCATACAACGATGTTTCTATAGACCAGACGATCGAAGGAAGCGACGAAAAACTGATCGAACTCAAAGACAAAAGCGATTTCGATCAGGAGATCGACGACGAGGATATGAGGATCAAGCTTAGAAATGCGATAAGTACGCTTAACGAAAGGGAAAAATTCGTTATCTGGAACCGTTATCTTGCCGATGAAACGATGACTTTGGAGGAGATCGGCGAGAAATACGGCATTTCAAAAGAGCGCGTCAGACAGATCGAATCACGTGCGCTTGCCAAGATCAAAATGTTTACGATGAAAGCGCCGAAACTGCTTCCGCAGGCTTCAGGCGATGCAGAGGATATCTTTTAAAGCTTAGATGCACTTTTCGCCGTTCCATTTGAAACCGGCTTTGCATTTGAAACGGCATTCGCTGCCTATCTCGATCCTGCACTGGTACTGACTGCCGTCAAAAGTGAGTTCTCCGAAACATTTGTAGCATTTTCCTGTCTCTTTGCCGTACTCGTAATCGTTTTCGCAGGGAACTGTGGGTGTGCAGACCCATTCGTCAGTCGAAGCTACTGCGCCGTTTTCTGTGAACGAAGATGCATATTCCATGGGATTGGATGCAGGATCGTATGTTTCCTGAATCTCGCCTGATTTGTTGAATTTATAGATCGGTTTGCCGCAGCAGCACGGAGCCTGTTCGCTGGAATTGCTCGCCTCTTTGAAACAGGTCGAAGCAGGATCCTGCTTGTAGATAAAAACTCCGCTTTTGCTTGTAAAGTACATTACGTAGGCATACTGGCCGCAGCCCGTGTATTCGCAGAGTCCGTCAACATCGCCTGTTCCTTCCGGACAGTCAGGAGGCAGAGGTTCTTTGGATGAAGGAACTGTATTTTCGAATGTCGAAGATGCCGCTTCTTCGTTGTAGCTCCCGGCATTTGAAGGTGAAAAACCTTCGCTTCCGCATTCCTGTTCCAGATATTCAGCAGTGTTCCATACACCGTTTTGAGGAAGCCCGGCACATTCTGTTGTTCGTTTCGTCCCTGGTTCACACACGCCGTGATCATCCGGTTCTTCATGTGTGTCGGCATCGTCATCGGGCGTTGTATCGCCGTCATCATTTACGGTGTCGACGTCATCATTTGCTGTGTCGCCCTCATCATTTACGGTGTCGGCGTCATCCTCGGACTCTGTGTCGGTCTCGACCGGCGGCGTGT
Source organism: bacterium (assembly GCA_016290135.1). Classification (GTDB taxonomy): domain Bacteria; phylum UBP6; class UBA1177; order UBA1177; family UBA1177; genus UBA1177. The sequence goes on from JAEESW010000015.1 coordinate 32,571, forward strand.
CGTTGTCATCGGAAACGGCCTCTTCTTCATCGGTCGCAGGATCGGAGTCGGTGTCTTCATCGTTCAGAGTCTCTTGCGGTTCATCAGTTTCAGGATTCGTGATACGCATACTTTCTTCGCAGGAGATAAAAAACAGCATCGCTGAAATCAGCATGAAAATGAGAGAAAACTTTTTCATAGAACCCTCCACAAAAAGCCTTAACAAGAACAAAAACTCTTAATTTTACTCCGAATCTTAAAAAAATAAAGCCGGTTTTCTGTATGTTTTTATGAATTTCCCGAAACGGTTCCGGGTTTTATCTTTCCCCCGGTCCTTTCGACCAGATCCGCAATGAATTTTTCGACTGAAGCGATCGGGATCCTGACTGTGACTGAACTTCCTGTTTCGGTATAAGTCGTTGATTTTATTTCCAAACCATCAAATCTGCCGATGTAGCTCATTGCGATTCCGGTGAAATCGAAAGGGATATTCACAACGAGTTCCTTCTTTATTATGACGGTCTCGATTTTTGCAGAATCCAACGCGGCTCTTGCAGATGCTCCGTAAGTTCTTGTCAAACCGCCTGTTCCGAGCTTGATCCCGCCGTAATAACGGACACTTGTGACCAAAACATTGAAAAGTTCCTTTCTGAGGATCTCGTTGTAGATCGGAAGTCCTGCTGTGCCCGAAGGTTCGCCGTCGTCGCTGTAACGGAAAACCGCTGTTTCTCCTTCACCTAAAAGATAGGCAAAACAGATATGTGTGCAGTCGTAATGGATCTTCCAGAGTTTTTTGACGGTCTCCTCGGCTTCTTCTTTTGTCGAAACGGGGAAGCACTGCGATATGAAACGGCTGTTTTTCTCTTTTATTTCTATCGGCTGCGTCGGCTCAAAGAGAGTTTTGTACTGTTCGATCATCATTCTTTTTTTCTTTTAAAGTCTCTTCCGACGGGAGGACCAGAATGAGTACTCCGATTGTGAAGGTGATTATCGCAACGAGCTGCGAAGTCGAAAGCATATTGTTGAAGAAGAGTCCGCGGTCGTCAGCCCTGAAAAATTCGATCATGAAGCGGAAAGTGCCGTACATCGTGAGCCAGAGTCCGATAAGTTCGCCGTCTTTTTTCTTGTGTTTGCGGAAGTAGAACCAGAGAACGAGAAAGATCGATGAGGTCACGAATGTCGAGACCAGCTGCGTCGGCAGGACGGGGAGGGGAAGGTCTTTCAGATTGAGCAGGATATCTCTTGCAAACTGGTTTTTTGCGCTGAGCCCGTATCTTAAAAATATTTCTGCAAACGGTGAAGCCGATATCTCCCCGAAGCAGCAGCCGTTGAGATAGCAGGCGAATCTGCCGAGCCCGAGCCCGAAAGCAAGACCTAAAATGTAGCAGTCCAAGTATTTCATGAGCGGAGCTTTGTGCTTCGTGAACCACCATACTGCGGTCGGAAGTCCGAAAATGACTGTTCCGTAGAATGCAAGCCCGCCTTTCCACACTGCAAATATCGCGAGCGGTTTCTGGATGTAGATGTCAAGAAATCCGTCAAAAACGATGTGCATCGCTCTCGCACCCAAATAACCCATCGTTGTGGTTATAACGGCGCCCTGCAGAGCCATTTTTATATCGAGTTTGTTGCGTCTGATCTCCCACCATGTGAGAAAATTTCCGACTATGACGCAGATAATGACGACAAAATAAAATGAAGAAAAGGAAAAACCGCCTATCGACAGTGTAGGATGCATTATTTTGCCTCTTTTTTCTCTTTTTGACGTTTCGGCTGCAGGAAAAGTATTTCGACCGCAAGCAGGATTATCGCGACGACGATGGCTACATCAGCGATGTTGAATGTCGGCCAGTGGTATATTTCGCCGGCATGCCAGTCGATGAAGTCGATGACGGCAAAACCTCTGAAAAAGCGGTCGTAAAGGTTGCCGAAAGCTCCTGCAATGATGAGCCCGTAAATGATTTTCATGAATCTTGTTTCGGCGTAAGCCAAGAGAAGATAGATCACCAAAAGTGTTATGATGGTCGAAAAACCCAGAAAAATCAGCTGTCTTACAGAATCAGGAAAATTCGCGCCGAGCCCCCACAAAGCCCCTTTGTTTTCGACATAAATGAAGTTCCAGCAGTTTTCGAAAACGACGATCCCCGGCTTTCCTTTAAGAGTCAAAGCCCAGTTCTTGGTGAAAAAATCGATAAGAAAGACGGGAAGGACCACAGTCAGAAGATATATCGAATTTTTCCAGTTTATTTTTGCAAGTTTCATAAGTTTCTCCGTTTCAAAAATGCCACACGGCTAAAAAACAGAGTAATATAATCGGATTTGAAGGTTATGCAAAAAAACATTTTTTTGAAAAAATGCGCCGTATGAGTAAAATTTACCGCTTTTAGGAGGTGTTGATATGAAAAAAAGCAGTTTTTTTATTTTTATTGTGTCTTTATTCTTTATTTCATGCTCCAACGGAGAGGAACCGCTTGTTCCGTGCGTGACTGTTTCAGACTGTCCTGACAGTTCATATTCCTGTTTCGACGGCTTCTGCGTCCATGCAGGTTCGGTCGTCGATCCTACTGATACTGACAGTGGAGATCCTTCCGGTGACACGCTTCCTGAAGGTGAGGTGAATGACGGCGGCGACACTTCCGACAACGGTGAAAACGGCAGGGACGATGAAACGGATTCCGGACTGCCGGATCCTGTGACCGAAGATGACGATGATGTCCTGCAGGATACTGACACTGTTGAAGAAAACGATGATGACATTCCCGCCGCTGATGACGAAAAGAGCGACGAAGACGGCGTCGAGGGCGAAGATGCCGATTCCGGGAATAACGGTGATAATGACAATGATACCGGCAATGATACCGATGCCGATGCCGATGATGATGTTGACAATGATGCCGATGCCGATAATGATACGGATACCGAAGTGGAACTTCCGACTGAACTGTCAGCCTGCGCTGCTGCGATAGCTGCACTTCCTCACGGCGGAAAATACGACTGGGATGACGGCACGACTCAGGGATTTTCGACCAATACATACTGGAATCTTGTCGGATCCTCGGTCCTTCCGGCAAGAAGCGGCTCTTACAGTTTCGGAGCATACTCCGCAAATAAAGGTTATTCTCAAAATATGGATTACACTTCGGCTTTGGGACCTGCAGATCTTTCTGCCTGCAAAACCTGCATGGTAAAGGCGGCATTCTATGCAAAAGGCAAAAATTATTCTTCCAGCTGTACAACGTCAAACCGCACTTTTATCCATCCGACCTGTAACGGTGAAGGTGCCGTAACAGCGACCAACGCTACCGGCGTTCCTTGGAATCAGATTCCGTCATCACCGTGGGTATCGACTAAAGAGGATTCAGGCGCAGAGTTTATAACATACGCTACAGGTTGCCGCTATTCGGATCAAGCTTGGGTAGATGAATATCATAACAAACCTTTGATGTGGACGATTCCTGATACCTGTATGACGGACGAGTTCGTTTTCGGTCTGAGATTCAGAAGTGACAGTTCAGTCGAAGGGCACGGTCTTGTCGTTGACGATCTGACGATATACGCTACGACCAAAAACAAGCCGAAAGGTGAATTCGAATCGGCTGAAAACGGAAAAATCACAGGCTGGGCCTGCGATCCCGATGCATATCCGGAAAAAGTTCCAGTCAAAGTCAGATACTACAAAAACAAAGACGAATCAGTCGTAGCGGCTGAACGCAGTATCGATGCTGAAATAGAAAGGACCGGTCTTACGCAGTGCGACGGAACATACGACCACGGTTTCGAGATCCCGCTTGATGCGGAACTTGCCGTGATCCTTGGCATCGGAACTCACAGCGCGGCCGTTTTTGCCGGCGATCTTCCGGCAGAGTGCGCCGGAGCTTATGAACTGATAGGCAAAAAAGAGTTTGAAATAACCAGTCTTGATCCCAAAAAATAATAATTTCAAGGAGTTAAAAATGTGTGACTGTATTTTCTGCAAAATCGTAAAAGGCGACATTCCTTCGCCGCGTCTTTATGAAGACGAAAATTTCATCGTTATCCGCGACATCAACCCGCTCTGCAAAGTTCACGATCTTATAATCACGAAAAAACACATCAAATCGGTGAACGAGATCGAAAAGGATGACGAAAAGATATTCGCGTCGCTTTTCACGGTCGCAAAAAAGATCGCTGCTATGGAAAACATGGCTGAAAGCGGCTACCGCGTTGTCGTAAATTCCGGCAAAGATTCAGGGCAGGCCGTTCCGCATTTCCATGCTCACGTTCTGGGCGGAGAAGACCTCAAAGGCAAACTTCAGGGAATGTGATCCTGAAAATGGATATTTTTCTGATCGGGAAGGGGAACGTCGGGACCGCTCTCTCTAATTTCCTGCAAATACGCGGAATCAATTATGAAATTCTTGAAAAAGTGCCGGAAGACAAGATCGGGATGATCTTCCTGGCAGTCTCCGATTCTGCAGTAAAGCCTCTTCTGGAAGAAACTCTGAGGAAAAATCCTGGAATTTTCGCAGTTCATTTTTCGGCGGCGACGCAATTTGAAGACAAGCGCGTTTTTCTGCTTCATCCTTATTCTTCGATAAATAAGGGAAGTAAGTTGGATCAAATACTTTTTACACTTTGGGGCACGCATGATCCCGATTTTGAAGAGATGCTGAAAAAGGCGGGGCTTGATTTTGTCTATTGCGGTAAAAATCCTGACCGGCTTTATCACGCATCGGCTGTAATTAGCGGAAATTTCACGCAGTTTTTTGCAATTCATGCTTTAAAGTTTCTCCAGTCATCCGGTCTTTCAAAAGATGTCGCCGAAAGACTCGTCCGTCAGCTCGTCAACTCTTCGCTCGACAACATTTTCCGCAACGGGAAAAACGGTCTGACAGGCCCGGCTGTCCGCGGCGAAAAGGAACTCCTGTTCAAAGAATACAGTGCTTTGTCAAAGGAAGATCCCGCGCTTGCCGCACTTTTCAAAACCGTGAACGAAACTATTTCCGATTCATTGCCGAGGTCTTGAAACTCAAACGCAAAACTTGAAAAAAATATGACCCTGACTAATCTTTTGTGACTTTTTTACGGAGGAGCCGATGTCATACAGAAGAATTTTGCTCAAAGTGAGCGGCGAAGCGATGCTTGCCAAAGACGGAAGGCCGATCGATCAGGATTTTCTCTCATACCTTTCAAACGAGATAAAGCCGGTTGTCGAAGCAGGTGTCCAGGTGGCGATAGTTGTCGGCGGAGGCAACATTTTCAGAGGCCTTTCGGCAAACACCGAAAGCGGGCTTGACCGCGTGACGGGCGACAACATGGGAATGCTCGCCACGATGATAAACTCTCTCGCGCTCAAAGCGGCGTTCGAGGCACACGGAATGCCGACAACGGTGATGTCAGCGATAGAGATCAACAAAGTCGCCGAATATTTTGTCCGCGAAAATGCCGTCAAACACCTTGAAGCTGGCAGGATCGTGGTTTTCGGCGCGGGAACAGGAAACCCGTTCTTTACGACCGACACGGCATCTGCTCTGAGAGCTGTGGAAATAGGCGCCGACCTCCTGGTCAAAGCGACTAAAGTCGACGGACTTTACGACAAAGACCCGAAAAAATTCACCGATGCAGTGTTCATAAAACAGACGACTTATCAGGATGCTCTCTCCAGAAAACTCAAAGTCATGGATATGACCGCGATAACTCTCTGCGAAGAGAACAAATTGCCGGTAAAGATCATAAATATTTTTGAAAAAGGCAATATTTTCAAGGCTTTGACAAGCGATGAAGTTGGTAGTTTAGTTACATATTAGTGGAGAAAAAGATGTTTGAACAGAAAACTTTTTTTGACAATTTAAAGTCAAATTACGACAAATCGATCGATTCCTACAAAAACGAGATCGGACAGTACAGAACGGGAAAGGCTTCCCCGAAACTGCTCGACAGTATTTTTGTTGACTACTACGGAACAAAAACCCCGCTCAACCAGATGGCTTCGGTCACGACTCCCGATGCAAGGCTCATCGTCGTCCAGCCGTATGACCGCTCGGCTCTGAAAGGGATCGAAACAGCGATCAGAAACGCAAACATCGGCTTCAACCCGAGCAATGACGGCATCGTCGTAAAAGTTCCGGTTCCCGCTCTCACGCAGGAAAGAAGAAAAGAACTCGTAAAACAGCTGAGCCAGCTTTCTGAGAAGTTCAAAGTAAGTCTCAGAAACATCCGCCGCGATGCGCTTGATGAGATAAAACGCGCTCAGAAAGACAAAGAGATCACCGAAGACGACGAAAAGAAATTCACCGACAAGATCCAGAAAGACCTCAACGACTATATCAAAAAACTCGAAGACATCACCAAAGCGAAAGAGAAAGAGATCCTCGAAGGATAACTTGATCCTGTAAATTTGATAAAAAACTGAAGTGCCGGGCTGTGACCGCCCGCGCTCCGACACTATCTTCTCTTCATAATCGCGACGACTATGAAAACGAGGAAGGTGAGGACTACGATGATGACGGGAATTACCATCGACATTCCCGATGAGGAGACTTTTACTTCGTCCCACATGTCGTTGAGGCGGCGCATTTCGGTGTCGTCAAAGTATTTCATGATGGCACATCTGGAAACGATGTCTTCGGTCGGATACTGAGCGGAGCACTGTCTTCCGATTACGTCGGTGATGACGGTGAAATCCATGTTGGCCTTAGCGTTTTCGGGCTGTGCGAGGAAGTTGATGAACTCCTGAAAAATTTGTATTCATAGATTTCTTCAGTGATTATTTGCGTTAAATCGGTGCTTTAACTTGCATTTTTCAGGGAAATAAGGCAAAAAGATTCGGGAAAAAGAGATGTCTTTCTATGGTGCTTGCATCAGTTTGTAAGATAGATTTGGTCTTAAGGGGAGAACAATGTCGGGACAACTGATTACGAATGATCAAAATCTTTTGATTGATAAAATGCGGAATGTGATTCCGAGCTCTAAATTTATCTATGTTTTGGTTGGATATTTCTATTTCAGCGGTTTCTGCGAGCTTTCAAAAGATATAAAAGATAAAAAAATGAAAATTCTCGTAGGAATGGACATTGATAAAATAATCAGCGGAAAACTAAAAGAGACAGCATTTGTCGAAAAATTTGATGAAGAGAGGAGTGATTATGAAATAAGAAAAGATTATTACGAAAAACTCACTCTTCTTATCAATGAAACGGATAATTTCGACAATAGTCAACAGGAAGGAAACCTGAAATTGTTTCTTGATAAAATCAAAGACGGTTCTTTGGAAATAAAGAAAACCAGAGAGCCTAACCATGCAAAAATGTATGTTTTTGAATATGATGAAAAACATAATGAAAACGGAGACTTGTTAGGAACGGTTGTCACTGGTTCAAGTAATTTTTCATACAGTGGTCTTGCCGGGAGGCATGAAATAAATGTCATGTTTAAAGACAATCGAGACTTTCAAGAGGCAAAAGATTTATTCAACAAGCTTTGGGAAAACTCTGTGGATATTGTCAGCGAATATAATAAAGAGGACTTTTTTACAGAAGTTCAGAAAAAAATTTGGGTTGACAATGTGCCGAATCCTATATTGCTTTGGATAAGGGCTTTATCAGAATATTTTTCCGTAAAAAATGATAAATCGGTAAAATTTCCGAATGATATAAACAAGAAATTTGCTAATTTAAAATATCAGACTGATGCAATTCAGCAGGCTCTTGCGACTATAAAACGACATAACGGCGTAATAATTGCCGATGTTGTAGGTCTCGGAAAATCAATAATTGCCTCAGCATTAGCCTACAATCTGCAACTTCCGACAATAATTATTGCTCCACCGCATCTTAAAGACCAGTGGGAAGGATACAGATATAAATTCAAATATAATGCCCGTGTTTTCAGTAGCGGTAAAATTGAGGATGCTTTAACTGATTTCAATTTTGATGAAGAATATCTCATCATTGTTGATGAAGCTGCAAGGTACAGGAATCCGGAAACAAAAGACTATGCAAATCTTCACAAACTGTGCCAAGGCAATAAAGTCGCTTTGCTGACTGCTACCCCTTTCAACAATAATCCTGAAGATGTTTTTGCTCTTATCCAACTTTTTCAGATTCCTGCAAAATCGACAATAAGAACTGTTCAGAATCTATCATCTGCTTTCAGGGAACTTATTAAAGAGTATAAAATTCTTCAAAAATCGAACCGTAGCAATAAGCTCAAGAAACCTGAACTTGAAGAACAAATCCATGAAATTGCCGTAAAAATCAGAGAATTGATATTTCCGGTAATTATCAGAAGAACAAGAATAGACTTGGATATCATTGAAGAATACAAAGAAGATCTGCAAGGTCAGGGTATATTTTTCCCAAAGGTTCATGATCCTCAGGCGAAAACTTATGAATTAGGAACACTTGCGCCGCTTTATGAAGCAACCACGGAAAAGATTTATTCAAAAAAAGATGATCTTAAAAACAACAAAGAATGTTTCAGCGGAGCAAGATACAGACCTTTGTCTTATCTCAAACCGGAAGCCCGGGAAAGAATGAAAAAAGAAATGACCGCGGCAGAATCAAGAGATTTGGATTACTTGATAGAAGGTCAGAAAAATATTGCCGGATTTATGAGAACTCTTCTTGTCAGAAGATTTGAAAGTTCGCTCGACGCTTTCAAAAAAACTGTCGATTCAATTCTTAAAGCATCTGAAGATATAAAAAAATGGTTTGATCAAGGTCAAATTCCAATAAGAAAAAAAGGCAATGTGATAGATGTCGATTCTTTGCTTACGGACGTTAACGGCGAAGAACTTGAAATGTTTTCCGAAGAAGTCAACGAGCGTCTTGAGAATCTGAAAGAAAAAGGTTATCAGTTCTTTCTGAGCGAAGATTTAAACGATGATTTTCTCAAAGATATAGAGAGAGATATTAAAATTCTTAAAGGAATCCGTTCCGATTGGGAAAAGGTAACTTTTGACCCCAAACTTGAAGCATTTTCCGAAATTTTAAAATCGGAAATTCACAACGATCCTAACAGAAAAATCATTGTGTTTTCAGAATTCGCCGATACCGCGAATTATTTGTTCGAGAAGCTGAAATTCGGTTTGCGTGTAATGAAATACACTTCCGCAGATGCAACAAAAGGGATAAAAAGGAACATCGAGCGAAATTTTGATGCCGGTCTGGAAGAGAATGAACAGTTAAACGATTTTGATATTCTCATTGCTACGGATGCGATATCTGAAGGCTACAACCTGCATCGCGCTGGAACAATTTTCAATTACGACATTCCTTACAATCCGACACGTGTTATTCAGCGTATCGGGCGTATAAACCGAATAAACAAAAAAATGTTTGATGAACTTAAGATTTATAATTATTTCCCGACTGAAAAAGGAGAAAAAGAAACCGGAATTAAGACGATATCAACTTTTAAAATGGCAATGATTCATGCTTTGATTGGAGAAGATGCAAAAATTCTTACCGATGACGAAGCTATAAACAAACATTTTGCAGAACAACTTCGCAAAGAAAAGCAGCTTCAGGAGGAAGAGTCATGGGATGCAAAATACAGGCAACATCTTAATTTGATTCAAAAAAAACATCCTGAATTGTATGAGGCCGCTTTGTCGCTTCCGTTTAGAAGCAGAGTTAAGAGAACAAAACCGTCATGGCGATCCGGAGTTCTTGTTTTTGGTAAGAAAGGGGAAGAATGCGCATTTAAATTTGCCGAATCAGACGGAACTATTGAAGATATCAAGGTAGAGGAAGCCTTCAGACTTATGGAGGCTGATGTTTCCGAAAAAGGAATGAGTGTTTCATCAAGTTTTGACTGGCTTTATCAGAATGTAAAAAAGAACCTGTTTGTCTATCCTTCGAATTCCAAAGGAGACAGGACACAAACGGAAACTACAGATAAAATAAGGGGCCTGATCAAAACCAATCCGGATAAAAAAGAATATCTTAAAGAGCTTCTTTATGCCGTATCTGATTTAAAAGTTATTGCGGGAGATAACATGAAAATGATAAGGAACATTGATTCCGATAAAGAGAGAGAAGGAATTGCTGAAATAGAGAAGGAAATACCTTTTGATTATTTAGAAAAAATCAGAAGAAGATCCCGCGCTATTGATGGCGGCGAAGAAAGTATAATTCTTGCAGAAGAGTTGAATTAAAGAGGGATAAAATGAGTTACGATTTTAAAGCCAGATTCAACGAAGAAGATTTTATGGGATTCGTAAAAAACAAAATGTTCCCTGGTTCTGATTTTTATTGGAAACGCGCAAATTACAAAACCGAAGATTTTGCGTTAAATAGAATAAAATCAATAACTTTGCTGGGAAGATCCGAGGATTTTGATCTTGCCATTTACGATATGACTCATGAAAGTGAAAACGATCCTAAAGTTTCACTGACTAGGGAAGCGTTCAAGTTTATGCGTCAAAATGTTGAGGATTCAACTCCTAACGCCTTGATTATCTTCAAATCAAACAACAGTGATAATTATCGTCTCTCTTTACTTACGACAGATTACAACAAGGTCGGCAAAAAAACCGAAAGAGAAATTTCGAATCCTAGAAGATTTTCATTTTATCTCGGACCCGATGCCAAAACAAAAACTCCGGAACAATTTTTAATAAAAAAAGGGGCAATCTCAAACCTTGAAGATTTAAAAAGCCGTTTTTCGGTTGAAGTCGTAAACAAGGAATTTTATTCAAAAATTGCCGAACTTTTTTATCGTTTCATTGATGAAGCAAAATATCCGAATGCTGATAGAAAGAAGTTTTTTGCGGTAAAACTGATTGGAAGAATCATTTTCTGCTGGTTTTTGAAAAAGAAAAAATCCGATGCCGGCAAACCGCTTATTTCTGAAGAACTTTTATCTTTGGAATCACTCGGAAAACATCAGAATTATTTCCATAGTGTTTTGGAGCCGCTGTTTTTTGAGGTTTTGAATACTCCTGTTGAGAAAAGGACTTCTGCCGCACTTTTGCAGATAGAGGATTTTGCAAAATCAATTCCGTTTTTAAACGGAGGTCTTTTTGAGCCTGATGATGACGACAAATATCAAGGAATCGCCACTCACGGTGTTATTGAAATTGATGATTCGTGGTTTCATGATTTGTTCGAACTTCTTGAAATGTATAATTTTACGATAAATGAAAATACGCCTGTCGATGTGGAACTTTCAATAGATCCTGAAATGCTCGGACGCATTTTTGAAAATCTTCTTGCTGAAATTAACCCTGAAACTGGTGAAAGTGCGAGAAAAGCAACAGGAAGTTTTTACACTCCGCGTGAAATTGTTGAATATATGGTTAATGAGTCTTTAAAGGCATACTTGCTGCAAAAAGTCGAAATCGATGAAGAAACTGTTGACAAACTTCTCAACTGGTCGGAAGAAGCTCCCGAACTTTCAGAGTCTCAATCCAATGGAATTCTTGAGGCTTTGGATAAAATGAAAGTTCTCGATCCTGCCTGCGGTTCCGGAGCTTTCCCGATGGGAATTTTGCAGAAAACTGCTCTCGTTTTGGAAAAAATAGATCCGCAGTCTATAAATTGGATCGTTAAAATGGTTGAAAAGATTCCTGATTCAAATATTCGCAAGTTTGTCGAAGATCAGCTCCAAAAAGAGGATTGGTCTTATGTCCATAAACTCGGAATTATTCAAAAATCCATTTATGGTGTCGATATTCAGCCGATTGCCGTTGAAATCTCAAAACTCAGATTCTTTCTTTCGCTTATTATTGACTGCAAAATCGACGATAAAGAGAAAAATCGCGGCGTAAAACCTCTTCCGAACTTGGAAACGAAGTTTGTTTGTGCAAACTCATTGATTGGACTAGGGAAGAACGATTTCGACGAGTATGCGCAATTTCATAGAGAGATTTCATCGACCCAAAAAGCACTTTTTGAGAATAGAGAAGCCCATTTTTTAGCTCAGACAAAAGAGAAAAAAGAAGAAATCCGCAAGAAAGATAAAGAATTGAGAATAACACTCTTAAATTTACTTATCGAGAATCATTTGGTAGATAAAGTTCGCAATATTCTTATGCTTGCTGAATGGGATCCATACAAACACAATGAAGTTGCTCCATTCTTTGATCCGGAATGGATGTTTGGTGTTAAAGACGGTTTTGATATCGTAATCGGAAATCCGCCGTATGGAGCAAAGTTATCAAAAGAGGAAATAGCTTATTTTAAAAAAGTCTACGCGAATAAAACTTCAGAAACAGCAATACTTTTTACAGAAAAAGGAATCAATATTTCCGCAGACAAAGGAATTTTGGCATATATAATTCCAAAATCATTTTGTTATGCATCAAATTATTCTGGGTTAAGAGATTATATAGAACCATATTTGACAGAAATAGTTGATTGTGGAAAAGCTTTTGAAAAAGTAAAACTTGAAGCAAACATTGTTCTTGCCAATAAAAGTGTAAGGAAAGATTGCTATACAAGCTCTTTGTTCGAAGGAACTTCTTTTGTTGACATTGCACAAGTTATGAAAACCACGAAGTCTGAATTCGGTTTGTATCTGAATAGAGTTTCGGAACAGGAAATTAGCGTGGCAAAAAAATTGTGTGGTAACAAAAAGTATCTAAATGCAAAGAATGAACGCGGGGGTATGTTTCAGCGTCATATTTCTTCTGAAAAAAATGATTTTAGAGTTATTGGTGGTAAAAATATAGATCGATATATTACGAAAGATGTTTTTCAATTTGTATCTGTAGAAAATATTGATGCGAAGAGTCTCATACCGAACAATACCATTTTAGTCCAAAACATTATTGCTCACATAACAAAACCGAAACCTCACATAAAAATAATAGGAGCAATTGTTGACTCAAATAATGATTATGCCGTGTTGGATACGGTAAATAAATTGATTGTTCACAAAGGCTATTCGAATAAGTTTATCTTGGGATTACTGCATTCAGTACCTATAAATTGGTTTGTTTATAAGTTTATTATGGGGCAAGCCATTAGGACTATGCATTTTGATGCAGTCGTTACCGACCGTATTCCCGTTCCATTAGCAACACCAACACAACAAAAGCCAATTATTGATTTGGTAAACAGAATTATTGCCGCAAAAACAGCGGATCCCAATGTCGATACAATTGCGGATGAACATAAAATCGATTTGCTGGTTTATCACTTGTATGGACTCACATTTGAAGAAGCGAAAGTGATTGATCCTGAACTGAAGGAAGAAGAGTTCGAGGCGGCAAAGTGAAGGAGAGGGAGTAAGGAGAGAGAACATGACAAATAGCAAGCACAACAATGAGGTTATTAGCGTTGCAAGTCCCCATACCATAAAAAAATTTGAGCTGATCGAAAAGTATGTGGAGGCATGGGCACATAAACTACTTCAGAATCGATTTTGTTCTGGACTTGTTTTTATTGATTGCATGTCAAATAGTGGTGAGTATGTTGACGACGAAAAAAAGCAGGTATTGGGGACTCCAGTTCGGGTGGCAAAGTACCTTCGTCAGATTGCCGGGCAGTATTTTGGAAAGCAAATTGATCTATATTTTAGTGACTTATCTGAAGAAAAAACCGTGCATCTAAAGAGTCTCTTGCCGAGCGATACAGATAATTTCCATTGTTATGTTACCACTGAAGATGGCAATGAGCTCGCTAAAAGATTAGGAAAAGCAATCTCTAAAGACAAACACTATTTGCTCGTTTATGATCCGTATGAGGCTACTATCGATTGGAATGCCCTCATACCGTTTATCAACAGTTGGAGTGAAGTTATTCTTAACCACATGGTTTCCGATTCGATGAGAGCTGTTAGAATGGTAAAAAAGAATGCCGCTCGTAGCAAATATGAGCAGACATATTTGACAGAGTTGGAAAACCTCATCCCTTATGGAAGCGATAAGACTGCTTATGAAAAGCGCATAGAGGAAATAATTAAGATACTTCGTAGGAACACAAACCGGAGATATTACATTGCAGCTTTTCCGTTCTTCAACGAAAAAAACGCTATCGTTTATGATTTGATTCATTGTACAAGTAACATTAAAGGGTTCAAGTTATACAAACAATCTGCTTGGCAGACATTTGGAGGAAAGTCATCAACAAAAAATACTCATGGAAATGAACATCAGGTTATGTTCGATCTTGAAGGAAACGGGGTCTTCAAGACTATGACGGATGAGTTCTGTTATTACATAAAGGATATCGCAGAGTATCTGCAGAGTCAATTTGAAGGGAAAGTTAATGTCCCGTTTAATGATTTGTGGGCAGTTCTTGATGAGCACCCGATTTTTCCTTCAGATGGATTTAGAGAGGAAATTAAGAATGAATTAAGGCAAAACTACGGTGCTTCGGTATCACGATGCAAAATTAGCTTTGCTAGTAGAGAAAATGCATAATGAAAAAGGTTGTAGGATACATTGAAAGAAAGACTATGCTCTATAAAACTGGTGTAGAGTATGGTGACTATACGATGAATCATATTCAAGGTTGTGCTCATGGTTGTAAATATCCATGCTACGCTTTTATGATGAAGAGACGATTCGGGCAAGTTAACTCATATGAACAGTGGACTGAGCCATATCTTGTTTCCAACACTCTAAAACTTTTGGACAAGGAGATCCCGAAACTGAAGGATAAAATCAAATCAGTTCAGCTCTGTTTCTCAACGGATCCGTTTATGTATCAGTATCCAGAAATTCAAGAAATGAGTCTTGCGGCAATTGAGAAACTGAATGCTGCAGGTATTAAGTGCTCAGTCCTCACAAAAGGTATTCTTCCTGCAGAACTTGCTGAATTATCAAAGGATAATGAATACGGGATAACACTTGTGTCTCTTGACGAGAGTTTTCGAGAAAAGATAGAACCAGGTGCAGCCCCGCTGAAAAAGCGTCTGGCAGCCTTGAAGGTACTTCACGATGCTGGTTGTAAAACATGGGTAAGTATAGAACCTTATCCAACCCCCAACATCATAGAACAGGATTTGAAAAAGATTCTGGACGCAATTGGATTCGTTGACAAGATCATATTTGGAAGAATGAATTATAGCACTGAAGTGACTGCGTATAAGGCACATAAAGATTTTTTTAATTACTGTGCCGCGGAAATAATTAATTATTGCGAAAAGTATGGTATTGCATACCACATTAAAGACGGAACAATAACCGATAAAAAGTCGCTCAATAAACTCAATTCCAACGCATTCACCCTTGAATTTAAGCGGAAATTGCCGCAGAATGCGGGGAAGAGGAAGGAAAGGAGATAAATAATTAGGAGAAGATGCATGGCATTACCAACAAATATTCACACTTTGCTTTCAGGCAACGTAGTCGAATGGGCAAGAATAGAATTCAAGGAATCGTGGAGACCTGAAGCGTCTCTCAAAACAATTACCGCTTTTGCCAACGATTTGGATAATTGGGGCGGAGGCTACATTATTCTTGGCGTAGAAGAAGAAAACGGTATGCCGAAATATCCGATCAAAGGAGTGAAATTGTCTGAAATCGACAATATTATGAAAGACTTGCTAAACAAATGCAAACTGATCAGCCCCGATTATCTGCCGATAGTTGAACCTGTTGATTATGACGACCACACCAAACTGATTGTGATATGGTGTCCGGGCGGAGTTTTGAGACCTTACCGCTCACCTGCAGATTTTACTTATGACAAAGGAACGGCAAAACCTGCAAAGGATACTGTTTATTGGATAAGGAAGATGGCAAGCACAGTGCGTCCTTCGGAACAGGAGACAACAGAACTTTTTTCATTGTCGAATCAGGTTCCTTTTGACGATCGTATATGCCACCAGGCCGACATTACGGATTTGAATATCACTTTGATCAAAGCATATCTTAAAGAAATCGGAAGTGATCTGGTCAATGATGTCGATAAAATGGATTTCAATCAGCTGTGCATGAAAATGGACATATCGAATTCGATGCCGGAGTATATGAAACCTAAAAATGTAGGTCTTCTTTTTTTCAGCATGGAGCCTGAAAAATATATGCCGTGCACTCAGATTGATGTGGTCGAGTTTCCTGACGGTGTCGGTGGTGACGATATCGTTGAGACAATATTTAAGGGACCTTTGCACCAACAGTTGCGAGACGCACTTAGATATATCAGGAACAATGTTATAAAAGAAAAGATAGTCAAACATCCTGACCGTGCCGAAGCGGACAGGTTTTACAATTTCCCTTATGCGGCGATAGAAGAAAGTCTTGCCAACGCCGTTTATCACAAAGCTTACGATGTGCGTGAGCCGATAGAAGTGCGTGTCACCAAGGAAAAAATTGAAATTTTAAGCTTCCCAGGACCTGACAGGTCTGTGACAGTAGATGCCTTAAAAACTTTTTCTGTCTGTGCGAGAAGATACCGCAACAGACGCATAGGTGATTATCTCAAAGAATTGCATTTGACAGAAGGAAGAAACACAGGTTTCGGAAAAATATTGAGGGCATTGAAAAGAAACGGATCCCCTTTGCCTGAGTTCATCACTGATGCCGATCACAGTTATTTCGTGACAAGACTCTTTGTAAAAGAAGGATTTGAAGAAGTGGTGGAAGATGAAAATTATCTCCTTTCTAAAAAAGGCGATAAAAATGAAGGAGTAAATGAAGGAGTAAGTTCGGAGAAGGCTACAGAAAATGAAGAAAGTAACCAGAAAAGTAACCAGAAAAGTAACCAGAAAAGTAACCAGAAAATTTTGGAGTTGATAGTTCAAAATCCTCAGATCACTATAAATGAACTAATGCAAAACGCGAATCTTTCAGAAAGCGGTGTGAAAAAAGTTCTTCGTGCTTTAAAGTCACAAAACCTTATCCGCCGTGTCGGTCCTGACAAAGGCGGATATTGGGAAATTGTAGAATAAATCCTCTTAATTCTCTTAAAG
>JAEESW010000016.1 GCA_016290135.1 bacterium
CTTGGAATTTGAAGTTCATTCTCAGACGGCCGACTTCGCTGAGGTCGTAATTCGCCGGATTGAGGAAAAGAGCGTTGAAGTATCCCTGCGCGACATCGATCTTCACCGGATTTGACGGGACCATCATCTTGTAGATCTCAAGCAGCGCATCTTCCTTCGAAGCAGTCTTATCGGCCTTAAGAGTATTGGAAAGATAGGGCGAGTAGTTCATATTTTCGAAATAGATTATCGAAAATTCCTTGACGCCCTTTTTCATTATATTGTCAAGAAGAGTAGCATTTATCTCGTCGTTGACATTTGCAAAGACTTCACCGGTCTTCGGATCGCATACCGGGGCAAAAAGGCGTTTGCCGAGAATATATTCCGCAGGAAGGGTGATCTCGCTGACGCCGGCAGCCTCAAGTCTTTTCAGGATACCGGTCGAGAATTTTTTACCCTCTTTTGCAAGTTCCTTGTCATCCGGTCCCATAACATCGACCGGAACCTTCTGTTTTGAAAGGTTTTCATCGTCGCGGGACACCACTTTTGCAAGAACGCCGTCGTGGACCGCGATTTTTTCAGGTATATAAAAAGCAGAGACGATCTCCTGATTCGTGTATCCCCACGCTTTCAGAAAAATAGTCGCCAGAAATTTCTTTTTTCTGTCTATTTTGACATAGAGCAGTCTCTTTGAGTCGAATTCGAAATCAAGCCACGAACCGTGATAAGGGATAAGTCTTGCAGCATAAACTTCGTTTCCGCTCGTAGTTTTGAGTTTGTCGCAGTCAAAAAAAGTTCCGGGAGAACGGTGGAGCTGATTGACGATGACTCTTTCCGTTCCGTTGATGATGAACGTGCCCCAGTCGGTCATGCAGGGAATCGAACCGAAGTGGATCTCCTGTTCCGTAATGGAGTTGAGCTTGCTCCTGTTTCCGTTTTCATCGATTTCATAGGAAGCCAGAGCCGCCTTGATTTTCAAAGGAAGCTCGTACGTGGTGCCTCTGAGTTTGCACTCATCGACATCGTACTGCGGCTCGCCGATGGAATAGCTCTTATACTCAAGCTCAATAGCCTTATTGAAGCTTGTTATAGGAAAAATCGACAGAAAAGCGTTGTGCAAGCCGATCTTTTTCCTGTCGTCAGGTGCGGTGTCTTTCTGGAGAAGCTCCTGGAAAGAAGCTTTCTGCACCTCAAGAAGATCCGGAATGTCAGTAACATTTTTCGCTACTTTTCCGAACCACTTTCTCGTTCTGTAATTCTGTTGTCCTAAGATCCCCATCATTACCTCTCTTTTGTTTGGTATCTGATATCTTCCGGCACTCCGAATAATTCGAATAAGCTAAAAATAAAAAAGCAGGTAAGACAGCACAAAACTGCCTTACCTCCCAAAAAATTCATAAGTTCTGCAATAAAATGCAGAATGTTTTCAGCAACTTACTTAATCTCTATCTCAGCACCAGCTGCAACGAGTTTTTCTTTGATTGCTTCTGCGTCTGCTTTAGAAACGCCTTCTTTTACAACGCCGTGGCCTTCAACGAGGTCTTTAGCTTCTTTGAGGCCGAGACCGGTGATCGCGCGGACTTCTTTGATGACGTTGAGTTTGTTTGCGCCTTCCGATTTAAGAACTACGTCAAATTCGGTCTTTTCTTCTGCCGGAGCAGCAGCGCCGCCAGCAACAGGACCAGCTGCAACAGCTACAGGAGCAGCTGCGCTTACGCCGAGTTCTTCTTCGAGTTCTTTAATAAGTTCCGAAAGTTCAAGGACGGTCATTCCTTTGATGAATTCTTTTACTTCTTCTTTTGTCATTGTTTTCTCCATAAAACAAAAAATTAATAAAAATTAAGCCTGTTCAAGTTTGTCTTTGTATGCAGCAAGCAAGCGTACGAAAGTCTGCGGAACAGCGTTAAGCAGCCGCACGAAATTCTGAGGAACAGCAAGCATTGTTGCAAGCAGCTTCGCCTGAAGCTCTTCTTTGCTCGGAAGGTCTGCGAGGACTTCCACTTCTTTCGCCGTGAGGATTTTTCCATCCAATGCGCCGGCTTTTACAACGATGCGCTCGTCTTTTTTCGCGATCTTTTTGACGACTTTTGCACCGCTGACCTGATCTCCCATCGTAAGTACGAGGGCTGTCATTCCCGAAAGGAAAGGAACGATTCCTTCATACGAGGTTCCTTCCACTGCGTGTTTCGCAAGAGTGTTCTTTACGACAAGCAGTCTGACCTGCTCTTTTGCGCACTCTTTACGGAAAGGAGTGAAAGTCTCCATGTTTACTCCGTTGAAATCAATTACAACGCATGACGAAGCTTTGGAAAGTGCATCTTTGATCTCCTCGATGATCTGTTGTTTTTTGCTTTTTTCCATTAAGCAACTCCATCAATTTACTTCTGGTCATCGAAGAACAATGACAGGTCTCAGACAGGAAATTAAGCCCTTAGGCACCCGACTTCTACGACCAGAAACGATTATTAAAAAACTACTTAGCCTCGTTGACGAGAGCTGATTCATCAAGTTTGAGTCCAGGTCCCATCGTGCAGGATATCGTGACTTTCTTGATGAATGCGCCTTTTGCCGTTGCCGGTTTAAGCTTCTGAAGGTCTTTGATAAATTCAACAACGTTGTCGTAGATTTTATCAGGACCGAAACTGAGCTTGCCGACCATGCAGCAAAGGACACCGGCTTTGTTGACTTTAAATTCAACACGACCGGCTTTTACAAGTTTGATCGCCGCGGTAATGTCATTGTTGACAGTTCCGAGTTTCGGGTTCGGCATCAAACCTTTTCTTCCGAGAACCTTACCGAGTTTACCGATCTTGCCCATCATTGCCGGGATCGTGACCAATTTGTCGAAATCGGTCCATTCTTCCTGCATGATTTTGTCGATAAGCTCTTCACTGCCGTAAAAATCAGCACCGGCGTTCTTAGCCTGTTCGACCATATCTGCCGGAACGATCGCGCAAACTTTTACGACTTTGCCGACACCGTGAGGGAATACGGTGGCGCCGCGGACCATCTGATCCGATTTCTTTGCGTTGATACCGAGGTTGACTGCAAGTTCAACCGTCTCATCAAATTTTTTCGATGCGCTTTTCTGAAGGATCGTTACAGCTTCCTGAACGGAATACTTAACATTCCTGTCGAAATTTTTAGCTGCATCTGTAAGTCTTTTTCCACAAGCTGCCATTTTTCCCTCCTTACTCTACGGTGATGCCCATGCTGCGGGCAGTTCCGATGATAATTTGTTTTGCAGCTTCAAGATCTGTCGTGTTGAGGTCGACAAGTTTCATCTTTGCGATCTCAGCGATCTGATCCATCTTCAAAGAACCGATTTTCTTTTTGTTGGGCTCCCCGGATCCTTTACTCTTGTCAAGTGCTTTCATAAGCAGCTGGGAAGCAGGCGGAGTTTTTGTAACAAACGTGAAAGATCTGTCAGCGAAGATCGTGATGACGACAGGAATTACATAACCTTTCTGTTCCTGTGTCCTTGCGTTGAACGCTTTGCAGAACTCCATGATGTTTACGCCGTGCTGTCCGAGCGCAGGACCAACGGGAGGAGCCGGATTTGCTGCCGCTGCAGGAATCTGCAACTTTACGTTTGCGACTACTTTCTTAGCCATTGTTTTACTCCTCTAAAATTGTTAATCCTCAATCTTCTCAACCTGTGAGAAGTTAAGCTCGACGGGTGTAGAACGCCCAAAAATATTAACCAAAACTTCCAATTTTTCTTTTCCTTCCTTCACATCGTCGATAACGGCTTTGAAACCTGCGAAAGGACCGTCTTTAATGAGGATCATCTCGCCTTTTTCGTACATCGTGGAGGAAGATCCGGAAACCTCGCCCTCTTCAAGCATTCTCTTGATCTTTTGGATCTCGGCTTCCGTAATGACCATAGGCATTGCGAAACTCTGTTTCTGTTTCGCAGTCTGAAATCTTTTCTTTTCTCCTATGAAAAGCGGTTTTCTTGAAAAGGGGACCTCTTTCACAAGAAGAAGAGCGTCTTCAGAGAACTCCATCTGAATAAAAATATAACCCGGATAGAGATTCTTCTTGACGATTTTTGTTTTGCCGTCTTTTTTGTCTTCTATTTCGACTTCGGGAACGATGATCTCGCCGAATGAAGCCTGCATTCCCTTCTTCGCGATCAACTGTTCGATCGCATTCTTCAGTTTGCTTTCGTCACCAGTCTGGGTGTGAATTGCATACCATTTCATGGAAGACCGCCTGACTTAGTAAATCAATCTGGAAAGATTCGACCAGATAAGATCGAAAACAACAAAGACTACCAGCATGATGCCGACAAACACGAAAACAGAAATCGTTGTGACTTTTGTCTCTTCTTTGGTCGGAGTCACGACCTTTTTGAGTTCGTCGATCGCCTTGTTCAGTTCGTCAATATAAAAACCTTTTTTTCCTTTCCAAAAATAAAGAGTCGTTCCCGCTGCAAGAAGGAAACCGACAAGATTTTTCACCGGCAGGACCGAAAGCAGCTTGACATCAGCGATATCGATCGCTCTGATCCCGAGCAACGCATCGGAAGCCTGCGTCATGAAATACATAAGAATAAGGAAAAAAACTGTATAAAGCCCAAGGACTATCTTTCCGTTTTTCATAAAACCCTCAATCAAAAATGGCAGGCCAGGCAGGAATCGAACCCGCAACCCCCGGTTTTGGAGACCGATGCTCTACCAATTGAACTACTGACCTGCCTCACGACTACTTAAATCTTTACCTCTTTATGCACAGTATGTTTTCTGTCATACGGGCAGTACTTTTTGATTTCCATCTTATCGGCGGTGTTCTTTTTGTTCTTCATGGTCGTGTAATTTTTTCTCTTGCACTCAGAACAGCAAAGAGCGATCTTGACTCTTGCGCCGACTTTTTTCTTAGAACCCATTTTTTACTCCAAACTATTCAATTATCTTGGAAACAACGCCTGCGCCGACCGTTCTGCCGCCTTCTCTGATTGCGAAACGGAGACCTTCGTCCATCGCGATCGGAACTATAAGGTTTACAGTGATCGTTACGTTATCGCCCGGCATTACCATCTTTGTTCCTTCCGGAAGATCAAGCGTTCCGGTAACGTCTGTCGTTCTGAAGAAGAACTGAGGTCTGTAACCCGTGAAGAACGGGGTGTGACGTCCGCCTTCATCCTTCGTGAGAACGTAGCACTCGCCCATGAACTTCGTGTGAGGAGTGATGCTTCCCGGTTTCGCAAGGACCTGACCTCTTTCGACTTCGTCTTTCTTCGTTCCTCTGAGGAGGCAGCCTACGTTGTCGCCTGCTTCGCCCTGGTCAAGGAGCTTTCTGAACATCTCAACGCCCGTAACCGTCGTTTCCTGCGTCGGTTTGATACCTACGATCTGGACTTTGTCGCTGACTTTGATCACGCCGCGCTCGATCCTGCCGGTTACAACTGTTCCACGGCCGCTGATGCTGAATACGTCTTCGATCGGCATAAGGAACGGTTTGTCGATATCTCTCTGAGGATCCGGAATATAATCGTCGATCGCTTTCATAAGCTCGTGGATGCACTGGCAGTCAGGACCGTTCGGATCATCCGAGTTGAGTGCGTTAAGTGCGCTTCCTTTGATTATAGGAATCTCGTCGCCAGGGAACTCGTATTTGCTCAGAAGCTCTCTGATCTCCATTTCAACGAGCTCGATAAGTTCAGGATCATCGACCATATCTACTTTGTTAAGGAATACTACCATATAAGGAACGCCGACCTGACGGCTGAGAAGGATGTGCTCTCTTGTCTGAGGCATAGGACCGTCTGCTGCGCTTACTACGAGGATCGCTCCGTCCATCTGTGCTGCACCGGTGATCATGTTCTTTACGTAGTCTGCGTGGCCCGGGCAGTCAACGTGTGCATAGTGACGTTTTTCAGTCTGATATTCTACGTGTGCCGTTGCGATCGTGATGCCTCTCGCCTTCTCTTCCGGTGCCTTGTCGATGTTGTCGTAGCTTACGAACTCTGCGCCGCCTACCGCTGCGAGGGTCTTCGTGATCGCTGCCGTCAACGTCGTTTTGCCGTGGTCTACGTGACCTATCGTACCGATGTTTACATGCGGTTTGCTTCTTTCAAATTTCGCTTTTGCCATTTTTTCCTCCTAAGTTAGAAAGTTATACCGAATTTTTGTTTCTTAATATTATCGGGAATCTCCCTGTAGTGGGAAAATTCCATCGTAAACGTTCCGCGTCCCTGCGTCTGGGATCTGAGACTCGTCATATATCCGAACATTTCTGCAAGCGGGACTTCGACATTGATGATTCTGATACCGCCGGCCGCATCTTCAAAGCCGATGATCTCGGATCTTTTTGCCTGAAGGTTGCCCATAACATCGCCCAGATACTGTTCCGGGACATTGATCTCGACTTTCATGACAGGCTCAAGGATCTTCGGACTCGATTTTTCCTCAGCATCTCTAAAACAGTTGAGTGCTGCGACTTTGAATGCCATTTCAGAAGAATCGACTTCATGAAAGGAGCCGTCAACCAAAGCCACATGGACATCAACCACCGGAAAACCGTATCTTCCGCCGAAAGAAGCCGTCTGAACGCCCTTTTCTATCGCGCCGACAAACAACTTCGGAATGATCCCGCCCTTCGTCAGATCTTCGAAAACGATGCCGGAACCTGCTTCAAGCGGCTCGAACTCCATGACAACATGTGCATACTGCCCTTTGCCGCCCGTCTGCTTTACAAGCCTGTGTTCCATTCTGACAGGTTTCGAGAAAGTTTCTCTGTAGCTTACCATCGGATTTCCGACATGGGCATCGACTTTGAACTCTCTGCGGAGTCTTTCGACAAGAACTTCGAGGTGAAGCTCGCCCATTCCGGAAATGATCGTCTGTCCGGTCTCAGCGTCGGTGTTGACTCTGAAACTCGGATCCTCTTTCGCAAGTTTTTCAAGAGAGAGTGCCAGCCTTTCCTCATCGGCTTTCGTCTTTGGTTCGATCGCGATGCTGATGACAGGTTCCGGGAAAGTGATCTTCTCGAAAACGAACGCATCGTGCTTTGAGCAGAGCGTCGATCCCGTCGTCGCATATTTCAGACCAACGATCGCACCGATGTTTCCGGCCGTGATGACTTCGACATCTTCTCTCTTGTTTGCGTGCATCCTAAGCAGTCTGCCGACTCTCTCGACTTTGTCGGAAAGCGGGTTGTAATACTGCTGGCCGACAGCAAGTTCGCCGCAGTAGACCCTGACGAAGCTGAGTTCGCCGACATAAGGATCGGACATTATTTTGAAAATCAAAGCGCCGGGGAAAGAATCCGTCGGCTTGACGAATTTTTC
The DNA here is from genome assembly GCA_016290135.1 of bacterium. Lineage (GTDB taxonomy): Bacteria > UBP6 > UBA1177 > UBA1177 > UBA1177 > UBA1177. The sequence goes on from JAEESW010000016.1 coordinate 7,274, forward strand.
CGACTCGTCTTTGACAGAGGTGACTTTGATCGGAGGAACATCTACCGGTGAAGGCAGATAATCAACGACCGCGTCGAGCAGAAGCTGGACGCCTTTGTTCTTGAAGGAACTGCCGCAAAGGACAGGGAAGATCGAATTGCTGATAACAGCCTTGCGCAAAGCGGCACGGACTTTCGCGGGTTCTATCGGAGCACCTTCAAGGAAGAGAGCCATGATCTCCTCATCGTAGTCCGAAAGAGCTTCGAAAAGTTTTTCGCGGCACTTTTCGACCGTCTCGCGGTATTCTTCGGGAACCGACTGCTCTTCTCTGAAAACCGCCCCCAAAACATCACTGTCGTAATAACGCGTCGTCATATTGATTATGTCGATGATCCCGCAGAAAGAGTCCTCCTTTCCGATCGGGACCTGGATCGCAACTGCGTTGGCACCGAGTTTTTGTTCCATCATCTTTACGACATGGAAGAAATCGGCACCGATGCGGTCCATCTTGTTTACGAACGCGAGTCTCGGAACTTTGTACTTGTCTGCCTGTCTCCAAACGGTCTCGGATTGAGGCTCGACACCGCTTACCGCACAGAAAACAGCGACAGCGCCGTCAAGGACTCTCAGCGAACGTTCGACTTCGATAGTGAAATCGACATGTCCGGGAGTGTCGATGATGTTGATCCTTTTTTCGCGCCAATAGCATGTCGTTGCAGCGGAAGTGATCGTGATGCCTCTTTCCTGCTCCTGATCCATCCAGTCCATGACCGCTGTTCCTTCGTGGACTTCGCCCATTTTGCGCGAAACGCCCGTGTAGAAAAGAATCCTCTCGGTAGTAGTCGTCTTACCGGCATCGATGTGCGCCATGATACCGATATTGCGGATATCTTCGAGAGCTATGTTCTTTTCATTAGCCGACATGAACTGAAAAACCTCCGGTCAGATTACCACTTGAAATGAGCGAACGCCTTGTTTGCTTCCGCCATTTTGTGGGTATCTTCTTTTCTTTTGAAAGAGTTTCCCCTTTTGTTGAAAGCGTCGTCGATCTCGCCTGCAAGTTTGGCTGCCATGCCTTTCTCGCTTCTTTTGCGGGAGAACATGATCATCCACTTCATGCCGATCGCCTGGCTGTTTTCAAGAGAGATCTCTGTCGGGACCTGATAGGTCGCGCCGCCGATCCTCGTTGATTTAACCATGACCTGCGGTCTGATGTTGTCGAGAGCTGCCTTGAAAATGTCGACAGGGTTCTCTTTTTTGCTCTGAGCAGCAGTTTCGATAGCCGTGTAAACTATTGTTTCTGCTACACTTTTCTTACCGCGAAGCATGATCTTGTTGATGAATTTCTGAAGAAGGACATCTCCGTATTTCGGATCTGCCGGAACTTCTCTTTTTGAAACGCATTTTCTTCTTGGCATAATTCAACTCCTTTTTACTTCGGTCTCTTAGCGCCGTATTTGGAACGGCTCTGCTTTCTGTTGTTTACACCTGACGTATCGTTCGTGCCTCTGACGATGTGGTAACGAACGCCGGGGAGGTCTTTGACCCTGCCGCCGCGGACGAGAACAACGCTGTGTTCCTGAAGGTTGTGACCTTCGCCGGGGATGTAGCAGGTGACCTCAAAACCGCTTGTCAGACGGACTCTGGCAACCTTTCTGAGAGCTGAATTGGGCTTTTTCGGGGTTGTGGTGTAAACACGTACACAAACACCCTTTCTCTGGGGACATGATACAAGTGCCGGGCACTTGCTTTTGTTCTGCTGGTCCTTACGACCTTTCCTTATTAACTGATTAATGGTCGGCATTTTTAAACTACTCCTAATATTACCATTACCAAAAAACCGCCGGAATTGTATGGAGCACTTTCCTGTTGTCAAAGATTTGACGATTTTTTGCCGCAACCAGCTGATTTTATTCTAATTTTCCGCATAGCAAGTTTTATTGTTTTTTTCTTTTTTTCAATAAAAGCGCTCTTATCGGAAATGTTCAGTATGAGATTTTTCCGGACATCAGAACGGCATCCTCGACCGGATCCCGATAGTAATTTTTTCTCTGTCCGTCTTCCGAAAAACCGAATTTTTTGTAGCACTCCCTTGCCGGAAGATTTGACTCCCGCACTTCGAGAAAGATCCTGATGATCCCGTTTTTCTGACACCAGTCGAAAATTTCCCTCATAAGTTCCGACGCGATCCCCTTTTTTCTCAAATTTTCGGAGACCGCGACCTCAATGATCTCAGCCTCATCCAAAACTGTCGACAGGATCAAAAATCCGGCGATGCATCCGTCACGCACGGCAGCAAAAACTTTGCAATCCACTTTATTATTAATGATATCTTCTAAATATAGAGAAGTGTTTCCGTGAAAAGCGGAGTCGCCGATACACGAAATTTCAGCCTTCAATTTAGAAAGTGAAGAAGGATCGAGCAGCATTATTCCCCGGCTTTCTTTTTTCTGCCCCTCTTTTTGGGTTCTTCGGCCGGTATTTCTTCCATGGTATTGCCGAAAAGAGATTCCTGGACTTCCTCCTGCACCGGCGCCGCCTTGACGCTTTCCTTTTTCGGTTCGGGCTTTACTTCGGGCACAGTTTCCGGCACCGGCTGTTTAGGTTCTTTCGGTTCCGCCGGTTCGACCACGTCTTTGATCTTCATGACTTTGTAGGTCTTCTGCGGAACGAGGACTTTTTCGGGGATTATCGCGCTGTCGCCGTTTGACGCATTTTCGAACCACGATTCAAAATCAACGAGTCCTTCACCGGAGACAACGTTTCCGCTGTATTTTTCCTTGAAAGCAGCGACCGTCTCCTCAAGTTTTTCCTTCTCCTCGCCGAGCGGAACAAGTTCCGACACGATCCTGACCTCGTAGTTTCCCGGGTATACACGCTCGACTTTGTCGATGTCAACATTCCCCAGATCATTTTTACCTACGAGTTCCGTAGTTCCGTCAAGATACATCACGAAATAAACCATCTCTTTCCTCCATCTTAAAGATTTTATGAAATTCTTTCCCTTTCTTTCACTGAAAACGCCGCATATGACGTTGTATCTGCAGAAATTGGAAAATGCGCCGCACTCCGAAGAAGCCTGTTTTTTCTTCGGACAGTAGAGCTGTGCAAGTTTCCGTCTTTTCGCGAGCCCTTTGTTGAGTTCGATTATTTTCATATTCAGCGGACTTTCCCTAAGTTCGATCCACTCCGGGAAAAACGACGCGAAGAGCTGCGGCTTCACCGGACAGAACTCCCTTCTGCACGAAACGCACTGCGAGAGATGGACTTTTGTTCCCGGCATAAGACCGAAAAATTCCGGATCTTCACAAACGATCCAGCTGCTGCTCTGCAAACCCGCCATTTTAAACTCAAAAAAAACGACCCCGCAAGTTTAGCGCCGGGGATTTCAAAAACAATTTTTTGGAGTGATCAGGTCACGGAAAATTTTCTGATACTCAAAAACAGGAGTGTTTCCGCCAGTTGAAATAAAAGGTTGACTTTCGCCGGCAAAACTTTAAAATAATGTTGTTTTTGTTGACGGGGTAACAATGAAATTTGCTTTAATCATAGTTTCAGCATTTTTTTTAGTAGTTTTCTCTTTCAGTGATTTCAGCGCCTTATCTTCTTCCCTGCAAAATCCTGCGGTTGCAGACGCTTACGATCCGCCTCCTTCGCCTCCAGGCAATCCGGATCCGCCGCCGCCGCTTCCCCCCGATCCTTTCAGACAGGCCTGATTCTTGGAAATTTTTTTATAAAGATCCGGAGTTTTAAATGAGCAGATTGTTAAAGGGCAATGTTTCTTTCACGGTGTTCAAACCGGAAAAAACTCCCGAAAATATTGAAAAAGTGCGGGAGGCTCTTGCCGAATACGCTTTTCAGAGGCTCGATCCGACAGATTTGAGGGACGAATCGGTAGGCTGGGTCGACGCCGTTCTCTGTTTCGACAGCGAGAATTTTTCTTCTCTCCTGCACGACAGTTTTTTCATCTTCGCCATCCGCGAGGACAAATATTCCTTTTCTGCAGCACAGCTCAGGCCTTACATTGAGGAAGCCGAGTTCGTCTTCAAGCGCGAAAACAGTCTTGAATACATTGCGGCACAGCAGAAGAAAGAGATCAAAGAACAGGTGATCCGGCGCATGAGAACGAACTCATATCCGAAAACAACGGTCACCGAAGCCGCATGGGACATGGATTCGGGGCTTTTATACCTTTTTTCACAGTCGGGCTCCACAGTTGCAAAATTCACCGATCTCTTCGAGAAAAGTTTTCAGATCTCAATCGATCAGACATCTCTCTTTGATTCGGTAAAAGAACTCGGCGGTGCAGACAAGATAGAACCTGTCATTTCGAGCATCTGGGGAGAAGCAAAATGAAAAAAGACAACAGTATCGGATACTTGGGCCCGGAATTCCTTTTTTGGATCTTTTGGAAAAGTGCGACCGAAGAGACTCTGTCGCTCAACAATCTCGGACTCGGCGAGATCAGGATCTCGATCGAGGATTCCATCACGCTCGCTTCTCTGGCAGGCAACGGCTACTGCGAGACCATAAAATCGCCTGAGATCCTCACGCTTCCGTCCGTCCGCGAGTCGATAAAACAGGGAAGACTGCCCGAAGCGGCAAAGGTCAGGATCTCTTCAAGCGAACTCGAATGGAGTTTTCAGGTAAAGGCTATACCGTTCAAGATCAGTTCCGTGAAACTTCCCATCACCGGCGAGAAGAATGAAAATTCAATGATCTCTGTCCGCCTGATCGCTATGACTAAACTGGAACTTATATTGAAAGCTCTTTTCAACACATTTCTGCTTGAAAGAGAAAGCCTTGATTTTATTGATGATATCAAAGATTTTCTAGGAATTGCGGAGTGAGCAGGATCCATATTCTCGCAAGCGGTTCAAAAGCCAACGCCTACATCATCGAAGACGACAGTTCGATGATCCTCATCGACCAGGGATTGAGTTTCAGAGAATTTTCGATCCGTGCGGAAAAGCTCGGCATCGATATTTTCCGCATAAAAGCGATCTTGCTGACACATGAGCATGAAGACCACATAAAAGGAGTGGCTTACACCGCATACAAACTTGACGCCCCCGTTTTTTCAACGGCACAGACACTCAACATCCTCAACGAAAGCACAAAACGGCCGATCCACTGCCGGATAGTCGAGAAAGACCGCACGATCAGACTCGGCAGCTTTGAAATAACCCCTTTCGAAATAATGCACGATGCCGCCGATCCTGTCGGATACCTTGTTTCGACCCCGTGCGGAGAGACAGTATGTTTCGCGACCGACACCGGCAAAGTGACGAACAGAATGATGAGTTACATAAATCAAGGAACGAGCATAATCCTCGAAGCGAACCACGATCCTGCGATGCTTTATCAGAACAGGAAGTATCCGCCGCTTTTGAAAGAACGGATCCGGGGTCCGTACGGCCACCTTTCGAACGACCAGAGTCTGGACGCGCTTGACAGAATGGGCGACAACCACCCGCGGACCGTGATCTTCAGCCATTTGAGCGAAGAAAACAACTCGCCGGAAATGCTGAAGAACCTCGTTATCGACTTCAAAAAGACCCGGGACCTTGATTTCAAGGCGTTTATCGCAAACCAGAACAACCCAAGATCGATCCTCCTTTCATGATCTCCGACACTCACCTCCACCTAAAGCAGCTTCTTGCAGTTTCGCCGGAGCAGGCCGATTTTATGAAGGAAAATGATTTTGAAGGTATTTGTTCATGCCGCACTTTACAGGAAGTCGAATTTGTCGGGGATTTCATCATGAAAAACCCGTGGGCTTTATCGAAATTGAAGATCTCTTTCGGCATCCACCCTCAGGCGCCTGACGAAAAAGGTCTGAAAATATTGGAAAAACTGATCTTAGAAAACAGGATCGCGGCAGTCGGTGAAATCGGGCTTGACCGCTTTAGCGTTGAGTTTGCCTCGACTTTTGATTTGCAGAAAAAACTTTTTGCAGCGCAGCTTGAAACTGCCGGAGATGCCGGACTTCCCGTAATTTTGCACATCCGTAAAGCTATCTCCGAGGTCTTCGGAGAGATCAGGCGGCTGAAAAAGATAAAAAAAGTGATATTCCACTCTTATTCCGGCACGGCTGAAGAGGCTGCAAGCATTTTGAACCACGGCATAAACGCTTATTTCAGCTTCGGCAACGCCGTTTTGAACGGACACAAAAAAGCCTTTGAAACTATAAAGATCCTGCCTGAAGACCGGATATTGACCGAAACGGACGCGCCTTACCAGCCGAAAAAAGGAGAGACTTTTTCAAAACCGACAGATATCCTGCAGATCCGGACAAAAATAGAAAAGATCCGTTCAGTTGATGTTTCACGTGAAACCTTTTGAGGGAAACCATGAATTTTAAAAGATTTTTTAACGATTCAGAGCTATTGCCGTTCTTAGCGATCTTTACTCTGTCGCTTTTGGTGAGGATCTACGCTTCGGCAACGAGCATAGCTCAGATATATCCCGATGAGATCTTTCAGACTCTCGAGCCTGCGCACAAACTTGTTTTCGGCCGCGGAATAACCTACTGGGAATTCAAAGTCGGGGCAAGAAGCTGGTTTTTCCCGGGAATTTTAGCTGGAGTCTACAAAACGCTCGATCTTTTCGGGCTCGGAGACCCCCTTTCGATAAATATCGGCATCAAGATTTTCCTCAGCATTTTCCATAGTTTGTCTGTAGCCGTCCTTTACCTTCTTTTCCGCATGCACGGTCTTGAAAAAAAGGAGTCGTTCGTGTTCGTTCTGCCGGTCGCCGCGAGTTATCTTCTTTCATATATTTCGGCGCGGACCCTGACCGAATCAGCATCGCTCCCGTTCATGGTTTTTGCCGTCTATTTTGCTTCCCGCTACATCAAAAGCGAGAGAAAAAGGGAGCTTGTTTTCGCATTTCTGACTGCCGGAACCGCCTACATGATACGCTTCCAGACCTGCATTTTTTCTTTCGGACTCGCAATCGCTCTATTTCTGACGGCAAGGAAACGTTTTCAGACGGCATCGATTTTCGGTTTCGGATTTTTAGGAATGATGCTTCTGCAGGGGCTCCTCGATATTTTCACATGGGGAGGCTTCTTCAAGTCGCTTCTCACCTACCTTGACTACAACATTCTGCGCGGGGTCGCCGACAAACACGGTGTTTTTCCGTGGCATTTCTATCTTACCGATCTTGCACAGACAGTTCATCCGCTGACTTATATCTCTGCACTCCTGCTGATGATCTCTTCGGTCTTCAGCTTCAAAAAGAACAAAGAACTTTTTCTCTTCTTCTTCCCGTTCCTCTTCTTTTTTGCAGTTCACTCGGCTATCGGGCACAAGGAACCGCGCTTTGTATTTGCCTGTTTTTTTGCAGTTTTTGCCCTTTCGGCTGAATTTTTCGCAAAATTCCTCCAAAAATACGGAAAGAACAGGAAAGATGCGGCGATCTTTCTTTCGGCATTCCTTCTTTTTTCGCTCGACGCCGTTCCTCACATCAAATATGCGCCGGTCTGGAATCATTCCGTGACAAAGATCGACAACTTCTACGGGAATGACAAAGGAAAGGAAAAAATATTCGGCGGAGTCCTTGAAACTGAAGCCGAACTCGGCAGGATCAGGGATCTGAAACGGGCTTATCTTTTCGGGATCCCCCAGATCTGGAGCGGAGGCTACGCATATTTTCACAAAAACGCACCGATTTCATTCGCCTCGAAGCCTGATGATGTCAAAAAAATGCTGAAAAAGGCCGTCGATTCAAAACAGTCGGGAGTTTACTGCGCCTTCAGGAACGGTATCGATATGCCGGAAGAATACACCGGGAATCTCGAAAAGATCAGCAACAACGGCGAATTTACGATCTATAGACTTAAAAACGACTGAAGATTGATCTAAAAAGAAGTGGTGCCGAGAACAGGACTTGAACCTGCACGGAGTTGCCCCCACTAGAACCTGAATCTAGCGTGTCTGCCAATTCCACCATCCCGGCACAAAAGCGCGGTAATTATACTCAGAATGAGTTATAGTCAAGAATTTTCGGCTAATCGCCTGCAAGATGCTTGAGCTGCTCCTTGAGAGCGTTGAATTTTTCAGCCTCTTTCTTCATTTTGCCGATCTCAGCTTCAAGCCCGGCAAGCTTTGCTGCCAGTTCTGTTTTTTCCTGTTCTGAAGCAGTCAGTTTTTCGGAGATTTCGCTGCAGTTCTGTTCTTGTTCGGCAGCTTTTTTCTCCGCAGCAGCAAGTTTTTCCGCAGTTTCATCAGCATTCTTTTTGAGAGTTTCTATCTCGGAATGTGCCGTCTCGAGGGCCTCTTTTGTCTCCATCAGTTTGTCGATCTGCGTATTGAGTTCCTTGATGCGCTCGAGTTTTTCTGCGTTTTTGCTCTTCAAGGACTCGTTTTCTTTGGTAAGTTCGTCGTTCTGGTCCGTGATCTCGGCAGCTCTTGCGACAGCCTCTCCGAGTTCTTCTATCTCACTTTTCTGGATCGCGCAGACTTTTTCGAATTCAGCCTTTTCCTGGCGGAGTTTTTCGAATTCATCGGCGATTATCGTAAGGTTCGATATCGTATCCTTGAGCTCAGCCGCCTCAGCTTCCGATTTTTTGAGCAGCTCTGCCGATTCCTCTTCCGACTTTTTGAAAAGAGCCTCCTTCTCATCTATGGCCTTCTTCAGTTCTTCAGCTTCAATCCTGTGTGATTCGACAAGTTTTTCCTTTTCGGCATCAGCCGCTTTTTTCGCATCTTCCAGCGCTTTGACCGATCTATCCTTTTCGGCAACGGCATCCTTGAGTTCTTTCTCGGCCTTTTTGACACGTTCTTTCATTTCTTTGTTGTAGACCGAAATGACGTCGTTCTGGTCTTTGACCTCGGCGATCTTCTTTTTCAGGTCATCGATGTCTTTCTGAGTAAAAGAATTTTTGAGCGATGCTTCAAGATCCTTAACTGATTTTTCAAGCTCACCGTTTTTCCTGCCGGCCTCCTCGAGTTTGGAAGCGGTCTCAGCCTTTTCATCCTGAGCCTTTTTAAGATCAGCTGCGACAGCGTCCTTTTCTGCGGCGGTCTTCTCCTTTTCGGATATTGCGGCTTCAAGCTGTTTTTTAAGTTCGTCACGTTCTTTCGCAGTGTTTTCCGAAACGGCAAGTTTTTCTTCAAGAGCTGCGAGCTGCTCTTCAAGATTTTTGATGCGGAGCCCTTTCTGCACGATGGCATCCTTAAGTTCGCCCGTCTCCTCCTCCGCTTTTGCGGCATCGGAAAGATTTTTCTCAAGTTCCGCGATCTTTTCTGTCTGCTTGCCGATAATATCGTCCTTTTCAGAGATCTGTCTGCTCAAAGTGCCGATCTCTTCATCTTCCTGCGCAAGCCTGCCTTTCAAAGCATCGAGCTCAGCGGCACTCTCCTCGGCAGCAAGAGTATCAAGGAACGGATATATCGCATTCATCGAAGCAAGAATCGTCTCGTCATCAGCCGGCAGCTTGAGATAGTAATCGGCATGATAGTCGAACTCTCTGTGTCTGTCGAAAGTGGCGTCATCGGCATTGCTCGAGATAAGCAGGATCGGTCTCGAGGCATAAAGACTGTTGGCTCTTATCTTCTTGCAGAGCATGAAACCTTGCATCCCCGGATTCTCGGCACGGATTATAAATGCGTTGATTTTTGTGCTGTCGAGGATCTCCTGCACTTTTGCTTCGGAATCCGCAACCAAAACGGAAAAGCCGAATTGTTCAAAAAGAGCCGTAAGATTCCCGGCATTCGCCTGATCAGATTCATAAATAAGAAGGTTTTTGACCATGATAGTTCCTCTGCTATTTGTTTTTAAAAGCCGCAAGTTTTTTTTCTATCGCGAAAACCGAACCCAAACCGTTATCTTTCAGGACTTTCCAAAAGGCTGTGCCGCCGAGCGGAAGAATTTTAAGATAACCGTGAAGCGTGAGTTTCAAAAAATTGGTGTAAATAACGAGATCTGTTTTTTCTTTACATTCGCCCGAAAGGAGTTTTGCCGAAAAAACCAGAAAACTGCCTGCATCCAAAGTCGAAGTGTATTCCGAAAACAGCTTTTCAAAGACCTCTTTCTGCATAGTCACAACAAAATCGGGCTTGTCTCCGGCAGAAGCCGCGCGGAACGAAACAGCATCCTTTTCGCGGGAAACGACGACGCTTTCGCCTCCCTCCACAACTACACCGAATGAAGCTCCTTTTGAGAGCGAACTTAAGATTTTCATGACTGCGCCGTTATGTCTGACCGCTTCTTCCACAGAAATCATCAAGCGAACCTCTCAACCAAAAGAGGATTTTTTGTATCACAACCGCTTTTTTTTTGCAAGAAATTAAGTTTTCGCTCGTTTTTTTCGGAATTTTAAATATAATTTGCGCTGCAGATTCTTGCCGGTATTCCGCAATATCGTTATTCTGATATTCCGACGGCGCGATCGTTATTAACGCCAAAAGCGGTAAAAGGTGGAGATTTTATGAAATTCTCGATAGTGATCCCGAGTTATAATCAAGGCGTTTTTCTGGAACGGACGCTTCTTTCAGTCATAAACCAGGAAGTTGAGACCGAGATCATCGTGATAGACGGCGGCTCGACCGACAATTCCGTTGAAATCATAAAAAAGTATGAAGACAAAATCGCATACTGGGTCTCCGAGAAGGACCGGGGACAGAGCCACGCGCTGAACAAAGGCTTCGCTCATGCCACGGGCGACATTTTCGGCTGGCAGAACAGTGACGACGTCTATATGCCGGGTGCATTTAAGAAAGTGCTTGAAGTTTTTGAGAAATTTCCTGACAAAAAAATCGTCTACGGCAACTGGTACGAAATCGATGAAAACGACAATGTGATCGACAGGACCTATTCCGCGCCCAAGCCGAGGATCCCGCATTTTTCGTACGAGGGGTTCGACTCGAATCTCCAGTCAATGTTCTGGAAAAGAGAGGTCTTTGAAAAATTCAGGCAGTTTGACGAAAACCTTCACCAGCTCATGGATACCGATTTTCTTTTCAGCGTAATATTAGACCAGGGAATTGATATCTTTGTCAAAACGGATTCTTTTTTAGGTGCGTTCAGGCGGCATCAAGATCAAAAAACAAAGCGCGACAGGATCGACAAAAGGGCTGTCAGAGAGCAGCATGTCATTGATGCAAAATACGGTTTTGACAAAATTTCTTATTTCGCAGCAAAACGCTATAGATTTGCATACCTTACAGCAAAATTCAAATGGCTTGCGGAACAAGGCGGAATTTTTCTCGCTTTCAGGCGGATATCTCGCGCTTTTTTTAAACGGGCGGGGCATTTATGAACTCTAAAAATAAGAAAATCCTTCTGCTCGCCCATTCTTTTCCGCAAAACGAAGAAGACTATCGCGGCCGGTTCATTCTCGATCACATAAAATCACATCCCGATACAGAATTTCATGTCGTCGCTCCTTTTCGCGGCAAATCTTTCGATACAGACATCGACGGAGCATTTGTCCACTATTTCAACTGGGATCACGACTATCTTGCAGGGAGAAGGATCTACCAGCCTTCGACTCTTTTCGTAACAGCGCAGCTCCTTTACGGTTTTTTTTCGAAAGCAGGAAAACTGCTGAAAGAGCACGATTTTGAGAAAATTTTCGCCTGCTGGGCTGTTCCTGCAGGACTTTCAGCATATTTTCTCAAAAAAGCATACGGCATAAAGTATGATGTCTGGCTTTTGGGGACTGATGTGAACAAATTCATAAACTTTCCCCTCATTCTGCCTATGACACTGAAAAGCGCAGATAAAACATACTCCAACAGCCGTCAGCTTTCAGAGACAGTCACCAGAAAAATTCCCGGACTTGATATCGGGATCCTGCCGACATTTTCATCTTTACCGCTGCCTGAAAGACCGGAAAACGCCTTCGAAATGGATAAAAAGGATCTGAATATCGCTTTTGTCGGACGCCTTGAGAAAATCAAAGGATTCGATTTTTATCTTGAGATCGCGGAAAAAGTTTCGGAAAAAAGAAAAGATGCCGCATTTTTCGCGTTTGGCGAGGGAAGCATGGCTCCGGAGGCGGAAGCTGCAACAAAGAACGGAATCATAAAATGGAACGGAAAGGCAACTCTTGCCGGATTGTCATATTATGCCGCTTTCATTGATGTTCTCTGCATCACATCCAGAAGCGAAAGCATGCCTGTGGTATTTTGGGAATTCCGGGACAAAAGCCGCATCCTGTCGTTTCCTGTCGGGGACATTCCGCTCCACGCGAAACCGGAAGACATCTGCAACGATGTCGACACTTTTGTAAAAAAAATTTTGGAAATACACAAAGATTATTGAAGTTTTTTTATTATATGGTAAAACTCTCCGTTTTTTGAAAAAGGAGTCCGGATGAAAATAGAGCTTACCGTTCCGATTCTTCTCGATATGCTTGAAGAATATTCGGTGATCGACAAAAAACTGAAAGAGTTGATCGTTGCGCGGCGCGACTACTACGAATCTATGTTCCAGGGCAAATTCCGCCGGGAACCTTTCGTTACTGAACTGGTCTCTTTCGCATGTGAAAACGAAGGTGTGAAATGCGACGAGGAGCAGATCCTGAAACTGATCGCGGCACGCAGCGGATGCGAATATGTGGTCATAGACCCGCTGAAGATCGATTCTCAGCTCGCGACCAAAACGATAAGTGTGAAATACGGCAAGATAAACCGGCTGATACCGCTCTACAAAGATGGCGATTCCATAGTCGTAGCCATGGCCGATCCTTTCAGAATGGATCTTATTGACCAGCTTTCGACGAGCAGCGGATGCGAAATAATCCCCGTCGTAGCTTCGGCAAGCGAGATCGAAAAGACTATCGACGATCTTTTCGGCTTCAAAAAATCGATAAAAGCGGCTGCGGACGACAACGCAAAAGAAAATTTCAACAACCTTGAGAACCTCACAGGCCTCGGGCAGGCAAAAAATATGGATGACAAGCACATAATCAATGCGGTTGATTATATGCTGAAATACGCGATCGAGCAGGAGGCGAGCGACATCCACATCGAGCCCAAGCCCACGGAAACTCTGATCAGGTTCAGGCTTGACGGCATTCTCCACACGATCTATTCGTTTCCGGCAGAGGCGCATCTCCCATTCTTAAGCCGTCTCAAAATGCTTGCGAAAATGGATATCGCAGAAAAAAGGCGCCCGCAGGACGGCCGGATAAAAGTCCTCACCGAAACGGGCCAGACTGTCGAGCTCCGTGCCAGCACCATTCCGGTGGTAAGCGGCGAAAAGATGGTCCTCAGGATTTTAGAGTCAGGAAATTTCATCAAAGATATCAGCAACATAGGTTTCACAGACGAACAGAAGAAAGCCTTTGAAGAGTCGATGAAAAAATCGTATGGTATGGTCCTCGTCACAGGCCCGACCGGAAGCGGAAAATCAACGACGCTCTACTCGACTCTGAAGACTATGGCTTCTCCCGACATAAATATAATTTCGGTCGAGGATCCGATAGAGATCGTGATCGACGAGATCAACCAGATGGGCGTAAACGTCAAGGCAGGGATCACTTTCTCAAGCGCGCTCCGCCACATTTTAAGGCAGGATCCCGACATCGTCATGATAGGCGAGATCCGCGACAAAGAGACCGCCGCGAATGCCGTTCAGGCTGCGCTTACCGGCCACCTGGTGCTTTCGACTCTCCACACCAACGACACCGCGACTGCAGTCGAAAGACTCGGTGATCTGGGGGTCGAACCTTTCCTTATCGCAAGCGTTCTCAATGCTGTCGTCGCCCAGAGGCTCGTCAGAAAAGTCTGCCCGCACTGCGCCTTCACCCGTGAAATGACTGAAGAAGAGAAGATAACGCTCCATCTTCCGCTCGAACATACTTACAAAATCCGCGATTCCGAAGGATGCGTCAAGTGCCGCTTTACCGGCTACAAAGGACGGACCGCGATAGTCGAATATATGCCGGTAACGGCAAAAATGCGTTCTCTGATTTCATCCGGCGCGACGACTGAAGAGATCCGCAACAACGCTGTCATGGACGGAATGATGACTTTGAAGGAAGCGGCCATCCGCAAACTTGCCGACGGAGTCACGACTTTCAGCGAGATCGTAAAAGCACTTTACTATGATTGAGGTGATAAAATGGGAAAAACTCTTAAGATCTCCCTCTTTACGGCTTTATTTGCCGCATTTGCACTGGTTTCGTGCAGCAACAGCATCGAAGGTCTGCAGACGAGCGACACAATGCTCTCGCTTACGACATTCAATGCGAAAATGACCGATGACCTTGCGTTTAAAGTCAAAAGATTCAAAAAAATGGAATTCGTTCTTGCCGAAAACTCGAGCGATATCATCTGCATTCAGGATCTTTACGGCAACAACGTGCTTGACGAAGTCCGCAATATGCTGAAAAGAGATTACGGCTACGACTACTCGCTTTACGCAAAAACGAGCAACGATGACGAAGACCTTGAATACACCGAGGCTCAGACTATTCCGGCATCGTGTTCGACAAATGACATCGCACCGGTAATTTCATGCGTCATGCAGAACTGCCCCGATTACGACGCCGGGTGTATCGTGCAGAGTTGCTGGCAGAGCTTCCTCGAGCTTCCGACAGACTGCAGGAACTGCATGATAGGCGGCGGAATGGAGGCGATCTCCGGCGGCAGCTACAATGAAATCCTCGAAAAATGCATGCAAACAACAAGGATCCCCGCAAAAAGACTTGAATACGAATTTTCTGGAAACAGCGGAGTCCTTCTTGCGTCAAAGCTCCCGATGTCGAACAAACAGCCGGTAAAATTAAGATCGTTCGGCAGGATGCGGACCGCTGTGGCGGCGAATGTCTCAAAGGAAGGCATCGGCAAGATCCAGATCATCTGCACGTCGCTCTCGCCGGTCAGCAGTGCCGAATACGACGGTTTCGGAGAAAGCTGGGAGGACGAACAGCTGACGCAGATAGAGCAGATCCTCGCGATCCCCGCGGAAGACGATGTCGTCCAGCGCATAATCTTAGGCGATTTCGACGGGAATCTTGCAGCCGGCAACATCCGTGAAAACAATCCGGCACCGGTCGCGCTTCTCGAAGAAAACGGCTGGTACGACCCGTATTTCGACATTGATACGAAAGAGGGCCCGGACTGCACTCTCTGTCCTGAGAATCCGTTCGTTCCCGACAATGCCGAGGAATCGGTTCCCGACCACATCTTTTTTATGGAAAGAAAGGGTTATGGATTTTCGTCAAGCCGCATATTCCTTAACGAATTTACCGAACTCAACACGGAAGAAGAGACAAAGACAAGATATTCCGTTTCCGACCGCTACGGCATAACCGTCACAATGACCGTGGAATAATTTTACTTTACCGACTTCTTAAATTTGACAATTCCGATATATCGAATAAAAGAGCGGGTCGTTTTTTGAGTATTGTGAAATTTGGGGGATATTATGGAAAGAAATGAAGTTTTGGAAAAAGTTATAAAGCTGACCAAAGAGAAACTTGTCGTAAAAAAGAATATCACCGTAACGGAAGAGACATCGTTCCAGGACGACCTTAACGCCGATTCTATCGACATCACCGATTTCGTCATGGAACTCGAGAATGTTTTCGAACTGAAAATCTCCGACAAGGACATGGAAAACATCAAGACCGTCCGTGACGCAGTCGACCTGATCTACGCGAAAAAATCAAAATAGAACGGAAAGCAGCTCCAAAAAATCGTTCAGGATCCTCTTTTTGCGCTCCATTTTTTTGAATTATATATAAATTTATATATATTACCCTGGTTTTATGAAAATTGACGCGGAGTTTGCTTTGAATAACTCAAATTATCTCAACCACGGCAGGATCTTCGTTATTTCGGCTCCTTCAGGCGCCGGCAAGACAACTCTGGTGGGATTGCTCAAAAAACGCTTTCCCCTTCTCGCGGAATCGGTTTCATGCACGACAAGAAGACCGCGCGGGCAGGAAGTCGACGGCATCGATTACTTTTTTCTCACGAAAGATGAATTTTTTGCAAAAAGAGAAGCCGGGCTTTTTGCGGAATGGGCTGAAGTCCACGGCAACTTCTACGGAACGCCGCTTGATTTCCTGCAGAAGCAGCTTGATTCAGGCAAAGACATCGTCTGCGACATCGACTATCAGGGTGCGATAAACATCAAAAAGGCTTTTCCTGACGAAGCGGTCCTCATCCTCGTGCTGCCGCCCTCGATGGAAGAACTTGAATCGAGGCTCCGTCTGAGAGCGACTGATGACCCGGAAGTTATAAAGACACGTCTTCACAACGCGAAAAACGAGATCATGCACTACCCTCATTTCGATTTCGCGATCGTCAACAAGGATCTCGACACAGCCATCGGACAGCTTTCAGCCATAATATCGGCGCACACTGAATCGTCGATCTTCCACAATTTGGAGACTATAAAAAAACTTACGGAGCAAAATGGATAAAAAGACTCTCCTTTCCATTCTCAAAAGCGAACCTTACATCAACATTCCGAAAGTCGTAAGGCCCGATTCTATAATCCGCGAAGTCGAGAAACACTCCGGGATCAAAGACCCTGACGAACTCGCGGCGATCACGGGCAGGATCCACCAGGCGATAGCAATGGCTTCGGCGGCACACAGCGGAGTCGTGAGAAAAAGCGGAGAACCTTATATTTTCCATCCTTACACTGTCGCATATCTTCTTGCCACGAGCGGAATGGACGACGACTGTATCATAGCCGGTCTTCTCCACGACACGGTCGAGGATACGAGCATGACTGTCGAAGAGATAGAAAGCGCCTTCGGAAAAAATGTCGCGAACCTTGTCGACGGCGTCACGAAACTTACCGAGATAAGGGAAAAGATAGAGAATGAGGAGATCTGCCGCAAACTTTCACGCGAAGAAAAGCAGGCTACGGCAATAAAGAAACTTCTCACTTTTGCGCAGGACGATTCAAGAATAATCATCATCAAGCTTTTTGACCGTCTGCACAACATGATGACGCTTGACGCCATGGCTCCCGAAAAGCAGAAACGGATCGCGCTGGAAACACTCAATCTTTATGTCCCGCTGGCGCACAGGCTCGGTATCTACTGGCTGAAAGAAGCACTTGAATCACTCGCGTTCTATTTCGGATTTCCGGATGAATGGGCACAGATCGACCGCAGCGTGAACGTTACTTACCCTAATCTTGCGGCAACCGCAGAAACGCTTGACGAAAAGACGAAAAACGTCTTCAGGGATTTTGCGCCGTTCATGGCGAAAAAGATCGCGAGAGTCTACTGCAAGACGAAGTCCTATTACTACATCTACACAAAAACTTTGAAAAAGAATCTCGAAGTCGGGGATCTCAAAAACATCCTGTCGGTCAGGATCGTCCTTAAGACCAACGATGTTTTCGACTGCTA
Source organism: bacterium (assembly GCA_016290135.1). Classification (GTDB taxonomy): domain Bacteria; phylum UBP6; class UBA1177; order UBA1177; family UBA1177; genus UBA1177. Next base: position 24,585 of record JAEESW010000016.1, read on the forward strand.
CACGGTGCTCGGGATGCTTCACCTTTTCCCCGGATTTTCGCTTGTCCAGCGCTATCTCAAGGACTATATTTCCACTCCGAAAGTCAACGGATACCAGTCACTGCATACACTGATAAGGTTCAAGGAATACTTCGTCGAATTCCAGATATGCACAGAACAGATGGAGCGTGTCGCACAGGAAGGGCAGCTCTCGAAATGGAAGATCAAGGATGATCCGGCATACCGTGACACTCTTGCGGAATGGCTCAAAACGATATTCAGCGAACTTATCGACTCTTCGTCGAAACCGGAAGCTTTCGTCAGCGACATCGAGAACCTTCTTCCGCTTGACAAAATGATCGTCTTCACACCGACGGGAGAAGAAATTCCTCTTCCTGAGGGGGCGACGCTGCTTGATTTTGCATACGCCATCCACAGCGATCTCGGTGAAAAGTGCATCGGCGGGACTGTCAACGGAAAGCGTGCGACAATAAGCCAGGTCCTCCAGAACAAGGACGAAGTCAAGGTCGAAACCGCGGAGAACCAGAATCCGCGCGAAGACTGGCTCGATTTCGTAAAGACTCAGCGTGCGAAACAGTTCATCAAAAAATATATTCAGAAGCAGCAGGACAAGATCCTCGAAAACAAAGGGCGTGAGATCTTAAAGCCTCTTTTTGTCTCACAGGAAAGAGGTGATTTTTTCGACACACTGGAAAAACAGCGCGCCTTCACAAGTTTTGCAAAAAAATATTCGCTGCCGAAACAGAACACTTTAAGCGCCTTTTTCATAAAAACTGCTTCAGGCGAGCTTAAACTCGAATCGGTCATAGAAGCGTTCTTCTCTTCGGATGAGATATCAAGGCTCATAAACGCCTTTCCGCGCAGGGTCGCACCGCTTTTCGTCCTGCAGGACGAGCGTGCCGCCGATCTGTCACCGATATTCATCAAAGGGATCGGCCTGATAAGCGACTACAAGATCGCGCGCTGCTGCCAGCCTGTCGAAGGAGACTGCGTAGTAGCTTCAGTTTCGTCTGACGAAGGATACATTCTCCACAAACAGAAATGTCCCAAGATCTCGCGGATCGACGCAGAGCATCTCAAGGAAAACGTCTACTGGTTCGAATATCCGAAATACGAGATCTCTTTCATCATCAGCCTTCAGAACAGAAAAGGGGCTTTGATGGAACTTGCGAAAGAACTCCACGACAAGGACTTCGATATTTCCAGCATACATCTCAATGCCGATGATGCTGATGAATATTCCGGAAAAGTTTATGTCACAGTGAAGGGCTCCGACATCCAGAGTGTCGAAAGTCTTAAAGAATCGCTTAAAGACAAAGAAGTTATAATAGATTTCAAAATCAACAATATCACTTACAGAGGTTAACATGAAAGGTGTTTACACTGCAATCGTCACTCCGTTCAAAGGATCGGGGAAAATCGATTTCGACGCATTCGGAAAACTGCTTGAAGAGCAGGTAAAGGCTAAGGTCTCGGGCATAGTCGTAGCAGGAACTACGGGAGAAGGAGCAACTTTGAGCCACGAGGAAAAGGAGGAACTTTTCCGCTTCACGAAAGAACATTGTCCGACTCTCGACCTTGTTGCCGGGACAGGAACGAACAACACTGCTGACAGCGTGAAACAGACTGAGATCGCACTCAAAGCGGGATTTGAAAAGGTCCTCATCGTTACCCCGTATTACAACAAGCCCACTCCGAAAGGCTTATTCGCGCACTACAGCGCAGTTGCCGCAACAGGCGCAAAGATCGTGCTTTACAATGTGCCCGGCAGAACCGGACTCAACATTGCTCCGGCAGCTCTTAAAATGATAACCGAGATCAAAAACGTCGTTGCCGTCAAAGAAGCGACAGGCGATCTCGGCAGACTTGCGGACTATCTCGATGCAGTCGGGACCGATCGTTTCGACTTCCTTTCGGGAGACGATTTTACAGTCGTTCCCTTCATTTCGATGGGCGGAAAAGGTGTTATCAGCGTTCTGTCCAATATTTATCCTGAAATCTGCGTAAAAATGGTCAATGCAGCGCTTTCGGGCGACTTTGCAACAGCTTCAAAAATCCAGCTTGCGACAAACAAAATCAACCACGCTATGTTCATGGAATCGAACCCGATCCCTGTAAAAACGGCTCTCGCGATGAAGAAAAAATGCACAGACAAATTTCGCGAGCCGCTTGCGAACATGGAAGATGAAAACATTGGAAAACTTGCCGATATCATTAAAGATTTCGAAAAAATAAAAGAGACTTTATAATCAAAATTCCGAGGCAAAATGACACTTAAATTCGCCCTTGTAGGCTGCGGAAGGATCGTAAAAAAACATATTGAGGCGCTTCGGGACATACCGAAAGCCGAGCTTGTCGCGGTCTGCGACATCGTTCCCGAAAAAGCTGAAAAAGCTGGAAAAACAGCGGGAGTCCCCTGGTATGAAAGCTATGATGAAATGCTCTCGGCTCATCCCGAAGTCGATGTCGTCAACGTTCTCACTCCGAGCGGACTTCACCCTACCCACGTGATCGACATCGTGAAAAAGTATAAAAAGCACATCGTCTGCGAAAAGCCGATGGCGCTGAAATTGAGCGATGCCGATGAGATGATAAGGACCTGCGACATGAACGGAGTCAGGCTTTTCATCGTCAAGCAGAACCGCTTCAATCTGCCTGTTCAGATCTTGAGAAAAAAACTCGAAAGCGGCGGCTTCGGCAAACTTGTTATGGGAACCGTCAGGGTCCGCTGGTGCAGGAAGCAGGATTACTACGATGCCGACCCGTGGCGCGGGACCTGGGCTTACGACGGCGGCGTCATCACCAATCAGGCGAGCCACCACATCGATCTGCTCGAATGGATGCTCGGAGAACCTGTGAGCGTAATGGCAATGAACGGAACCTATCTTGTCAACATCGAAGCCGACGACACCTGCGCCGCGATAATCAAGTTCAGAAACGGCGCTCTCGGCATAGTGGAAGCGACCACGGCAACGCGTCCTGCCGACCTTGAAGGCTCCCTTTCGATCCTGGGTGAAAAAGGAAACTGCGTCATCGGCGGTTTTGCGGTAAACAAAATGCAGGAATGGAATTTCGAAGGCGAAACTCCCGACGAAAGAAAGGAAATTTTGGAAAAATACAGCGAAAACCCGCCTAACGTCTACGGATTCGGGCACATCCGCTACCTTGAAAGCGTCATCGACTGCATCGAAAACGGCAAACACGCCCTCGTCGACGGCCTCGAAGGAAGGAAGTCGCTCGAACTCATCAACGCTATCTACGAATCGGTCGAAACAGGCAAGGAAGTCCACCTCGTTTTCGAGCCGAAAGAATCAAAACTCGGGCGGACGAATTTTTGAGGAAACATGAAAACGAGTAAAATTTGTTCAATAGTTTCAAACGTTTTTGTCACGAAAGATACTTTTTTGATGAATGTGGAATTTGACGAAGTTCCGCAACCGGGACAGTTCCTCATGCTCTCAAAAACTGACGGCCTGACAATGCCTTTCCTGCCGCGCCCGATCTCGGTATTCGACTGGAATGACGGCGTTCTTTCGCTGCTTGTCAAGGTGGTCGGCAAGGGAACGAAGATGCTTTCCGAAATGAAAGCCGGCGAAAAGATCAGGGTCACCGGATATCTGGGAAACAGTTTCCCCGACACGACCGGAACTCTTCTCTGCATCGGAGGCGGGATCGGCGTCGCGCCTCTTTTCTACACCGCAAAAATTTCGAAAGCGGCTAAAAAATCGTTCATTCTCGGTTTCAGAGATAAGGATTCAGTCCTCGTGGAAGAAAGATTCAGAGAACTGGGAGATGTCACGATAGTTACCGACGACGGAAGCTGCGGGCTTAAAAAATATCCGCATGAAGTGCTTGAGACCATGCTCGAAAAAGGGTTTGAGCCAAGTGAGATCTGCACCTGCGGACCTCTCATAATGATGGATTTTGTCGGAAAAACATGTGAAAAACACAGAATCACGGAACTTTACAAATCCTACGAAACGACCATGGGCTGCGGAATAGGCGCATGTCTCGGCTGCAGGATAAATACACCCGGAGGCAGCTTCCTCGTATGCAAGGAAGGACCTGTATTCAAAGCAAACTGGAGGGAAAAATGAAAAAAACTGCGATGATTTTTGTTCTGACTGCTCTTTTCACCATTATTTCAGCCTGCGGAAGCGTTGATAAAAAGGAAAACAACGAAAGCGCAAACCTCAAACTGCTTGAAGAAGAAAGCAAAGATGCCGCATTTACCGAAGGACAGGAGCTCCTGTCTAAGCAGGATTACGAAAAAGCCTTGGAATCATTCAGGAAAAGCACTGTAAAAGACGCTGAGTTCTACGCAGCATACTCGCTTGCCGCGCTCAACCGCACCGACGAAGCAAAAAAAGCCTTTGAAACCTGCATCGATAAAGGGGTCCAGCCCGTTGAATCGCTTTACAATCTGGCCTTGATCTCTTACGATTCGCAGGATGTCCCGTCAGCGAAAAGTTATGCTGAAAAGGCGCTGAAACTTGATCCGAAACACATCGCGACGCTTTTTTTCTACGGCAATCTTTTTTATGTCGGACAAAATATGGAAGAGGCTCTGAAATACTACAAGGAAGCAGAAAAGATCGACCCGGGATCAAGCGACATTCAGAACGCGATATTCTTTGTCTATCTTCAGACGGAACAGTTTGAAAACGCATGGAAGATCCGGGAAAAACTCGACAAAGAGAGTCCGGATATCGTTTTTGCAGTAATGCAGGTCGCCGAAGTCACCGGCAACTTTCTTGACGGCGCCAATTTTGCAAAAAAGGAGCTTCTGGCAGAAAACAGAATAAGAAATCTTGCAAAGATCCTCTTCACGAAAGGGGGAGATTTCATCGAAGCACTTGAACTTGCGGAAAAGGAAAACATCGAAGCGGGAAAATACGCCCTCCTCGACCGCTCGACGACACCGGGAAGCGCCTATGTTCTCGCACTCGATTCCGAAAAAAACATATTTGTTTCATGTGAAACAAATCGCGGAAACCTAATTCCGACCGAGGTTTCAGAGCAGGGAATCAAAGTTGAAGGCGTTGAAAACATCATCGCGTTCAAAGATATTCCAGCAAAACTTTCTGAAATCTGCAGTAAATAAACCGGAGGCAGCACAATGAAAAAATTATGCGTGATTTTTGTTGTTTTTTCGCTTTTCATCTTCGCGGGATGCGGCGGCTCCAAAAGCAAAAACAAAGAAGAAACTCCCGGTCCGGAAGAAACTGTGACTGATGATGACGGCAGCAACGCGGCCGACACCGAACCGTCGGACGAGCCCGACACAGAACCGACGGAAGAACCTGATCAGGATAACGGAGATACGACTCCTGAACCAAGTGACGACGATGCCGATACTATTCCAGAACAAAATGATAATGACAGTGACACTGATTCGATACCATCTGACAATGATGACATTGAAGAACCTCAACCAAACCTTCCTGAATGTACTCCTGAAAGCGAAATGCCGTGCATTGATAGCGAAACATGGCTTATCTGGTCTGAAAAAACAGAAGAGTTAAATTGGAACGATGCTGTAACCTATTGCGAAGAATTAAAGGAAGGAGGACACGACGACTGGCGTCTTCCAGGTGTGGACGTACTCCTTACGCTTCTTCAAAACTGCGAACTTACCCCTCCTTTAGAAAGTTTGGGGTGCTCCAACAGTTCTGAGGAACCACGCAGCAAATTAGGATACGACACTGTCCTTTGGTCTTCAAGCTCCAGCTATTCATCAGCCGCTTTGGCAGCCAATTTTTCAAACGGCACCACAGGATCCAAAAATATCGACAATACATACGAAGCCCGTTGCGTAAGAATATGGAAAGAAAATAAAAAGGCTGCCTGCAGCAATGAAATTCCACAAAACGCAGATTGGAACTCTGTTTCGGTCATTACCCAGACATGGGATTGGGAAACAGCACAATGGCTTCCCTCCACGACAACCGTTTTCAACAACGAAACAAGCGAAGCAGAATGCAGGTTTGCGTGTAATTCCGGATACCAATGGACTGAGACCAGATGTTCGGCGTTTCCATACTACGATTCTGACAGCGGTTTTACATGGTCATCTCTGGCTCCCGACAAAATATCCTTCGACGAAGCAAAATCCTACTGCAGCAAGTTGAACGAAAGCGGATACAGCGACTGGCATCTTCCGACAATAAGCGAACTCAGAACACTGGTTCAAAATCATAGTGGGGCTGAAACTGGCGGATTATGCCTGATTACAGATGAGTGTTTGTCACATAAAGACTGCTATCTTGCTTCACCGCAGAATGGTTGCAGCGGATACGAAGAGGATTTAAGCGGAAAATACAGCAAACTTGGTGACATTTATTTTTTCTGGTCATCTTCCGAAGACCCTGGAGATTACCCAGGAAGCGCATGGAGTCTGGGTTTTAGCAGAGGTAATTTTATTGATTACGACAAAAAACAACCTTTCAAAGTCCGTTGTGTAAGAAAGTAATCCTGATTTAACGGATTCACTAACCGTTTTTTACGAAATAATTACAAAAACAACTCTTTTTATGCTATAAACGGGCAGTTTTTTGTATCGGAGAGAACAATGTTTGAACAGATCGAGATTTTACCACTTGGCGGACTGAAAGAGATCGGAAAGAACTGTATGCTGATAAAAGCGGGCGAAGACGCGATAATGATCGACTGCGGCATGGGTTTTCCGGGCAATGACGACTTTATGGAAGACGATTTTTTCATTCCCGATTTCGACATCATCGAAGAACTGGGGATAAATCTTCTGGGCTGCGTGATAACTCACGGTCACGAGGACCACATCGGCGGCGTGCCTTATCTTCTGCAGCAGTTCGACGTTCCGGTCTATATGACGAACTTTCCAGCTCTCGTTCTGGCTGAAAGGATCGACCGTTTCGCAGTCTACAAAAAGAATATCCGGACTTTGAACTACAAACATCCCGAAACTATAAAACTCGGTGATTTCACGGTAGATATGATCGATGTCCCCCACTCTATTCCTGAAGCTAAGGCGCTTCTCATCAAGATCGGCGACTTCACTATCCTCCACACCGGCGATTTCAAATACGAGCCTGGCAAAGGATCTCCTTTTATCGGAAAGATACCTGAAAAGATCGATGTTCTCCTTTCAGACAGCACGAATATCGAGCGCCAGGGACACTCCGAAAGCGAAGAATCGATTTTGGGAAATATCGCAGACATCATCGAAAACGCCACAGGACGCGTGATTGCAACTGGTTTTTCGTCAAATACGACGCGAATCGCCAACATCATCAACATTTCGCTTCTCAAAGGGCGCACAGTCGGACTTTTGGGACGCAGCGTGAACACATACATGCAGATAGCTTCTGAGCTCGGTCACATCAAGCTGCCGGCATCGGTCCTCACCGACCAGACAAAGATAAACCGCGTTCCTGAAAACAAGATAACCCTCATCGTTACAGGCTCTCAGGCTGAACCCAGGAGCGTCATGAAGCGGATGAGTCTCGACATGATGAAATCAGTTTCCATCCGTTACGGCGACACGATCTTTTTCAGCTCGAAAAACATCCCCGGAAACGAACTTTCTATCGGCAGGATGATCGACAAGCTCATTGAAAAAGGGGCTGACGTATATTACGAAAACACCGACAAGATCCACGTTTCAGGTCACGCTTTCCAGGATGACATCGTTCAGGCTTTCAAAGACGTGAATCCGCATTACGTCGTGCCGGTTCACGGCCACAGAAGGTTTCTGGATCTCAGTGCGAGACTTGCCGAAAAGAACGGCTACAGCTCTGTCGTCATCAGCGACGGCGACATGCTCTGCTTCAAAAAAGGGAGACGCCCGTTCGTTTCGCACACTTTCGAACTTTCGACAAAAGTGGTTTCCAACGGAGATCCAGACCTCATCGATTTCGACATCATAAAGGAGCGCAAACGTATTGCCAAAGCGGGTTTCATGACAGTTATGATGACAGTGGATTTCTTTTCGAACGAGCTTCTCGCCGCTCCGAGGATCATCTCCGCAGGTATTGCGAACGCGGCAAAAATGAAGCTCATCGAGCGCGAGATAAAGGACATGATAGAGAATTACTTCAACGATGAGATCGCCGACGAGCCGATCTGGAAGGATGTCGAAGAGGATATCCGCATAATGGTGCGCCATTATCTGACCGAACTTACCGACAAGAAGCCGGTCGTTCACGCAATCATCGTCAATTTGGATTAGGAGGAAAAAATGGAATCTTTAGCTGTCGCTCCCTGGATAATCTGGCTTATCGTAGCCGTCGCCTCGTTTATTCTTGAAATCTTCATTCCCGGTTTCTGGGTCGCGATTCTCGGTATCGGCGCGCTTGCCGCGGCTCCTCTGGCTGCTCTCGGAGCTGGAACTGCCTGGCAGATACTCGTTTTCGCGGTCGTTTCAGTTATAGCAGGGATCTTTTTCAGACCGCTCGCACTCAAATATTTTTTCAAATCGTCTGAAAAACGCGAAGCCAACACCAACGCAATGATCGGCAGAAAGGCGAAAGTCATCTCAAAAATAACTGCCGACGAGCCGGGAAAAGCAAAGATCGGAAGCGAAGTGTGGACAGCCGTTCCTGAAAACGAAGGCGACACTTTCGAGGAAGGCTCAATGGTTGAGATCACCGCCGTCGACGGTGCAAAAATTATAGTAAGATCACATCAGTAGGAGGGAAACATGGTTTGGGTTATCGCTGTTCTCTGTGTTTTTGCAGTAATCATCATCGCAAAAGGGGCGAAGATCGTTCCTCAGGCAAAAGTCATCATCGTTGAAAGACTCGGAAGGTACCACTGCACGCTTCAGAGCGGTTTCAACATCATCGTTCCGATCATCGACAAGCCGCGCAAAATGGAAACAAGGGTCATGAAGCAGCTCTACGACGGCAGAAAGATCATGGTCACGACGGAGCAGACATTCATCGACCTGCGCGAGACCGTCCACGACTTCCCGAAGCAGAATGTTATTACGAAAGACAACGTCGTGATCGAGATCGACGCGATCCTTTACTACCAGATCACCGATCCGTTCAAGGCGATGTATGAAATTTCGAATCTCCCCGATGCGATCGAAAAGCTCGCTAAAACGACGCTCAGGAACATCATCGGAAACATGGATCTTGACCACACTCTCTCCAGCAGGGACGATATAAACTCAAAAATGACCGAGATCCTCGATGAAGCGACCGACAAATGGGGCGTAAAAGTCAACCGCGTCGAGATCCAGGACATCAACCCGCCGCAGGACATCAAAAACGCAATGGAAAAACAGATGCGTGCAGAGCGCGACAAACGTGCTGCGATCCTTACGGCTGAGGCTGACAAACAGTCGAAGATCCTTGAGTCTGAAGGTGAAAAGCAGAAGAACATCAACTACGCTGCCGGTATGAAGGAATCGAACATCCTCGAAGCTGAAGGTCAGGCTGCGGCAAAGATCAAGGTCGCAACGGCTGAGGCTGAATCGATCAAACTCATCGCAGACGCGATCAAAGACACCAAAATGGATCCGGCTCAGTATCTCATCGCACTCAAGTACATCGAAACATTGGCTGCGATAACTTCCGGCAAGGACAACAAAGTCGTCTACATGCCTTACGAAGCGAGCGGGATACTCGGTTCAGTCGGCTCGATCCAGGAAATGTTCAAAAATCTGCCGAAATAAGAGTAATATCCGCGCATGTACGTTCTGACTCTTGCTTTCTGCGGGAAAAACTATCACGGCTGGCAGTCACAGGAAAACGCGATCACTATCCAGCGGGTCCTGAAAGATGTCGTTTCGGAGATCTTCAGGACCGAAACCCCTTTTCCTTCCGGCTGCAGCAGGACAGACGCAGGTGTTCATGCCCTTGAATTCATAGCTACTGTGCCTGAACTCAGAAACATTCCGCCGGAAAACTTTCAAAAGGGCCTCAACTCGTTTCTTCCGGGCGATATCCGCGTCACAAAAGTCGAAAAAGTCGAAGGGATGCACGACGGTCGGGAATTCGTCGCCGGCAAGCACTACCGCTACATGATCTGCACGAAGCCGACAGCTTCACCTTTTGCGGCGGACTACTCGTGGCACAGCGGTTATGCACTCGATATTCCAAAAATGAAAGAGGCGATAAAACATTTTGAAGGGATCCACGATTTCGCATCGTTCATGTCCGCCGGAAGCGACGTCAAAATGACAGTCCGCACGATCCATCAGGCGAAGATCAACGAATTTGAAGGTTACCTGGCGCTCGATTTTTCAGGCGACGGCTTTTTGAAACACCAGATAAGAATCATGGCCGGAACTTTGGCAAGTGTCGGCCGCGGCAGGATAGAACCTTATGAAATTCCCGGGCTTATCGAAGCGAAAAACCGCAATCTGGTGCCGCATACGCTTCCCGGGAACGGACTTTTTCTCTACAAACTCTTCAGAACTCCGGAAGAGATGCTCGCTTATAAATTTCCCGAAAATTTTGAAGGAATGGTGTGGTAAAATCAGAGACGTTTCAGAAACGTCTCTACCAGAAAACCCATGATATCATTCGCTTTTCGTCACATTTCCCACAGGCAGTCTGAAATTCATTCCGTCGTAGACTTTTCCGTAAAAAATGTAGTGATAGACAGCGTAGTTGGTCATAACTTTCTTGACATAGTTACGTGTCTGGAAGATTGGGATATCTTCAATAAATTCATCGAGTTCGCGTTCGGGATCGTTTTCGATCCACTTTTTTATCCTGTTCGGGCCGGCATTGTATGAAGCTGCCGCGAGAGCGATCTGTCCGTCGAATTTTTTCACAAGATCGGCGAGGAAACGGACCCCGAACCTGATGTTGGTGAGCGGTTTCTGGAGATCTTTCGTCTCAATAGTCCCGTAGCCTTCGCGTGTCGCCAAAGTCTGCGCAGTGCCCGGTAGCAGCTGCAGGAGCCCTATTGCATAACTGCTTGAAATCGCTGACGTATCGAACAAACTTTCCTGACGAGCTATCGAAAAGACGAATATCGGGGAAACATCGTAAAAATCGCAGTGCGCAAGGATCTCCTCTTCAAAAGCGACGGTGTAGCGCAGTTTGAAATACTCTTTTGAAGTTGCCGAAAAATTGCTTATCGACTTCAGGATATTTGCCGCAAGGGTGTGATTGTTCACGGTTTTTGCCGCATAACTCGCTACAAGCCTGTCTATTTCGGCTCCTTCACTGTCAATGATCTTCGCCGCGTTTTTCAGCACTTTAGCCGTCATGTTTTTATCTGATGTCACCATGGCCGCAACGACCCATTCAGTTTCAGGAAGCATCGTATCGTCATGGAACTTTGCTTTGTCGTCTGTCCGAAGACTGCTCTCAGGGCACTCAATATTTCCGCTCATTGCCCTTCCCGCCGCGAAAGAACCGTAAAAAGAGGCCGGGATTTTTGCCGCAAGTTCGCAGTAAATATCGTTTGCGACATCTTTTTCCCCCAGCTTTTCGGCAACCCGCGCAAACCAGTAAGTTGCCCGCTGGTGGTCATAATTCATTTCGTTAGTAGCGGAAATTATTGAAGAAAGTATTTTTTGAGCATCTTTAAACTTTCCTCTTTTGTAGTCTATCCAGAAGTTGAGGAAGCGCGCTATTTCGATCTTTCCTGAATGAGGATAGGAGTCGATGAAATTCCTGTAATATTTTTCGGCATCCTCCAAAAGTCCGGCAAGGCGTGCCATATCCGCTGCCATATACAAAAACTCGCCGGCCGCGTCTTCATCGACGGCTTTGAAGCGCTCGTAGGCGGCAAGATAAAGCTCTATCGCCTTTTCATTTTTGCCTAAAGCAGCTTCTGTATAGGCGTATTCGCTGTAAAATTTGTAGACATCGCTGCCTGAGAGTTCTTCGTTTGCGCAGTAAGGCTCAAGTTTCGCGTAGATTGCTTCGGCCTGGGTGTGCTCCCGTCTTTTGGTGTAGGACATCGCGCGGTAAAGATGCGCCCGCCAGTCGTAAGGTCTTGCATAATTTTTGTTCGGGAACCAGCCCGAAGCCATCTGGATCACTTGTTTATAGCGGACTTTGCGGTAGTTGTATTCAAGACTCCAGATCTTGAATTCGCTGTAAGCTTTGTTTGCCAGCTTTTTGGAGTGCTTCTCAACTATTTTTGACAAAGTGTCGTAAAAAGATTCGGGAAAGGCGATATTCAGGGTGCGCAGATACGCAAGACCGCTCTCAGGATCGCGTCTTAAAAGCTCTGTGACATAAAACTGCGTCAGAGTGTAGCTGTTTTCCTGCCGGTAATCTTCCATAAACTGCTTCACATTTCCCGAGAGATAGAGTTTTTTGAGATAAACGGAGTAGAGGCTTTTTGCCGAATCTTCAGGAAGTATCGATATATAATCCTTTAATTTTTCTAAGGAAATCTCTTCCCATCTTTCAGTTGCGTAAAGATAGACCCCCGCGCTTTTTTCTCTGTCGCCCATGTTTGCAAGATAGGTCTCGGGATCTTTGGCCGCATCTTTCGATCTGAGAGCTTCAAAAAAGAGGATACGGCATGAAAAAGCGTCTCCGGATTTACAGAACTCCTCTTTTTCCTCAGGCGTAAACTGCCTGAAATACTGGATCTTCTGTTCAATATGCTTTTCGATGTCGCTTCCCGAAAAATCAAAGACCAGAGAGGAGAAAAAAAACTGCAGGATAAAAAGCGGGGCGGAGATCATTGTTCCTTTATGAGTTCAGTCGAAGCGTTAGTCTGTCTGGCAAGAACTGTGGCAAGCTGGGTGAGAAGTTTGACTCCGATGATCGGTTCTTCGGCGACGATCTTGTCAAAAGCGGACTTTTTGATGACTAAAAATGACGAAGTTTTGTCGAGGAAAAGGTTGTATGACGGCATCTCTCCGCTCAAGAACTGGACATCGCCCAAGTGATCGCCGCTGTGGAAGGTCTTAAGAAGTTTACTGCCCTTCAAAGCCGAAACTTTTCCGTCAAGGATGATGAAAAGTTCTCTGTCAGCCGCCGCCGTTTTAGAAATGACATCGTATTTGTTGTAAGTCCTGATCTCGACCTGAGCCAGAACTGCGAGCAGTTCTCTGTATTCGAGGTCCTTGAAAAGCTCTACTGAACGGATCTTGTCGAATTTCCTGATGAATTCCCGCGTTCCCGTCACTTCTTCCTCATCCAGGCTGAACGCCGAAACAAGGATCATAGAGACATTGTCAGGGGCACCGTTTTTATAAACGACATCGGTAAGACGCCGCATAGCCTCTTTCAGGCGTTCCTTTTCTTTTTGAATATCTTCGAACGGGGAATCCAGAACACCGCCGAAATCGGGGATATCGCAGCCGAGGCCGTTGTAAAGTCCGTCGGAACACAAAAGATATTTGTCCTCGGGAAGTATCGCGAATGTCAGTTTTTCGGGCTCCACATACTCCTGGGTCCCTACCGCCTTTGTAAGGATACCGCTGAATTTCGCATCAAAGACACCGGAATAGTCGCCGAACTGCCGCCGGTAGTCGTTGATGAGCGTGTGGTCGGTCGATATCTGTTTGACTTCCGAGGCTCTGATCATGTAAAGCCGAGAATCGCCCGCGTGGACCATAAAGCCGGTGTTGTCGATCACGAGAAGGGCCGTCAAAGTAGTTCCCATTTTGCCGTCGATATCGCGTTGGAGCGCTTCTTTGAACACTTTGGCGTTGGCATGACGCAGCGCGTCGGCAAGCATGTCGAGGACATGTTCTTTGTTTTCGGTGCCCGGATTCATCTGAAAAGCGTCGATGACCGCACGGTTTTCCGTGACAAAATCGCGGAGAGCGTTCACTGCCGTTTCGGAAGCGACTTCACCGAACATCTCGCCGCCCATGCCGTCAGCGATCGCGAAAAGACCGAGTTCAGGCACTTCAAGAAGTGAATCTTCGTTGTTTTTTCTTACCAACCCTTTGTCTGAAACGCTCATTGAAAGGAATTTCATGATTCACCCCCGCAAACAGATTTCGGGCGGCATTTTAATAAAACTGAGGAAAAATTCAATAAATATCAGTTTTTGATTGGATTATTTTACGTTAAACGAATAGATGCCTTCCCATCCGGCTGCGATGTAAATTTTTCCGTCGATAAGCTGCGGAGCCGCGTCATTAATCTTGCCTGTTTTCAACATTTCAATAAAATAGCATGTTTTGTTAATTTTATACGGAGGCCGTCATGCAGAAATCTTTACTATTTTTAATCGTATTCTTTTCTTTTGTGTCCATTTCTGCCGGCTGGAGAGAAGACCTCTGCGAAGATGTGACCTGTTCCGGTCACGGTGAATGTCAGGAATCCGTTTGCACCTGGAGCAGAATATGGCTATGACTCTACGACTTATGAGAAATTTCAGCAGGCTGGCTTCCCGCAAACAAATGTAGATCCTGTTTTTGAATGAGGTGAGTGATGAAAAAAACGATAGTAGTTTCAATTGCAGTTTTTTCCGGAATCATTTGCGGAATTTTGTTGATATCCCACATTTTTTATTATTCCGAAATTGCTTCAGAAGCAAGCTGTCTTGTGCAAAGGAATGCGTCTTCCTGTTTGGCTGCAGCTCTGACAAAAATGATTGAAGGTAATTATGCCGATTCCTATCAATATGTTAACGAGGGATGTGTTTTGGGTGATGCGGAGTTGTGCAATACAAGCGGAGTAGTCTTAAGCGTAGGATTGAACGGGTATTTTGATTATCTTTTTGCTTATGCGCTGTTTGATCACGGATGTGATTTAGGCAATAAAAAATCGTGCTCTGACAGAAAACTTCTGACTATCGAAAAAGATGATATTCAAAATCTCATAGAAAATTGTAAAAACAATAATAATCCTGTTTTTTGCCGGAAAGCAGGAGAACATTTTTTTTATTCAAAAGAAGATCACGAAAGAAAAAAAGCTTTAGAGTTTTTGAAACCGGCATGCAGTCAATTAAAAGATTTTTCATGCGCCATGCTTTCGATAATGTTTTCAGAAGATGGGGATCAAATCAATGCCAAACAAGTTTATGATCAGTTTACCACAAAGGATTTTCCGTTTTCAAACCACGAAACATTTCTTGAAATAAAAGCAGCTTTCATGCTCGGAAACGAGGACAAAACAGAAAAGCTTATCATCGAAAAAACAAATGAAAAACCGCAGCTCGTAATAGTGATTTTAAAAGATCCTGTCTTAAAAAAGACTGCCGAAAACAAACGCTTGCATGAGCATTATCTGTCTTTGCTGAGAGCATTGAAACAAAAAAACGAAAGCTGTCTGATCAGTGAAGGAGGCGTGCAATGAAAAAATCGGCATTTATTCCGGTTTTGCGGCGTGTTGCATTGTTTGCGCTGATTTTTATTGTATCGTTTGCTCTCTCGGTAATAATTTTCATTGCGAAATCTGACTCTTTCTGCTCTTTAGGAATAAAGACTGCATGTGAAACATATTTGGTATCTGCTAAATGGATAGAACCGGATTTCTGCGGTCTTGACAACGGAAATATGAATTTTTTGGGTTTTCTCTTTGCGAAAAATTATGAACAGCAGAAAAAATGTCTGGAACATTCGTGCAGATATGAAAATCCGGCGGCATGTTACTATTTTGCTATGGATCAGAGAGGAAGCGGAATGGATGTGAAAGATATTTTCGTTTCTTCCTGCAAAAAGGGAGGAGTCGTTGCAGCGTGTTATGAAGCCGGAGAAGAATTTTTGAAAACCGGAGATAAAATCAAAGCCTCGGAATATTTTTTGAAGGCATGTGACCGTGGACACTTACGCTCATGCCTCATGGCTGCATCAAATTCCGATTCAGATGAAATTTTCAATAAATCAGCCGATATAATCAAAGATAAAATGTTGGGTTTTGTCAGCAATTTCACATTGAATATCAGCGATAAAAACGGAGAGACTGTAAAAAAAGAAATCCCTCCGGAGCAGAGATTAAAAATTCTGGATAACGAATTTGCGCTTCTCTGGCCGGAAGCCGCAGTATTATTTTCTCATATCGGAAGTTCCAAAAAAACTCTTCACTATCTTGAAAAAACGGTAAAAACCGACAAATATGATCTCTATCGGATATTGTCCAACAGCCGTTGGAACTGCAAAGATAAAGCCTGTTCCTCTATAATACTGAAAACTTTGAAGGATATTGACGCAGAAATAAATTTTTATGAAAAAGAACTGGTAGAAATGGCACCCAAAACGGAGCAATAATGATTTATAAAAATCCCTATTATGTGAACAAGGATCCGTTGAAAGCAATTTTCTTTGATGGGAACGATGGTTCTGGAAGACCAATGATTTACAGAAACCCGTTTGTCCCCGGTGCAGAATACGGATACAACTCTACAACCTACGAAAAGTGGCAACAATCTGGCTTCCCGCAAACGAATGTTGATCCATATTCAAATTTGCAACAGGGTGGTTTTATTCAAACGAATGTTGACCCGTATTGGTATTAGGAGATTGAAATGAAAAAGCTAATATTTTTATCGTTCTTAACTCTATTTTTAGTTTCTTGCACAACCAAAAGCGGCGAAAATCTGATTAAAGCAGTTAAAGCCGACGATTTTGAAAAAGTTAAAAGAATAGTTACTGCCGAAAATGTGAATTCTACTGATGAAACGGGTGGAACCCCTGCGATTTGGGCTGCATATAACGGCAATGTTGAAATCCTTGATTTTCTGGCCAAAAACGGAGCTGATGTCAGAAAAAAAGGATTAATAGGCATCAATACGGATAAATTTCCCAAAATTTACGACACTACTTTGAGTGCCGCTGCCGGGGAAGGTCATCTTGGAATAGTCAGATATTTAATCGAAAAAGCCGGACTTTCACCGGATGAAAAAGGTGATTGCGGCAATAATTTTTTTCCGTTGCCTCAGGATTTGAAAACAACGGAAGGGCTTGTCAAATTCATACAAAGGTCTCACGGGAAAATTTTTGACCTTTTTAAAGAACATGAAGGATATGAAAATTTTGTGAATTCAGCAGACGAAATACTTCCATATAACTTCAGCTGGATCGTAGGAGATTTGATGTACAGTAAAGATTTTGTCAACGAAGTTCCTGATGAATATGCTGTCAGACGGATTATCAACAACAGGAAAGAGTTCGACAAAGTGTTTGCAAAGTTCGTCAAGCCGATGGAAAGTTATGAATTTATAAAAGAAATGGATATGTCAACTCCGCTTTCTTCGGCCGTTTTCTACAAAAGAACTGAAGTGATACGCGAATTGATTTCCAAAGATGCAGATGTTAATTTTAAAGATTGTTTCGGGATCACACCTCTTAGAAGTGCTGCTATCGCGAGGAACTTTGAAGGAATGATTATTCTGCTCAAGAACGGGGCATTGAACTATACTTATAAAAATATGCTTAATGAAGATGAGTCTATTTTAGACACGCTTATGACCATCAGGTGTGATGCCGCAGAAATGCCTGAACTGAAAAATAATCTGAATGAAATTTTACCGATGCTTTGGCAGAGTGAGAAGGAGATTGCCGACTCTAAATCCAGACTGTTGTACGCGTGTCAATGTCGTGACAAAGATCTTGTCAGGATTTTTATGGAGAACGGTGCCGATTATGGAAAAATTGTAATTGACGGCAAAACCTTGAAGGAAATATGTGCTAAATACGGTGTTGAAATCAAAGATGAGTGGTTGAAAAAGAGAGAATGGAAAACTAACCGATAATGTTTAGTGGAGATGTTGATGAAAAACATAATAATTTCGATATTTTCTTTAATTTTAATTATTTCCTGTACATCAAGAAGCGGAGAAAATCTGATTGAAGCTGTCAAAAATGCAGATTTTGAAAAAGTCCAAAAAAACGTTACTGCAGAAAACGTAAATTCCACCGATGAAACAGGGGCTACCCCGGCAATGTGGGCGGCATACAACGATGATGTGGAACTTCTTGATTTTCTCGTCAAAAACGGTGCAGACATCAGAAAAAGAGGAATAATCGGAATAAATCAAAAATATGTCCCCCGAACTTATACCAGTGCTCTTGGAGCTGCCGCCGGAGAAGGAAATCTCGAAACCGTAAAATATTTAATTGAGAAAGCGGGGGTTTCTCCTGACGAAAGAGGCGACTGTTTGAACTATTGGAATGTTTTGCCTAATGAAATCAAGACAATGGACGGAGTGCTTGAATTTTTGGAAAAATCAAATGATGAACTTTCAGAACTGATAAAATCAAACGAACATTATGAATCCATAAAGCCGAAGGAATTAAAACCGAGCAAATCTCCAGTTTTTAACGACTTCCTGAAAGCAGCGAATGAAGCGGAACGAAGAGATGCCTTTGCAACCATTCTGAGCAATATTATTCTTGAAAAGGATTTGAACAATAGAGATGTCGATCCTTACGCGGTAAGAAGAATGGCTGCCAACAGAAGAGTTGTCGACGAAGTTCTGAAGGATTCCATAAGGAAAAAAGAGAGCTATGACTACAGGAAAAGTTCAGAAGGTGAACCTCCGGTTCTGACTGCTGTTTTCCGGCGTAAAAACAATGTCGTGGACTATCTCATCAGTCAAAAAGCCGATTTAAATGCTAAAGACTGCCGCGGTCTTACACCTGCAATGGCGGCAGCAATGGCAAGCAATTACGACGGTTTGAAAAAACTTCTCGAAAACGGTGCAAAAGCGAACACCTATTGGAATCTTCGCAATCATAAGACAACCGTTTTAAGTCAGTTGATGACAATGTATTTTCACGGTGCTCGAACCGAAAAAGAGAGGGAAGGAATAAAAAAAGTCCTTCCGCTGCTCTGGAAAACAGAGCAGGATTTTGCTGAATCCATAGATGTTTTTCCTAATCCTCTGCTCAAACCTTGTCGCCTTAATACTCCGAACATAATTGAAATCTTTATGGAAAACGGAGCCGATTATTCAAAAATCAAAAATAACGGGAGAACTTTAAAAGAAATCTGCGCCGCCGACGGTGTTGAAATCAAAGACGAGTGGTTGAAGAAGAAAGAGCAGGAATGATTTATATTGGTATTAGGAGGTAAAAATGCGATTCATATTTATACTTTTAGTCTTGTTCTCATTTTTCACAGTTTTTGCCAACGGCGCAGCAATTGACGGTTCAAGCCTTACAAGAACCGGTAATATAGTCTATCTGCAAAAAGAAAATATCAAAATAGAGAAAGAAAGTATCTCCATTGTGTTTGTGAATGATGTTTTCAAGTTCAATGTCAGATACAGGCTGAAAAACAGTTCTGAAAAAGCGGAAAAAATCGATTATGCTTTTCCCGTTTTGTTTGAAGATATTCTCGAGAATGGTTATGTAAGTGATGATCCTGAGTTCAAAAAAGACAAAATCCGTAATTTTTCTGTAAAAATCAACGGTGCCAAGCAAAAAATGAAAGAACAGAAAATTCCAAGAGGTGAACCTAATAATATTTATTTTGTGTATTCGTTTGATTTCCCTGCAAAACAGAGCCTTGAAATCGAAGTAAATTATGAAGTTGATCCGTGGGGAGAAGTCTATGAATACGGACCGTATACTCTATACGGGTTCATGCCTCGAAAAACAAAATATTCTATGTCCAACGCAAAATATTTCGGTTCAGGATCGGCAGACGAGCTTGAAATAAACATTGATATGACTGATTTGTTCCGTAACGGCGGAAAACTGTTGACACTTGAGCCGAGAATTTTCTCATTTGACAAGGCTGGAACATTCAAATTCAAAGGAAAAAATTTCGATTTTTCCAAAAACAGTGAAATAGAAATAGAATACGATAATTCCTTAAGAAATTTGTGGGATCAGATTGTCGGGAGTCGTCTCACGACAAAAAACAAGATTAAAAGTGTTAAAGTTTCATCAGCGATATCGGGAACAAAAGCTGAAAATATGTTTGACGGAGATCCGGCGACAGCATGGTGTGCAAGCGGCAAAAACAACTGGATAGAAGTCAAAACCGAGAAGAGCAATATAAGATTTATCGCTGTTTTGAACGGCAACACAAAAAATGAAAAGACTTTGTCGGAAAACGGCAAGGTAAAATCTCTTGAAATCGAGTATAAAAATTGTTCAGCCATATTAGCATGGGACAAACCAGAAAATCCTATTGACTTTTTGAAAACAGAAAAACAAAAGGGTGACAAATATCCGGAAGAAGCGGAGATCAGGCAAAGATACGAGATTATTCACGAAAAACCTATTTATTTTGATTATGACATCGTTTATCTAGGTGAACGCGACATGCCTCATTATGAAAACTGCACTCTCCGCTTCAAAGTGAAAGAGATACTCCCCGGCAGCAAATTCAAAAATGTGTGCATCTCGGAGATTTTTATTTTGGAATAAAATATAATGGTCAAGCATTTCTGGACAAAAAAATCCTCCGAAAAAGTGTTTTTCGATGTAGTTGTGAGCATCAACATGACACACGCCCCCGCCCTGCGGGCACTCCCTCTGACTCAGAGGGAGAATTTTGACTGTAAACTTGATTCTATTGGATTATTTTACATTGATGGAAACGACGCCTTCCCATCCGGCTGCGATATAAATTTTTCCATCGATAAGCTGCGGTTCTGAGTTGTAGGTGTCACGGTAGCCGTAGTAACTGTAGGAACTTGCAAATGAAATGTCGTCGTCTCCCGATTTTTCCTTGCCGTCAGGAGTGATATAAGTCCATCCTTCGGTAGTCGAAACAAGCAGCCCTCCGTCGTTTACATTGAGTATCGATCTCGCTTTGTCGAACGATTTTTTGTAGAGTTCCCTGCCGTCAGCCGCCGAAACAAGTCTGATCTCCGTTGTTCCGCTGGTGCTGTAGGAGCAGGTGTTCCACTCTTCGCCGACCATGGTTTTTACAAAGAAAACTTTGTCGTTTTTAGCGTAGACGTTATTTGCGACAGATTCGTATTTGTCGCCATTGTATCCGTATGAATTGGTCATAGTCTCTTTTTTGACAACTTTTACAGCAGTTTTGCTGTCGTTGAGCTTAAGGATGTAGAAGTCGTAAGTTCTGGAACTTGACCAGTAGTAGTCATCGTCACTGCTTACAGAGGCTTCGTCA
>JAEESW010000017.1 GCA_016290135.1 bacterium
ATGAAGGGATGACACTCTCTTCCGTAGGCGTATTTGAGCCCCAGATTCCAGCTTTCATCGTCTGTCGGCGGAAGGAGGACGACTTTGCAGCCGCTTGCTTTGAGCGCGCCGCTTATGGCAAGGGCGTGATCCATGAAACTCGGAATGTAGTAGGTGTATTCGCGGAGCGGGATCTTCGGTTTTCCCGGGTCGATCCCGTCGATTACGGATCTTTCTTTGTCTGAGATCCTGAAATTGCGCGAGAAGGCTTCAAGTCTTGTCACAAGCCCTGCTTCGGCGCGGTGGTCGTCAAATTCGAGGACAAGATGCGGCGTGTCTGAAAGTTCGTATTCAAGATACTGGTCGATGAATGCATCGGGGCCGCAGCCGAAATTCGTGACGATGACTCCGCCTAAATTTTTGTGCCTTTTCAGGACTCTCGCGGCTTTCACGAGTTTTCTGCCGTAACCCCAGCGGACGCGGTCCCAGATGTGCGGAAGTTCTTCTGATTCAAGGGGAAGAAAGTCGGCAGGGATCGTTGAAATGCCCAGATCGGTGAGCCTTTCGGCGATATTCAGGCTGATGTGGCGGTCTCCGGTGTTGTAAGGACGCCCCAGAAGGACGACTCCGCGGCCGTTTTCACGCTCGATCCTTTCAATGATCTCCTTTCCTTTTGCAATGCATCTGTTCGCGAATTCCCGCTGTGCCGCACGCGCTTTGACAAAGGCGCAGTCGATCTCTTCAAAAGTGAGATGAAGAGTTTTTGCGGTCTCTTCGATCCAGAAATTTTCCTCTCCTTCGACAGGGTATTTCAAAGTCAGTATTTCGGCATCGCTGCTCAGGTTTTCCTTGATGACATAAGGTGCGGCCTGAGTGTAGGGGCAGGCATACTGCAGATGCTTTCCTTTCGGCGGCGCGAAAAACTGCATGTGCGGGATGAAGATGCGCTTACAGCCTTTGTCCAAAAGGGTCTTGACGTGTCCGAAAAGAACTTTCATCGGATAGCAGAACTCCGCCGGAACGTGGATCAGACCGGCTTGAACGATCTCAGAATTCGTTTCTGGAGAAAGGACAAGCTCGTAGTTGAGCTCGCCGAAAAATGCTGCCCAAAATGGGAGGAACTCTTTCAGATTGAGGGCGAACGGCATCGCTATCACCCCTTTGCAGTCAGGGGTATGCGGGTTGTCATCGTATTCTCTGAGGTATGACAGAAGAAGCTCGTCGCGGATCACGAAACCGTCAACAGCTCTGGCCTCTTTCTGCTCTGTTTCCGGTGCGAAATGCTTTTCCAGCGCAGAGATCGCGGCTCCGATGGCACCGGAGATCTCAGGATACGGGTGGATATTCACCGGTTTTTCCAAAAGTTTCGCAAAGACTGCCGCAACAGCTTTGTTTTTTGCGACTCCTCCCTGGAAAACTATATTTTCTCCGAATTTTGAGGAACCCGCCACTTTTTCTATGTAGTTCTCGCATGTCGCATAGGCAAGTCCGGCACACAGATCTTCTGTCTTTGCACCGCGCTGAAGGTGGTGGACAAGGTCGGAATCCATGAATACCGTGCATCTGCTGCCAAGTCTCACAGGGTGTCCGGAAGAAAATGCAAGGTCGGCAAAATCCTCTCTTATGCTGATCTTAAGGCGGTTCGACTGCTCTTCCAGAAACGAACCGGTTCCTGCCGCGCATGCCCTGTTCATCTTGAAGTGGGCGATCTTTCCGTTCTCCATCTTTATGAATTTTGAATCCTGGCCGCCGATCTCGATAATCGTATCGCATTCAGGGAAAAAGTATCCGCATGAAATGGACTGGGCCGAGATTTCGTCTATCGTCAGATCTGTTTTCAGGTGCTTAGCAGCCAGAACTCTTCCCGAGCCTGTTGCTGCAACAGCCGCGAAAGGTGCATGGGAAGGAGCTTTTGCGTTGATTTCAGCGACAACTTTTTCAACTGCCTCAATCGGTTTTCCTGCTGTCGGAAGATATGCGGATGCGATGACGTTTCTGTTTTTATCGATGAGAGCCCCTTTCGTGCTGACTGATCCTACGTCTATCCCCAAAAAAAGTGCCGATGGATCTTTCGGTCTTTCTTCTTTTTGGACTTCTGAAACATTTTCGAATTTTATCGGGCTTAAATCGCTTTCTTCAATAAAATCAGAACTTTGCTTAAAATTTTCGGCGATCTCGGAAATAGTGGTCCTTTTTCCGTTTTTGCTTTCCAAAGCTGAAAGTGCCGCTCCTGTCGCACCCATGACACCGAAATTTTCAGGAATCATGAGTTCGCTTTCATTCAGATCCAGGATCTCTCTGAAAGCGCGCGCCACCCCTTTGTTTGCGGCGACTCCGCCCTGGAAAAGTATCGGCGGCTGCGGTATTTTGCCGCGGCACAAGGCTGAAAGATAGTTTCTTGCAAGCGAAAAGCAGAGTCCTGCCGCTATCTCATCTTTCGGAACGCCTTTCTGCTGCAAATGTATCATGTCGGATTTGGCGAAAACGGAGCATCTCCCCGCAACGCTCGGCACATTTTTTGCCGAAAACGCGATCGTTCCCAACTCTTCAGTTGTGAGTCCCAGCCTTTGCGCCTGCTGGTCGAGAAAAGCGCCTGTTCCAGCCGCGCAGAGCTCGTTGAAAGCGTGGTCTTTGAGATAGTGCCTGCCGTTTTTGTCAGTTCCTATCGTTATGAATTTTGAATCCTGACCGCCTATCTCGATTATGTGTTTTACATCGGGATAAAGCGTCCATGCGGCTGTTGCGTGGGCGACGATTTCGTTTGTCGTATCAAAACCGAACTGATTCGCGATGAGCTCCTTGCCGGAACCAGTCACACAAACTCCTGAAAACTCAATGTTTTCACATGTTTGCGCCATTTCGGCAAAAAGTTCTGCTGCCGCGTTCAGAGGCCTGCCGTTCGTCCGACGGTAACTTTTATAAATTATATTTTTCTCATCATTCAGAATAACGCAGTCAAGGCTCACAGAGCCTAAATCAAGTCCGAGATAGTGTTTCATGTTTCACCTGAGAAATATGTTTATGAATTTCATGCCAGCCTTTGTCTCGCGGAGTATCGCGCCGAGATAGTTCTTTATTCCGAGCGGAAGAGTTTTTCCGTGGAAGATATTTCGGTGTATTTTCCGCGGATGTTTCACGTGAAACCCTGTGCCGCATCTTTCGATCAGACCGAACTCTCCGCGTATTTTGAACATATTTTGCGGGAAAAAAGTTTTTTCGAGCATCGTCCATATCATGAAAAGCTGCATGTCGAGAATTCTGTCGAAATCGAATCCGGCCGCGATTTTTCTTAGTTCGTCAATATCTGCGCGGCTGAGAAGTATGTAGAATTCAAGAAGGCGGCGGACCGAAAAATTGAGCAGGCTCGATGCGGTGTAGTCGTGCATCAGCATGATAACAAGGGCATATTCGATTTTCGGGACCAGCATTTTTCTGCCGGAAGCATCGGTCGTTTCCGCGGTGTTTTCAAAAATTTCATCTATAAGGCCGTAAACCGGCATCGTCGTTATCCGCGAGTGGAGTTCGGTGAGAGTTTTGCCGGAGATCACGCAAAAGGCTTCGTGGCTGTGTTCCAGAAACGAATGTCTGCCGTGGGATGGCGGAAATTCGGTGTGCTTTGCAAGAAAATTTTTCAGTTTTCTGTATTCTTCCGGAGCAAAAAGGAGGTCTATGTCTGACATAGGCCTCAAGCCGAGATGATCTGCAAAAATCGTGTTGAAGACGAACATCCCTTTGACCGGGATGAAACGCGTTATCCCTTCGGCGTTCAGAGCGTCGCAGATCTTGCGGAGATCCCTGCATTTGAGCAGGTTGGATGCGGCGTTAGCATTATATTTTTTTGTGAAAGCATCGTTCTTTCCGAGAATAAAGTCGACCGCCTGAACGAACTGATCTTTTGAGAAGTCTGAGAACTCTTTCCTAAAAACTATTTCGGGGAAAATGTCATTTTTCATCGCTTTTCTTGAGTTTTTTAAGCGCGTTGACAAAACCGCTGTTTCTTGCTGCCGATCTTTTGAGAGTGTATTCCAGAACGCTTTCCTGCGCAGTTATCGCCACCCTTTCTTTAGCCCTCGTTATCGCGGTGTAGAGCAGTTCTTTCGTCAGCATCGGCATATTGTTTTCCGGCATGACTACAAGAACTGAGTCGTATTCGCTCCCCTGGCTTTTGTGGATCGTCATCGCGTAGACCGTTTCGAGCGGCGGCAGGACTGATACAGGGAAGGATTTTACGCCGCTGTCTGTCTTGAAATATGCTCTGTTTCCCAGAATAACGCCGCAGTCACCGTTCATCAGATTGTTCGAATAATCGTTTTTTGTGATCATTATCGGACGGCCGTTGTAAAAATCGTCTGAACCGTTTCTGCCGAGAGCCCTTTCTATAGCCTCGTTGAGTTTCGCGACTCCGAAAGAGTCCTCTTTCGACGGGCACAATATTTTGAAATTGTTGAGTTTGTCTAAAATTTCCGCAGGTTTGAGGGTCTTGTCGGAAAGGAATCCGTAATTTTCCGCAGCCTTGCCGACGATCTCCGCTGTGGTTTTTGACATGAAATCAAGATCAGGCTCTTCAGTGCATATCCTGATGATTTCCTTGGCATCTTTCTGCCCGTTGACCGCATCAGCCAGTCTCCCGATAGAGGGATGTTCCTCGAACCGGTGGCTTTTTGTAAGTTTCGCCTCGATCTGACGCTCGAAAAGCCCCGCTTCTGCCGCGTTGCATATATCGCAGAGGACGTTGCCGGCATCGACGCTTGCAAGCTGGTCCTTGTCTCCGAGAAGAACAAGTGAAGTGTTATCGGAAATAGCGTCAAGAAGGCTCGAAAACATTGTGATGTCCACCATGCTCGCTTCATCGATTATGATAAGATCGGCGTATATCGGATCTTCCCTGTTTTTCTCCGGTCTGCCGAACATCCAGTTCAGAAGCTTGTGAATGGTCTTTCCTTCAAGAGAATTCATTTTTTCAAATATCTCCGGGGCTTCCGCCAGACCTTGTCCTTCCATTCTTTTTATAGCTTCTCTGAGTGCTTCGGTCATTCGCGCAGCCGCTTTGCCGGTAGGTGCGGCGAGAACGATCCTTTCTTCGGGGAAGACGCTGAGGATCCCTGCGATTATCTTTGCGACAGTCGTTGTCTTTCCAGTCCCGGGACCGCCCGTGATGACGGAGAATCTGTTTTCAATGACTTTATCGGCAGCATTTTTCTGCTCGATGCTCTGCGGATCTTTAAAAAGTTTGATGAAAGCGTTTTTTATCGGCAGAGCTCTTTCCAGGTATTTTCCGGGCAGCCTGGACAATTTCAGCACTTTTTCGGCAAGGGATGTCTCATAAAGCCAGTATTTATAGAAATATATCCTCTCTCCCTCCAGGACGACCGGTCTTTGTTCCTTTTCAGGGTCTGAAGTGCAGCACGAACTTTTTGAAAGGATGCTTCCGATCTTTTCCCAATTCGGAAAACCGATGCCTGAAAGAGCCTCTCCGTTTGTTTCGATAAAGGTTTTGATGTCATCTTTCGTAAGACAGATGCTGCCGGACGAGATCCATTCGTAAAGAAGCGCCGAAACTGCGGCAAGAGTCGTTTTTTCCTCTCCTGAAAGATTCTTTTCAAGCCCGCAGAGAAACTCGGCGATATTTATCGCCAGTGAAGAAACGAGTTTTTTTTCTGCCATTTCATGCAGCAGTTCGATCTTATTACCGAATATCATATTTTCACCTTCAAAAGTTCCTGGATCTTTCTCAGTTCGGATCCGTCAGGTCTCTCTGAATAAATACCCGTTGCATTCTCTCCCTTTTTGACCCCGCGCAGAAAAACATACCTTATCCCGCCGAAATCCTTTTCGTATGAATAACTGCTGTCGACTTTGTGCATATAGCTGTCAAAAGCCGTAAGATAGAGCATATACTGCAGGTAATAGTTGTGTTTTTTCATCTCTTCCTTGATGCCTTTTTCATCGTAATCTGAGAAACTGCCTCCTAAATTGTTCGATTTCCAGTCGATGATGTAGTATTTGCCGTCGATTTTCGCGACAAGATCTATGAAACCGTGGAGAAAACCCTGCTCGATACTGCCTTCTCCGAGATCGTAGGTGTGATAGTTTTCTTTGATCATTTCGGAAAGCTGCTGTGTTTCAAAATCACCTGTTTTTATGAAAAACTCCATTTCGGTGATCTTTCCGTCTTCAGGGATGTCCCGCAGCGTCCTGTTGTTCGGGAATATCGGTGCGGAAAAGACATTCTGCAGGCACGTTTCAACATCTTTCACCATGTTTCTTAGATCGTTTTCCTTAAAATTCATCTTCCTTTTCAGTATCGATTCTACCAGCTCTGTGTTGTCTTCTTTCCTGAAATCTGCCTTTTCAAAGATGGAGTGGAGAACGTTTCCAGCCTCTGCTCCGCGCGGAAATTCAGCCAGCGGGAGATCAGGATCCTTTGTTTCCTCTTTGGAGATCCCGCCGTCATCATGCGTGTTTGAATTTATGCTGCTGAAGCTCGAGATCGCCCACTCCGGCTTTATCCTGCGCCCGGATTCCGCCTGCGGGAGAAGTTCTGTTTCAGATCCGGAGTCTTCCTTATTTTTAAATTCAAGGATCTCACATTCAGAGTCTTTAAGCCTGCAGGTGTCGATCGATCCCTTTTCTTCCCGTTCAAAAAGGGAGGTCGGCTCCAGATAGCCCTTTGTTTTCTGAGTATAGCACACTGTGAGGTATCTCGCCCTTGTGAGAGCGACATATATCCTGCGGTTCTCTTCAAGATTTTCATCGAACGGAGGCTCTCCGGGAACACGGCTCTCGATATTCTTTGACGACATGAAGATCATTTCCCGCTCGTAACCTTTTTCTGTCTTTATATGCCGCGTAAACCAGTCGCTTCCTCTAGGCTGCTTGATTATCATCGGGAAAAAAACGATGTTGAATTCAAGCCCTTTGCTTTTGTGGAGCGTCATTATCCTTACGCATTCCTTTTTTTCATTTTCGGCGCGGATATTCTCCTCTTCAGTGCCTTTTTTTGAATTCATTTTTTCATCGAACCACTTTTGCGTCCAAAGCGGAGACGATCCTTCATCGAATTCGTGTTTATGGATCAGTTCCGAGAGCTGGCGCAGGATCCCGATAGTTTTTTTGCCTTTCTTTGCGATGTTGGCAAGGATCTCCTTTTCTCCGATAAATTTTGAAAAAGCGTAATAAAATCCTTTGTTTTCCCAGTCAGCGAAACATTCCCTGAATTTTTCGTGCAGAACCGGCAAAGAGCCGCTTTCATCCGCGATCTCCTCAACGCTTTTGTTATAGAAAAAGGTGAGCAGGAGCGTTCTGAATGCAGACTCACTGTCCGATGATGCCGCGTGGATGAGTTTCTGCACAGCTTCGGCTTCTTCTGACAAGAATATATAAAGCTGCTGCTGCGGTTCGACTTCTACGGCCGCGGGGATGCCGGCTTGAGTCAGTTCTTTGCACACTTCCAGCGCGAAATCGTTCCTGGCGACAAGGACGGCGATGTCCGAAAACCTGACAGGCCTTTCCGAAATTTTATCTTTACTGCCGTCCTTTTCCCTGATCTTAAAAGCAGAGTCCTCTTTTACCAGTTCCGATATCATCTGCGATATATTGCCGACCATTATTTCTTTGACATCGTCCTGGTTTTTCACATTTTTGCCTTTGTAAGCATCCGGTATCTCGCGCACGAGCAGCCCGTGAAAAACGGAGCCGTTATTGAGCAGCGCATACTCTCCGGTCTTTTTAGCGGCTGTGACAGGTTCGTATTTTATGAGCGAATCGTCGCCGAAGATGTTTTTCCGGCTGAAGACATCGTTTGCCGCTTCTACAGCCGCGGAGGAGGAACGGAAATTCGTTCCCATGACATATTTTTTGATGTCAGGAGCGTTCGCGGTCTCAAGATATGTGAAAATATCGGCTTTTCTGAAAGCGTATATCGACTGTTTCGGGTCTCCGATGAAAAAAACTGTGTGCTTTCCGTTCATGAAAAGTTCTTTGAAGATGGAATACTGCATCGGGTCCGTATCCTGAAATTCATCAATAAGAACAAGAGAATAGCGTTCTTCCATGCTTTTCCGGAGGCGGTCGCTCTCCTTTTTCAGAACTTCGTAAAGTATCAGCAGGATATCGTCGTAGCCCATGAGATTCTTCCTGTTGCGGTTCTTTTGTGCGAGCTCCGGTGCCTTTAGAAGCAGATCCTTATAAATTTCAGTCAGTTTGTCCGAGACTTCCTTTGTTCCGACAGGAATCTTCAAGTTTGTGTTTCCGGTCCCGATCCCGGCTTTTGAGATGAAATTATGCAGACTTTCGCGCGATATATTTTGCTTGAAGTCTTTGTCGCCGAGCAGCCCGGGGCCCTCTGTTTCAAACAGTACGCTGTTTGAGATGTTCTCTCTGAAAAAAGTCGTTGCGGCATCCTTTGCGGTGTCGGTATCCTCTGAAAGTTTCAGGTCAAAGTCGGTCCCGAGTTCGAAAGCGTGCTCCCTGATGAGTTTCTGACAGAAGCCGTGGATCGTGGATATCGAAGCGGCATCGAAGTCGTTTATCGCTGCTCTCAGCTTTTTGACAGCCTTTTCCTTGTCGTGGATGCTGCGGCAGACTTTCCTTATCGTTTCATCGGTCTCCTTATGGCTGCCGTTCGGTTCAAAGAAGGCGAGCGCTCCTTCGAGAAAGGCGAGGATCCTTTCCTTGAGTTCTGCGGTGGCATAGTTCGTGAAAGTCACGGCGAGCACGGAATCTATCTTGTTTTCAGTCTCAAGTATCCAGCGCAGCACCATTATCGCGATAGAGTAGGTCTTGCCTGTCCCTGCGGCGGCTTCGATAAGTTTTGTCCCTTCAAGTTTTACTTCAAGAACATTGAAAATGTCAGTATCTGCGGCAGTCATTTTTTCTCCGTTTATGTGGAAATGTTCAAGCGCCGGAATGTCCGGTCTTCGGCATGAAACGTTTCCGGACCTCAGAAATTCATGCAGTTTTTGTATTCAAGGAACGGTTCGACCCAATCCCTGTTTTCAAGCTCCTGTTCTTCAAAGAAATGCAGGAATGCCTTGATGATGGAGAAATCCATGCTGATAAGGGCATTCGAAAAACCGTCTTTGATAAGGTCTTCCCACGGCTCATGGTTCATCATCCTGATTTTTCCGAGCAGGAACATGATCTTCGACTTAAAGTATGAAACACCGAATTTTTCTGCGTAGTTGAGAGCTTCTTCCAAAATCGTGGTAGCCTGCGGATAATTTTTGAGCATTATGCAGATCTCCGCAAGTTTGCATGCGCTCCTGATGTAGAGGATATAGATGAATTCTGCCGGACGTACCCCTTTGCCGTCGGATTTGACGATGACATCGCGCAGGAGTTTGTAGCCTCTGACTGCAAAAGTGTTTGCTTCAAGATGGTTTCCGTTGCCGATGAGTATGTCCGTGGTCTTGTCGATGAGACGGAACTCATCCTCGTAACATCCTGCGATATGGAATTTTTTGATAATGTCGGCTACGGCGGCAAAATTGATGTTCTTTTCGTCAAGAAGGAGGATCTCCGATTTTGCAAGCAGCTCGAGATGGTAGTCAAAATGCTGCTTTGCGTATGTCAGCAGTTTTTCCCAGAAGATCTTCGCCCACTGAGGCTCGACTATGCGCCAGAGTCTCGCGTTTTTGATCTCGGGCAGGATCCTGAAACTGTCTTCGGCATCGTCGGCTTCGAAAGATGAGATTATTGTCTGGTAGCTTCTCTGGGCTATTTCGAAAAATCCCAGTTTTTCCATATATGCCGCTGACGAGAAGAGGAAGGAGTTCATTTTTTTGTCAACGATACCTCCCAAATTTATGTAGCTCAAAAGCAGCCAGTGCTTGTTGAGCGAGCCGGTGTCGAACTGTGATGACGCCAGTTTGTCGACAATGGTGCGGTAAAAGGCGCGCTCTGACTTGCCGATCTTTATCATTTTCTTGAGGACGTTCATTATCGCTCTTGATGCGAATCTCACCGAATCGCCGTCTGAAAGGAGATAACCTTTCTTAACGAGCTCGTCGACGCATGCGGCGCCGGTCGTCGAGACTACAGCAAAAAACTCTCTCGGAATGGAGTAGAGGTTGAGGAGCGTTATTTCCTTCAAGGTGAGAAGAAGGTCTTCCGAAAGCATGGATATGCGCTTTGCGATAAGTTCATCGATATCGGAAGGACATGCGAAATCGTCGGGAAGTTTTGAAAAACGCCAGCTTCCTTTCATTTCGAAAATGAGCCCGAGATCTTTGAGATATTCAGTGAGCTGAATGGTAAAGAGCATGTTCCCGGCGGCCTTTTCGCGCAGAAGTTTTTCTATTTCCGCAGGGATCCTTTTTGTTTCCAGTGACTCATAGATCGTCTCCTCGAGTTTCTTTTCACCGAAACCGCTGAAATCATAGATGTTTTCCGGAGCGGCGTTGGCCAATACCGGAGCATCTGGATCGACTATGCAGACGACTGCCATCGGCGCGTAGTCGAAGAGCGAGTTGAGATTCGAGAGGAACCTTACCGTCCTGACGTTCAGCGCATTCGCGTTGTTTATTATCCAGAGGACCGGTTTGTTGCGGCTCAGACAGTAGAGAACATAAGAAAGGAGATACTCCATGTCGTGTTTAGGCAGTTTTGTCTTGAGCGGCACGAAATTGAGGCAGATAAGAGCTGTGAGACACTCCTTCTTTCCGTCCGGAAGGGCATCTCCGAAAAGAGAATCAAATTTTTCCGAGACCTGGGCAGGATCATCGGAAGATATCTTCAAGAGCTTTTTGATAAGATTGATGAAGATCATGAAGTCAAAATCAAAGATGTTGGCGTCGCTTGTGATGACCCTGAAAGTCAGATCGTCCGCATCTTCCGTTTTTTGGGAAAAAGCGCTCATACTACTGAACAGACGGCTTTTACCGATGCCCGACTGGCCGCGCAGGAAAAACGAACCGCCTTTGCACACTCTGAAATTCTGCTCGATCTTCCGCAGCATCGGCACGCACGACTCTTCAAATTCAGGCGGCAGTGTCTCGCTTATGAGTTCGTCGAAGGAGACATCGTACGTTTCGTGGACCTGACGCGGATGCAGTTTATACGGATCTTTATTGTTTACGGTTATGCTGGTCCCTACAGCCGCAGCCGCAGCCGTAAAAGGATCTTCAGTCTCATGTGTCGCGGCTGCCGCCGGCTCTTCGGTGAAGAGATGAGCCTGCAGTTCTTCGGTATCTTTTGCCTGTGGAGCTTGTTCTCCGGAAGACTCTATCTCGAGAGTAAGTTCTTCGCCTGAGGGTGCTTCAGTTTTATTTTGTATGTGGTCTGAAGCGGAGAATAACGGCTGATCTTCAGGTGTTTCCTTTTTATCTTTTTGATCGACCTTTATCGTCAAGGATGTAAGTTCCTCGAAAAGTTCGTCGAAGCTGTCTCCGGTCTTTTTAGGTTTCGCGCTTTTGGGAGTTTCTTTGACGATCTCTTTCGTCGAATCCCATTTCGTTATGAAATCAGTAGCGCTCTTTTCGCTTTCGATGGATTCGAGAGTGGTCCTTTTGTGCACACGGGGCTCTTCGCTGCGCCTGCGCTGTTCCGCGACCTTTTTTTCAAATTCGAGTTCCGGTCCAGTATCGTCTTTTTTTGCAGGTTCATCGTCCATTTTTATTTCGATCGTGACGCGCGGTTTTCTTTCCGGCTGAGTCTCGACTTTGAGTGTCTTGTCTGCGAAGTCTTCCTCATGGTCTTCTATGCCGAGATCTATCTCGAGGAATTCCTCTTTTTCTTTCGGCGGCTGGCTGTGGCTGGATGCGCCGCGCGGAATGTCATCGTCGAATTCGATCTTTATGCCGTCATCCACGGCCTGTTTCGGTTCAGGCGCCGTATTTTCAGCTTTCCGTGCAGGGAGATCTTCGAGTTTTCCGCCGCACGACATGCAGAATTTTGCGTTCTTTTCATACTTTATGCCGCAGACCGGGCATATCCTGGCGAGTTCTTTGCCGCAGTTGCGGCAAAAACCGGCGTCCTTGTTTTCATCTGTGGATGAACAATAAAAACATCTCATTTGCCGACCTATTTTTCCGATACTATTTTACCACTCTTTTAAAAATGAAGCATCACCGCTCAAAGTATATATTTTTACGCGGAAATTTTCCATAATTTTTTCAACGCTCTCTTTTTCGTGCAGAGCGACCGAGACAGCAGTCGCCGCAGCGTCCGCGACAGTCGCGTCATCCCCGATCACAGTGACTGACCTTGCGTCCTTTACCGGTCTTCCGGTCTTCGGATCCATTATATGCGAGAAGGTCTCTCCTTCTATTATAAAAAAGCGCTCGTAATCGCCGCTTGTGGCAACGCCTTTGCAGCCTGAAGTGCCGAGTTCGAGTTTTTTCAGTATTTCCGAAGGCTTGTCCGGATTCCTTATTCCTATCGACCACGGTCTGCCGCCTTTGTTCCCGCAGAAAAGCATGTCTCCGCCGTAATTCACGATGAAGTTTTCCACCCCGTGCTTTTTCAGGATTTCTCCGGCTCTGTCTATCGCGTAGCCCTTTGCGATCCCGCCAAGATCGATCTTGACCCCCTTGCCGGCAAATTTTATTTTGTTTCCGGCGCAGTCCACACTCAGTTTGTCCCCGCCTACGAAACGCTGTTTTTCTTCGATCGTTTTTTCGTCCGGGATCTTGTTTCCGTTGTTTTCCCAGAGTTCGCCTGTACTTTTGTAGGTTATGTCGAAAACTCCGCCGCTCATTTTTCCGTATTCGAGACTCTGCTCTATAAGTCTGCAGACATGCGCCGGCACGGAGACCTCCTTTTCATGCGCCTCGCGGTTGAGAATGGAGACAAAACTCGATCCTTTGTAGTAACTGAACTCGTTTTCAACAGTTTCTGCGTCTTTTTTTACAGCATTTTCGGCTGTTTCGTTCTTTTCACCGGTATAGATCACGCTGAGGACCGTTCCCATGCCCGAAAAAGTGAAGCTCTGGACTTCCGTCCGGTTTGCGCAGCTGCAGAAGAGGCCCGGCAGAAAAAGGAGAAAAAAGATTTTTGCCAGACTCTCCGCTTTTTTCATGTGCGCTCCGTCAGAACGAGTTTTTAATGTTGAATTCAAACTGGAATTTCGGGTCGCCCGGCCTCGGAGTGAGCGGGAATCCCCATTCGAACGAAAGCGGTGCCATCGGTGTTACCCAGCGCAGACCGAATCCGGCGCTCCACAGAACACCGAGCGGAAGATCATAAATATCCTTATCCTTCGAATTGATGTAGAAAAGGTGCTCGTCTTTTGCCCACGAGTTCCCGAGATCGACAAACCCGACGATACTGATCCTCATCGATTTGACGACAGGGATCTCGATTTCGTTGTTCATTATGAACTGTTTGTCGCCGCCTATAATATAAGGATATGTCGAACTTGTCGGATCTTTTCCGTCCGACGGGATGTTGTAGTCCGTGTCCGATCTGTCGTGGTTCGGCCCGATCGAATAGAACGGATATCCGCGGACGCTGTACATTCCGCCGAGCTTGAACCTTTCGGCATAGGGCAGAGGCTTGTTCTGAAGGTGTATGTTGTAGCCGAGTTCGATATTCGTTCTGAATATCACTCCTAAGAAAAGCTCCTGATACCATCTGAAGTTGAAGTCGAGATTGAGGATGTCCTCGTCGCTTCCCATCCAGCGCGGGAAGTATTCGAGCCCGCCGATGACATAGATGCCTTTCGTCGCATACATTCTGTCGTTCCTCATGTCGAGGGCGAGACGCGCCGTGAGGCCTGAAGAGAAGATATCGCGGTAGAGATAGTTCATCTGATGCTCTGTCGCGCCGTTGATATCGACTTTTTTCAGCTTGTAGCCCAAATATGCCCGCAGATACTTCACGATCGGGATACCGAATGTCACGCTGAAGCCGAAACTGTTCTGGCTGTAATCGGCGTAGTATTCGTAAATGTCTGAATCGTAGTTGAGGTATCTGTAATAGAATGAAATGTTGAATGAAACATTGGAATCTACGAACCACGGCTCGTAGAAACTGAGGCTCACTTCACGCCTCATCCTGCTGAGCTGACCGGCGAGACTCAGGCTCTGTCCGTAGCCCAGGAAGTTGTTCTGCTCTACTTTCGCGTTGAAAAGGAAACTTTCGAACGACGAGAAACCTGCACCGACATTGAAAGTCCCGCTTTTACGCTCTTTGACTGTGACGACCATCTTCGCCATGTGCGGAGAGGAGCCTTTGACGACCTCGATCTTTACTTCGTCGTAGAAACCAGTCCTTTTCAGGTTGAATTCGCTCTCTTTCTGCCGTGAATAGTTGTAGAGATCTCCTTCCGAAATATCCATTTCGCGGCGCAGGACTTTGTCACGCGTCTTGTCGTTACCTGTGAACGAGACTTCTTCAATAAAGCATTTTTCTCCTTTCCTGACGATGAAATTCATGTTGACGGACTGCTTTTTTTCGTCAAGCTGCCTGCCGGGGAGAATTTCGACAAAAGGGTATCCTTCATTGCCGTAAATTTTCTTTAAGGTCTCGAAATCTTTGATGGTTTTTGAATGTTTGTACCACTCGCCGGGTTTCTGCGAAAACTTCATGTCGGGCATTTTCCCGCTGTCCAGAGGATCGCCGTCGACAGAATATTCGCCGACATGATAGCGCAGGCCTTCCTCGACGATGTATGAAATATAGATATCCCGTTTGTCTTTCGAGATCGTTACTGTCGGCTTGGAGACTTTGACATCGACGAAACCGTTTTCGTTGTAAAGGTAGGTTATCGCACCCATGCTCTCTTCGAGCGCGCTCTTTTTGTAGCCGCCGTCGTTGAAGATGGAGAATAGTCCGTCCTCCTGAACTGACATGTATTTCTTGAGTTCTGCCTCCTCAAGGTATTTGTTGCCGACGATAGTCACCTTTTTGACGCGGCTTTTCTTCCCCTCGGAGATCTTGAAATCGATATTGACTTCCTGCTTTTCCTTGTTGAGCGCGACATCGGCGTCGACTGTTGCCGAAAGGTATCCTTTGTCGTGGTAGACAGCGAGTATCGCAGCGGTGTTCTTGGAGATCTTGTTCATGTCGAGAAGCTCGTTTTTCTTTACCGTGAGAGCTTCCTTGATGTCGTCGTTGTCGATTTTCTTGTTGCCTGAAAATTTGACAGAGCGGATTATCGGGAACTCGACAACTTTGAATTTCAGAAGATGTTTCGCGTCATCGTAGTAGATCGCGACATCCTCAAAGATCTCTATCGCTACGATCTTTTCAAGGATCTCGTTTATCTCTTTTTCGCTGTAATCCCGCTTTTCTTTGAAATACTGCGTCAGGATGGACTGCTCGGTCCTGATGGTCCCTTCGACCGCGACATCGTCTATCTGCAGTGAAAGAAGCGGCAGAAAAGCAAAAAATATAGCGAAAAAAAGAAAAAACCTATTCATATATTGCGGACTACTCCTTCGCTTATCTCAATGACTCTTCCCATTTCCGCGGCAAAATCCTGATTGTGCGTCACGAAAAGAGTCGTCAAATTTCTTTCCTCGGCAATGGAAAGAATGAGTGCTATTATCATTTTTCCTGTCTCATTGTCCAGATTTCCCGTAGGTTCGTCCATCAAAAGAAGGGCAGGCTCCGTGACAAGCGCCCTTGCGATGGCGACACGCTGCTGTTCTCCTCCCGAAAGTTCAGCCGGCTTGTGGTTCAGACGGTGCGACAGTCCGACTCTTTCGAGCATTTTTTCTGCTTTTTCAAGAGAACTTTTTTTCGACTGTGTGAGCATCAGAGGTATCGCGACATTTTCAAGAGCCGTAAATTCGGGAAGAAGGTGGTGAAACTGGAAAACGATGCCGACCTCGCGGTTCCTGAAAGCGCTCAGCTTCGAATCCGGCATTTTTGCCGGATTTTCGCCTTTGAGCAGAAGTTTTCCTGAATCGGGCTTTTCCAAAGTCGCCATGATGTTGAGCAGGGTAGACTTCCCTGAGCCGCTTTTTCCTGTGAGGGAAAGGCGTTCGCCTTCTCTCATTTCAAGATCCACGCCGCGGAGGACATCTATCCTGCGGCCTTCGACAAAGTAGGATTTCTTTATGTTTTCCAAAGCAAGGATCACATTGTCTGCAGGCGATCCGCCCGCGCTCCGACAATTTTCATTCATGCCTGAGTCCCTCCACCGGAGTGATGCCGGAAGCTTTGATGCTCGGATAAAGCGTTGCCGCTACCGAGATCGTGAGTGTTGAAAATATAACGACGGCGAACGTCGAGAACGACATCTGCACAGGCAGAGCCGAAAAGAAGTAGACCTCCTTGCTTATGCCGAATTCGACATTTTTGAGCAGAAGACAGACGATCACCGCAAAAACAGAGCCGAATAATGTCCCCAAAAGCCCGATTATGAAGCCGTCGAACATGAAGATCCCGCGGATCACCCGTTTCTTCGCGCCGACTGAACGCAGGATCGAGACTTCGCGGGTCTTGTCGATGACGAGCATGATAAGAGTCGTGATTATCCCGAACGAAGCCACTACGGCGATGAAAACGAGGATTATGAACATTATCAGCTTCTGCAGACGGAAGAATTTGAAAGTCGTCTTGTGAAGGTCGCGCCAGTCCTGTACGGCAAAAGGAAAGCCTCCGACGCGCTCGGTCATCATGCTCTTGAAATCGAGTATTTTTCCGGGCTCGTCCACTTTCGTTGAAACAAAACTGACATTGCGGCCTATATCGAGGAGCTTTTGTGTCTCTTCAAGTCCGGTGTAGATGTATCGCGAATCGTAATCGTACATCCCGGACTCGAATATCCCTGCAACGACAAGATTCCCGCTCACCGGCACGGCATCTTCCCCGACAGAGCTTCTCGACCCTGATGTGACGAGCGAGATCACCGATCCGGGGACGACCTGCAGTCTGGCTGCAAGATCGACTCCGAGGACAGCCGGGAAAATCTGCGGCTTTTCGCCGAGGAAATCGTCCATCTCACTCGTTGCGGCGATGCTTTTTTCGACATATCCGCATTTTTCTCCTTTCGCCAGACATTCGTAATCTCCTTCGGTCACAAGTTCGTTGAGGTCGGAGATCGTTTTGTAGCCGCCAGGATCGATCCCGTTGAGGAATGCGGTGGCGAGCCCTTTTTCCGACATCAGGAGCACTTCTCTGAAAACGACCGGAGTGGCTCCGAGCACGCCCGGGATCGAACGCACCTGACGAGTGACTTCGTCGTAGGTGTCGAAATTCCCGATAAGTCTGTAGACATTGGCGTGAGTGGTCGATTTGAGAACGATCTCTTCAGTCTTCGCGATCAGTCCGTCCATGACCGAAAGGACGATTATCAGTGTCGCGACTCCGAGCGAAAGACCGAGCACCGATATCAGCGAGATCAGAGAAAGTGTATGCCTGCGGTGGCTTTGAGTGAAGTATCTTAAAGCGATAAACCTGACAAATTCACTCATTCGGATCTCTTGAAAGGGAGAAAAAAGAGTGGAGGAAAACTATTTGGATCCTTCCGCCGGTTTCGGTTCTTCCTGCTTCGGTTCTTCCTTTGCAGGCTGAGCTTCTGCCGGTTTCGGTTCTTCTTTTACCTGCTCTTTGGCGTTCTGGGAAGCCTGTGCCGCAGCGGGTTCGGGCTCTTCGGAAGTCTCGATCTCGACTTTTATCTCGTCTTCGGGCTTTTCCTGAATGTTTTCTGCAGGTTTCGCCTCAAGTTTTTCGTCAACAGGAGCCGCGCTCTTGAAATCGTCGTCTCCCGGCATTTTGGAGACATCCGGCCTGCCGTCTTTGTTCGTGTCCTTTTCGATCTTTTCTATAACGCCGTTCCTGTAGTATTCCCAGTAATCGATAACGCCGTCGCCGTTCTGGTCTGATTCTATCGAAAGGATCTGGCCGAATTCGTCATAACTTTTGATGAGATCGGGTTTTTCATCGAACTGGAAATCGAATTCGCTCCTTCTTACGACTCCGCCGATGAAGTAGTCGATGCGGTCGATATTGTTGTCGAAATCAAGGTCGAGCTCTTCTTTTACGACAGCACCGGTCTCCTCGTTGAAATAGCGCCATACATCGATCTTGGAATCGTGGTTGAGATCCATCATTTTGACCGAAACAAAAAGGTCGTGGCCGCCTTTTTCATTTGGAACTTTCTTGAAAACATTGATGATGTCGGGCTTTTTGTCTTTGTTGACATCATACTGCTTGAGTTCGTAGACTTTGCCGTCGAATCTGATCTCGTCGCCTTTCGAAGTGAGCTGGTAACGCTCTTGTGCCGCTTTAGCCGCAGCCGACGATCTTGAGGAAGCGGGCTTGCCGTCCTTGACGGAAGATTCGGAGCCGCATGAACAAAAAACAACCGAAAAAATCAAAAAAATCACAAACTTTAACATTGCAAACCTCAAATATGATACAAACAAAAAAATCGGGCGCGATAATACATTAAAAAGGGCAAAAAGCAATTTTTTAAAAGAACCGGCCGGCCGGTCTCCGCCTTGAATGTCCTTGAGCACAAAAAAATCTGTCCATTTTTTATTTTTTGAATAAAATACAGCGTTTCTTTTCGGAGGTTCGTTATGGCAAAAAAGGAAGTCAGTCTCGGAAAGGCAGTGCTTATGCACCTTTCACTGATTGTTATATGCGCGATCGTTATTTATCCTGTGCTCTGGGTCATAAAAATGGCTCTTTCGAGCGGCCAGGGATTTTCGCTTTCGGCAAATCCGATCCCGACCGAGTTTACCTTGAGCAACTTCAAGGATGTCATTTTTACTACGGATTCGAACGGAAGCTGGCTTTTCGGCAGGCAGTTCCTGAACAGCGTCATTATTTCGGCGGCGACGACTCTTTTGGGGATAACTCTTGCAACTACGGCAGGTTACGCATTTTCGCGTTTTGAGTTCCCCGGAAAAAACTTCGGAATGAAGATGTTCCTCGTGAGCCAGATGTTCCCGGGCGTCGTCATGGCGATCCCGCTTTACATCCTGCTTGACAAGCTCGGTCTCCTCAACAGCATGGCTGGGCTCGTTCTCGTTTATTCGACGACGGCGATCCCTTTCTGTGTCTGGATGCTCAAAGGCTATTTCGACACGATCCCGAAGGATCTCGAGGAGGCGGCGATCATGGACGGAGCTTCGCAGTGGACGATCTTCATAAAAATCGTCATGCCGCTTGCAAGACCGGCGATAGTCGTGACTGCGCTTTTCAGCTTCATGACGGCTTGGAACGAGTTCATCCTTGCAGCAACTTTCCTTGGTGACGAAAAGGCGTTCACGCTTCCGGTAACGCTTCAGCACTATGTCGGAAGCTATTCGACCGAGTGGGGACACTTTGCAGCCGGCGCAATAATCGTTTCGCTTCCCGTAATGATCCTTTTCTTTATTCTGCAGAAAAGTCTTATCGGCGGACTCACTGCCGGCGGCGTGAAAGGATAGCGGCTGAAGTTTTGAAAATTTGAGTATAATCGGTGCGTTTTTGTTGTTTATAAACTTCTTTGAGGTGGAAAATGTTCGATATTTCAGGAAAGATCGCGTGTGTCACAGGGGCAAGCTCGGGGATCGGTGCGGCGATCGCCGAATCTTTGGCGGAAGCCGGCTGTGATCTTGTCATTTCGGCGAGAAGAGGAGAAAAGATCAGAGAATTTTCGCAGTATTTAAGTGACAAATACGAAATCAGATGTTTTGCCGGAGTTCTTGATGTCAGAAATCAGAAAGATGTCGAAAAGTTTTTTGCGGAACTTCCGGAAGAGTTCAAGAATATTGAGATCTTAGTCAACAATGCCGGACTTGCCAAAGACATGACTCCCCTTTACGACAACAAAATTTCGGACTGGGAGCAGATGATCGACACCAATGTCAAAGGTCTGCTTTATGTCACGAAAGCGGTCCTTCCCGGAATGGTCGCACGCGACAAAGGGCACATCGTGAACATCGGTTCGACTGCAGGACGCGGGACATACCCCGGCGGCACGGTCTACTGTGCTACGAAACACGCAGTCAACGCGATAACCAACGGCCTCAGGAAGGATCTCCTCAAAACTTCTCTCAGGGTCACGACGATCGATCCGGGCGCAGTCGAAACTGAGTTCAGCATGGTCCGTTTTGAAGGAGATCAGGCGCGCGCCGACAAAGTTTACGAAGGTTACGAGCCGCTTCACGCCGAAGATATCGCAGATGCAGTGCTTTATGTCGTAACAAGACCTCCGCACGTCAATGTTTCAGACATGATAATCTATCCGACAGCTCAGCGCGATTATCACTTGGTTAATAGAAAAGCGTAATGTTTTTGCATGTTTAACAGGAGAATGCAATGCTTCCGATCACCGGTCATGTCCAGACTTCGTTAGTCGATTTTCCGGAAAAAATCGCGACCCTTTTTTTCTTTTCGGGCTGCAATCTGCGCTGTCCTTACTGCCACAATTCGTCGCTTTTTGAGGTCCCGCCTCAGGAAAAATGGCTTTCGAGGGATCATATAATTTCCGATATTCAGAAAAGGCTGAAATTCATCGACGGCGTTTCGTTTTCTGGCGGGGAAACTTCGCTTTACGACGAGCTTATCGACCTCGTGAAAGAGATAAAAGAGCGTTTCGCTATCGACGTAAAAATTGATTCGAACGGTTTGAAGCCTGAATTTATCGAGAAGATACTTCCGTATCTTTCCTATATCGCGATCGACATAAAAACGACTCCCGATCTTTACGGCGAACTCGGCTGCAAGCTGCCGAAAAACGAAGTCGGGGAAAAGCTGCTTGCGACGAAAAAACTTCTGGAAGATCAGAGTCATGCGAAAGTCGAATACCGGACAACGATGTATCCGAAACTTGTGGAAAGTTACGAGCGTCTTTGCAAAATGGCTGATTTTATTCCGGAAAACGCCGTTTACTATCTGCAGAAGTTTATCAGCGACAATGCATTCCTGCCGGAAGCGAAAGCGGCTGAAAGCTATTCGCTGGAGCAGCTTGAAAGAATGGCAATGGAAATGAGGCGCATCACGAAGCGCGATAAAATATTCGTCAGGACTTATCTGTAAAGGGTGAAAAATGGATCTGAACAAACTCAAAAGGATCAGGGAGATCATCACCGTTCTCAACAAACACGGGCTCGGAAAATATCTTCCGCAGACATTTTTCAAAAAATTCGGGATCTCAAGGCTTTCCGATGAAACGGACGATCCGAGACTCGAAAAAAATATACGCGAGGCTTTTGAAGAACTCGGCACCACCTTCATCAAACTGGGACAGATGATGTCTCTAAGAAGCGATATCATTCCTGCCTCGATGGCTGAAGAGTTCAAAAAACTTACCGACAATGTCAAGCCGATCGCATTCGACAGGATAAAACCGATAATCGAAAGCGAACTTTGCGCCGAAATAGGCGATGTTTTTTCGGAGTTCGATGAAAATCCCATCGCTGCCGCTTCGATCTCGCAGGTTTACGGCGCGACTTTGAAAGAGACAGGCGAAAAAGTTGTCGTAAAAGTGAGAAAACCCGGGATAACCGAGACTATACGCGACGATATGGCGCTCATCTTCACGATAGCGCACTACATCAACAAGACTTCCTATTCGAAAAACATAGATTTCGAGGCGATCGCGGAAGAATTTTTCCAGACGATGAACATGGAGCTCGACCTTATGCTCGAGAAGTCGAACAACGAGAGATTCGTCAAAAATTTCAGTTCGCCGAAGTGGAGCTGGCTGCATTTCCCGAAAATGTTCGGAACGCTCTGCACCAACAAGATCCTGGTCATGGAGAGGATCTTCGCACTCAAGCTCGACGATGTCGTAAAGCCGGAAAACAAAGAAACTTTTGACAGAAAAGTCATCGCCGGCAGAGGAGCGGAAGTCTTGATGAAAATGATCCTGAACGACGGATTTTTCCATGCCGATCTGCATGAAGGGAATATTTTCTTTAAAGAAAACAACGAGATAGCTGTTATCGACACCGGGATGTGCGGATATGTCGACAAGTTTATGCGCAGCAAACTGGCAGATCTTTTTATAGCTTTTGTTGCGAAAGACTGGGAAAAGACCGCCCGCATCTGCCTGGAACTCAGCGATGGCGGCGAAATTTCTGACAAAGAACTGTTCGTGCGTGATCTGCGCAATATTTTCGAGGACTTGCCTGATAATCTGGCTGAGATAAATACGGCGGAAGTAGTCGGAAAAATTTCTGGCGTTATATTCAAATATAAGTTGAAAGTGCCGAGAGAGCTGACCCAGCTCATCAGAAGTTTTTCGATGATCGAGGGGCTTTGCAGGAAGCTTGATCCCGATTTCGAGCTTATGACAGTCGCCGGAAAACTTTCGAAAGAGATAATCATGCAGAAGTTCACTCCCGAAAACATTGCGGCCGAGGCGACGGGAGCGCTTGAAAAGATCGTGGATACAGTCCACACGATGCCGGGAACGATAACGAATATCACGGAAAAACTCGAAAACGGCACTATCCAGCATAGGATCATGGTGCTTTTGAACGATTCGGAGCGCGGATTCGTTTCAAAAATGGTGACGAGAACGGCAGCTTCCCTGCTGATGACAGGAACCGTTATTGCCGGCGCTTTTATGACAGGCGACCTTTTTAAGGCGGACGCAGTAGTCTTTTTTGCCGCTTTGATACTGTTTTTCTCAACTTTTTTTAAAAATAAACATAGTTGATTTTGTTGAGGTTTTCCTGGTGAGCTCGATTTTTTTTGAATTTTTTTCATTTTTTTTCAATAAAAAACGGGTGGAAGTGCAACTAAATACGAGGATTTTTGGGTGGTGAAGAAAAACCTGGCTTTGAAAGATCTCGATGACAACATTCTCATTGATCTCGCACTGCTCGAAAAAAACCAGAAGGCGTGGAGTGAACTTGTGACGCGCTACTACGGCAAAGTCGCGGCCACAGTTTACAGGATCGTCGGCAAAAGTGCCGATGCGGAGGATATTGTGCAGGAAGTTTTCACTGAAATGGCGAGGTCGATCAAAACTTACCGGAAAGATTCGCTTTTTTCGACTTTTCTCTACAGGATCGCGGTGAATACGGCTTACCAGTATGTCCGCAAGCATTTTGACCGCGGCGAAACGGCGGAGGAGCCGGAATTCTTCCTTCAGATCAGTGACAGATCGGCAGGAAGCGAATCTTCGATGATAAAGCAGGAAAAAGCACAGATGGTGAACGGCGCGATGAAAAAGATATCGCCCGAAAAACGCCTTGTCCTCACCCTTTACGAAGTCGAGGGCGTGCCGCTGAAGGATATCGCCGGGATTTTGAAACAACCGCTCCAGACAGTCTGGTCAAGGATAAACCAGGCCAAAAAGGAGCTTTATGAAATATTGAACGGAAGTATGTAGAGGTTTTTTTAATGGCATCCTTTAAACACATAACAGTAGAAGAAGCCATCGCTCTCGCTGACGGCAGATATGTTCTTCTGCCGGTAACGGAAGAACACATAAAAAACTGTCCGGAATGTGCGGCGATGATAAAAAGTTTCTCTGACTGTAAGGAGATATTCGCCGAGGCCCGGGAGTTCATTCCGGCAGTAGAAGAGGCGAAAGTCGCTGAAATCGCTGCAAAATCGTTTGCAAATCTGCCTTTTGAAGAAGAAAATGAGCCTGAAAAGGAGAAAGGTTTCAGTCTTTCCGCTCTTTTCGCTTCATGGTTCAAACCGGCTCTGGCGTTTTCGCTTGCACTTGCCGTAATAGTTGCGGTCACACTTTTTAACCGTGAAAAACCGTCTGAAAACACCGAAAACGAAGTCGAAGTCGCAACTGCCGCAGGCGCTGAGACAGCGGCCGAAACTAAAGAAGACTA
The DNA here is from genome assembly GCA_016290135.1 of bacterium. GTDB lineage: Bacteria > UBP6 > UBA1177 > UBA1177 > UBA1177 > UBA1177. The sequence continues at coordinate 23,667 of JAEESW010000017.1, forward strand.
TGCTCCGGGCGAAAGGGAAAGCGGTGCCGAAGTCAAACTTGCAAAAGCTACGATTTCAGTAATATCAAAGACTTATCTTGATAAGGTCAGCGACACCGATGTCACGATGAAAAGCGGAAAGGCGAAGTTCGATGTCGTTACGGGCAACGATTTCAGGATAGATGTCGACGGAAAATTCCTTGTCAGAGTCCTCGGAACGTCGTTCACGCTCGACTATTCGGACGGAAGGCTTACAGCCGAAGTCTTCAGCGGACTTGTCGAGATCATTGAAAAATCCAACGGTTCGGCGACGCAGCTTTCCAAGGATATGAACAGAACTTTTGAATACACCAGCAATAAAGACAGACTCAATGCCATAACGACCACTGGAAAAAAGACAAAAAACAATCCTAAGAAACATGACTTTGCGCTGACTCCCGGAAAATCCTTCCTGTTCCAGGGAAGAGAAGCCCTTGCAGCAGGAAAGACCGGGGCCGCGCAACAGTTGTTCACGATGGAGATCGAGAAAGGCAAAGAGCCCGACAAAGCGCTTTTCGAGCTTGTTTCCATCCACGAATCGAAAAAGGATTGGGGAGAGATCGCAAATCTGGTCAAGAAATACGGCGGCGTTATGCGCGAAAGCCGGGTCTATAAAGAAGAACTTATGATAAAGGGCTGCATTTCGCAGAAGAGATCGGGCAACAAGGCTCTCCCGCTCTGCCACGACTACCTCAGAGAGTTTCCGAGAAGTTTCCGCAGCCGCGAAATTAAGGGCATAATCGATGAAAAGTAGATTCCTTATAGTTGTTTTAGCGGTTTTCCTTATTTTTTCATGTGACCATTTTGTAAATTTGGGCGACAAGTCGCTTGACGATGCGGACTATACCGAGGGACTGCCCGACGAGATCTACGAAGGTGAAAATTCCGACTCGGCAGACGCCGGGAATTACGACGATTGGAACGAAGACAGCGGCGCCGATACCGACGCTGAGGAAAACGGCGCTGATGGCGGAGCGCCGGCCGCCGAACCTACTGACAGCTGGAACGACGATGATCTGCCGGGGGCTGACAGTGACAGCAACGATGACGCAGAAATTCCTGATGAAGATGGTGAGGTCTATGTTTTTCCTGAAAGTGACCCGTTCCCTGAAGGATTCTCGAATGCCGGCTGCGGCTGCGGCGGGACTCCCGACTATCTTCCGGTCTGCTGCGACGGCAAGATCTCTGTTTTCAACGCGTGCTTTGCGAACTGCTATGCCGTCAATTCAGGCAATAAGATCTGCGTTTCCTACGAAAACGGACTTTGCGGCGAAGCAGCAGGGATCACCAGAGATCCGGACGAAGAGGGCGGAGATCCGGAATCGGCTGATGATGAAGATGCTGAGACGGACGACGATACCGAACTTCCTGACGAAGATGCCGATCCGGCCGGGATCTCTAACGAATGCGGCTGTTATCCTGAAGACGAACCGTCGATATTCAGTTGTGCCGATAACTCATTTTATTTTATAACCGAATGTCTTGCGACGTGTCATTGCGAAAATCCGCAGAAACTCTTTCTTTGAAAAATCCTGCCGTTACGGCACAAAATTCTTAAGAATAAAGCTTGATCCGTTTCTCTTTGCCGCGGATCTCCGATTCGGCTATGAATGTCAGAGAGACGTCGTCAGGAAGAAGCGATTTCGTCTGCTCGGATATGAGCAGGTCTGTTTTGTAGGTTTTGCAAAGGCTTTCAATGCGGCTTGCGGTGTTTACGGTATCGCCGATAACGGTATATTCAAGCCTGTTCGACGTTCCGATATTTCCGGCGAGCACTGTGCCTGAACATAAACCTATCCCGAAGCGGATCTCCGGCTGTCCTTCGCTTTTCAGTTCCTCGTTAAGATCTGCAAGCTGCGCTCTCATTCCCTGAGCGGCTTTCCATGCGTCGTAAGCGTGCGTTTCCGACTTGAGCGGAACGCCGAAAACCGCCATTATCGCGTCGCCGATGTACTTGTTTATGATACCGCCGTTTTCAACGATCGGTTTCTCAAGACGGGTGAAATAGCGGTTCAGAAGAAGGACTATCTCCTTGGGTTCGAGCTTTTCGGAGAGAGTGGTGAATCCTCGGATATCGCAGAACATTACGGTGACATCGAGATCCTGGCCGCCGAGATCGGGATTGTCGGAAAGCAGGAAATCCCTGACCTGAGGCGAAACGACCTTTCCGAAAGTGCTGTGGATCTGCGCTATATGCTCTGCCGAACTGACGATCTTGTCGACGTAACCCATCGTATCCTCGGTCATCTTTGTGAAAGCCTTATACAGATTTTCCACCTCGTCCCCGGTGTGGATATCGAGCCGGCGGATCTTTTCGATGTTCTCTTCCAGCGCGTTGTTGCCGCTGTAGGCAAACTCGCTCGTACGCATCGTCATGGAGTTGATCGGAAAGACAACGTTGTAATCGACGAACCAGACGACGATCGCGATGATCAGTATTACGAAGCCAAGAAAGAGGAATACCATCTGAGTCAGGAAGTTCAGTTCCTTGCCGACGATCATGGACATCGGGATGTCCGCTCCGATGTAGCTGACAGTCTTTCCGGCGGAATTCTTTACTGGAGTGTAGACCGAAAGAAGCTCTCCGAAAGCGCTGTCTGAAATGACCGGTTCGATCTCGCCTCCCTCAAGAAGTGTCGGAATATAAGGTTCGAAAGCGGGATCGAATTTTACCAGTTTGCCCGGGATGGAATCACTCTCGTTGTTTGAATGAAGGTCAAACACCACATGTCCTCCGTCCTCTTCGATCTTGTAGATGTAGATGAACTTTACGGTGTGGGAGGAGGTCTTGATGTCTTCAAGTTTGTGCATGACTTCGAGATACAGCTGATCCTTGCCTTTGCTTGAGATGTATTCGTCGATCTTCTCGTGATCCAGGACCTCGGAGACCGCGATCGTGACTTCGCGGGCAAATTCGGAATATTCGTCGAGAAGCGCGTTCCTGTAGAGTATAAAGCTGATCGTTGATGCTGTTACTGCCAGCGTGACGAGTGCAGCCGCCAGAATAAAGATTATTTTTGATCTTAAAAAAACTGAACGGCACTGGATCGTCTTTTTGATCTCTTCCAGATCGTTTTTCGTCAGCGGTGTCTGCTTCCAGCCGTTGAAACGGAGCGTCTCCCGCGTTGCAGGCGGGATCGCCCGGACGATTGTGACGACTAAGAGTACCGAGATAGTTTTATCCGCCAGATCCCACAGCAGATCATGCAGAAATCCGGCTGACGGAATGGAGTTGACGATACTTGGAAGGATACCGCCGATCACACCGCCGATAAAAGCCATGACAAGTATGAAAAACGGGATCTTCCACTTTTTCGTAAGAAAACCGTGGTTTGCCAGAAGGGCGGAAGTCGCGGCTATAAGAACGTTCATGGCAGAGTAGTATATCGATGCAAAATCCATGAAACCCTTCATGAAATTTGTGACGAGACCGACGAAAATGCCCGGAAGGTAGCCGCCCAGTGCTGCGGCGAGAATAGTCCCGATAGTGTCGAACCAAAGCTGCATGCCCGAATGCTGGGATAAAAACTGCGCCATACGCGCAAAAACGACATTTATCAGAACGGAGGCAATACAGAGCAAAACAACATTCCGATGATTCCTACGTATCTCGCTCCTATAGTCATCAACCATGTCAACCTCCTGACTAAATGCAAAAAACATGACCAAACCGTGAATATATTATCACTAATCGATCATATTAAAAGGAAAATCTGTATTTGACCCAAAATTTGACAATCCGCTTTCTGATTGTAATATTTTCGGTTTTTTCAATGTTCTTGGAGTTTTAATGAAATTTGTCATTGCCGGAGCCGGTGCTGTCGGCTACGATATTGCCAGACATCTGGTCAAAGAAGGAAAGGATGTCGTCGTCATAGAGCGTGATCCGATACGCGCGAAGTTTCTTGAAAGCAACCTCGACTGCCTTGTCCTCAATAAAGAAATAAACAGAAGTCAGACTATGCAGGAACTTGACCTTTCCGACGGGGATTACTTCATCGCGGCAACCAACAAGGATGAAACCAACCTCATCGCGTGTTCGATCGCGGCTTCGTCTTCTTCGGACGGATCGATGCTGAAACTCAAAAAGATCGCGCGTGTCAGCAACCTGGATTATTCCCATGCCGAGTTTCAGGGCAATCCTTTCCTCGGTGCGGACTACATCATTTCACCGGAGATGGCTGCCGCGAGCCATATCGCCGAAGTCGTCAAACAGGGGGCGCTGAGCGACGTCCTGGCTTTTGAAGGGAGCAACATCACTGTCCGGAATGAGATCGTTGACAGAAATTCGGCCTTCAGGAACAAAAACCTCATAAGGATCAGGAAAGAAATAAACAAACAGTTCATCATAGCTTTGATAAAACGAGGCGAATCGGTGCTCATCCCTTCCGGAAACACGGTAGTCCGCGAAGGTGACGAGGTCTATATCGTCGCAGACGAGAAGGCTATGGACTATATTTTTGCGAAGACGGGCAAAAAGATAAAAAAGATCGAGACTGCGCTTATTGTCGGAACGACCAAGATCGCAAGAAATCTTCTCCGTACTCTTTCGATGATGCAGATAAACATCAAACTTCTTTCTGAAGACTACGAGGAGGCTAAAGAGATCTCAAGAAGATATCCGAACGTCCTTGTCATAAACGGCGATGTCAGGAATGAGTCGATCTTTGAAGAAGAACGGCTGAACGAGGTCGACCTTATCATCACGGTCACTGAAAATCAGGAGCTCAATGTCCTTTCTGCACTTTACGCAAAAAGTATCGGAGTCGAAAGGGCTGTCGCGTCGGTCAGCAAGGAAAGCTACATCTCGATCGCGCAGAAACTCGGAGTCGATGCCACGGTAAGTCCGAAACGAAGCACGGTCGACGCTATCCTGAAATACATCAGGCGCGGAAAGATAATCACGCTGCACACTCTTTTCGACGGAGAGGCGGAAGCCGTCGAGATTCTTGTCTCGGGAGAATGCAACGCCTGCGGAAAGCAGATAAAAGAGCTCAATATGCCCGAAAACTCGATCATCGCAGCTGTCACGAGAAACAAGGAGATCTCGATCCCCAACGGTAACTTCGAGATAAAATCGGGTGACAGTGTTATTATAATTATGAAAAAACAAAACGTTCCCAAAGTTGAAATGATTTTTTCTGACTTATGAATTTCAGGACGATATTAAAACCTTTAATCCTTATTGTTTCTTTCGTCGCAGTCGCGATGGTGCTTCCGTCTATGGTCGCGGTCTACTACCGTGAACCTGTTGCCCTCAGTGCTTTTCTCTATGTCATGATCTCGACAAGTGCCGTCTGTGCTGCAGCATTCTACTTCTCGAGAAGGTGGCAGATAACAAAGATTGCCGTGAAGGAGAGTTTCGTTCTTGTCGTTCTGTGCTGGGTCATGATCTCTTTTGTCGGAGCGCTTCCTTTCTATATTTCCGGGGCGATACCGAACTTTTCGGAGGCGTTTTTCGAGACAGTTTCCGGATTTTCGACAACAGGGGCAACGATCCTGACCGATATCGAGGTCTTGCCGAAGTCGATGCTCTTCTGGCGCAGCCTTACACACTGGCTGGGCGGTATGGGTATCATCGTTCTTGCTGTTGCCATCCTTCCGCTTCTGGGTGTCGGAGGCCTCCAGCTCCTCAAAGCCGAGGCGCCGGGTCCCACGGTCGATAAAATATCGCCAAGGATAAGCGAGACCGCAAAAACGCTCTGGGGGATCTATGTCGGACTTACGGTCGTCGAGGCGATGCTGCTCAATCTTGCCGGAATGTCGTATTTCGATGCCTTCAACCACGCTTTTGCGACCATAGCGACAGGCGGATTTTCCCCGAAAAACGCTTCGGTCGGCGCATACAACTCCCCCTTCATCGAGTGGATAGTCATAGTTTTTATGATCCTTGCCGGCATGAGTTTTACTCTGCACTACAAAATAATCACGGGAAGGACCAAGCGGATCTTCAAAAACACCGAACTCAGGGTCTATCTTGCGGTCATCGTGATCGGAACGATAATAGTGGCGCACAGTCTTTTGTATCACAAACTCTATTCTGTTCACGGTTCGATCAGACAGGCAATGTTCCAGGTCGTTTCGATCCTGACGACGACAGGTTTTGCGACAGCCGATTACAAGCAGTGGCCGCCGTTTGCACAGTATATCATTTTTCTTTTAATGTTTGCAGGTGCATGCAGCGGTTCGACCAGCGGCGGCGTGAAACTTATACGCATAGTCACGCTCATGAAACTTGCAATAAACGAACTCAAGTATCTTGTCCATCCTAAAGCCATAATGACGATCTTCATCGACGGCAATGTTGTCAAAAAGGACATGATCTATTCGATCTCGGCGTTCGTATTTCTTTACGCCGTCTGCGTTCTTACCACCGCATGTATCTGCGCCGCTTCAGGAGTCAGCGTTCTGACCGCTTTCACGGCGGCACTCTCGACTGTCGGAAATATCGGCCCGGGATTCGGCAGGATCGGTCCGGTTGAGAACTATCACTTCTTTAAAGACTGGGTAAAGTGGTTCCTGTCCGCTGCGATGATCATGGGACGACTTGAAGTCTTCACCGTCATGGTAGTTTTTACAAGAGCATTCTGGAAAAAGTAAAACTACTGACGTTACGTCGTTACATCGTCACGTCATTACGATTGACTGAATTTGATTGATAAGAACGAAGCGCCGCCATGCAGACGGCGCGTCAAAGAGAATTATTCGCCGCAGCCGCCCTGAGGAGCAGGTTTGTCGCCGGCTTTGATAGCTTTGTCAGCCGCGCAGCCTTTGAGGTTCGGGTTGTGAGCGCAGATCTGTCTCTGGATGTCGTTTGCAGCAACGCCGCCGCCCTGGAACTTGTTGTTGATGAGCCAGGTCGGGCTGCCGCCGATGCCGATAGCGTTTCCGATCTTGATGTTTTCGCTGTGAAGTTTTACACCTTCGCCGCCGGTGAAGCATTTTTCGATGACGTCAGCTTTGATCTTGCCCGTTGCGCATTTCTGCCAGTCGGTGCTTCTGATGTTCTCGTTGCGGCACCAGATGTAGTCCATGTAATCCTTCGGATAGTGTTTGATAGCGCAGAGTTCGCGGATGTTTTCGTCAACTTCGCCCTGTCCGTGGAGTGCCTGGAATTTGCCGGGTTCGAGTTCGTTTGCGATGTAGTTTACGTGGAAGTCAAGTTTGTCGCCTTTGAAAGCTTCGAAGACTTCTTTCATCGCGTTGAGCGCCATAACGCCGTAGGGGCACTGGCTCATAACGAAAAGGTCGACTCTTGCCGGGATCTCTTTTCTGCAGACCATTTCTTCTTTGCAGTCGTCATCGGCGCAGTCAACTTTGCCGTTGTTCGTGTCGTCGATGCCGTTGTCGCAGATCTCTTTGGTCGGGTCGAATTTAGCGCCGACTCTGAGAAGGACAGCACCGCCGCCTTTTACCGCCCAGCGTGCGATCTTCTGGTATTCTTCGGTCTTTTCGACAGATTCTTCGAAAGCGATGATGGGAAGTGTCTTGAAACCCGCTTCAGCGAATTTCTTATACATTTCCTGAGCTTTTGCATCCGAGTAGTCGATGATCTCGGGGATGAGTCCCGGGAACATTCCTTTAAGCTGGTTTACAAGGCCTTCCGGTCTGCACTCTTTGCATCTTTTGTCGGAAATGACGGTAACATTTACTTTCGCCGGTTCCGGGATCGAGTTGCAGACTTCGGGTTTCGCGGTCTTGTATTCGCCGCAGACAGCTCTGAGGAAGTCGTTGGAAGTTCTTCCGCCTCTGTAGGGATTTCCTGCGAGGAAGATGGTCGGAGAGCCGTTTGCATTTTTGCTCTTCGAGAACTTGTAGCTTTCGATAAGAAGGCCTTCGCCTTCGTCGCCGTCAGCGCATGCCTTTACTTTTGCGATGTCGAGTTTGAGTTCACCTGCGCAGCTTTCAAAGTTTTCGGGGATCTTTCTCGACTCTTTGTTCATGCAGACGATAAGGTTCATGTAGTCTTTCGGGAGATACTTCTTTGCGCAGAGGGATGTTTTGTCGCCCTGACGCTCTGTTGCTCCGTGCATCGGCATCCAGTTGCCGTCCTTTTCGTTTGCGATGTAGTTGAGTTCGAAATCAACAGCGTTGCCGAGCTGGTCTAGAGCCGGTTTTACTGCGTTCAGGACCTGAACACCATAGGGACACTTACTCATAACGTGGAAAGAAAGTTTGACTTTCTCTTTCGCTTCGGGCTCTTTCTTTTCGCCGCATGAAACTATCATGCTGAGGCAAAGAGCAAAGACGGAAGCAAGAATCAATAATTTTTTCAAGAAATCCTCCTTTGATAGGTTATCAAAATAACATAAACAAAAAAACGACGGATATTATATGGTTTTTATACTGAAAAAGCAAATATTCGCCGCAAATATCCGTTTTTACGCCGGATCACACTCTTCAACAGCTTGATTTTAAAAATTATTCCAAAATTTCAAAATTCTGCTAAAATACCGCGTTTTTTTGTTTGATTGCTAAAAAAGGAGACATAAATGAAGAATTTTGCCCTTATCGGCGCGGCAGGTTATATCGCTCCGAGGCACATGCGCGCCATCAAAGACACAGGAAACAATCTGATCGCAATAATGGATCCGTGCGACAGTATCGGGATAATCGACTCATACTTTCCCGAAGCCGAATTCTTTACCGAATTCGAGCGGTTCGACCGTCATCTTGACAAACTGAGAAGGCGCGAGACGAAGATCGACTACGTGAGCATAACTTCGCCGAACTATCTGCACGACGCACATATCAGGATCGCTCTGAGAAACGATGCCGACGCGATCTGCGAGAAGCCGCTCGTCCTCAATCCGTGGACAGTTGACAATCTCAAGATCATCGAAAATGAGACCGGGCATCATGTGAACACTATCCTCCAGCTCAGGCTCCATCCGACAATCATGGAACTTAAAAAGAGGATCGAGGAAGGGCCTAAAGACAAAATTTACGACATCGACCTCACATACATCACGAGCCGCGGAAGATGGTATGATGTTTCGTGGAAAGGCGACATCTCGAAATCGGGCGGAATGGCTACCAACATCGGTATCCATTTTTTCGATATGCTTCAGTGGATCTTCGGGTATGTCCAGAAGAATATCCTTCACGTTCAGGAAAAGGATGTCGCGGCGGGTTTCATGCAGTTCCAGCGCGCAAGGGTCCGCTGGTTCCTCAGCATAAACGACAATATGCTGCCGAAAGCTGTTAAAGAGGCTGGAAAACGCACTTTCCGCTCCATCACGATCGACGGCGAAGAATTGGAATTCAGCGAAGGTTTCACTGAGCTTCACACAAAAAGTTATGAAAAAATTCTTGCCGGCGAGGGTTTTTCGCTTGAAGACGCAAGAACGGCGGTCGAGATCGCTTTCAACATCAGAAACGCCATTCCGATCGGGTTGCGCGGCGAATATCACCCGTTCCTGAAAAGCTGGGGAAAATAATGGAAAAAGATTATTTCGTTCATGAAACGGCTATCGTCGATGACGGCGTAACTATCGGAAAAAACACGAAGATCTGGTGCTTTTCGCACATTTTGAAAAACACGAGGATCGGAGAAAGGTGCAACATTGGTCAGAACTGCGTTGTCGGTGCGAATGTCAATATCGGCAACGGTGTCAAGGTGCAGAACAACATTTCGATCTACGACGGCGTGGAAGTGGAAGACGATGTTTTTCTCGGGCCGTCAATGGTTTTTACGAATGTCATCAATCCGCGGGCTTTCGTTGAACGCAAGCACGAATTTAAAAGGACTTTGATGAAAAAAGGGTGTTCCGTCGGCGCAAACGCGACGATCGTGTGCGGTGTGACTGTCGGAAAATACTCGCTTGTCGGAGCCGGGAGCGTTGTGACACAGGATGTTCCCGATTTTGCTCTTGTCTACGGAGTTCCTGCCAAAATACACGGCTGGGTCTCGAAAAACGGTTATAAACTTGAATTTGACGGAAACGGCGCGGCTGTTGACGCTTCTGACGGAAGCAGATACCTTCTGAGCAACGGGAAAGTCACAGTGATTTCCGAAAATACGGAGGAAAAATGAGTTTTTTTGATGTTTTGAAAAGTATTTTGCCGCATGAAAAGGTCTATCCGGTCGAACTTTCGATGGAGACTTTCTATCCTTCGCTCAAAAACTCTCCCGTTCCTGTAATTGTCGATTTTTATGTCGAAAAATCACAGCCGTGCAATATGGTCTATTCGACTTTGACCAAGTTCGCGACCGATTTCAAAGGGCGTGCCCGTGTCGGAGCGTTCAATCTGGCGCAGGATACCGAAGGCAAAGTCATAGTTCCGTGCAAGATAAAGGCGGTGCCGACGATCGGGATCTTCATCAAGGACGAGCCGGTGGAGATGCTTGAGGGCGTTGCCGGATATCTGAAGATCCAGGAAGCTTTTGAAAAAGCTGAAGAAATCATAAGCAAAAAAAGCGGTTCCAAACAACATTAATCATTTGCGGAGGTTGTTATGAAAAAAATTTTGGTTCTTGTTATCGCAGCCATGTTTCTTGCTGTAAGCTGCGGCGGCGGCGAAAGCAAAAAGATCGTTGAAGAAAAATCGCAGACTGTCAAAGCTGAAGAAGGCGGTGAAATCGAAATCGCAGGCGGTGAAGCAAAGATAAAAATCCCTGCCGGCGCACTCGACAAAGACACCGAAATCTCGGTAACACTCTATAAAACAGACGGATTCAACAACAAAAAAGCGCTTGCATCCAATGTCGTTGAATTCGGTCCTTCAGGCACGAAATTCAAAAAACCTGTTATAATCACGATCAATGCGGAAAAGGCTGTAAAAGGCAAAACTGTTGCGGCGGCCGTTATGAAAAGCGACGGAACGTGGAGCTACAGCGAAAAAGGAGCTTATGCGCTGTTCGGCGGATTTGACGAAGCTGGAGATCCGATAATGACGACTGCAGCCGGCGATCCTATAATGATCAGCAACGGAAATCTTACGACCGCTGCGGGAGACCCGATCATGAATGCGGCCGCAGGTGATCCCATCATGCTTGCTTCGGCAGGAGACCCGATCATGACCAATGCTGCGGGAGACCCGATCATGAATGCAGCGGCAGGCGATCCGATCATGATGACGACCGGACACTTCTCAGACTATACTTTCATTGTTGTTGACGAAGTCGAAGAAGAAAATTCCAGCAATAACGGCGGCGGCTCGTCAGGCAAGGTCACATGCAAGACCGCGCGTGAGTGGGATAAGCTCGACGGGACAGCAGACGATGAATATGAAGAAGATAACGAATCTATTTACTGCCAGAAAACAGGCGAAGAGATAGTTTACTGCATCGAAGGGGCTTTCACCGGCGAAAATACCAAGATCTATTCGGTAAAAGTCGACGGCAAGGAGTTCAAATGCAAAACTGACAATAATTATGACTGCATCATGGAAATGGAGCAGTACTGTGGAGCTCTTGACGGCGAATATGAAGACGGTTACTACTGCGAAGATCAGGGAATATGTGAAAATACCGGAGAAATGTCGAAATACTGCGCTTCGATGAGCGGCGACGGAAAAAACTACTATCAGGCAGGTGACCGGAAATTCGAATGCACGAACGAGAATGTCGAACAGTGCTATATGGATTACTATGAATACTGCGGCGACACCGTGTATGAAGAAGATCCCGAAGAACCCGACTTCGGTCTCATCTGCAGAACGGAGACTGAATGGGCTGAAGAATTCAGCAACGAGGATCACCACCAGTGGATCTGCGAAACAACGGGGCTTGAGATCTCGATCTGCATTCCGGACACATTCAGCATGGAAGAGATGGAAGAGGGCGAATTCCCGCCTTTCTATTCGATCGAAACAGGCGGAGGAACGATCCTCTGCGATCCGTCGACTGCGCGTACCGACGGCACTATCGGGGACTATGCGACCAGCATGGACTGCTACAGCGAAGCTATTGAATACTGTACACCTATGGTTTTTTAATTAATTTTTGGAGGAATTTATTATGAGATCTTACATTGCTGAATTTATCGGCACTTGTGCACTTGTAACTTTGGGCTGCGGTACGGCAATGCTTGTCGGCTGCGATGCGGCTGCGGGCTGCGGCTATCTTCTTACTGCTTTTGCTTTCGGTCTTACGATCGTCGGAATGGCTTACTGTGTAGGCAACATTTCCGGCTGTCACATCAATCCTGCTGTTTCACTCGGTGTCCTCATGACCGGCGGAATGACGATCAAAGACTTTTTCGGCTACTGGATCTCCCAGTGCCTCGGCGCACTTGCAGGCTCCGGACTCCTTGCTCTCATCTTCGGTCTCGGCGGGATCGCTGACAAAACCGGCGGATTCGGCTCGAACGGTCTCGCAGGCGTGAACGGAAGCGCAGCGGCAGGTCTTATCGTTGAGATCCTGCTTACGTTCTTCTTCGTTTTCACGATCCTTGGCGTAACGTCGAAGAAGGGCAACCACGGCTCGTTTGCAGGCATAGTCATCGGTTTCACCCTTGTCCTTGTCCATATCCTGGGCATCGGTCTTACCGGAACATCGGTCAACCCGGCAAGAAGTTTCGGTCCCGCGATAGCGGCTGCGATCAACGGAAACTTCGCTCCGTGCGCGTCTCTCTGGGTTTTTGTAGTCGGTCCTTTCATCGGTGCGGCTCTTGCAGCATGCATCTGGAATTTCCTTTCGAAAGAGAAGTAACAGCCGGCTTCGCTCATCCTAAATTTCATTTTTCAGATTTTCCTGTATAATTCATAGTTTTAATTGTTTAACGGAGGGATCCATGCGCCTGTTTTACGACATTATCGCAGACAAAAGGGACAAAAAGGTTCTTTCAAAAGAGGATATTTCTGACTTCCTGCAAAGCTATCTCGACGGAACTCTTAAGGATTACCAGATGTCGGCCATGCTTATGGCGGTATTCTTCAACTCTCTGAACAACGAAGAGCTCGAGACCTGGACCGAAAAGATGCTTTACAGCGGCGAAGTCCTCGATTTCTCGGATATCGACGGCATTGTAGTCGACAAACATTCGACAGGCGGCGTCGGCGACAAAATTTCGATCCCTCTCGCTCCTCTCCTTGCAGAACTCGGGTTTTATGTGCCGATGATCTCAGGGCGCGGGCTCGGCCACACGGGCGGAACTCTCGACAAACTTGAATCTATCCCCGGTTTTTCGGTAAATATCGACAAAGAGACTTTCAAAAAGATCGTGAGGACGAACAAAATGTCGCTCATCGGTCAGACTCCCGAGATCGCGCCGCTCGACAAAAGGCTCTACGCCCTCCGCGACGTGACGGGAACTATCGAATCGGTGCCGCTCATCGCATCTTCGATCATGAGCAAAAAGCTGGCTGAAGGGATAAACGGTCTTATTCTCGATATAAAAATCGGCGAAGGTGCTTTCATGAAGGATCTCGCTTCGGGAACGCGTCTCGCCAAGACGATGCAGGCAATAGGCAGGCGTTTCGGAAGGAGTGTCGATGTCCTTTTCACAAATATGGACGAGCCGTTGGGCTACACTGTCGGAAACGCCCTCGAGATCAAGGAATCGCTTGATGTGATGCAGGGAAAATATGTGCCGCAGGTCACGGAACTCACTCTTCGCATGGCAGCGGTCTTAATGAAAACTTTCAAAATGACCGGATCCGTCGAAGAGGGCGAAGAAAAGGCGCGGAAGATGCTCGAAACGGGCAGAGTTCTTGAAAGGTTCGCAAAAACAGTCCTGCTTCAAGGGGGAGATCCGAGAGTCACCGAAAACTACTCGCTTCTTCCTGAAAGCCGCTTTAAAAAAGAGGTCTATGCAGCAAACGGCGGTTTTATCGGCAGGATCAACGCGCTCGATTTCGGCAAGGCGCTCATCCGCTTAGGCGGCGGCAGACTGCGCAAGGAAGACAGCGTCAACAAAGCGGTCGGATTTGTATTTGCAAAGAAGGCCGGTGAGAAAGTCGCAAAAGGAGATCTCCTCTACACGATACACTTCGACGATGAAGAGAGGCTGAAAAGCGCGGAAGAATATCTGAAGGACGCTGTTTCCATTTCGGAAAACCGGACAAAAGGGAGAGATCTTATCCTCGGTAGTCTTTAGGCAGAGGCTGAAATGCTTGACGATAAGATCTTCACGTTCAACAGCTACATGAAGCAGAAATTCGGCGGCAGAGTCGCCCGTATCTCGATGAGCACAGGCTTTGACTGCCCATGGAACAAGTGCATTTTCTGCAGGAAAGAGTCGTTTTCGCCCAATGTTTCGGTCGATATGACGAAGGATGACCGCCTGAAAACGCTTGAAAGAAGCATGAACTTTCTCAAAAACCGCTACGGCAACAAATTTTTCGCAGCATATTTTCAAAGCGGGACCTCCACTTTCGGCGACAAGGAAACTTTGGCGGAAATGTACCGCGAAGCCGCATCGATAAAAGGTGTCGTGGCAATGATCTTTTCGACGCGTCCCGATTATTTGGGAAAAGAAGAAATCCGGCTGATCCTCGAAAATGTGCCTGAAAACATCGATGAGATCTGGATAGAACTCGGACTTCAGTCAACGAACGACCATTCTTTAAAGTGGATAAACCGCGGTCACGACGCGGCCTGCTACTTCAAGGCGGTCGAAAATGTCGAAAAATACGGCGAGAACAAAATAAAGGTCGCTCCTCACATAATTTTAGGACTTCCCGGCGAGACTGAAGAAGACATGATGAATACCGTGCTTCAAAGCACGCAAAGCCCCGTCGCAAAAGGGCTCAAGCTCCATCACCTGCAGATCCACAACTGCACTCCGCTTGAAAAGATCTATGCCGAAGATCCGTTTCCGCTCCTCTCGGTCGAAAAATATATCGAGATCACGGCTAAGATCATCGCGAAACTGCCGCCCGACAAAGTTCTTTTCAGACTTTTCACCACTGCACCGGCGGAATATCTCATCGCTCCGAAGTGGAATCTCGGAACTCAGGAAGCACTCCGTAAATTCGAGGAATATCTGGACGCCAACCACATCACGCAGGGCTGCGAAAGGTGCATGGAATAAGGGCTTATCCTTCAGAAAATCTAAAACTGCGCGGCACGCACAATCTGCCTGATACTTGCTGCATTAAAGCAAGGTAAAGGATATTATTGCATTTTTTACAGAATACGCTTGCGAAAAATCTGACTTTCAATAAAATACTTTGTTTGTTTTTTTGAAGCCGTGGAGGGAAAACATGAAAAAATGTATGTTGTTTGCTGCCGTATTCTTTTGTTTTACATCTCTTTCTGCTGACTGGGGAGAAGAACTCTGTGAAAATGTGACCTGTTCCGGTCACGGTGAATGTCATGATGACGGTGAAGACGAGTGGTGCGTCTGTGATGAAGGCTATATCGCAGACGGATTGGACTGTATTTTAGGCTGCGACGGCGTTACCTGCAGCGGTCACGGGTCATGCTCGGTCGTGAGCGGTGCCGAGGTGTGCACCTGCGAGGCGGGATTTTATGCAACTGGCTTGAATTGTATTCTGAACGAGGCTTCGACTGTCGATACTCTTGCAATTCTCAACGAAACGGAGTGCTACAATACGGGAAACTGCCATTACAGGCTGATTTTTGCGACGGGTGCTTACGATTTTACTCCGGCACTTGCGTCTCTTTACGACATAATCGTAAATGTTCTGGACTCGGAAAACGTGTGGCATAATTACCGGAAAACAGTGGCGCAATGCGTGACGGAAGGAGTCTGCGACAATGTTGATGCTCAGTATATTGATTTCTGGTTTCAGCACGAAGTGAACGGCAATCAGTATATAACTGTTGAGGTTCTGGGCAACGGCGACGATGCTTATGATGACATGTATCATGATGTCCAGATTGACTACTGCTACGGTGTTGACTGCGGAACGGGCGGCAGTTGCGACGGAACTTCGGGTTATCCGGTGTGTTCCTGCGATTACGGCTATGTTCTTCGTAATAATTATTGTGAGGAAGGCTGGTTTGAAGACGAAAATCTTGCGGCAGCGGTAGTGGAACTGCTTCAATACAAAGGTTATGATGTTGAAACGGAAACGGATATCGATCCTGAAATTCTTGAAGATATCACGTATCTTCCGCTCAGGGGAAAGAATATTTCATCTTTAGCCGGGACCGGGCTCTTCCCTTCGTTAAGTGTTCTTGATATTTCAGGCAACAATATCAGAGA
This sequence comes from bacterium, assembly GCA_016290135.1. Classification (GTDB taxonomy): domain Bacteria; phylum UBP6; class UBA1177; order UBA1177; family UBA1177; genus UBA1177. The sequence continues at coordinate 39,803 of JAEESW010000017.1, forward strand.
CTTGTCTCCGCTTGCGGACTGTGAAGAACTTGTGATTCTCAATATGTCCGGCAATCCTGCAAGTGATTTGTCTCCCTTGAGTACTCTTCCGCTTGTAAGCCTTGATATTTCATATTCGGGAGTTTTTGATATGCAGCCTCTAGCTGATATGAATACGCTTGAGGAAATCATATTTGCCGACAGGGATAACGGAAAATACGAAATGCTTCTGCATGAAAACTTCAATGCTATTGACTGGCTGATCGATAAAAACGGTACGGCCTGTTTGAAACCGGTCTATAATTCAAGAACAGGAATGAATGTTCCTGTGAGCAATCCGGACTGTTCGGGCGGCGGAATCTGTCTGAACGGCCGTTGTCTGTGCAGCGAAGGGTATTATTATGACAACGGAGACTGTCATGCCGTCAGCAACTGCGCTTCAGACGAACACTGGGATTCCGACAGACATTATTGTATGCCTGATAAAAAGGATGCCGATTGTCCCGAACCGCCGGAAAATGCAGTCATTTCTGACAAGGATCAGCTTGAGTGGAACGGAACGGAATATGTTCTTCCGGCAGGACGCACCCTTGAGCTGTGCAGATACGGAGATTCTTCATGTGCAAACAGTGCCTGTCATTGGAAATGTGCCGGCGGATACCATTTTGTAAAAGATGATATATGCGCATCAGATGCTGCAAGGAATATTCCGGACAGTGCATATAACCAGCTGATCCTGCCGAATATCTCGAGGCATGATGTTGCGCTTGAGCCGGTTCCCGGGGTTCCGTCGTTCGCTCCGGTACTGAAGGCGGGGATTTATTACGATGAAAAGAAAAATCTTGTTGCCGGATGGCATTTTGATTTACCGAGAGTTGAATTTGCCATTGACGGTGTCGGAAAGATTGTCCCGTTGGAAAGCTGGGATCAGAAAACAGTCTATGTCACCATGCCGTGGGGAAAAGAGGAATATTCTCTTCCTGTAGAAAAAAAATGTTTCGATTCGAATGACGGACCGGTCGACTGCGGGAGATATTCAAGCGTAAAGAGTGTGCAGGTGACATATTATCCTGCGCCTGGTCAGAATGTTTTTTCGTACATAATTCTGGGAACCACGGCAGAAGCCTATGAATCCTTTACGAACAATTTCGGTCATGCAATCAGCGGCAGTGATGATGTCTGGACAGTTACCCGTTACGGGGAAGACGGTTCTGTCACGGAGTTTTCAAGAGGAAGGATCTTCACAGCCGGAGAAGAGGAAGATTACGCAAAAAGGCCGGCTTATTACACCTTTATGGACTACATTCCGATATCCAAGCACACAACGAGAGAGGGTCGCGAGACTTCATTCAGCTACGAATGGGACCGTACGGAGATGAAGGGAAGCTATCATCACTACAACATACGGTCGGCAAGAATTACAGATCCTCTGAAAAGGGTCATAAAAATCGAATCTCTGTCAAATTCGGAAAATCCGTCATACGGTCTCATTGGAAGACCTGACGACGATCATAAGACAGTATGCAGACCGCTTGAAGGCAGTCTCGAAATATCTATCGGTAAAGTAAACATAAATAATACTCCTGTTGAACCTTTGAGGAAAATTGTTGAATACAATTTCTCAGGCGGATTTGATATGTCTGCCGAAATATATGTGAAGAACGGCTGGATCAGAAGAGACAGCTATTCGAGGAACGGGAATATTTTTTATCTTTCATCCATGGCAGGAAAGGATTCTATCGGAGAAACGACATGGGAATTCACAGAAGAGAACGATACGCCGGACGGCTACATTGAAAGGAAAAAAGTCAAAAATCAGGAATACATCGTTAAAACGGTAAAAGGAAATTTCTATTCACCGAAGCAGGGAAAAAATCCGAAATATTATTCACTTTCAGATGCGCCTTACAAAACAGCAGCGGTCTATTCCATTGACGGAAGCGGGATCTCCGGTAAGAAAAGAATAGTTGAAGATTATTTTACGAACTGGCTGCAGCCTGCGAAAAAAGTGACATGCGAGCGGAATTACAGTGATGAAGAGGAAGATTGTGACGGTATCTCAAACACAGTAACCGAAGAGATCAGATACAATGTTCCCGGTTCCCCGGTATACTTCAAAAATGCAGACGGTCAGGTGACAGTCAATCTTTACGATACGACAGATGAAGCAAGTCCCCTCAATTACATAATTCATTTTCTTTCGGATCCGTTGAATTACAGCAATGCAATAAATTTAAATATTACCTTGCCTGTGCCTGATTTTATAAGAGCAGATAATTTACATAAATCCGGGACAATGGCTTGTTCTGCTGTTTACAGCCTTGACGCGAATGAAAATATCATAAGCGCGATGCTGTCGCAGTACATATCGGACGGTATTGTCCCGAACTTGGGCTGGTGCAGCAACTCGGCATACCGCAGAGTAACGAACTACGAATGGAAAAGAGAAGACGACGACTGGGAAAAGCCTTATGATCTGAAGAGCGTTACTTATCCTGACGGAAAAGAGCGGGAATTTACCTACGACTACGAGATATCAGAGGGCAGTGCCGGCAAAGTGTGGGGAGAAACCATAACCGGCAGCAACAATCAGAACACGCTTCAGACATGTTATGAATACGACGAAAATTATCAGCTTGTTGCCCAGGGCATAGGTCCGGCAGGAAACTCCTGTATCCCTAAAAAGGGTTTCGGTTTTGATTCTTCAGGACTGTTGATGACCCGTGATTATTCAATTGATGAAAATGACAGCGAAGTTCTTGAAAACAACTACATTTACGACTATCTCGGCAGAAAACTCGTTGAAAGAAATTCCGCAGGAGTATCGACGGTTTATGTCTACGACAGCCTTGACCGCGTAGTTTTCACATTTTTCGGCTGCAATGTCGACTCCAATTCTTTCGGGACAGTCTATAATCCATACAATTTTGATGACAACAGTAATGCAGGAGAAGACGGAAGAGGAGTTGCATTTGACTATCACAACGATGAATTTCCGTATGCACGCTATATAAATCTCAACACCTGTGAATACTACCGCAAATACAAATACGATGTCATGAGCAATCTCGTCGAGACATATTTCTTTGAATACTGGGGAGCAGGCTCAAACAATCAGATAGTTAAAAACACTACATCTCCCAAGATCATCAAGCAGAAAACTGAATACGACATGCTGGGCAGAGCAATAAGAAGCTGCCAGTTCGATGCAACAACTGCCGACCCGCAAAGAAGGTGCATAGAAACTGAGCATGACGCATTCGGAAACATCGTGAAAAAGAGTGAAAACGGTGAAGAGAGAATAATCACCTACGATCACAGAAACAGACCGCTCACAGTGACAGTTGACGGACTTCCGACGGAACAATATTCCTACAGCAACAGCACTGCGGGCGGTTATTTCGGCTACGACTCGATCAGAAACAAATATGAAAACATCGATCCTCTTACGACCTACAAAGACAAATGGGGCAGAGCCGCGAAAAGCGTCGATCCGTTCGGAAACGAGACGGAAACAACTTACGAAAGTGATTATTCCGACAACATCACTTCCCAGACCACGACTTCATCCACTATAAAAACAGGCGAAACAGCCTGGACTTATGATGATCTGGACAGAAAATTAAGTGAAACAAGAAAGCAGTTCATTCCCGGTTCGGAAAGCACGACCAATGTCAATCATGTGACCTGGTGGGATTATGACAGCATCGGTAATGTCATTTCGGTAGAATCGAGTGACGGCACGAAACAGACTTATTCCTACGACACCTTGAACAGACCGGTAGAAACTGTAAATTATGAAAGGATCAATTCAAACTGGGTCGAAACATCCTCTTCTGAAAACTCCTACGACGCAAGCGGCAGGCTTTTCCGCACTGAGACGACAAAAGACAACAAAACCATTCGTGAAGACTACAGCTTCGACACTTTCGGGAGAATCACTTCGGTCAAAACGACCGATCCGGCAAATTCATCGCGCTACCGCGTCAAATTCTACAATACGGGCGGTCAGGTCATCTGGGAAACCGACGAGGAATCAGACAGTGATCCGCGCAATCTTGAAGACCTTGGCCTTTGGCATGTCGAAGTCGGCAACCAGAAATACTACACATACAACGCGTTCGGCGATCTTGAAAAGACTGTTTATGTTATGACCAATAACGGTAAAGGTTTCGGCTCTCCCGACATAAATCCGTGGCTTAATGACAGTCAGATCACGACAAATTTCACCTATGACATTTTCGGGCGCATCACATCGAGGATTAACGACCGTTCCGGTGTTACGGAGTATAACTATTACGACACCAACGCAGCATCAAGCCACCGCCGCAACAAGCTCGAAAGCATTCAGATCACTCCGGCACTGACGGACAATGATACAGGGTATCAGGATTCAGACAGCAGCACTCAGACATACACTTACACCTACAATGACAAAGGCGATGAATCAAGTGTCGAATACACTGAAGGCAACAGCTATTCAATGGAATTTGCTTTCACGCGTGACGATTACGGCAGGATTACAGGCAAAACTTCGAACGGTTCAGTTCCGGTGACACAGACATTCACCTACAACAACAGAAACCTGCTTGAAACAGCGACAGACACAGTCGGCAACGCCGCGACAAGCGTGACAAGATACTACGATTCATTCGGCAACCCGTATTCAGAAGCGGTTTCGGCGAACAACATCACAAAAACAGTTTCACGCCGGATGACCGATGCAAAAACATATCAGTTCACCTATCCTGACGGAAAAACTCTCCGCAAAACTGCAACCGGCAGCGATCTTGATTTGATTGAATACAACAATTCCGAAATCGCTTCATACAGCCGCGCAAACGGCGTTCTGACTGCCGTCACAAAAGGTCAGAACCTCATCGAAACATTCAGCTACAACAACTGGAACATGCTCGACAATCACACTGTCAGCAACGCAAACGCCGATATTTACGATATGAACTACGGCTATTCCCGCGGCTGGCACTTGATCGAGAAAGCTGACGGCATCAGGAACACTTCCGATAAATACAGCTACGATTCATATTACCGCCTGAAGGAAGTCAAATACGATTTTGCGAACAATACAGCTGCACGAACCGACAGCTTCTTTGCTGACGGCGTCCACAACATCGAACAGAGCACCG
>JAEESW010000047.1 GCA_016290135.1 bacterium
GTCATTATGAGGCACATCATCTGCCTCCATCGCTCGCCGGGACCTGCTTTTTACTGCGCTCAAATGCACTTGAAACGCCGACGATTACCCCCCATACGGCTGTTGTAAGAAGTGCCATCGCAACGCCTGAAGTCGCCATTTCATGCAGCATTACCGGAATTTCCTCAGGCGTGTTCAGAGCCGTGAGAAAAGGCGGGAAAACCGAGATCTCACCGTGATAAAGATGTTCTACCGCAAGCAGAGCCGAGCCGCCGTAGAGCATTTTTTCGAGCCAGCCGACTTTTTTGTCGATAAATTCAAGCGTTTTCGGGCCGCAACCGGCTTTTTTCGCAACTGTTTTCGCCGTGGATACGATGACCGCCTCGGCAAGCGGAACTGTAAAACATGCCATGATTTCCTCCTTAGGATCGGTTAAAAACGAACTTTTCTATATTGACACCGTGTCAGAATAAACAAAATCGACAGCGCGTCAAGTTTTATTTTGACACCGTGTCAGGTTTTGGGAAACCTATCGGAGTGCAGGCGGTCCGCCTGAAAAAATTTCTCCAGCAGCACTATAAAATCAGAATCCGATATAAGAGTTTTGCTTCTCCGACAGGAAATCCAGAATTCCGATCACCAGGATCCCGTCATCTGTCCGCCATGGCTTGATGTGTTCTTTTACAACGATTATTTTTTTAAAACTGTCGGGAATATTGTTCAAAGGTCTGCTTTCCTGTATTGTTTTCTCGTGCGTATCAAGATTCAGAGCCGACTGAATATAGCATTTGTCGTTCCCTTTATTGCATACAAAATCGACTTCGGTCTGAATGCGTTTTCCGTCACTGCGTATCTCGACGACTCCGACATCGACATTGAAACCTCGTATCTGAAGTTCGTTGAATATCGCATTTTCCATAAGATGAGTCTCTTCCTGCTGCCTGAAATTCAGACGCGCGTTGCGGAGACCAAGATCGGAAAAGTAATATTTACAGGGCGTGTGGATATATTTTCTTCCTTTGACATCGTAACGCAAAGCCTTCTCGATGATAAAAGCGTTTTCCAGATGAGAAAGATAAGAATTTAGCGTGTTTAAAGAAATATCTTTTTCACCTTTACTCTTGAAAGTATCGTATATTTTCAACGGATTTGTCAACGACCCGACAGAAGATGCCAGCACATTGACAAGGCTGTCAAGCACATCTGTTCTTTTTACAAGATTCCGCTCGACTATATCCCTGAAATATACTTCATCAAAAAGACCCTTGAGATATTCCGATTTCTCCGAATCGCTCTTTTTCGACAAGATCAGAGGCATGCCTCCGTAAGTCAGATACTCGTTCATCGCTTCGTATTTATCTTTGCCGCAAGCCGCAAAAAATTCAGAAAAAGCAAGAGGATAAACTCTGATAGAATCGCCTCTTCCTCTGAATTCGGTGATGATATCCGAAGAAAGAAATTTTGAATTGCTGCCCGTGACATAAATATCAAGATTCCTATCGTAAAGCAGACTGTTCAGCACCAGTTCGAACCCCTGAACAAGCTGTATCTCATCCAAAAGAATGTAATAGATCCGGTCATCTTTTATAAAAGAACGGATGTGTTTCTCGAAAGCCTCCGGGTCTTTGTGGTATTTTCTGTTTGAATCTCTATCCAGCTCGATCTTGATGATATGATCTTTCTGCACACCTTCTTCGATCAAATAATTCTTAAAAATAGGATCCAAAAGATAAGACTTGCCGCAGCGTCTGATTCCGGTTATAACCTTTATCAGCCCGTTTTCGCGCCTGCTTATCAATTTTTCCAAATAAATGTCTCTTTCTATCTCTTTCATGCGACCTCTATTGAAAATTTTTGCCACTTATGGCATTTTTTTTCAGTGCATCATCTTCCATTGCAACAAAAAAGCAAAGAAAAACAGTTTTTTATAGCACACATTAGACCAGTGTAAAGGAAAAACAAATTCAAAGGCAAATTTATTTAACAATGATGTAAAAAGTGCCGACTAAGGAAAAGTTGAGGGAAGTTTTTAAAAGAGCTTGTCGCTTGAAAATCTCTTGAAAAATCAAGAAGTTGTTTTGTGAAACATTCTAGAAATTAAATCCTGCCGATGCATAAACTCCATTTTTGATCGGAGAAACCGATAAATTGTTGACTGATACAGATTTGGGTTCTTGTGGTTTTTTGATGGTTGTAAAAATTGCCCCCGAAACTATTAATCCGGTTCCTAAAAGGCCTGAAAAAGCTGCGGCATACGAGAATCCAATCCATTCGGCCATGTGATCAAAGTCGTCATAACAACTAGCGGCAGCAACAGAGAAGCCTATCATTCCTGCAATCCCCAACCCTCCGATAAATATTGCGGGAATTCCCCATCCCAGATAAGGTCGGCTGTATGTTTGCTGATCATTTGGCAGAGATGATGATTTTTCCTGTTTAGGAGAAGTAAAATTGTTGTTTCCACTAGTCGGTTCATTTTCTGCAAATAACAGGAAAACACTGAAAATCAATACGAAAACTGCAAAAATCTTTTTCATTTTTCCCTTCTGAAAATCAAAAACTGCAAAATTATAGGTATTTTATACGGATTGGCAAGTTTACAGCACTGCCGCCATGTAATACGGCAGGAAAATCACTTCGTCATCCCGTTTTACATCGCCGTCATAGAGGACATACTGAAGGCCGACTTTATTTGAAAATTTTGTTTTGAAATTCCGGAGAGATTTTGCTGCAAATTCCCTGCCTGATTTCACCTCGACAGGAACAACTTTTTTAGATTTTCTGATCAGGAAATCGATTTCCATCACGGGTTTGCCTTTTTTGTTGTATTCAACATAAAAAAGGATTTTGTGTCCGTTGCTGCGAAGGCTTTGCGCGACGGCGTTTTCCACGAACATTCCCTCGTTTATATGCAGCCGGTCTGTGAGGATCGCCTTGTAAAACTCATTATCCATAAATGTTCCGTCACCGAAACTGAGATTTATAAGCAGCCCTGTGTCAAGCAGATAGCACTTGAAACGCTCGTCATCCATGCTGAGAGTAAGTGCAGGGCTCGGATCGGTGACATTTCTTGCGACATTTACGATCATCGCTTCCGAAAGCCACGTGAGAGGACTTCTGTATTCACGGTATCTGGCGTTTTTATCGACATGAGAGAGCTGAAACGAACTGCTTTTTTCGTGTTTGGAAAGTTCGGAAGGAATATTGTCTAAAATATTTCCCAAATAGGTACCGTTTTCTTCCTTTTGATTCTTTATATCGTTTCTGTAAAGAGCCAGAATCTCTTTTTTGGCAAAATCGACTTTCTCAAAATCTTTTGTCTGAATGTATTTTACGACCGCCTGCGGCATTCCGCCGACACACATATATTCTCTGAACTTCCTGAAAATATCTTTGTGCAGATTCCCAAGAGGTTTGACCTTTTCATAACTGCTTTTTATGATAGGGAAAGTAAATTCATCGCCGGTTGCCCAGAGAAATTCTTCAAAATCAAGAGGAAACATTTCCACGGCATACTCTTCAGACGGAATAAGGATTTCCGATGCCTCGGTTTTCTTTTTTATACCAGCCAGAGAGCCGGTTTCGATATAGTCGTATCTTCCGTCTGCCAGCAAAGTTTTCAGAGCCTGACGCGCTAAAGGGTAAAGCTGAATTTCATCCAAAATGATGAGGGATTCCCGCTTGTAAAGTTTTTTCCCGTATTGCAACTGGATCACATTGAAAAAGTAATCCAAGTCCAAAAGACTGTTTACGAAAAGGTCTCTGACGGTATCGTTTGTTGCCTGGAAATTTATCGTTATGAAAGACTTATATTCGTTTTTTCCGAGTTCTTCCGCAATAGTTGTCTTTCCGACACGGCGTGCGCCTTTCAGGAATAAAGCATATTCAGGCGCATATTCCTTTTTCCATTTTAGCAATTCCTCGTAAGTCTTTCTTTTCAGTACGATTTCTGCCATGCGCGAACCTCATTTTCACAAAATCTCCAATTTAAAACATGAAGATTTTCACAAAATCTCCACACCTTGAATGGCTAAATATCACAAAATCTCCAGTTTTTCAATTTTTTCAGCTTAAATTGACCGCGCTAAAGTTTAGAACTGCATTTTGCAGAAAGCCACGAGTTCATTGTATATTTTGCCGAAAGAGATGCCGGTTTTACGGCTGATTCCGGCGACATCTTCGTATTCCGGAGCAAAACGCTTTTTGTTGTTGTGATAAATGAGTTTTATTCTCGCTTCGCCATACGGGGTATCGATAAGAAGCGACTCCCGTTCGAGCACTGTCCGCTCCATCACGCAGCGACGGAGCCCGATGGTCGTTGTGTCGTTGAAGATCACATCCTCCATCTTTTCGCGGTCCTGATTTCTGCAGAGGACTGTCAGCATGTATGCCGGGCGGTTTTTCTTCATGAAGCACGGCGTGTAGAATGCATCCAGCGCGCCCGCTTCAAAAAGGCGTTCCATCGCGAAACCGAGTTCTTCGCCTGTCGAGTCGTCGATATTTGCTTCGAGTTTCGTTACTTCGTCCGCAGGTTCCTTGTTTTCTCCAGCGACAGTAGTTTCTTCGGGAAATTCGATCATAAAACTTCTGAGAATACTCGGTTTTTCGTAATTCCTTTTTCCTGCGCCGAGCCCCGTTTCTGCGATCTTGAACTGTTTCGGCAGAATATCGTCGGTCCTGACTGCGGCGGCTATCGCAGCTCCCGTCGGAGTCACGAGCTCACCTTTCAAATCTGTCATCTGCAGCAAAAGTCCGTGTTTCTGCACGATGTTCACGACTGCCGGGACCGGTATCGGCAAAATCCCGTGCTGACATCTTATCTCGCCCGTCCCCTCGCAAAGATGAGGAATGAAAACGCGCTCGATACCGAGATCATCGAAGCAGAACGCAAACGCGACGATATCGACTATCGAATCTATCGCGCCAACCTCGTGGAAGTGGACTTCTTCAACAGGAACGCCGTGCGCTTCGGATTCAGCCTCGGCGACTATCCTGAAAATCTTTCCTGCCAGATTTTTGGCGTTTTCACTCAGTTCAGTGTGCCCGATTATGTGCAGGATGTCGCCCAGATTCCTGTGCTCGTGGTGATGATGATGTTCATGTTCGTGATGATGGCTTTTACCGAAAAGATATTCAGTGTCGTGGTCGTGGTTTTCATGCTCTTCATCAAGAATAACATTGAAATCGCAGCATTTTATCCCGTTTTTCATAACATCAGAGATCTCAACTTTGAATCCGTCTGCCGGAATGGACTCAAGCGCTTTGAGCAGCCTCTCCTTGTCGGCTCCGAGATCGATGAGCGCGGCGACAGCCATATCCCCGCTTATCCCCGAATTGCATTCAAAATATAAATTCTTTCCCTTCATCTTACTTTTCCCCTTTCAGCCAAAAAGTTTATCTGCGATGCGATATAGCCTGCGCCGTAGCCGTTGTCGATATTGACGACAGAAATGCCGTTTGCGCACGAATTTATCATCGTGAGAAGTGCGGAAAGCCCGTCGAAGCTCGCTCCGTAGCCCACCGATGTCGGGACAGCTATGACTGGAACTGCAACCAGACCTCCGATGACACTCGCCAAAGCCCCCTCCATTCCGGCAACCGCTACGATGCAGTTAGCCTTCTGCAGAAGCTCGGTTTTTGAAAGAAGCCGGTGGATCCCGCTCACTCCGACATCGTATATCCTTTCAACGAAACAGCCGAAAAATTCGGCACTTTGCGCAGCCTCTTCCGCTACAGGGATATCGGCCGTTCCCGCCGTGCAGACTGCTATGTTTCCGACAAGTTTTTTTCTTTCTTTCCGCACTGTTATGATTTTTGAGATTTCGTTATATTCAGCGTTTTTAAGGACGCTTTTCACGATCTCGAACTGCTTTTTCGTCGCCCTTGTTCCCATAACTTCGCCGTTTGCAGCATAGAGTTTCGTGAAAATATCTTTCAGAAACTCATCCTTTTTGCCCTGGCAGAAGACCACTTCAGGAAAACCTGTCCGTTTTTTGCGGTCAAGATCAAGTTCCGCGAAACTCATTTTGTCGTTTCCGCTCATTTTCTGATCACCTCGTTCATATCCCGAGGCAGATTATGCAACAGTTGACACCGTGTCAATTTTTATTCTGACACCGTGTCAGTATTTTCAGCCACTACGCAGATATAGTCCTTTTCAACGATCTCATCTATTGAAATTTTGCCGAAACCTGCCGATTCGAGTGCGGTTCTTATTTCTTCTCCGGTGTGGATCTTAAGTCCGGGGATCTGCTTTTCCCACTCGAAATTTTCAGGAATGCGCCCGGCCGCTTCGTTGGTTATCATGAAAACGCCGCCCTTTCTGAGGATCCGCAGGATCTCCTTGAAGCATCCGGTGAGATCTTCCCAGTAATAAATAGTCTCAAACGCTGTCACGATATCGAAAGAAGCCTCTTCAAACGGAAGTTTTTTCACATCAGCAAGAAAGACCTGACACCTGCCGCTCCTCACCTCGCTTTTGTTGAGTTTTTTCGTTTCGGCAACTGCGACTTTTGAAAAATCTGCGCCATATACGCGCCCTTTCGTCATCCCCAAAAGACGCCTGATGTTCGCCCCTCCGCCGCATCCGCAGTCAAGACAGTCGGCATTTTCAGAAACTTTCAAGTGCGAGAACCCCCAGTCGGCAAGGACTGCGTGACGCTCTCCGTTGAGCTTTCTCACCATGATTTTTCCTAGGATTCCTATCGGCTTCCGCGCCATATTTTTGAATCTCCGATAAAGCCAGCTGCTCATCTTCACCCCTCTCCAGGCACTTTCCTGCAAATATCTTCGTCACTCTTAAAAAAACTCAAAAAAGCGCAATATCGTATGACCTGATAAAAAAATTTCAATCATTTATAGCAGACGGGCTGCCCGCGTTTTGTCGATACCGTTGTTCATTTGGCAGTCATCGTCTCATTCATGCTGCCGCTTCTGAAACCTTGAATGTCAAGCGTTGTGTAAACAAAACCTAAACTTCTGAAATAATTGATGATTTTTTCTTTGTCTTTAAGAATTTTCTCAAAATCTTCTTTGTTGACTTCGATCCGCGCCAAGTTTTCGCCGTGGATCCTTACGCGAAGCTGCAAGAACCCTTTTTCATGCAGAAAATCCTCAGCATTTTCGACCATTTTCAGCTTGTTTTCCGTTATAGTTTCTCCGTAGACGAATCTTGATGCAAGACACGCTGCACTCGGTCTGTTCCAGGTCAAAAGTCCCATAATTTTTGAAAGTTCCCTGATATCTTTTTTCGTAAATCCGCACTCCAGAAGCGGGCTTTTGATGCCGAGCTCACGAATAGCCTGCATTCCGGGGCGGTAGTCGCCTGTATCGTCGGCGTTGCTTCCGTCGCAGACTGCAGAAATTCCGTTTTCAAAGGCCAAACTTCTGATCTTACTGAATATTTCTTTTTTGCAGATATAGCAGCGGTTTTCAGGATTTTGTTTAAACCCGGGGATTTCCAGCGGATCGATCTGAAAATAGAGATGTCTGATCCCCTCTTTTTTGCAGAAATCCACGGCTTCATCTCTTTCGCGCTTTGGGAAAAGGGGCGAGAGGGCGCTTACGGCTAAAACCTTTTCACCCAACTCGTCGTGCGCAACTTTAAGCAAAAATGTCGAATCGACTCCGCCCGAAAAGGCTATCGCGGCACTTCCGCACGAACGGAAGAACTTCTGAAGATCAGACAATTTTTCAATAGAAACCATGGTAAATCCAATAAAAAAATCCTGTCACGTACCAAAATAGATAGAAATGACACTGTGTCAATTTTCTCTTCTTGCACCTTATAAAAATCGCAGAAACCGTGACTAAGGCATGATTTTTTTTATAATCGCCTGTTTCGGGCTGCACAAAGGCCGTCTTTTAAAGTTGCTTTTTAGGAGATACACCATGACAGACAGTATGAGAAATATCGATCCGGACACTGGAAGTGAAAATACAGACAGAACGCAGAACCGCGATGCGAAGATCGTCAGGACCAGCATCATCGGGATCATAGCCAATGTCTTTCTTGCGGCATTCAAGGCTTTGGTCGGGCTGGCAGCAAATTCCATCGCCATCGTAATGGACGCTGTGAACAACCTTTCAGACGCAGCAAGTTCCATCATCACCATCATCGGAACGAAACTTGCGGGGAAAGAGCCGGACAAAAAGCATCCCTTCGGATACGGCAGAGTGGAATACCTCAGCGCGATGACCATCTCCATGCTCGTGCTGTATGCCGGGATCACGGCGTTTTCTGAATCTGTAAAAAAGATCATAGAACCCGACGTTCCCGAATACTCCGATGCAACTCTCATCATTGTCGCAGCGGCAGTTGTCATCAAAGTTGTTCTCGGGAAGTATGTGAAAAGCGTCGGTAAAAAAGTAAACTCCGATTCTCTTGTAAACTCAGGTGAAGACGCACTTCTCGATTCCGTAATATCAGCGTCGACGCTCGTCGCAGCCGGGATCTACATCTTCTTCGGGATCTCGCTTGAAGCATGGCTCGGCGCTGTCATCGCGATCGTGATCATAAAATCAGGCTTTCAGATGCTGAAGGAGACTCTCTCGCAGATATTGGGCGAAAGGGCAGACGCGGAACTGGCAAGAAACATCAAAGCCGCCGTCATCAGCAGCCATCCGGAGATCAGCGGGGCATACGACCTCGTCCTGCACAACTACGGTCCCGATTCCTACAACGGCTCCATCCACATCGAAGTGCCCGACACGCTTACAGCCGACGATCTGGACAAACTGCTAAGAAAGATCAGCGTGAACATTTATCAGAAATACAATGTCATCCTAACCGCAATCGGAGTTTACTCCATAAACACAAAAGATCCCGAAGCGATCGAAGCAAGAGAAAAAGTGGGAAAGATCGTTCTCTCGCATGAGCACGTCCTTCAAATGCACGGGTTCTATTTCGACAAACGTGAAAAGGACATCCGCTTCGACACCATAATCAGTTTTGATGCTCCCGACAGGCACAAGCTCTTCAAAGAAGTGTGCGAAGCTGTCAAGAAAGAATATCCTGATTTTACTATCCAGGCAGTAATGGATACCGATTTCAGCGAATAACGGGAGACAGCTGCTTATTTTGACACCGTGTCAGTTTTGAATCAGCAAAGACCGAAAAATCTATGCCGCGACAAATCTTGTTTTTTCTTTCTTTCTCCTTAAAATCCTTTGTTTTTGCTTTTTTTGTCAATGGTCAAGGCTTTTGAAATGATCCATATTGTCAAAGAAAAACTCAATATTTCCGGAAATTTGATCGTTCCGGAAGAAGCTGACGCGCACTACCTGATGAAAGTGCGCAGGATACGTAACGGCGAAAAAATCTCTTTCGCATCGCAGGGAACAGTCTATGAGACCGAAGCTGTGCTTTCAGGCAAAGACGCATCATTCGAAATAACAGATAAACACACAGAGTCGCAGAACGTTCCAAAACTTTTCGCGACACTCGCCTCTGCTGACCTTTCCGCACTTGAGGAGTGCCTCAGAAACGGTGTCGAAGCAGGTGCGGATGCTTTTTTCATTTTCAGGAGCGACTATTCCAACACCGACATGAAACTCATCGAAAAGAAGATGCCGCGCCTTAAGACCATCGTCGCTTCGGCTGCATCACAGTCACGCCGGACATTTTTGCCGGAGATCACCTTGAAAACACTTAAAGAACTTGCCGAAACAGATTGCGAGCACATTGCACTCCACCCGTATTCCCCAATAAACTTAAACAGTTACGACTGCAAAAGCAAAAAGGACAAAATGATCTGGATCGGGGCGGAAGGGGGATTTTCCGAAAAAGAGACCGCTTTTTTCGAGGAAAAAAATTTCAGTATCTTCTCCCTCAAAACTCCGATACTCAGAATGGAAAACGCCGTCACAGCTACGCTTGCCTTCGTCAGAAACCTGATAAATCTGCAAACCGGAGATTGAAATGATCGAAAAAATAAAAAACGCCGATATCAGAGAACTTGAAAATATAGCTGCCGAAACACGGAAAAAAATGGTCGGAACAGTCTCAAAAAGGGGCGGACACCTCGCTTCGTCGCTCGGAACTGTCGAGCTCACGATAGCTCTGCTAAAAGTTTTCGACCTGCCGCACGACAAAGTGATCTGGGATGTCGGACATCAGTCCTACGCCTATAAAATGCTTACCGACCGCGGAGAAAATTTCGATTCTCTCAGGACTTTCGGCGGAATATCGGGCTTCCCGAAGATTTCGGAATCGGAATACGACTTCTTCGGAACAGGCCACGGAGGGACATCTATCTCGGCAGGGCTCGGGATGCGCGAGGCGATGAGGATGAAGAACGACCGGTCGAAAGTGATCTCGGTAATAGGCGACGGCGCGATAACGAGCGGGCTTGCACTCGAGGCTATGAACAACGTCGACCGCTTCGGACGGAACACGATAACCATCCTCAACGACAACGACATGTTCATCTCGACTTCCGTCGGCGCACTTTCAAAGTGGTTCAGCCGCAAACTTTCGGGGCAGAAATACTCTTCGGCAAGAACAGAGATAAAGCAGCTGATCTCAAAACTTCCGCCGATCTTTCACGGAGACAAAATAGTTGATATTATTAGAAAAACCATAAACTCTTCAAAATCGCTGCTTACTCCGGGCATCCTTTTTGAAGGGTTCGGATACCAGTATGTCGGACCGATCGACGGGCACAACATCGAAGAACTTGTCGAAACGCTGAACGACATCAAGCACAACAGCGAACCAGTGCTTCTGCACATCCACACCGTGAAGGGGAAAGGTTACAGTTTTGCGGAGGAAGATCCGAGAAAATTCCACGGGATAGCCCCTTTCGATATCAGGACAGGCGAGATAAAGGGCCCATCATCACCTTCTTTCACGGGATACCTTGCTGATTATCTCCCGCGTCTTTTCAGGCGTCACTCGAATTTAGTCGCGATAACCGCCGCGATGCCGGACGGAACGGGGCTTTGGAAACTTCAGGAGGCGTTTCCCTCAAGAGTTTACGATGTCGGAATGTCGGAAGGACACGCCGTGACATTTGCTTCAGGACTGGCCGCCGGAGGTCTGCATCCGATGGTCGCGATATACTCC
>JAEESW010000018.1 GCA_016290135.1 bacterium
CTGGAACCCTTCACAAGAAAGACTCCTTCCTCAGGCAGCATCCCCTTTATATCGGAAATATCACCCAAAAAAACGAGCTTTTTGCAGTTCCAAAAATCCGACTTTATCTTATCGAATTCGCAACCGACCAAAAAAACGGCCTTTAATAGTGTAAAATTTTTTAATGAATTTACAAGTTCTTTATGCATTTTTTCAGAAAAATTTCCGAGTTCGAACATACTTCCCAGAATCAGGACGCACTGTTTTGATTCTTTCAGGGCATATTTTTTATAGAAATTTTCTATCGATCTCTGCATCGACTGCGGGTTTGCGTTATAACAATCGACAACGAAAGTGCGCTTTCCGATGACTTTCACTTCCCCTCTCATCCCGGGAAGGACACATTTTTCCACAGCTTTTTTAAGATCGGGCAATGTTCCCAAAGCAGCCGAAACGATGTTTGCCGCGCAGTTGATGTTTTCGACCATGAAGTCGGGCAGCCCGTTAAAATCCTCGGAGAGCCCTTTCAGTTCATCATTTGAATAAGTATGGATATTTCTTGAATCTTTATGTTCATCGACCCAGCTTTTCATATAAGGATCAGAAATATTTGCCGAAACTACAGCTTTCGAAAAGTTGAAGATCTCAAGTTTTGCTGCGGCAAGATCCGCATGGCTTGCAAAATTTCCTATGTGGGCGTTTCCGATATTCGTTATCGTTACAAAATCGGGCTCCGCTATTTCAACAAGTTTTCTGATCTCTCCGCTGTGGTTCATCCCCATTTCGAGAACGAGGACTTCAGTGCCGAGAGGCATGTTCATGATCACGAGCGGCATACCGAGATGGTTGTTGAGATTCCCTGTAGTGGCATAAACGATCCTGCCCGAAACAGCGGCCATCGAAGCTATGAGCTGGCGGGTCGATGTCTTTCCGCTCGAACCTGTCACTGCGATGACCCTGCCAGTAAAGAGCATTCTTCTTTCGTGCGCCAAAACACTCATAAAATCAAGGACATCCGGAACTTTTATATAGTTTTCGTTTTCCGATATATCTTCAGAACCTATACATATAACTCCTTTTTCAAGAAGATCCGGAACATAGTTGTGACCGTCGGTTTTCTCTCCTTTGAAGGCAAAAAAGAGCGAATTTTCAGTGCATTCGCGGGAATCGATGCAGCATTTCGATATTACTGCATTTTTAAGCTTTTTTTTTAATCCGGCTTTTTCAAGAGCCCTTTCAATGAGCAAAGTAGTGAACATTTATCCCTCCCCTAATGATTTTTCGGCTTCCAATCTGTCTGAAAAGAACTTTTTTCCGCTTTTCGTGATCTGGTAGTTCTCGGCACCTTTTCCGGCGATGAGAACGACATCGCGCTCACCTTTCATTCCGACCGCCTTTCTTATAGCTTCGGCCCTGTCGTTTATCACGGTGACATCTGAATCTTTCGGACAACCTGCAAGAATATCGCGGATTATCTTCTCAGGATCCTCTGTCCTCGGATTGTCATCGGTGACGATTATCTTGTCGGCGAATCTGCAGGCAGTTTCCCCCATGATCGGACGCTTTCCACTGTCTCTGTCGCCTCCGGCACCGAAAACGATTATGATCTTTTCATAAATGCCTAATTTTCTTAAAGTTACAAGAACATTTTCCATCGCGTCGGGAGTGTGGGCATAGTCGATGTATACCGCGTGCCTGCCTACTTTTTCAAGACGTCCGGGAACCGAAACGCTTTTTCCGATCCTTTCAAAAGCACTTCCTTTCCCGATAAGGAGAGTCGCAGCGGCAAACGCTCCCGCAGTGTTGTAGATGTTGAAATTTCCGACAAGAGGGATGAAAACTTTTTTCGAAATTCCGCCAAGCGTGAAAACGACTTCACTGCCATGGTCAGACATATCTTCTATTTTCATGAACAATTCCGCCGATTTGTCCTTTTCGGAAATGCGTATCTGATTTATGCCGGCAAGTTCTTCAGAGAGCCTTCTTCCGCCATCGTCGTCAATGTTTATCACTGCTGTTCCGCCGCATTTAAGATGCTCCGTGAACAGTTTTTTCTTGGCTTGGTAATAGTTTTCGAAAGTTTTGTGAAAATCGAGATGATCACGCGTCAGATTGGTGAATATAGCGGCGTCGAACATCGTTTTCTCTATCCTGTTTTCTTCAAGCGCGTGGCTGCTGACTTCGGAAATCACCGCTTCCACTCCGGATCTCTTCATGTCGTCAAGAAGAGAGTACCATTTCCAGTTGAGCGGAGTCGTATTCTGCGCAGGGATGAGTTTTCCCGCATACTTATAGTTCAATGTTCCGATTACTCCGCAGCTCATATCTTCCTGAAGCATATTTTCCAGAATGAATGTCGTAGAAGTTTTTCCGTTCGTTCCTGTGACTCCGATCATCTTCATTTTTTTATCAGGCTCGCCGTAAAAACCGGGAAGGACCGCTTTCAGGACATCTTTCACAGAACTGACGCGGATGTAACCGGGTGTTCCGCACTCCTTTTCGCCGACGACGAGAGAAGCCCCCTTTTCAAAGGCCTGACCGATAAAATCGTGACCGTCGCTGTTGGCTCCTTTGATACAGAAAAACACTGTGGCGGGCATCACTTCACGCGAATCGGCTGTGATCTTCCCGAGGTCTTCATTTTTTTCAAAGAGAGGCGAAGTCAGCGTGAATTTTGAAATAAGAGCAATAAAATCAGTTGTTTTCATCATTGTTTTCCGAAGCCTCCTCCACATCGAGCGTGACTACTGTTCCTGCAAGAACGACTTCCCCGGCTTTGGGCGACTGCCCTACAATCTTTTTGTTGTTCACGGGATTCCCGACAAAAACGACATCAAGATTTTTGCCATTTGCGATTTTGCGCGCATCGTTTGCGCCAATATTGCGGAAATTGGGGATCTTCACGTAATCGGAGGCGATTTCGGATTCTATCTCTGAAGCCTCGAAATCTATGACGCTGCCTGTCATGTCGGTAGCGGCATATTCCGGGATCTTGTCTTTATCTTTCTCGCTCTTGTCGACAAAGACATCGAATTTCGGAAGGATCCTTGCGGCGATCTCCTTAAAAACGGGAGCTGCCGCCGTTCCGCCGAATTCTCTTCCCTGAGGCTCATTGATAACAACTATCATAACGAATTTAGGATCATTGTTGGGGACTGCGCCTGCAAAAGAGCAGACGACTTTGTTCCATGAATACTTCCTGGCGACATGGTCATATATCTGGGAAGTTCCGGTCTTGCCGCCGACCGCGACACCTTTGAGGCGGGCCCTTTTGGCGGTCCCGTGGTCATCGGAAACGACGCCTTCGAGCATCTCGATTATCTTTTTGTCGGACTTGTACTCGTAGTTAAAACGCTTCGGCTCGGGAATGAAGACCTTTTCAAAGTTGTTGCCGACTATTTTGTCGACAAGGACCGGTTTCCAGAGGACTCCGCCGTTGTATATCGCCGAATATGCTCTCGCCATCTGCACCATATTGACAGAAAGGCCCTGCCCGAAAGAAAGGTTTCCTTTGTCTATCGGATACCATTTCTTATAGTCGCGGATCGCTTTGTTGGCTTCTCCGGGGATATTTATACCGCTTTTCTGACCGAAACCGAACATCGTGAAATAGTTGTAAAGCTGTTCGTTGGTAAGCCTGTCAGCGAACTTTATAGTTCCTATATTGCTGGAGCTTACGACGACATCGCGTATCGTCATCCACTGGTTCGGGTGTGAATCGTGGATCACTCTTTTGCCGAAAACAAAACTTCCGTTCTCACCGAAGACGAGCTCGCCCGGTTTGACGAGATTTTCATTGAGGACTGCAAGTATCGAAAATGACTTGAAAGTCGAACCGGGTTCAAAAAGATCACTGACAGCATGGTTCCTCTTGTTTTCAGCCGGATATTTCCCGTAACGTTCCGGCTCGTAGTTCGGATAGTTGGCCATCGCGAGGATCTTGCCGGAAGTCGGCTCCATGATAACGACCCCCCCCCACTTTGCGTGGACTTTGTCGACCATTTTTGCAAGCTCTTCTTCCGCTATGAACTGGATCTCGGAATCTATCGTAAGGTAGATATCGTTCCCTTTCTTCGAATCGCCGATCTCGCTTTCGACATCGATATCATTGTCATATATCCTTTTTTTGGTGAGTTTGTTCTGTTTGATCTTCACTTTCGCGCCGGCGAGATACTCATCGTATTTTCTTTCGATCCCCTCAAGTCCTTCCGGCCCATCCTCCTCCGGATTTTTGTTTGCCTGAACAAAGCCGAGGACATTGGAGAGAAGTTTTCCCTGAGGGTAGATCCGTTTGTAACTTTCCTGATAGATTATGTTCGAAAGATCGTCTATACGCTGCAGAAGGGCTTCCTTTTCCTTCTTTTTAGCTTCAGACTTCTCGTCCTTTATCGCTTTCACCTTTTTGTCCTCTCTGCTCTTTGCCTCTTTGACGGCATTTTTAAGAGCAGTGACATCTTCATAGGACGCATCTTTCTTAATATATTTGAAGTGTCCTCTTTTATTAAGGATATTAAGCACGTGTTCACGGTCGAGACCAATGGCTCCCGAAATGATGTCTGCCATAAAACCTTTATCGGAGATCCCCTGAGGGTCTACCGCGACATCGATCTTAGGCTCGCTCATTGCAAGAGGGGTGCCGTTTCTGTCATAGATCGTCCCCCTTTTGCCGCTGATGACAGTGAATTCGACCGAACTTTCGATCTTCTGCATGCGCTCTTCGTGCAGGACGACTTGAAGATAGTAGAATCTGCCTATGATGACCAGAAAGAGTAAACAGATAATAACAGCAAAAAAGAGGTAGATCTTCCGTCCGGTATCCATCCTTTTCTCACATATCAGCGCCTAATCCAATTTTACGAACTTGTCGGAGGTCGTGACACTGAGCTTCATTTCACGCGCCTTCTTCATCAGCTCGTCGGAGGAAGTCATTTTGAGATAGTCGCGCTGCGAAAGGTCTTTCTGCCACTCAAGTTCTTTGGTGTCGTTTATCATCTTGATTATATTGGTCTTAAGATTGGTCTTGTAGGCTTTGTAGTAGCTGTCGGTCAGCATAAGCGAGGCCGCGGCCATGATCATGCAGATAAAAATCATAAGTTCACCCGAAAAAAGTGCCTGGATCTTCGTAGAGATCATCCTTGAATTACTGAAAATACTGATCCTCTCCTTTTTGTTGCTTTCAGAATCTGCATGAACATAAGCTTCCATTGTTTCCCCCTCTTATTAAAAAAATCAAACCTTTTTCAAAATCCTGAGCTTCGCGCTTCTCGCTCTCGGGTTTTCGGAGCATTCCTCCGGAGTCGGAGTTATCATCTCCACAGAAAACCTTGAATCGTCACATACCGGGACAGTATCCTTCCCGTCGGCATAGAAAGGAACATTGTTCTTGCGGTCACGGAAGAAATTCTTAACGATCCTGTCTTCCGTCGAATGGAACGTGATGACCCCCATCATCCCTTTATCGGAAAGAAGCGGAAAAGCCTTTTTCAGCGCAGTCTCAAGCTCGCCGAGCTCGTCGTTGACAGCCATTCTGAGTGCCATAAAGACCTGCGTTGACGGGTCGATCCCCCTTTTCGCGTATCTTTTGGCTTTTCTTATCTCTTCGGCGAACTGCAAAGTCGTAGTCATCCCGTCTTCAGCACATTTTTTGAGCGTTCTCGCGACAGTTCCCGCCTCACGCTCCTGAGCGTATTCGCTGAGGATCCCCCTCAACTCTCCCTCTGTCGAGTTTTTGATGAAGTCGAGAGCCGTAAACGGCGAGTTTTTATCCATTCTCATATCCATCGGACCGTCCTTCTGCATCGAGAAACCTCTGTGCGGAGTATCGAACTGGAAACTGCTGACACCGAGATCGGCAAAAATTATGTCGGCTTTCGGGATCTGCAGAAGGAACATCACCTTATCTATATCGCTGAAAGGTGCGTGGACCACCGTGACATTCGGAAAAGAGGAGAATTTTTTCCTGAGATGTTCCACAGCATCCTCGTCTCTGTCGATAAGGACCGCTTTCACATCCGGATATTTTTCGAGCACCCCTGCATCGTGACCGCCGCCGCCCGAAGTAAGGTCGACAAAAACAGCAGGTCTGTTGTCAAAAGAAGACAACACCTCGTTGAACATGACGGGAACATGAACGAAATCCATTATCTGTTCCCTCTTTCTTCAAGGAGTTTCCTTCTTGCGGCGTTCATCTTTTCCCTGATGGAATCTTTGGCTCCTTTCGGGATCATTTCATATTTTTCAAGTGATTCTTTGGACCATATCCTGATCGTGCTGATCGCGCCGATAAAAACGACATCCTTGTTTATTCCGGCGTAATCGATCCACGATTTCGGAAGTCTGATCCTGTTCTGACCGTCAAGATCGACCTGAAGCGCACCGCCGACATAATTGACAAGGAGCCATTCTTTGTCGTCGTCGTCGTCCATCCGGTCGATGATCTCCAGTTTTTCCTTCCATTCCTTCAGCGAAAAGACTTCAAGATACTGAAAGCCGCCGTTCGAACTCCTGACGACTACAAGCGTCTTGTTTTCGCCCTGCACATCAAGCTGGGAATAGTAGTCGGCAGAAAGCGGGATCCTTCCCTTCGGATCGATCCTGTATTCCTTTCTGCCGAACAATGTGTGGAGAAGTGTTGACATTTTTTACCACCAAAAAACCCAAAACACCCACCTTTTACCACAAAAATTCACAGAATCAACTTTTTTCTCACATTTTTTTAATTTTTTTCGCACATGTCCGTGGATAAAGGGCCCTGATGGGTCAAGAAAAGAAAAAAACACTTTGACAAAAGTTTTTACGCCGCTCATCCGAAGCGGCAATATGTCTCAATGAAAAAGATCAGAGAAGATCTTTTCTGAAATCCAAAAATTTTTCGACTGTGTGAAAACTTCCGGTGACGAGGAGCTTTTTTCCGTTTCTGCGGGCAAAAGCAAGAGCTTCTTCAATAGTTTTTTCATCGGTCTCTGCATACTTTATCTTTTCTTTGACTGTTGAAGACGCACGATCAAGGATATCGTTGACTTTCGCGCCGCGGTCATTGTCGGCTTCAAGATTGACAACGAATATCGAATCAGAAATTTTATCAATAATATCAAGAACTTTCGTTACATCTTTATCTTTCATGGCACCATAAAGAGTGACCACTTTTCCGATCTTTTCACTCACCGTTCCGGCAAGAGATCCTATCGCCGGCGGATTGTGGGCGACATCGACAATGATGTCAGGCTCTATAAATTCGAACCTCGCAGGGAGCCTCATTTCACTGAAATCAGGGATGATCAAGCCCTCATCCTCTGTCATAAGCGCGGCTTTTGCGGCAAGTCTGACATTTTTCCGCTGCTCAGGACTCATGCAGCTCGGAGGAAAAGCAAGGGCGAGTTCCAAAGAATCGTCATCCGTGCTCGCAGCCCCTTTTGAACGTGCGACATCAGCCATCCAGCTGTCAAAAGCGCTGTCCGCGCTGCCGCCGATCAGAACTTTGTCCCCTTTTTTCACGATCCCGAGTTTTTCGAGAGCTATTTTTTCGAGCGTATCTCCCAAGATATGGGTGTGGTCGAGACCGATCGAAGTGATGATGTCAGTCTTCGGACCTTCGATCACATTAGTCGCATCAAGCCTGCCGCCGAGCCCGACTTCAAAAACGGCACGGTCGCAGCCACAGGTCTCAAAATATTTCCAGGCGATGAGAAACGTTATCTCAAAAAAAGACAACTCATCGAAAATATTTATCTTTTTCTCAAGATAGCGGTAAATTTCGCGGACTTCTCCGTCTGCGATGTCGGTTCCGTTGACCGAGATCCTCTCGTTGTATCTAAGAAGATGCGGAGAAACAAAGCGCCCGGTTTTGAGTCCGTTCGAGCGCAGGATATAGTCGAGAGAATAGACCGCAGTCCCCTTCCCGTTCGTTCCCGCAACGTGATAGACCGGGATATTTTTTTCAAAAATCACGGGAAAGGCGTCTGCAACGCGGCCTAAACCGAGCTTTATCCCGCCCCGCCTTTGATAAAGCTGCTGAAGAAAGCCGTCCTGACTCTCAGTTGATGTATGGCTGGGAAACTTTTTCGATGACATTTGCACTTTCGCCCAAATCGAGCTTCGCGTTGTTGATCTTATAAACCCCGAATTTGAACATCACGCTCTGCAACCTGCCGACGTAAGCCTCTTTGATGATGGCATATTTGTCGAAACCTTCAGCCATTTTCGAAAGGTTGCCGGGATGCGTGCGTCTGTACCAGCGGAATTTGTTGTATGCCCTGTTCCTGTTCAGGTTGAGCATATATGCCGAGATCGAATCCTGGATCGAATCGAAGATCCTGATGTGGCGCTTGTTCCCGCTCCAGTTTTTCGGCTTAATCCCTTTCGTCGGATCGGGAGAAACATGACCGAAAAGGTTGTTGCCCTCGAAGACGAAGCGGCTCGTGCCCCAGCCCGATTCAAGCGCAGCCTGACCTATGGCTATAGCAGGCGGCACAGGACGGATCTTGTGGTCGAGAAAATAACGGATCTTCTCTTTTTCTTCTTCAGTTATAGCGGAAATATCCTGTCCTTCATCTATGATGTTGTATTTTTCCGAGACCGAGCTGATAAGTTTCAGATCTTCGCCTTTCCACTCTTTTTTTGCCGCAATCGGAACGATCATGTCGTGTTCGGCCGCGATTTTTTCGTTTTCGAGGAGAACCAGGGGGAGAAGCAGTTTGATAAAAAACTGTCTGCGCTCGACGCCTTCCATTTTTTTGATCTCTTCGGGGATCTTTTTCACGAATATCCGCGGGACCTTCTCACTGTTCCATGTGTAGCCGACCAGATCGTAAGCCGACTTCACCTCTTCATAAGTCGAGAGGAAAACATCGGCATACAACATAAAACTGAAGAAAACTGAAAAAATCAGAATCAAAAACGAATATTTTCTCATGCCAAAAAAATGGCAGGCGAGACGGGATTCGAACCCACGACCTTTGGCTCCGGAGGCCAACGCTCTATCCAGCTGAGCTACCCGCCCGCGCTTTTTTATGATCTTCTTGAATCGACTTTTTTGTCTTTCGATCTTGCTATCTGCTTTGCAAGCTTGTCGATGCAGAGATCTATCGAAGTCTGGAATTCTTTGTCGTCGGAATCGCCTGCGAGGAATTCCTCACCGTTGTGGTTCAGCCTGATCTCCGTCGATTTGATGTTTTTGTCTTTCTGGAAAACGACTTCGACAACTGTGTTTGCCGAAACGAACTTGTCGATCTTTGCAAGTTTTTTGGTCACATAGTCTTTAAGACCGTCACTGTTTTCCTCAAATCCTCTGAAAGCAAAATTAATGTTCATAGAATCCTCCCTTAAAAAAACAAAGCCATTGAGATTATCACATCGGGACATTATGTCAATTTATCGGCAGAAGCAACGGTTTCGGCAAAGAAGAGTTTTCAGCCGAGCATCGCGTTGAACTCTTCTTCCGTTATCGTTTTTACGCCGAGTTCACGTGCCTTCGCGAGCTTGCTTCCGGCATCATCGCCGACAAGGACGAAGTCTGTCTTTTTGCTGACCGAACCGCTGACTTTGCCGCCTGAAGATTTGATCTTTTCTGCAAAGACCTCGCGCGGCTGAGATAAAGTTCCTGTGATGACGAAAGTTTTGCCTGCAAAGGCGGTGTTTGCAGGACCGTCAGACTTTTCCGGATAGATGATCTCGACTTCTTTCAAGAGTTTTTCGACCGTTTCATGGTTCTGCCTGTCTGCAAAGAAATCGGAGATAGAATTCGCCACGATATCGCCTATCCCGTCGATCTGCATGAGAAGTGCCGGAGTCGCAGAAACAAGTTCTTCGACATTGAATTTTTTCTCGAGTTCTCCTGCGATAAATTCACCTACACCGTCGATCCCGAGGGCGTTTATGAAATTCCTGAACCTGATTTTCCTTGCCTTGTTTATCGATTCCAGGAGGTTGTAGACACTTTTTTCGCCCCACCCTTTCTCAAAAGCGAGCATCAAAGCGTAGTCCGAAATATGAAAAATATCGGTCACCGACTTGAGCCATCCCTTTTCACGGAGGAATTCGACCTGCTTCTCACCCAGCCCGTCAATGTTGAAGCACCCTTTCGAGACGAAATAACTGATGTAGGCCGCGATCTTCGCCGGGCAGTCGATATTCTGGCATTTGTATCCGACTTTGTTTTCGTCCTTTGCGAGTTTCGAGCCGCAGACAGGGCAGTTTTCGGGGTGGACAACCTCCTTTTCACTGCCGTCGCGCAGCTGTTCTGCCGGAGCGGTAACTTCAGGAATGACGTCCCCCGCGCGGCGGACAAAAACCGTGTCTCCTATTTTCAAGCCTTTTCTTTCGACTTCTTCGATGTTGTGCAGAGTCGCACGTTTTACCACGACTCCTGCTATTTCGACAGGTTCAAGCTCCGCGACCGGAGTGATTATCCCGGTGCGTCCCACCTGCCATGTTATATCGAGAAGTTTCGTCGTCTTTTCTATTGCAGGCAGTTTGTAGGCGATCGCCCATCTCGGAGTTTTCGTTAAAAATCCGGCGGCGCGCTGCTCGTCGAACCTGTTGAGCTTGACGACAAGGCCGTCTATATCAAAAGGAAGGTCTCCCCTTTCAGCTATCGTTCTTTCGACAAGCGGCTCTATTTCTTCGATCTTTTCCATTTTTTCGAAGTGAGGTGTCTTGAAACCGGAGTTCCTCAAAAAAGTATGGAGTTCTTCCTGTGATCTTATGTCGACGCCGCTGATACCGGTTATCGCGTATGCAAAAAATTTGAGTTTCCTGCTTGCCGTGACCTTGGGATCGAGCTGACGCAGAGAGCCTGCCGCAGCGTTTCTCGGATTTGCGAAAGGCTTTTCTCCGTAACCTGATTTTGCCGCGTTGAGCTCTTCGAAACTCGATTTCGGCATATAGACTTCGCCGCGCACTTCGATCAGTTTTATACCTGCGAATTCGGGAACATAAAGCGGGATCTCTTTCACAGTGGCGACATTTTCAGTCACATCTTCGCCGACAGAACCGTCTCCGCGGGTAGCAGCTCGGACAAATTTTCCCGATTCATAAATAATATTCAGCGCAAGTCCGTCGATCTTCTGCTCGACGACATATCCGCCGGAAGGCACGAAATCGAGACGGTTGAAGAACTCTTCGACTTCCGAAACCGAAAAAGCATCGTCAAGCGACATCATTTTTTCGCTGTGGACGACTTTCGTGAAACCTTCCCTGATCTTCGATCCGACGCGCATCGTCGGGGAGAAGCTCTGCTTTTTGTCGGGATTTTTCCATTCGAAATCAACGACTTCACGGTAAAGCCTGTCGTATTCCTCGTCGCTCATAAAAGGCGAATCGTCGCGGTAGTATGCCGCAGCAGCCTTGTTCAAAAGGTCTATCGTTTCAAGATACTTTTCGAAATCCATCTTTCCCCGGTCATCTTTTTTCAGAATTCGGCGCCGGCGTCACGGAGAAGCACTTCCATCGCCTCCCTCTCGCTGCCGCCTATGAACTTATAGACTTTTGTCCCGTTTTTCGTTTCGGCGTTCACATCGGCTCCTTTCTTGATAAGTTCCCTGACGATGTCGATGTTTCCTTTGCCGACGGCACGCATGAGAGGCGTAAAACCGTAGTTGTCACCGGCATTCACATCGGCTCCCGACTGTATGAAAAGCCATGCAGCGCCGTTGTTGCCGTTTTCGATAGCTGTCATCAGCGGAGTCATGCCCTGGTAGCCCCTTGTATCGATATCGGCTCCCGATTTGACAATGAGCGAGATCATTTCAGGAGTCCCCTTTTCTGCCGCTTTTGCAAGCACCGAAACGCCTTCTACCGAAGCCTGAAGATCTGCTTTCGAGTGGATCAGGACCTGAAAAGTCATATCGTCCCCGCTGTTTATCGCATGAAAAATGACCGGGATCTGATATTTGCCGACAGTCAGGGTCGTATCGGGACTCATTCCGGCGTCGATAAAAAGTTTGACTATATCCGACCTTTTCTCTTTTATCGCCTTTACAAAATCCTCTTCGGAAAACTCGTATCCAAGAACTGCGAGCTTGTCACGCGACTGATAGACCGAAGGCGCGGTATTGCGCCCTGAACGGCAGGCAAAGGAAAAAACAAGGAGACACATCAAAATAAAAAGACGCTTCATGAACACCTCTCAAAGAAAAAAAGCGGTGAATTATACTGAAAATCAGATTTTTTGCACTTTTTTTACAATTTCGGGCCTTTATATTTACTTTCCGCGATTTATCTGAATAATTGCCCTGTTTTGCCGAGGGAGGCTCTTTTGACACGCAATTTCCTCAAATATTTTTATTTTTTGCTGCTGCCGGTCATTTTTTCGGGCTGCGAACACACAAAATATGTCGATTCGATGGAGTATATCACGGAAATCGAGCCGAACGAATCAACTTTTGACGCGCTCGAAATAGAGGAAGGTGCCGCATATTCCGGCATGATCGCGAAGCCGAAAGACGACACTGCAGACACCGACCTCTACAAAATCTGGCTTCCTTCCGGAACTTTGGTCACTTTTGAGTTTGAAAGCAGAGAGAAAAATTTCGAGCCCTACATCGGCCACACCGACAACCTCGGCAACTACACTTTCGCTGTTTTCGGAACGGAAGGCAAACAGCATCCGACTTTCGTGACGACCGCCGACGGCTGGCAGTATTTTGAAATAGGCGATAAAAGAAACACCGGCGGGGAAAAGAAAACCGGCGGCTTCAGATACTATTTCAGAGTGATCTCATCCCACATCTGCAATGACGTGAATTATGAAAAAATCGCGGCTGATTCAATGCTCGAGCGCAGATTCGCGCAAAGCGGGAAGCTTATCGACATTCTTGAAGTAAAGCTCGATGAGAACGGTATCTACCAATTCGACATCGACACGGAAAATATGCTGAGCGACAAATTTGCCTTCCTGATGAACTGCGGAAGCCGCGAAGTCGCCGCCGGGAACGACGACGAGGACTACTACAGTGACAAGATCGACCCGCTGATCTACACGCGGCTTGAGAAAAATCTGCGCTATCTTTTCGTAACAGGCAGGGTCCTCCTTGATCTTGACGAGACCAGGACAGAAAACTTCACGCTTTCGATGAAAAAGCAGCCTGGATCGGAAGAACTTGAACCGAACGACACCTTCAACTATGCAAACATCGTAGGCCCCGGCAGCATTTCCGGCTACCTGGACAAAGAGAAGAAAAATATTCTGGGCGAAGAGAGCGATGACGAGGACTGGTTCAGGTTCGAAGTCGAAAAAGGCGATATCCTGAGTTTCAGGATCACTCCTGAAAATCCGGATCCGTTTATTGCCGAAATATGGTCCGGCTCCTACAACATAACGGGAAACGGCCTTATAGGGCTGCGCGGAAGCGTCCTTTCCGGCACTGAAACGCACAGTATCAACATGATCTCCCCGTTCAACGGTCAGATGTATCTCGATCTTTTAGGAAGCGACGTCCCCTACTCATTCGAAATGACAAAAAGCGCCGGGATCGAAATTTTCGATCCTGCTGAAGGAGACCTTGAGACCGAACTCCCCGATTGCGGCTGGAAATTCTACAGGTGGAACTTCGGCAGCGGCACCAATTTTGCCGAAATGACCCTTTCGGTCCCCGGAAACCTTGCAGGACTTTATATTTTCGACAGCGACTATCTTCCGTTCGCAACGATCGAAGCCGCTGACTCCGCGCACTTCTTCGTAAGAAGATACGAAATGACCGAAAGCCTGATTTTAGGACTCTACATCGGCGAATGTGAGCAG
This sequence comes from bacterium, assembly GCA_016290135.1. Classification (GTDB taxonomy): domain Bacteria; phylum UBP6; class UBA1177; order UBA1177; family UBA1177; genus UBA1177. The sequence continues at coordinate 13,718 of JAEESW010000018.1, forward strand.
AATTCGGGCGAAAGACTCACCCTTTCCGTGACCGAAACGACTTCCGAGCCGAAAGAATGGACCCACGGAACAGACAAGACCCCTGTCAAAATTGCCGTTGACGGGGCTTATCAGGGTTTTTTTGACACAAACAGCGATTTTTACGAGAACTTTTTCGAATTTACCGCAGAAAAAGACGGGACTCTCTACATTCTGACTTATCCCGACCGCGGATCGACCGCTTTCGATATCGATACTGTCATGACTCTGCTGCATAACGGCGTTGAGGCCGTCACTTCCGACGACATGATCCAGACCATCCACTTCAACAAATACAGCTTCATTTCGCACGAAGTGAAAGCCGGAGAGAGCTACACGGTGAAAATAATGCCGTTCATGAGCGAAAGTTCGAATATTTCGTCAATGAACATCAAAGGTTCGTATATTCTTGACTTATATTTAAAGTGATAATATGTTCGCGCAACATTAGTTTTTTTACTTTTTAGGAGGAATTATGAAAAAGTTCATGCTTTTCTTGCTGGCAGTTTTGATGTTTGTCAGCTGCGGTTCCAAATCGCAGTCTCTTCAAGATCAGGTCGATGCGTTCATTCAAAGCTATCTTTACGCAGTCCGCGACGCTTCCGACGGCAAAAAGGGAACTTTGCAGGAAATCTACGACAACTGGCTTTCAAGCGAAATGAAAAAAGTCGTAACGTTTGAAGATTTCAAAGATTTTGCAACAACGACCTACAAAGGAAAAATCGGCACGGAGATCAGAACTTCGCGTGCAAATATCGTTATCGATGCAGAAACAAAGGCTTTCATCGAAGCAACCGGTCAGACGGCTAACATGGGCCGTATGGCAGGCGTTATGAACGAAGATGCGTCCCTTATCTTCACCGTCAGGATCGTAAAGGAAGGCGAGGCGTTCAAGGTAGAACTTCAGACTCTTATGGCTGAGATCACCGAACGCGATGCTGAACAGGCAAGACTTGCAAACCTTCTTAAAAACTACAAAGGACTCATCAAGATCGACGATATTACCGGCAAAAAGATCCCTGATCGCCCCGGTTTCGCAGAACTTACCGGAACGATCCTCAACGGCAGCAGCGACCTTGACATGATCAGAGTCGGCATCAGAGTCCGTTTCAAAGACAAAAACGGCGACGTTATCTATGCAGAGAACTTCCTTCCTGTAACCGACATGAGATACGAAGGTCTCAGGACTTCCCTTCTTCCGAACTCCGTAAAGGTCTTCAAATCGGTCGTAAAGGACATTCCTGAAGAATGGGATCCCGATCAGCCGCTTTCTTTCAATTTCTACATCATCGACGGCGTTCACATCACTCCGGACGAACTCGTTGCTGAAAACAAGGAAAGAGACAGACTTAAAAAGCTCATCGAAGACACCAAAAAGGCTGACGAAGAGGCAAGAAAGCAGCTCAAAGAGATCTGGGAAAGAGAAAAAGCTCTCAAAGACAAGATCAAAGAGCTTCAGAATCAGGGCGAATAAGACCTGTAAACGGAGATTTTTTCGTGAAGATGAATTTTTTTCTTGACTTTAGAAATTTTTTTGGCTATAAAGCCGCCGTTTTGATCGTTCTCTTACTTTTGAGTTTTGGGATTTTTGCAAAAGACCTCAATTTAGCCTATCTTCCGGCTCAGGCAACTAAGACCGGAGATAACAAGTATCAGCTCATGAAAGACTTTGATACTTCGGTGAAACAGGTCAAGGCGCTTTTCATTGGTGACAGTTCAGTCAAAGACGAACTTCTTACCGATGAGGAAAATTATCGGGTCCATGTTTTCTACAACCTGAAACAATCGGCACCTTGGCACAAAATCTACGTCATCGGCTGGGATGACAAGGTCTTCGCAAGAATTTTCAAATAAGCATGAGGTTCCCGGATCGTCCAATGGCAGGACTACGGATTCTGGCTCCGTCAATCAAGGTTCGAATCCTTGTTCGGGATCCATTTTATTCATGCATTGACCCCTTCGTCTAGCGGTTAGGACGGCGGCCTCTCACGCCGCTAACAGCGGTTCGAATCCGCTAGGGGTCGCCAGAAAATCGAAGAGGCTTTTCCGATTTATTTTTCCCCCGCATTTTTAAAATTCAGGCTTTTAAGGCTTGAATTTTATCTTTTGACGCAAAAAAACACTGCACGCCATTCACATTGAATGAAGAGATCGGCAAAAGAGATCTTGAAAAAAGAAGAGGTTATTTTTTGATATTTTCAGTGAGAAACGAGACTATCTGTTCAGAAGTGGTTCCGGGGGTAAAAACAGCTTTGATGCCGTTTTCCTTGAGGAACGGGATATCGCTTTCCGGGATCACTCCGCCGCCGAAAACGAGGATATCGGGAGCGTTCTTTTCCTTCAAAAGTTCTGCCACTTTCGGAAGCAGCGTGTTGTGCGCACCGCTCAGGATCGAAAGACCGACCGCGTCGACGTCCTCCTGGATCGCTGCATTGGCTATCGCTTCGGGAGTTTGTCTCAGACCTGTGTAAATGACTTCCATTCCGGCATCACGCAATGCTCTCGCAACGAATTTTGCACCTCTGTCGTGACCGTCAAGACCCGGTTTTGCAATAAGAACTCTGATTTTTTCGCTCATTTTTTTCTCCTGTAAAAAACGTTACAAACATCAAAACGCGGATTTTTACACCAAGAGCCCGAAATTGTCCAATTAAATTTTTCCTGACCGGTACAACATCTCCGAAGCAGCTTTTTCCCGCAATATTTTCAATTTTCCGCTTGACAGTGCTTCCTGCCCCTACTACACTATCCGAGGTCTTTTAAGAGGAGTAAGATGGAGCTACAAAATGAAAAAAAGAATTACGTCAGTTATCCTTGCTCTGGCGCTTTTATTTGTGTGCGCCTGCGGCGGATCGGGCAAAAACAAGGATTCGGGAGACACGGACACTTCAACCGACAGCGATATATCGGATGATGCGGACAACGACAGTGATCCCGACGCCGATGATGCGGATGATTCTGACAACGGTGAAGTCAGCGATAACGACAGCGATACAAGGCAGGACGCTCCGTTGTTCGACGAGATCGTTTCAGGTCTCGACGACTCGTTTCTTGAACCAAACAAGGGCTTTGCGTTGAAAATCGCAGCGCCGCTGCTTCAGAGCATCCCGGACAGTTACGATCTTGCCTATGACGAATATCCCTATTTTATATCAGGCTCGATTATTGACGAAAAAGGTCGGAACTACCCCTTTAAAGACAACCGCAGCGCCTTTGCCGCCGATTATCAGGGCTATCTCTATGTCACTGCAAACAGCGAATATACAGGCAACACCTACTACTCCGCTTCGATAATGGCACCCTACTCCTCATTCGACTGGATGTTTCAGAACGATGTGGATGAAATCGGCTCGAAATATTTTTATATCTACCTTTTCGAGCAGGTTTATGTTTCAGAAACTCTATTCCGCTCATGCCCGAAAGCGGTTGCCTCCGACAGCGGGAAGAATCTGCTGAAGCTCTTTATGAACGAAGAGGGCTGGCTGCTTGACGAAAACTTCGGATTTATGATGAATGTTTACCTTTCGTTTGACGAAAAGAGCGTCGAGGACTTCATGGGCGGCAGGATGATCAACCTCTGCACCTGCTACGATATAAACGGCAGTTCTATGAAAGACAGGGCGTGCAAACCCGAAGAACTGGATCTGCTTCCGACAGCTGTTTTGAATCCGAAGCCGGAAAACGGTGCGGAAAACCAGCCTGCAGACCTGACTCTTTCGTGGGATGCAAGCACTGATCCTGACGGCGGAAAGGTTACCTACACTGTTTTCTTCGGGACGAAAAGCACTCCTGACGAGAAAGTCGCCGAAGGGCTTGCGGCAACTTCGTGGAAACCGGAATCCGCGCTTTCCGCCAATACGACCTACTACTGGCAGGTCGAGGCCCTTGACGACGAAGGCAACAGCGTAAAAAGCGATATCTGGGTTTTTGATACGAACACTGAGGTTTCTGAGGTTCCCGAGCATGATTTTCTCATTGTTGCCGATCCAAGCATGAAGAACGGTCTTGAAGAAGCGCTTTCAATCTACACCCTTGACCTCGAAAAAGCGGGCTACAAGCCGTTTGTGCGCTGGTGGCATGCGGGCGGCGCAGGATTTTTAAAGAAAATGCTGAAGCAAAGCTATACCGATTACGCACTCAAAGGTGCGCTCCTCATCGGCAGAATGCCGTCGGTTTATTACGAGCAGGAGAGTGATTACGACGGAACAGGCACCATGACTTATGAATCATTCCCGTGCGAATATTACTTCATGGACCTTGACGGAGAGTGGAAGGATGCCGATTCAAACGGGATTTTCGACGATTACCCGACCGATCTTTCGCTTGAAATCTTTACATCGAGGATTACAGGAAGTGCCGAAGAGATCAGCGAATATCTCCTGAGGACGCACGAATACCGTGAAAACGGCTCATTCTTCGAACCCAGGAACTTCTTTTCGTTCATCGACGACGACTGGAATTCTTACGAGGAAAACGGAGAAATCATAGAGAACGCTTTAGGCTTCAACGGCAGTACCTGGGGCATGGAGTCGATTTACGGCGATAACTATGACCGTCTGGAAAGCCGCGAAAACACGACGAAAACAACCTACCTCGACTATTTCGACAAAGGCGGAGCCGAATTTGTCTACCAGTGGATCCACAGCGACCCGCAGGAGCTCTACTTCAACGACAACTATTCACCGAATCCGGCAAATATCCTAACGATCGAAGCAATCAGGGAGGCTGATTTCAACGGCAGTTTCTACAACCTGTTCAACTGCTCCGCATCAAAATATACTGAAGAGGGCGGGAACCTTGCCGACACCTATCTCAAAGGGAAAAACGGGCTGGCGACCGTAGGCAGCACGAAGGCCGGCGGAATGTTCAACCCCGAGGCGATGTACGAGGCTCTCGTCAACGGCGAATCCTGGGGAGCTGCATACCGGATCTGGACGAACGATCTGTGGGCGAACTATAAAAGCTACGGTTTTAACAAGGCGTTTGTCGACAGCTGGTGGCTCGGCATGATGATCCAGGGTGATCCGACGCTGACCCTGACTGACAAAAAGGCCTTCACCAAGAAAAAAGTCATCAACAGAAAGCTCTATTCGGAAGAGTTCCTCAGAGAAATGGAACGCAGGACCTTCCGCCGTTCAAAGTAAACCGTCCTGCACCTAAAATTCATTTCACACCTATCAGCCGCTCTACTCAGATATTTTTAGACGCTGATATCCACCGTATACGGACTGCCAATGTGTCAATTTGTCTTTTTGTCATTTTTTTCTTATTATAAGTCGCCGATTCCGTTGAGTTATTTCAATGGAACGCTAATTGCTTGTATTATCGGTTTTTTTCGTTTTGGAGGAAATATGAAGCCTTTGAATGTTGCGATAGTCGGCGCGACGGGACTTGTCGGCCTTGAATTCATTTCGATCCTGGAAGAGAGAAACTTTCCGATCGATAAACTTTATCCTTTTGCGAGTGACAATTCGCTCGGTCTCACGGTGACCTACAAAAACAAAGAGATCGATGTGATCCCTCTCAATGAAAAAGAGATAGAAAAACATCCTGTGGATCTGGCGCTTTTCAGTGCCGGTGCAGGTGTTTCTCTCGATTTTGCAAAACATTTTTCAGACCGCGGCGCGATCGTCGTCGACAACAGTTCCGCTTTCAGGATGGATGACGATGTTCCGCTCGTAGTGCCTGAAGTGAACGGGGATATCCTCAAAACAACGAAGTCGAAAATAATCGCAAATCCGAACTGCTCGACTATCCAGCTCGTTCCTTTCATAAAGATCGTCGATGAGCTTTTCGGGATCAAAAAGATGGTCGTCAGCACCTACCAGAGCGTGAGCGGCGCCGGCAAAAAGGGGATCGAGGAACTTAGATCGCAGATCTCAGCCCTTTTCTCGTTCCACGAAGTAAAACCCGAGGTCTTCCTTCAAAGGATAGCATTCAACCTCATTCCGCAGATCGGTCCGTTCTATGACGACGGCTACTGCGAGGAAGAAGTCAAAATGATAAACGAGTCGAGGAAGATCCTTTCAAAACCGGATCTCGATATCGATGTCACGACCGTAAGAGTCCCGACTTTCTATTCACACGCCGAAACGGCATGGTTCGAACTTGAAAAAGAGTGCAGCATCAACGAGATCCACCGTAAAATCAAGGAAAACAAGGAGATGGTGCTCATGGACGACATCGAACAGATGCTCTACCCCACCCTCATTGATTCTTCGGGAAGGAACGAAGTCTTCATCGGGAGGCTGAGAAAAGGGCGCGAGCACAAGAACTACCTTTCAGCATGGATCGTTGCAGACAATGTCAGAAAAGGTGCGGCTTACAACGCGGTAAGAATCGCTGAAACAATATTCGGGGTCACAAATGATTAAAAAAACTCTATTTTTACTTCTTGTCCTGTGCACTTCTGCGCTATCGGCGGCGAATTACATAACAAATGTCGAGGCTGAACCGGGACACGCGAACCTGAATCACGGAGGATCGCTCAAGATTTTCTACGATCTGCCGAAACCTGATCTTGTTAAAAAGGCATATCTTCAGACCGATATCGACGGAACGACCGTAACTTTCGACACGACCGTCGAAGACAGCGGTTTTTTGAGCATCGACAATTCTCTTACGCTTTCGGGAGACGAGCTCTATCAAGTCATCAAGGATCACAAGTCTCTTTCCGACGACAATGTCGAATCGGCAGACGGGACATACACAATCCGCGTCAGGATCGAGCTCGACACTTCATCGAACAAGAAAAGTGAGAACGATGATGACGATGAGGAGAACGACGATGACGATGACGGAAACGATTCTGAAACGGTCCCTGAATATGCGGAAAAAAGCATAAAAGTCGTTTTTGACAATAAAGCCCCGAAGGCTCCTGCCGCAATAGAGGTCGAAGGCGGAAACCAGCAGATGCTCGTCAAGGTGACGCCTCCGAGCACGGAAGACGGCGAATCAAAGGAAAAAATCGGAAAATACCATGCAAAAGTCTCCGGTGTCTTCAAAAGCGACGATGCCGAGACCCAGACGACTCTTGAATACGATTCCACAGTAGATTCCAATAGTTACAACAAAATTTGGGAATTCACGCTCAAAGGAAAGGATGGTTACGAGTTCATAAACAACGATGAAGGATCGAGCAGCAGAGCCTACACGATCGAAGTATCGGCCGTTGATCTTGCCGGAAACAGCGATGAAGAAGCTTCGATCTCGGTAGAGGCTTCTTCGGTCACGACATACGGTTTCTGGAGCAACTACAAATCGCAGGGCGGCAAGGACGACGGAGGCTTCTGCTTTGTGGCAACCGCCGGTTTCGGAAGTTACTTCCACCCGAGCGTAGAACTTCTGCGCGACTTCCGCGATTCAGTCTTATCCAGTTTCGGACTCGGGAAAAGATTTATCGCCTTCTACTACAAATACGGCAGTTATCCTGCTGAAATAATAAAGGATTCTCCGATACTCAGAGCTGCTTCGAGAACGATGCTTATGCCTCTTGTCGTAGCGGCATGGTTTTTAACAACAGTTTTAGGACGTATTCTCATGGTTTCATGGTTGATTTTGGTTGTCTTTTTCTTTTTCAGACCGGGCAGGAAGCCGCTTCTGGCGCTTCTTTTCGTCATTTTTATGGCACTCCCGGCACAAGACCTTCTGGCAAGAAGCCGAGGGATCCACGGCGAAGCGAGCTTCACCAACCTTCTCTACTACCCGCAGATCGATTCCGACATCAACGGCACTCCGTTCAAAGATGTCGCAGGGACTCAGGTAAGATGGCTCCCTTCACTCACTTTCGGTCTGGCGATCCCGACTGACTACATAAGGATCACTTTCATCGGCGGCATCGGCTACACGAGATTCAAAGGGCGCGCAATGAGATCCGACGGTTCAAAGAGCGGCGACAGGACCACGATGCACTTTATACCGCTCAAAGCAGAGCTGAAACTCCGCCCTGTTTACGATTTTCCGCTCTATCCATACATTGCAGGCGGACTTGACTACTACCCGTGGTGGGTCCGTGACGGCGGAAGCACGACCGAAAACGGAGGCACATTCGGACTCCACGGAACAGTCGGCCTCATGCTCTCGCTCAACTGGATGGACCCGTCATCTTCCAAAAAAATGAAAGAAAACGGCGTTGTCAACACATGCCTTTTCGTAGGCTACAAGTTCGAAAAGATCAACGACTTCTGGAGAGACAAGAGCTTCGACCTCTCCAACAGGATGAAATACAATTTCGAATTCGGGATCGTCTTCGAATTCTGACATTTCACGAAACATCACAAAAAAGAGTTGCGGCGGCAAAAAATCCGACTATAATGCGCCGGCTTTTGTGTTGGAGGAATCACAATGTTAAAGAAGACACTTTTTATTTCAGGCATTTTTTTGTGCTTTGTTTTTATGGTCTCATGCGGTGAAAGCGCAAAAAGCATGACCAATACCGGCAGCGAAACGGACGATCAGGCTGAAACTTCTTCGGACGAAACTGCTTCCGAAGATCCGGCAGGCGACGCGACCGACACCGAACCGGCGGAAGAAAGACCCGGGGAAGGAGACGATCAGGAAGATCAGAAAGATCCGGAAGATCCGGAAGATCCTGATAAAGATCCGGAGACAGATCCTGATGAAGACAGCGGAGATCCGGCAGAAGAGACGATATTCGTCGCAGGACCGAGCCAGGATCTCGAGACAAAGACCGATGCTCTGATCGTGACAAAAGAGGAATTTGCCGGGATCTTCAAAAAATTTGCCGACTTCCACACTGTCACAGGCATAATCACCAAGGTCATCACCATTGAAGATATCTGCAAAAACACCATCTGCGATGATGACGACCCTGAAGTCGACACTTCGAAAGCGATAAAGGATTATGTCATGTCGGTCGAAGGACTCAGATATCTTATTTTGGGAGGAGACATCGAGACCGTTCCTTCAAGAATCGTCCACGACCACTTCGAACTTCCGCTGGGGATCGCCGACTATACCGACGACTTCTACAGTGACCTTTACTACGCAGACTTCAGTGACTGGGACAAAAACGGCAACGGAATTTATGCCGAAGACGACGACAAGCCTGTTCTTATCGCAAATATCGCAATCGGCAGGATTTCAGTCTCAACAGTTGAAGAAGCTGAGCTTTACTTCTCGAAGATCGTAAAGCATCATACCGCTTTCAATACGGCTCACACGACGAAATCGCTTCTTCTCGCCAATATCGCGACAGAGATCTCCAGCGTGAAAGTCAACGCAGGATACTATTTCGAGACGGAAGGAAAAACGGCAAGCCTCATACAGCCGGGATATTCGATCAAAAAACTCTACACTCAGTCGATTCCTTTCCCCGGCGGAAACACGGCGGAATATCTCAACAACGACAGCGAAAAAGCGGCGATAGAAGAAGGAATGAACCTTATCGTCCACAGCGGACACGGTCATCCGAAATATCTCACCTGCGAACAGGCAAACGATGACAACGACTTCTCTTCCCAGATGGCTTACGAACTGGAAAACGAGACTCTTCCCTTCTTTTTGAGCTGTGCATGCGAAGCGGGACAGTTTGCCTACAGATACGGTGATTCGGCGGGAGAAAAACTTATGAAAGCCCCGAAAGGCGGCGCAATAGTCTATCTCGGCAACACGACGACAGGGCTCGGGATCGCCGGAGGCAGCCAGTTCATCGATGAAATGCTCAAAAACATGTTCGCATTCCCCTACTCCGCGATCGGTGAAAGCTACCTCTTCGCTCACATGAGCATGCCGCAGAACGACACTTTCAATCCGCCTGTTCTGAACATCAATGTCCCGGTAGTCAACAAGGACAGCTGGCAGTGGACAAAAAAATCGATCGTCATGCTGGGCGACCCGATGACCGTTTTCTGGCGTGACCCGGTCGAACCTTTCACGACTGAATTTAACGTCGAAACGGTTGAGAGCGATGAGGTGAAGACCGTTTTCATGCACTTCCCGCCTGAACTTGAAGGAATAAACGTCAGGATCCTCGCAGGAGACAGGCTTTACGACATTCCCTACCTTATGCACGAGACCGTCAAAATGGAACTTGATCCGTCGGTCGGCATCATGACTGTCGGCATAAAAGCCGAAGATTCGCAGTATTTCTTCAAAGAGTTTGAAATTTAGCCCGATCACTCCTTGATAAAAAAATCTTTTATACTATTCTTTACAGCTTTTGTTTGATTTGAGGTAATCATGAATATTTGGATAATAAATGAAACGATCGGCTCAAGAATCCACGGAATGGTCTTCCGTCCTTACTACTTTGCAAAGGAATTTGTGAAGTTGGGGCACAAAGTCACAATATTTTCAGGATCTTACACCCATATTTTCTCAAAACTGCCAGAAGTCGAAGGCTTTTCTTCCACCGAAAATATAGACGGTATCGATTACTGCTGGATAAAGACTCCGAGATACGGCAAATCGCAGAGTCTCGGGCGCATAATCAACGCATTCACCTTTGTCGCAAAGATGTTTCTCCTCAGAAAAAAGCGTTTCGGAAGGCCCGATGCGGTGATCGTCACCTCGCCCACCCCGTTTTCGATCCTCAACGGTTACCGGCTGAAAAAAAGGACCGGCGCGAAACTTATTTTTGAAGTGCGCGACATCTGGCCTTTGACTCTTACAGAGATCGGAAGGCTCACCGACAGGCATCCTTTCATAAGATTCACCCAGTTTTTCGAGAATTTTTCCTATAAAAAGTCGGACAAAGTCGTTTCGGTGCTGCCGAACGCCTTCGAACACATGAAAGACCATGGCCTGACGGAAGAAAAATATGTCTCGATCCCGAACGGAATAGACCTCGAAGAAGTTGAAAACATATCGCCTCTGCCCGAAGAAACTCTCGCAAAAATACCACGGGACAAATTTATCGTGACTTATGCGGGCAAATTCGGCATTTCCAACAATCTGACAAGTGTTCTTGAAGCGGCCGAGACTCTGAAAAACAATGAAAAAATACTCTTTCTGCTTGTCGGAAACGGTCCTGAGAAAGAAAATTACCTCAAGATCATTTCCGATAAAGGGCTTTCAAATGTTCTTATCCTCGATCCTGTTCCGAAATCTTCGGTGCAGTCGCTGCTCGCGATAAGCAATGTCTGCTACATCGGACTCACAAAGTCTCCCCTTTTCCGTTTCGGTGTTTCGCCGAACAAACTTTTCGATTATCTCTATTCGGGAAAGCCGATAATTTATGCGATCGAAGCGGCGAACGACATCGTTTCCGAGGCTAAATGCGGAATTTCGATAAGATCGGAAAACGCCGATGAGATCGTGAAAGCCGTTGAAACTCTTTACGGAAAGACTCCGGAAGAGCTTGCCGAAATGGGAAAACGCGGGCATGATTATGTCATAGCGAACCATTCATATTCGGAACTTGCAAAAAAATATTTGGAAATACTTAAATAGATCAAGGAGTTAAAATTGAAAATACTAACTGTCGTAGGGGCAAGACCTCAGTTCGTAAAAGCGGCAGCCGTTTCGCGCGAGATCAAAAAACACTCTGATATTTCCGAAAAGATCGTTCATACAGGGCAGCATTTCGATGCTTCGATGTCTGAGATATTCTTTGACGAGATGGATATTCCGCGTCCAGACTACAACCTCAACATCCACGGGCTCACGCACGGCGCGATGACAGGTCAGATGCTGGAAAAACTGGACGGGATAATTCTTGCGGAAAAACCCGATTTCGTCCTTGTCTACGGAGACACCAACTCGACTTTGGCCGGCGCCCTCTCTGCCGCGAAACTCCATCACAAAGTCGCCCATGTCGAAGCGGGGCTCAGGAGTTTCAACATGAATATGCCCGAAGAGATCAACAGGATCCTTGTCGACAGGATCTCGCACACCCTCTTCTGTCCGACAGAAACGGCAATAAAGAACCTTGAAAAAGAGGGCTATAAAAATTTCGGCATAAAGATCGTGAGATCAGGCGATGTCATGTATGACGCGGCACTTTATTACGCTGAAAAAATCAAGGGAAAAGCCTCGTTTCTTGAAAAATGCGGGATCAAGGGAAGATTTATCCTCGCCACGATCCACAGGGCTGAAAACACAGACGACATCAGCAAACTTTCATCAATAATAAAAGCTCTCGACATTATTTCGGAATCGGAAAACGTGATCCTTCCGATCCATCCGAGAACGAGAAAAATACTTGAACAAAACAACATAAGACCGCGTTTCACCGTGATAGATCCGGTCGGATACTTTGAAATGCTCGAACTTCTGCAGAACTGTTCTGCCGTAATGACCGACAGCGGCGGAGTGCAGAAAGAGGCATATTTTTTCAAAAAACAGTGCATAACACTGCGCGAGGAGACTGAATGGGTCGAGCTTCTTGAAAACGGCTTCAACACCATAACAGGCAGCGATTTTGACAAAATAACGGCAGCTTACAGCAATCTTGAAAATAAAAAGCCCGATTTTTCGATCAAACTTTACGGAGACGGGAATGCGGCGGGCGAAATTGTCAGAAATCTTCTTGAAAACTAAGGAAAAAACATGGATCTATCAGTAAATATCGGAAAACTCAAACTCAAAAACCCGATACTCACTGCATCGGGCACTTTCGGCTACGGTGTTGAATTCACCGACTTTTTCGACCTCAACAAGATCGGCGGATTCTGCACTAAAGGGATATCGATCGAACCGAGAGCGGGAAATCCTTCACCGAGAGTCGTCGAAACCGCTTCGGGGATGCTCAACTCCATCGGTCTTGAGAACTGCGGCTCAAAGCATTTTCTCAACGAGATCATGCCGAAGATAAAAGACCTTAAGTGCGCGATAATCGTCAATCTCTACGCCTCTTCGGAAGATGATTTCGTCCGTCTCACGGAGATCTTGTCAAAAGAAGAGCGGATCGACGCTTTCGAGATGAACCTCTCCTGCCCCAACGTGAAGTCAGGAGGCTCGGCTTTCGGCGCAAATCCTGAAATAATCCAGAGACTTACTAAAGCCGTCAAGGCGGCGACCGATAAGCCTGTGATAGTCAAACTCTCGCCGAACGTGACAGACATCACACAGACAGCCCTTGCGGCGGAAGCAGGCGGCGCAGATGCGGTCTCACTGATCAACACTCTGATCGGAACTGCGATAGACCGCGAAAAAAGGACTTTCATTTTAGGCAACAAGATCGGCGGTCTGAGCGGCCCTGCGATAAAACCCGTCGCCCTCAGAATGGTCTGGCAGACGGCAAAAACGGTAAAGATCCCGGTCATCGGGATCGGCGGGATAGCGTCATTTGAAGATGTTCTCGATTTTCTCATCGTCGGAGCAAAAGCAGTCCAGATCGGAGCATACAACTTCGTAGATCCAGCGATCGCAGGCGAATGCGCCGAAAAACTCGATGCGTATCTCGAAAAAAGAAAAGAAAATATAAACCAGCTCATAGGATCGATAAAAGAATGAAAAACATCTCCATTTTTATTTTTTCCGCGCTTTTCTGCCTTTCATGCGCAACAGACTCATTCGGGGTCTACCACACGGTAAAAAAAGGCGAAAAAGTTTCAGATATCAGCAGGTTATACAATGTTGACGAAAATGATCTGAGGTCGGAGAACTCGATCCCGGAAGGAATTGACGAGCTCAAAGAAGGCTCGGCACTCTTCATTCCCGGAGCCGATGAAGTCATAGAGACTTCCCCCGAACCTGAATCGACACCCGGACCCGAAAATGCACCTGCGCCGGAACCCGAAAAATCTCCCGAACCTGCGCCCGCAGAGACGGTTCCTGAAACATCTCCTGAGCCGTCACCGGAACCAGTTCCTGAACCGGCTCCCGAGCCGGCTCCTGAACCCGAGACCAGGATAAATTTCATCTGGCCGGCTGAAGGCAAAATAGTCACTCCTTTCTCCGCTTCCACTCCGAAAAGCAACGGGATCGATATTCAGTTTGAAAAAAACACGGAGATCCATGCCGCTGCCGACGGAAAAGTTGTTTTCAGTGCACACCACCCCGCTTACGGCAATATGGTCATAATCTCGCATGATGAAGACTTTTTCACTATTTACGCATATCTTCACACCATTCTGGCAAAAGAAGGACAGAACATCAAAGCAAACGATGCGGTCGGCATTGCGGATATCACCGAAACAAAAAAAGTTCCGATCCTTCATTTCGAAATCAGAAAATCCTCGAAATCTGTCGATCCGGTGAAATATCTCCCGGAAAACAAATAGTTATCTGCGGACTGACGACCGCGCTCCGACAAAATCATCTGTTGAGTTCAGCTATTATCCTGAGACCTTTCAGAGTGAGATCCCTGTCGAATTCGCTGATATAGTTTGAAGCAGAGGCGATCGCGCCTGCAAGTCCGCCCGTTGCGATTATTTTGGGTTTGAAACCGACTTCTTTGAGCGACTCCTCGATGACACGGTCGACCATTCCGACAAAACCGTAGAAAACACCGCTCCTAAGCCCTTCAAGAGTCGATTTTCCGATCGCGTGCTGCGGTCTGTCGAGCTCGAAACGCGGCAATTTAGCGGTCCTCAGCGACATAGCCTCCATCGAGATCATTATACCAGGCATGATCGCGCCGCCGATATACTTTTTGTCGGGAGTAACGATATCGAGCGTTATCGCGGTGCCTGAATCGATAATGAAAGAGCCTTGCGGGAACATAGCCGCAGCTGCGACAGAGTTTGCGATCCTGTCGGCACCGATCTCCGACGGGTTGGAAATATCCAGCGAGATCCCGCAGTTGGTGTTGTATCTCAAAAACAGCGGTTTCATGTTCAGAAACTCGATCGAAAAACGCTCCCACGCATGGTTCCATGTCGGAACGACCGAACTGATTATGCACTGTGAAATGTCCTTCGTGTCTATCCTGTCAAACATCATAAGGGCGGAAAGTTTCGCCGCAATGTCGTCCACCGTAAGAGTCCTGTCGGTCGAGATCCTCCACCTTTTGACAAGATCTTCCCCTTTATAGATCCCGACGACCGTGTTGCTGTTGCCGATATCGACTATAAAAATCATGTTCCCTCCTTCAAAAATTCACGACATCGTGATTTTCATTCACATTATAGATACCGTTAAGACCGACATTGAAGAACTCGTCTTCGTAAATATAGCTGTAGATCATGTAAAACCGCATTACTTTTTTGACATAGTCGCGCGTCTCTTTGTAAGGGATCATCTCTACGAAAAGATAGGCTTCCTTCCCGCCGTAGCGCGATATCCAGTCGGAGACATTGTGCGGTCCTGCATTGTAGGCCGCCGTCGCGGCTATGAGATTGTTGTCGAAACGCTTCAGGAGCTTTGAAAGATACCAGACAGAAGCCTTCATGCTGTCGTAGGGATCCATCGGGTCCTTTATCTTTATCCCGCCGAATTTGCTGATCTTTTCGAATGTCTGCGGCATTATCTGCATAAGTCCGAGCGCACCGACGTTCGATGAAAGCGATTCGCGGTAGTATGTTTCGGCACGCATTATCGAATAGATGAGCTGCACCGGAACATTGAATTCGCCTGCAAGCTTGAGGACGACATCGAGATAGGGCGTCGGATAGAGCAGCCTCCACTCCTCCTTTTTGCCGTAGTGCGGCGAATAAGTGAGGTCAGGACTGAGCTGGTTGTAGTAATAGCTCGTTACTTTCGCCGTTTTGTTGAAAAACTTGTTGTAGACAAGGTGGATCTTTGAAAGGATCTCCCTGTAGTTGGACAAAAACTCGTCGAGGATCTGCGCCTCAGGCATCGCAATACGCATCGAAGAGGCGTTCTTTGCGTGCTTGGCCTCGTTGTAGGATGTGTATATCCGCATCATATCGACATAAAATTCGACTCCGTCAAGATCGTCGGCTTTGAGAAAAAGGTCGATCATCTGGGCCGGTTCGCGTTTCTTTATTTTTGGTGCAAGCTGGCTCAGAGCTTCAATGAACTCCTCTTTCGTAGCACTGGTCTCCGCTTTGTTTGCAAGCCACTTTTCCGAACTTGCAGAAACGTTGCCGAAATCGGGCTTCTTTTTGAATTCATTGCTTTCGATTATGTGGAAATAGGTGAAATCGTAGTATGAAATAAAGCTGTTCACCCTTTCTGAAATGCCGTTTTCATCGACCGAGCACTTGAAATTCATGTCGGATAGCGCGGCGCAGTATCCGTTTATCCTGTCAAGAAGCGAAGTCAGTCCCGTTATCGCCTCGTAACTCCCCTTCCCGTCAACGAATTTGTCGTAGTTTATCTTTTCGGAAAGAAGAAATTCCGACCACATCGTAAAGGCGTAGAGGTCGTTTCCTTCGAAAAGATAGATGAGCCCCAGTTTGTAGAGCGAAAGCAGAAAATATTTGGAGTTCTGCTTCATTTCGACGATCCCGCCGAGGATCTCCTTGCTCTTCTCCGCCATGCCGTTTTCAAAATAGACCAGCGCGGAAAGGAATTTCATCCTGTCTTTCTGCGTTCCGGCAAATTCATCCGAAGACTTGAGCAGAAAATCGGCGGCTTCGATCTCGCGCCCCGCCTGATTGAGGACTCTGTATTTTTTGTTCACGAGCTTGTATTTCGCATCGTTCGCCTTCGTCTGCTTCGAAATGGCGTCATCAAGCATCTTCAGCGCGTCGGAATAGCGTTTTGCAGAGATCAGATAGTCGGCTATCTCAAGGTTTGCGGGATGCGGAAGGCTCAGATATTCATCGGAAAAAAACTGTGAAAGCCTGTTTTCGCGCCGCATTATCGAAAGCCATCTCACATAGTAGGGCGAAGATGAGTTCGGAACTCCTTTGCTCTTCTTCAGTTTTACGAGCCTGTCAACGATCTGGCCTTTCCACGAAAGAGAACCGTAACTGTCGAGATATTCTATGTAATCCTTAAGGAACGTGACCTGAGGCTCGCCGTTCTTTTCGAGCGCTAAAATACGGTTGAAAGCAGCGACACCGTTATCCTGCGCGTCAAGACACTTGTCGTAAAATTCGATCGCAGAATCATACTGACGCCTGTAGAGCGCGACATCCCCTTTCAGACACTCGAGATCGCTGAAAAGATAGTAGAGAGGATACGAACTTTTGATCTCGTCGATAGTTTCGAGAGCCTGATTGAACCGTTTTCTCGCCGCGAAAGTCTTAACCAGCATCACTTTGTAGTAAAGCGTGTTCCTGACGTCGTTCGGCAGTGAATTTATCAGTTTTTCAGTCTCGTCGTAACGCGCGAGTTTCATAAAAAGCTCGATCTTCAGTATCGTCTGATCCGTTTTGGAAGCAAACTCGGCCTTGTCGATATGCGATGCCGCGAGTGCAAATTCATTCGCCTTGAAAAGCTCTCTGATGCAGTTTTCAGTGATCTGCTCCTCGTTGAGACAGTCGTTGTAAGAAAAAAGCGGGAAAGTTAAAAACAGGATAGAAAGCAGAATAAAAACCGACGGTTTCATGCGAACCCCTTAAGAAATCCGCACAATCTTAAGAAAACAGGATTTTTTTTCAATGATAAAAATGAGTTTTTAGACAAACAGCATCGGACAGCCGTCGGAAATCAGGCGTGATGGTAGTTGGAGCCGCCGTTTATGGAAAGTCCGCGGTATATCTGCTCAAGAATGTTGATCCGTGCGAGCTGATGCGGCAGAGTCCACGGGGCTATAGAAAGAGCAAGATCTTCTTTGATGTCGCCGAAACCGTAGGCGCCGCCTATCACAAAGCAGATCGAGCCGTGAGAAACAGACTTTTCACCTAAAAGTTTGGCGAAAGCAAGCGAATCAAAAGATCTTCCCGTCTCTCTGAGTGCGATGACAAAAGAGTTCGAAGGTATTGATTTTATTATATTTTCAGTTTCTAAAGCAAGATCTCCACGCTCTTTGAGCTCGATCACTTCAAGCGGAGAATAGATCTTTATCCTTTTCTGGAAAAAATCATCTGTCTCCTTGAAGTGAGTTTTTAGTTTTCCGACAACGATTAAAGTGATTTTCATTATTGAATATAGGAACTTACGTCAACTTTTGCGCAGCCTGACCAGATATCTTCCAGAGAGTAGTAGTCGCGCAGTTCTTCAAGCATGATGTTGACAACGACGCTTCCGGCATCGACTAAGATCCATTTTGCGCTCGTCTCGCCTTCGATGAGGGGTTTCGCGAATCCGGCATTTTTGAGCTCTCTGAAAAGAGAATCGGCCATCGTAGTGTTGTGCTGCGTGCTCGTCCCCGTCACAAAAACGATAAAATCGGTATATCCCGACTTTTTATCGACATCGAAAGCCATGATGTTCACCCCTTTTTTATCTGAAAGGGTGCGGAGGACCGTCTCCAGTTTTTCATTCTTCGTCATGTTTTTCTTCCTTTTTTTCTGACTTTTTCTTCATTATGTTTACCGAAGAATCAAGCGTTCTTCTGTGGTATTCCTCGTTGTATTCAGGCTCAGGGATCGTTTCGGCGAAATCGGTCGAAAGAGTTCTTCTGCCGCTTATGCTGAACGTTACGTCTTCGTCGGTGAACCTGAAGGAAAGGTCTTCTATTTTCATTTCAATGACCGCCCCTTCAAGAGAGACGAAGACCGTCATTTTTCCTTTGATGCCGTCTTTCTTTTTGCCGGAAAGACCCGCCACGAGCGAGTCGTCGCGCATCTCTTCCGTTCCCTGAAGGTTCTGGAGATACTTTTTTTCGGGAAGTGCAGCACGGTCGGTCTTTTTATCGCTGAAAACGACCGTTACGAGATGTCCTTTGAAAGAGCCCGTCTTCCAAGCCTTTTCCGATTCGATCGAAGCGTGGTCGCGCAGCATCATGTAGATCGAAGGGATAGCGCCGAAAAGGTTGTCGCGGAGCGTGATGTGTTCGCCCATGCTGAAAGTTTTCGTAAATTCGCCGCCGAACTGCTTGCGGTAGAAGAAGTTGTCGCGCCAGACAACATCCCAGCCCTCATTTTTATTGTTCTGGTAACTCATTGAAAAGTTGCCCGATTTGTCGCTTCTGTATTTTGCAGATTCGTGAAGTTCGAGCTTTCTCTCCGCGGCCTTCGCATCTTCCGCATCATCAGATTTAGCGTTCATGACCGTTGAAACTGTCTTGTAATCGACATTCTGCGAAAACGAGTAGATCCCGTTTTTGTCGCGGAAATAGGAGACCGGAGCGACGATCAGCTTTTCCAGCTCGTCAAGCGAAGTATAGAGCTGACTTTCGTCTATCTTCGGCTCGTATGTATCTTCGTTGAGCACGCGCCATTTGCTTTCCACGCTGCCGCTGCCGCCTGAACACGAAACGATCAGCATGATTGAGAACCAAAAAACTATAAAATTCTTCATCTTCCCACCTAAAACAAAAAAAACGCAGTATTTTAACGATTTTTTTCTTAAATTCAAGATTGGGCCATTTTTTTGCTTTTTTCCTGTTTACCCTTAAAATATTGCGTTTTTGGGATATTTTGGAGGCTTCGATGTTAAAAATAATAATCTGCGACGATCCGCTTTTTTACATCAAAAACAGAACCGACAAACTTTCGTGGAACGCCGCTTCTAAAGAGGAATTCTTCGCACAGATCCTTGGTTTCACAAGGCAGAACAAAAATTTCAGCATAGCTTACGGCGAATATCTTTTCGATGACGATGCAAAAGCCGTGACACTGCTCGAAACACTTGAAGGAAGCACTTCCGACATCACCCTGTTCTGCCGCGAAGCGAACCTTCCTGCGGCTCTTATGCGCTACGGTGCGATAGAAACTCTGAGACCTGATCTTTCGATATTTCTGGAAAAGACCGAGGCTCTCCCGTTCTCCCAAAAGACGAAAGAGACGATCTTCGAAAACCTCAAGGGATTTCCCTTTTCAAGGATCGACTCTCTTCTGGACACCGTCGCGAAATTCGGAGAAGAACAGGCTGTAGAGCATGTTTTGCAGTCGAAGCGCAGCCTTCTCATGCAGAACGAAATACTTGAAGTCATCAATGTTGACGACGGGATCTCCGGTATCGGCGGCTACGACGACCTGAAACAGTGGATAACAGAGCGCAGGAACAACTTTTCGGAGGATGCCCGCAAATTCGGGATCCCGATGCCGAAAGGAATGCTCATGCTCGGTGTTCAGGGTTGCGGAAAATCGCTTACGAGCAAGGTCATATCGAACATCTGGAATTTTCCGCTCGTCAGACTCGACTTCATCAACCTTTTCAGAAAAGGCCAGAGCGTCGAGGAGCTCCTTAAATCGGCGATCTCCACGATCGAAGGTTTTGCACCGGTCGTTCTGTGGATAGACGAGATCGAAAAAGCCCTTTCGCAGGAAGGTGAAGGGGCCGAGATACGCAGAGTTTTAGGCTGGCTTATGACATGGATGCAGGAGAAAAAGGAGCCTGTTTTCCTTGTCGCTACGGCAAACAGAGTTTCGCTTCTCCCGCCTGAACTCCTCAGAAAAGGGCGTTTTGACGAGATATTCTTCGTTGACCTTCCCTCAAAACCGGAACGCGAGGAGATCTTCAAGATCCACCTCAAAAAACGGGGAAGAGATCCGAAAGAGTTCGACACGGACAAGCTGGCCGGGAATTCCGAAGGCTTCAGCGGCGCCGAGATCGAGCAGACGGTCGTCGATTCGCTCATCACGGCATATTCGAGAAACTGCGGACTCACGCAGAAGATCCTGGAAGAGATCCTGCGCAGGACTGTTCCCCTTTCAAAGACCTACGAGGAGAACATCAAAGAACTCAGGATCTGGTCAAGGAACCGCGCAAGAAACGCTTCAGGCAACAGAAAGATAGAGTCTTTCTTCGGGAATTAGCGGAAATCCTGCATCTTTCCTCAAAATCGCCACATTTTTCACATAACTTTTGCAAGTTTTTGGAGATTTAAATCCTACGATACTCGCAATGTATAACCGTATTTATACTCTAATTCGCCATTACTTTTCAACTCGTAAACAAGCAAAGAAGTTCTTGCACACAAAGGACCGCAGAACCAGTGTTTATAGACAAAAACCAAATTGGTTGCCGGGTCCAGATAAGGTGTAGAGAATGTGATCTCTGGGCGTTCCCTCGACGGTTTCATGCACTCTTCACTTGTGCGGATCATCTGCCCCGCAACCTGCCTGTAGCACCCTGCATTGCTTGTAAAACCGTCTTTTTCGCAGGAATATTTTTCAAGTCCGCGGATAATCATTGATTCTTCATTTACAGCAAAAAAATTCCTTACAACTTCAGCGATATTGCCGTTTTTACCTATTTCCGGCACATCACCTATATACCATTCAATCGAGGCTGTTATCGAGAACCTCGATCTTTTTGCTCCGATTGAAGAACTGTCACGCTGATTTTCTTCGGCTCTTTTCTTTCTTGCCACATCAGGAAAAGATTGTGTTCTTATTTTTATTGTAGTGCAGGTTCCATCTCTACTGTTGTTGCGTGTCTGATGGCGGATGATTTTCAGAAGAAGATCTTGCTTTAACTCGTATTCTTCTCTTGTTTTTTCGACAGCGCCGTATTTTGCAAGCATTTCTTGGGTGATTTCAACACCTTGATTTCTGCAATAATCACCTATGCTGGTATCGTTGAACTGCCATTCAGGGTCAAAACCCATGGAAATCATAAATTCTACCAGTTCCTGATTTTTGCATCCGCACATTTTCGAAACCGGAAAAATGAAGTTCCGAAGCGTTGCTCCGTTTTTCAGAAGAAGAGGGATAATCTTCTTAACGCTTTGATTGTATGCGGCTTTATCTGTGTCCGGAGGCACACATTCTTTCGGCACAACAGCAAAAAACGGATAAATTTTTATTAAACTACCGTCAGACCTTGCATTGAAAAAGGTAGCACTCGCACCGTTTCTCAGCAGAAGTTCCGCTATTTCATAGTCGAAAGTCAGAAAAGCCACTTCAAGAGCCGTTACTTCCGGATCATATTCGTTGTAATCAGGGTCGGCACCTTTTGACAAAAGATATTCCGCGACATCTTTTTTGTGCGAGAGGACTGCTTCAATCAAAGCCGATTTATCGTTTTCTTCTTCATCAAAAAAGCTGGGATTGCCCTTCGAATCTATAGAATCTCTGACTTTTATCGTCTTTTCATTTGGTGATACTCCCGCTTTTTCAATCAGATATTTAACCGCTTCAAGATGACCTTCACCTGCTGCCGCATTCAATGGAGAAGGATAAGAAATTATCACATCTTTACCGTATTTGTCTTTTCTTTGAACAGAAAGGACTCCTTTCTTTCTGGCGTCGGCACCGTTTTTTATCAGAAAATCGAGGATTTCGACATTACCGTTAAATGCAGCCCACATCATTGGTGTCGCACCGTTTTCGTCGATGAAGCTGACATTTTCCTGCGTTGTAATTCTTTTAACTTTGCCAAAATCATTATTTTTGACAGCTTTTATCAGATTTTCTCCGCTATTTGAGGTGCAGGAAATCAGCAAAAATAAGAAAATTGCTAAAAATATCAGTTTTTTCATTCCAACAATCTTAAAAAGCACAAAAAACGTAATATTGTAAGGAGTTTGGCTGGAATGGCAAGGATTTAGGATTAAGCGGTGAAAAGAGAGCAAAACTTATCAGTTTCAGTAATTATCTTAAAAACACTGTCGGGGAAATCATCGGGAAAGGTGGTGCCCAGGGACAGAATCGAACTGCCCACACGGGGATTTTCAGTCCCCTGCTCTACCGACTGAGCTACCTGGGCACCAGCGAGCGGCATAGTAACCAAATAGCGGTTGATGTCAAGAAAAAAATCAAAAAAATCTCAAAAAATTAATTTTCAGAATTTTTCTGTTATGATTCCGCGTTTTTTGACGGAGCGAACTATGACTTTGGACATAATTTTTGCAGTCTTTATCCTTCTTGCGATGGTCGCCGGATATTTGGGAGGCGGTTTCAAAGAGATCTTCAAACTCATAATCTTCGCCGCCATCTTTGCAGCCTTCAAGATCCCGTCGCTTGAAAGCGCGATGCAGGAACTCACGGGACCTAAATTCTACACGACTTTCTACATCGTCGCCTTTATCGTCTCGTATTTTCTCATTTACAAGATCCTCTTTTTCGCTCTTCGCGACCTCATAAAGGAAAAAGAGGGAGCTTTAGGCGCAACGAACAAAACCTTGGGGATAGTCTTCGGATTTTTCAAAGGACTTGCCGTGATATTCGTGATGATCTACATTTTCGATTCGCTCGTAAAGCACAATATTTTCATCGAACTGAAACCCTACACTGACGATTCTGCGCTCTATGCGCTGACAAAGACCGTCATCACCAGGACCGGGCTTATTTTCTTTTAAGGAGCTCTCATGCAGGATGTAGTCGTTCCGGTATCGGCTTTTGTGAAAGACCTCAAGAATGCGGTCGAAGGAGCGTTCGGCTTTGTTGCGCTCCGCGGGGAGATAACCAACCTTACACGCGCTTACTCAGGCCACATCTACTTCACTCTGAAAGACAACGATGCCCAGATCAAATGCGCCCTCTTCAAAAACCAGCAGAAAATGAACCGTGCCGAACTCAAAAACGATGCCGAATATGTCGTCTACGGCAGGATCTCGGTCTATGAACCGCGGACAGAGATAACTTTGGTCGCATCTCTCGTCGTTCCTTTCGGCGAAGGTCTCGCGGCAATGCAGCTCAAAATGATCAAGGAAAAACTGCAGAAAGAGGGCGTTTTCGACGATATCCACAAAAAACCGCTCCCAGAATATCCTGCGGTCATCGGTGTAGTCACAGCTGAAAGCGGAGCTGCGATACACGACATAATCAGAGTTTCAAGAAAGCGCTTCCCTGCGGCTCAGATCATCCTCTCACCAGCTTTGGTCCAGGGAAAAGACGCACATTTGAGTATAATTGCAGCACTCGAAAGACTTTCAGCCCTCGATGAAGTCGAAGCAATAATCATCGGACGCGGCGGAGGCTCGAAAGAAGATCTCGAACCATTCAATTCCGAAGAGCTCGCACGCGCCGTCATCAGATGCGGAAAACCGATAGTCAGCGCGGTCGGACACGAGACCGACACCACGATCCTGGATCTTGCCGCAAGTTTTTCAGTCGCGACTCCGAGCGCAGCGGCGGAACTCATCTTTCCTGACAGTTCCGAGATCATGCAAAGCGTGAAAAATTCGGAAAAAATGATGAAAAAGCAGGCTGAAAACATCCTTTTTTCAAAGTTTATGATGCTCGACAACCTCACATTATCGCTCAAAAACCCGAAAGATATCATAAACTCGGTCCTGCACGATACAGAAAAACTGATGTTCCGTGCAGAATCGGCGCTTAAAGAGATGATAAACAGAAAATTCACCGAACTTTCAGAGCTCGAAAAACAGCTCGAGACTGTAAATCCGCTCTCGCCGCTCGCAAGAGGCTTTGCAATAGTTTTGCAAAACGGAAAGACCGTCAAAAAAAGCGTTGAACTTGAGCCTGCATCACCTTTTGAGATAAGATTCGGCGACGGAAAAGTGAAGATCGGCTAAGATCAGGATCCTGCCGGAAGACCGCATCTCTGCTGGCTAAATTTGACTATTTCAACCGTTTTCTTAAAATAACTGACCTTTTTAGTTTTTTACCGTGATTCGGAGGAAGAATGACAGAAAAAGGTTTCAATTCAGAACATAAATACGGGATTTCTTTGATCTTTTTCTCATACACAGCACTTCTTTTCCTTCTTTCGTCGTGCGACCTCTTCGATGACTGCTCAAGTTCGAACTCATACTCGATGCGCTGCAACGGGCTTTCCCTCGAACAGTGCGTCTACCGCGACAACGGCTACAAATGGGTGGAATACAAAAGCTGTATCACCGGATGCCCGTCGGAGATCGGAAATCCGTCATGCGTCGCTTCGACCTGCTCGTGTTCCGTTCAGTCGCAGTATGTCTGTGAGCGGGGCGGCATATACCGCTGCAACGGAAACAATGCCGAAAAATGCGCAAGTCTTGACCACTACAACGGCAACATCTGGGAAAATATCAAAAACTGCGGTTCTCTCTTCAGGGAAAACGAAGTCGTTGAAAGCGGTGCATGCAGTTCTACAAATGAATACTACGAACCGAAATGCGTTCCGAAGATCAAAAGGACTTTCCGCGGAAAGTGGCTGAGACTCGACAACAGCACCGACTTCTACCTTGGGACAAACGGCATCACGCGAGGTTCCTACAACAGCCAGTTCATACCGGAATCAGTCACGAAGATCGACGACAACATGCTTGAAATAGCAACCGAGGACGAGACTTTCAGGCTCATCCGCAACAGCATCACAGATGCGACATTGAAACTGAACGTAAAACAGGCTTTCGGCTACACAAGATCGCCCTCGGGAAGCGGCGTCGGCGGGATCGATGTCGTTCTTGAAAACACGCAGGATCCGGGCGAGACCTACGAAAAGCAGTCGGGAAACGACGGAAACACCGAGTTTGACGGCATCGTTTCAGGCGAATACACGATCTCTGTCGGAAGCACCAGCGTGACGCAGACGATCTCCGACTACCTCAACGCCGGAAATTTCTACGTTTCGCCGAACGGCTATATCTACAAAGCGGTCCTTAACTCAACGAACGAAGTTTATTATGCCGAAGACCGCGACAACAGCGAGGAAGGCAACAGATACTCAGTCCATCTCCGCGTTTATAATCTCGGAAATCAGGACGCTTCGGCGACGACGATCTCGCTGAAGACCAATGACGATTCGGTCAAAGTCGATGCGAAAGACGAAATTTTAGGGACTATCGAACCCGAAAGGTATGTTTCCTACAGTTTTTCCATTGAAACGATCCCGTTTTCAAAGACAGCCGGTCTGAACAGCGCAGTCTATCACGATGTCGAGTTTTTGGTTTCGCTCAAAGACATCAACGGCGAAACCTGGGAGGATGTCGTAACTCTGCGTATCTTCAGAAAAGCGGTCCCGATTTACCTTTATTCCACGATGTCGAACCCCTTTATCCTCCTTTCTCCGCACAGAGAGATAGTCAGTATGTCGAGCGTTGTCTGGGTCCCCTACCGCCCCGATGCGAAATACAAGCTCATAGCGCAGAGCCTCTCCCTCAACACCGAAGGAGTCTATTCGATCGGCGTAGGTTCGTGGGACAGCGAAAAATGGAACTCCGACCGCGAGAATTTCACCGATGTTTCGAACTACGAGCCCAACAATCAGGAATCCCAGGCAAAAACTGTAAAGATGAACTCACAGACGACATCCTATCTGCATAAAAACGATCTTGATTTCTGGATAATCGATATGAGTAAATAATGAATAAAATCAAACACTTAATTTTAATCTCCGTATTACTTTCAGTTTTTGCGCTTTCAGCGAAGGAAGAAGAGAGACCTCAGAACAAATTCAGCGTGAACATCCAGTACAGCCAGACTTCGGGCTTCATTCCGGCTGCCGACATTCTCTGGCACTATACAGACACCGTTTTTTCATCGCTCTACGGCAACTACTACATCACGGCGGAAAAAAAGAGTCTCGAGAACTATAAAAACAGCAAATATGCCCTTTTTTCGAGAACTTTTCTCCTCGGAGCAGATATTTTGGGCTTCTATGCGGCAAAACAGCCGGCGCTTTTCGCCGTCAGTGCCGGAGTCGAATACAAACGGCTGAAAAACGAGGAATTCGGCTTTTTCGACCTCGAAGATTCGACCGTCACTTTCGAGAACACAACTCAGCTCGACATGATATTTCCTTTCCTCAAGCTCAGGATCGACAAATATTCGAAAGTGATAAACAACCGTTTCATGTTCGTCTTCTACCCCACATTCTGTCTTTTCACCGATCAGAAACTGTTTCTTGATCCTCTGACTCTGCGTGTTTACGAGACCGATTCGGTAAAATGGCAGGTCCCGGCAATCGAACTTTCTGACGAACTTCTTTTCGATTTCTCACCTTTCGGAGGGATCCTGCTGAGCGGCACTTTTTCATTCTGGCAGGCAAAATACAAGTCAGCCGTGCTTAAAAAAAGGTCGGGGAAGTATGTTTTCGACAAAGTCGGCGTGACACAGAACTTTTTGGAATATACCGCGTCGATGTCTTATGTCCTTCCGTTTGAGATCGCAGGCAAGATCCGCCCGAAACTCGGTGTCGGCGTTCTCGGATCGGCAGAATTCAGAAACAACAACGGCTCAAAATCGACACACAAAGACATCGGCTACCTTATCGTAGCAGGATTTTACTACTAAAAATACTCCTCTCCCCTTTTCTTTCTGCAAAACGGAAATAAATAAAAGGTGGATTTTGTTTATTGAGCGTTTTTTTTTGTGGAGGATGATATGAAAAACCTGATCAAATTTATGTTTTTGCCGTTGTTTTTGTTCGTTTCGGCAGTAAGTCTGAACGCCGCCGATATGCGTGATTTCGAGCAGGAACTCATCAAAGTTTCTGAAAAAGCAAAAAAAAGTGTTGCTTCGATCAAAGTCGAGATAACCGAGCAGCAGAGGATGCGTGACCCGTTTTTTGACTTCTTTTTCGGCAATCCGCAACAGCCGCGCAGCAGAAAAAGCCAGGCACAGGGTTCGGGTTTCGTAATCGACGACAAGGAGGGTTTCATCGTAACGAACAACCACGTCGTCCAGAAAGCCGAAAAAATCGAAGTCATGATCGACGGCAGGACTTTCAGCGCAAAACTTATCGGCACAGACCCGCACACAGATGTCGGCCTAATAAAAATAGAAGAATTCAAAAAGGGAGAGATCCAGGCACTCAAATTCGCCGATTCAGACAAGATAAAAGTCGGAAGTTTCGCCATCGCGATAGGAAACCCGTTCGGACTTTCCAACAGCGTGACCTTCGGCATCGTTTCGGCAAAAGGACGTTCCGGAATGCGTGTCACCGACTACGAGGACTTCATCCAGACAGACGCGGCGATAAACCCCGGCAACTCGGGAGGACCGCTCCTCAACATCGAAGGAGAAGTCATCGGCATGAACACCGCAATCCTTTCGCAGTCAGGCGGATACATGGGGATAGGCCTCGCAGTTCCGGCGAATATGGTCAAGGACATCACGGAACAGCTCAGGAGCGGCAAAAAGATCCAGCGTGCGATGATGGGGATCGTCATTCAGGAGCTCAACAACGACATCAGGAACTACTTTGAGATCGACAAATCCGTAAACGGGATCCTTGTTTCCAGCGTTGAAGCAAAAAGCCCTGCGGCAAAAGCTGGACTTCAGCAGTACGACCTCATTACGAAATTCGACGACAAGGAGATCGAAAACATTTCGCAGTTCAGGACAGCGGTAGCATTCAGCCCCTACGGCAAAAAGATACCGCTTGAGATCATCCGAAACGGCAAGCCGATGAAACTTGAAGTCGTCCTCGACAAAAACTACCAGCCTTCAGACACTCCGCAGGAGCTTGACCAGAAAGTTCTTGACGAAATAGGCCTCACCCTCAGCGACAACAAAGGAAGGATCACCGTTTCCAACGTCGAGCAGGGTTCGCTCGCTCAGTCGGCAGGCATCATGCCGGGAGACGTGATCGTCGCAGTCAACAAAAGACGTGTCAAAAACGCCGCTGAAGCAAACCAGATCATCAACAAATCGAAAAAACTCCTCTTCACCATCAACCGCAACGGCCGTGATTTCATCGTGGTGATCAACAGATAGCAAAATGGATATCCAGCATCACTACACCGAGCATGGAAACGGCTTTCCGCTGATCCTTCTTCACGGCAACGGAGAGGATTCCACCTACTTTGAAAAGCAGTTTCCCGCTTTCTCTCAGCGCTATCACGTCTATGCAGTCGATACGAGAGGTCACGGAAAAACTGCGAGAGGCTCGGCACCTTTCACCATCAGACAGTTTGCGGATGATCTGGCCGGATTCATGAAGAGCAGGCAGATCGAAAAGGCAGATATTTTAGGCTTTTCCGACGGAGCCAACATCGCGATGCTCTTTGCTATAAAATACCCCGCTCTTGTGAACAAACTCGTCCTGAACGGCGGCAATCTCGATGCAGGCGGAGTAAAGAGAATGACACAGATCCCGATCGAGATCGGTTACAGGATCGCCCGCCTTTTTGCCGGAAGAAGCGAGTCCGCAAGAGCAAAGGCTGAAATGCTCGGCCTGATGGTGAACGACCCTGACATAAAGCCTGAAGAACTTGCTGCGATCAAAGCCCCGACATTAGTCATCGTCGGGACTGACGACATGATAAAGGAATCCCATACGAAACTGATTGCGGCAAATATCCCGGGAGCCGAACTTGCGTTTATCAAGGGCGGACATTTCATCGCCAGCGAAAATCCGACAGAATTCAATCAGAAAGTGCTCGAGTTTTTACAGAAATAATTTTCCCGCATTCCGTCATGTTGAGGCTAAGCCGAAGTTCCCCGTCATGTTGAGCAGTGCGAGAAACATCTGTGACCTCTCCGTCACTACGTGACACCTCTCCTACTTCAGGAGAGGCAAGAAGCGGTAGAAACATCTCTGCTTTTGAATGGAAATGGGAATTATTTTGGGGAGTTATTCTTGGCTAAAGCTGGTTTTCAGTTGCTGAGTCCGTCTTCAATTTTAAGATATTTTCTCGAATTGTTGAACTTTAAATATAATTTTATGATTAAAAACTTGACTTTATTTTATAGCAATAAATGATTTTGTAGTTTATTTCTTTGAAACAGAGGTGAAAAATGAACTTTTATGCCGTCATTGATACAAATGTTGTTGTTTCTGCCATGCTGAAACGCGATTCTGTTCCGGCAAAGATAATTGATTTGCTGCTTGCAGGAATAATAATTCCGGTCTTTAATGAAGAAATATTGAGTGAATACGAGGAAGTTTTACTACGGCCGGAGTTCGGTTTCGCACAGGATGATGTTAATAAATTTATGGATTTCATGAGAAAAAACGGAATCTTTCTTGAAAAAAATCTTTCCGATGAAAAATTCAATGATCCGGACGACGCTGTTTTTTATGAAATTGCACTGTCCGCAATAAAAAGCAGAGAAGCCTATCTTGTTACCGGAAACATCCGGCATTTTCCGCAAAAAGAATTTGTTGTTACACCTCGCGACATACTCAATATTGTATTGAGTTATATTGACAAATAATTTGTTTGTAAGTATAATATATTTGGAGGTGGTGACATGAGCTATACAATTCAAGTCAGAATAGATGATGATTTAAAAACCCAGGCGACTGAAGTTTTCGACCGTCTCGGTCTTGATTTTTCAACAGCGATCCGAATTTTTCTGAAAAAAAGTGTTGCGGTGAACGGCATCCCGTTCGAACTCAGAAACGAAACTCCGACGGAAGCAGCAGCCGCAGTCGAAAACATGAGGGCATCCGCGGAAGAAAACGACATCGCGGATCTCACCCTTGATAAAATCAACGGAATCATCAACAAGGTCCGCGAAATCAGAAAAAAATAGGTCTTCGTCCAACTCGTCATGTTGAGCAACGCGAAACATCTCTGACCTTGAATGGAAATGGGAATTATTTTGGGGAGTTATTGCTTTTTTCCGCCAGCAGTTGGAACTGAAAGGTGAGTGACAATTTGTCCCCTTCCTCACAATAATGAGTTGTTCGGATTTTCCGAACAACTAAAATTTCTGAAAAAACTGTTTTGCTTTCCACTCCGCAGGAATGGAATATATCTTGCCTTCCTCAGTCGGCACATTGTCCGGCATAACTGCGTTTTCA
>JAEESW010000019.1 GCA_016290135.1 bacterium
TTTGCAATAGCCGCACGTTCTTCAAGCGGAAGAAAGATATCTTTGTTACGCGTCAGTTTCACTTCGATCCCTTCGTAGTTTTTCGAAAGTTTTTCTATTTTTTTCGCAAGTCTGAAAACGACATCCTTTTCATAAAGTTTGCCTGATATCGCCCCCGGATCTTTGCCGCCGTGTCCCGGATCGATAACTATTATCTTTTTCTTCTTAGCTTTGCTTTCCGTTTTAACAGTCTGCTTTTCAGCCACTTTTTTAGGCGCTGCCGCCTTTTCCGGCCCCTGTTTTGCCTTGTTCCCGACTGCTGCGGGCGCCTTTTCAGGAGCCTTTTCGGCAACTTTTTCAGGAGTCCTTTCGCCGTAGTAGTCTATGACGATCCTCCACGGTTCTTCCATTTCGACCACGTTGTAGCTTTCGACCTTTCCTGTTTCGATAACGATCCTTATGCCGTTCTCGCGCTTTCCGAGCCTGATCTTTTTCAGGAACGAATCATACTTCACATCCGGCAGAACGAATCCGGAAGCGTCAACGCCGGCAAGATCGATGTATATCCTGTTCGTCGCGCCGTCTTTCAGCAGGTTGTATTTGTACGTCACTTTTTCGCTCGGATAAAGCGCGACACGCACTGAACTTTCTCCCGGCCAGACCTTTATATCGTTGAGCTTTTTGACACTTTTTGAAGCATTTGAGAGATCAGAGATCAGCTGGTCCAAAGAGTCCATGTCGGAATCGCTCAAAGAACTCTGGGCAAAAGCGGAAAAAAACAAAAAAAGAACGATGAAGAACAAACGGTGTTTCATCGGTTAGAACCTGACTCCTGCAAATCCGCCTATCGAGAAACAGTTGAAATAGCTGTAGGATCCGGCATAATCACGATCCTCGACGAGATACCATTTTGAAGCAGCGCTGGCTCCGAGACTGAAATATCTGTTGAGATAATAGGTTATCGAAGCTCTGTAGTACGGTCTGTTCCTGAGCATCCTTCCCTCTTCGCCCAAAGACTGGAAGGTCATCAGGAAATCGATAGCCAGGGAATCGAAGAAGAACATGTCGGTAAAAATGTTTATTTGGTAGTTGTTGTATTTTTTCGCCTCATAGTTGTAGAGCTTGTTGTGCTCGAACGAACCTCCGATCGAGAAAGTTCCGGTTATGTCGAAAACAAGATCAAGGTAGTAACCGCCTGTCCAGTCCTTTCCTCTTCCGGCATAACTCATGAGATACTGCGACTTTGTGGTGGGTGTAGCAAGGGTCGATCTGCCCTGACCTTTGTAATATTCCCTTTCGATATCGTAGAACGTGTTGAAATACGACGGGACATAGTCCGCCTCCATCGCCCTCGCCTCCCAGCGGCTCAGGATCTGGATGTCCGTGCTTCCCGGGAACATGAGTTTGTGCTTTGCACCGAAATGCATTCCGAATCCTGCATCGACGATCTTGTTCATATCGGAATAGAGCGTCAGCTGATAGTATTTCATAGCAAAGAGACGGAAGGAGATATCGAATCCGAAGATCTGGAAGTTCGAATCGGTGATCTCGCGGCCGTAATCGTTGTCGGTCTTTCCCGTTATCTGGTCAGGTGAAAAAATGTCGGCGAAATATGATGCGCCGATCTCGAGGTTGTTGCCGTAACTCTCTTTCATAAAACTTATCGGCTTGACATAGATCCTTCCTCCGATGACATTGGGCGGAGTGACGTCATCCATGAAAAAATCGAGTCCGGCATAGTCCGTATTTATCTCAAGATTGACTCCGCGCTGAGGATGGTAAAGCCTGAGATCGCCGAAGTAAGCTCCGACGATCGAGCCGTTGCCGACATAGCGGTTTTTCTGCTCGCCGAAGTAGAAATAGAACATATCGCCTGAATGGCCGTAGTGAAAATAATTGAGAATGGAAACCCAGTCCCGCGCATCATCCCAGTCTTCTTTCGGGAAGATCTTTGCAGTCGTCGGGATATCGTCGTCATTTCTGAGGATGAATCTCACAGGCAGTCCGACACCGAAACCGAGGGATGAAAACTCGAAAGAACCGTATAGATCAAGTTCGAGGAGCAGTGAACTGCCCTGATAAGACGGGAACAGAGCACCTCCGAAGCTGATCCCCTTTCTGAATCTGCCGTAGGCCTCGTTCGGATCGAAATCGACCGCGGCCGCAGCTGAAAAAGATGCAAGGATCAGGAAAAACAAAAATATTCTCCGCATGTTTTTCATAATATTCTCCAATCCATCAAATTTCGAACTCTGAAAAATTGTCGGGTTCTATCTTTTCAAAAGTGTAGAAACCGTTCACAGCGGCAAATTCGCTGCTGCTGAGCATACCGTTTATATCTTCGGGAGTATCCGGCACTTTGTCGCCCGGAACGATGAAGGTAGCCATATCGCGCCCCTGGTGTTTCGAATTGTAGAGCGCCAGATCCGCCAGCGTTATGATGTTCTCGAATGTCAGAAGTTTGGGTTCACCGGAAAAGAACGGCAGGAAAACGACACCCATAGACACCGTTATCCAAAGAGTCGTACCGCTCTGCAGATAAAAAGGATGCATCTCTATCGCCTTTCTCACTTTTCTTGCGACCTCGAACATTTTCTTGATCGGGATATTCTTCAGCACGATAAGGAACTCTTCTCCGCCCCATCTGATAAGGATATCGTCGGCACGTACCGAATCCTGCATTATCTGGGCGACACCTTTCAGGACCATGTCTCCGGCATCGTGCCCGTAGAGGTCATTGACGCGCTTGAAGTGGTCGATATCCATCATCATGACACCATAGACAAGATCGTTTTTCTCGAACAGATTCCGGTTGTCCATAAGGTGTATCTTGCGGTCGCGCGACTCGATGAAACGCCTGATCTTGCGCTCTTCGACTTCAAACATGTAGCGCCTGTTCATAAGTCCTGTCAGCGGATCCTTCATAACAGCTTCCTTGAGCGTGTTGTTCTTCATCTGGAGCTCCGCAGTCTTTTCGTCGATAAGGCGGTTGATCTCGGCCTTCCGCGCCGCTTTGAGACGCTTGTTCATGAACACCGTGACCGCAACAAGGAGAATGAAAATGAACGGAACTGACACAACAAAACCCTGGCTCTGGTAAAATGCAGGTCTCATATTGAGGACAAGCCTTTTTTCGCTGAATCTCGAAGGATCCCCGGCACGGTATGCGCGGACTGAAAACTCATGAAGACCATTCTGTATATTGCTCAGCGATACCGACCTTTCAGCCTTTTCTTTTCCGAGATGCTCTTTGTCGAAAAAGCGGTCAAAAACAATACCGCCGGCACCTGAAAAGAAAGGAGCGGAATAGGAGATCTTCAGATTTTTCACCGAAGGAGGCAGTGTTATTTTGCCGGAATCATCAGGAAAATATTTTGTCCCGTCACTGTCTGTTACGCTTTCGATAGTGATCTCCGGAACGAAACTGAAGTCCTCTTTGAAATTCGTATCGAAAGCCGCGACCCCTTTCATCATCGGGACATAGAGGGCTCCACCGTACACAGCTGCATCCGAAGCCCTTCTTTCGGCACATTCGACCGAAGTCATACCGTCCTTTTTCCCGTAAACGACGACCGGTACTTCCGCACACTGACCGCTGACGAAACAGTCGGTATCTTTTCCTTTTACCGAAGCGATCCCTTCATTCGTCATGATCCAGAAATTGCCGTTTTCGTCTTCCGAGACCGAATGTACCGCCGCTTTGCCGTCGAGTCCTGACAGAGGGAATGTTATTGCGTCTTTCTCTACAGCTATGGTGATATAGTTGTCAAGAGTAACGATCCATATCCGCTGCCTTGAATCAACGAATCCTCTTTTCACAAAGACATCCTTTTTCCAAAGAGCCAGGGGGGTAAAAGCGTTGCTTTCTTCAAGTCTGAAGACACCGCTCCGCTTCGTAACGATGAAAATCTTTCCTTCATAGCCGATGATATCAACGATCTCCGCATCGGCATCCGGCAGCATGAGCCTTTCTGCGGTCTTGTCGTTTCTGAAAAGGAACAGGACACCGTTCATGGAAATGTCGTTCATCCAGACGTTTCCGTCGGCATCGCTGAAAAACACGTCCGATGAAACAGGGAAAAGATCGTCTTCACTCGTGTATATCTCTTTTACAGGCTTGAAAGTTTTGTCGGGCTGCATGATAAAAAGTCCGGACGACTTCGAAGAAGCCCAGAGATTATTTAGTTTATCGACAAAAATATTGTCGAAGACCGACTCGCTTACAAGTTTTTCTCCAAGCTCTCCAAGATCTCCGAATCCGAAGATCCCGTTTTTCGTATTGACAAAAACATCGTCCGAAGCCGCAGCGACGGAAACGCTTTCATCTTCGAAAGAGATCCCGTAGAAAGCACTTTTTCTGGCGATGCAGAAACCTTGCGTTGAAGTTCCGAACCAGACTTGCCCTTCATTGTCGCGTATCGAAGCAGTGACCGCTCCGCCGAAAGGCCACGACACGATCTCGTCATAAAAAAGACCCGACTTTTCCGTTCCGATCCAAATCCTGCCGGAATCAGCGGTTTCAAGCACTGTGACATCCGGCCACGGCACTTTTTCACCGGCGTATGAAATTGAAACTTCGCCGTTTTCGATGAGATAGTAACCGTTTCTGCCGCCGGCATAAATACTGTTTTCAGCCTCTTCCGCAAAAGCGGAAATCGAATCTTCGAGATAGTCGATCTGAACGAATCTTTCGCTTTTCTCTTTCATGTAGTAGACGCCGTTTTCCGTTCCGAGCCACACTGTTCCGTTGCTGCTGATAAAAATTTTGTTGACGTTTTTCGTGCCGAGACGCGAATTTTCGGGAGTGAACCATTCTATAAATCCTTTCGCAGAAGCAACGAAAACACCTTTTCCCGGGACCGCTCCGTAGACAAGAGCCCCGTTTTTGTCATAAGTTATTGATTTTACAGGAACATTACCCAATTTATCTATATTTTTGAAAGAAATCGCTTCGAACTTGTTCAAGTCAACAGTCCAAAGCCCCAGGTCCGTCGCGATATAACCAGTTCCGGTTCCGTCAGAAACGAAATCGTTTATCGTGTTCGTCGGGATGCCTTCAAGCCTGCCGCCTTCGGGAAGAACAAATCCGTTTCCGTCGAATCTTGAAATCGTGTTCCTTCCGACGACGAACATATATCCCTGAGCATTTTTGGAAAATGCGACCACCTGATTTTGAGGAAGACCTTGTGAAGAATCATAACAGTCGAAACAGTGACCGTAGACACACGGCATCGTTTTTGCGGACACGGAAACAAAAAGAGCAAAAACAAATAAAAACCAAACAATTTTTTTCATTATCAAAATTCCAAAATCACACCGTTAGACAGCAAAACGTAAAAAACGGCGCAAAATAGCACACAATGAGAAATCTAACAAGAAAAAACCACAAATAATAAATAAAAATTTTATTGGAAAAAGAAAAGAATTGGTAGCGGGAGAGTGATTCGAACACTCGACCTGCGGGATATGAGTCCGCTGCTCTAGCCACCTGAGCTATCCCGCCACACAGGACGGCGGGTAGTTTAGGAAAAAAAATTCGGAAGTCAAGTTTTTTTTAATCAATGGTAACGTGACGCCGTAACGAAGTCACGCCGTGATGACGAAACATGACGACGAAACGACGTAACGACGTTACGATTTATTTGATGTTCTCAACGATTTTTACAGTGACAGCCGATGCGAGCGCGATGTCTTCGAGAGCGACCCACTCTTTCTGAGAATGGAAGTTTACGCCGCCTGCGAAGATGTTCGGACACGGAAGTCCCATGAAGGAAAGTCTTGCGCCGTCGGTTCCGCCGCGGATAGGTTCTACCTGCGGGGTCGCGCCGAGATCTTCTATCGCCTTTTTGACATATTCGTAAACCACCATGTTGTCCTTCATGACTTCGTACATGTTGAGGTAGCTTTCGGTGAAGACCGGTGTTACCTGGAGACGCGGCTCTTCAGCCTTGAGGACTTCGATGATGTTGAGGATGATCTTTTCTTCGCGTTCGATGTCTTCGCGAACGAAACTTCTGAGGATCATGCTGATAGTGACTTCCTCGCTGCCGCCGCTGATGCCTACGATGTGGATGAAAGGCTCTCTGCCGCAGGTCCTTTCAGGCGACATCGTCTTCGGGAGCATATCGATGAATTTTCCTGCGTAACGGATCGCATTGACCATTTTGTCCTTTGCATATCCGGGGTGGATCGAAACGCCGCGCAGTGTAACTTTTGCCGAAAAAGCGTTGAAATTTTCGTAATTTACTTCGTAAGGAGCACCGCCGTCGAGCGTGTAAGCGAAGTCAGCGTCGACTTTCTGAAGGTTGATCTTGTCGACACCGCGTCCGATCTCTTCGTCGGGCGTGAAGCAGATCCTGATCTCGGGGTGTTTGATCTCGGGGTGTTTGCCGAGATATTCGACCATCGACATGATCGCCGCAACGCCTGCTTTGTCGTCTGCACCGAGAAGCGTCGTGCCGTCGGAAGTGATGATCGTGTCGCCGATGCAGTCGGAAAGATGCTCGGTATCAGCCGGATCGATGACCGTGCCGCCTTTAAGATTTAAGACCTTTCCATCGTATTTTTCGTGGATAACGGGCTGAACGCCTTCGCCTTTGCAGTCAAGAGCGACATCCATGTGAGCGATGAAAGCGACTTTTTTGGTAATTCCGCAGTTCGTAGCCATTTTTGCGTAGACATAGCCGTTCTCATCCATTTCGGCATTGTCAAGACCGAGCGATTTAAGCTCTTCGACAAGCTTTCTGCCGAGATTTTTCTCTTTCGGAGAAGAAGGACAGGTCTCGCTCTCTTCTACTGACTGCGTATCCTCTTTAACGTAGTCAAGAAAACGGTTCAACAAATTGGTTTCACTGAGGATTTTTGTTGCCAGCTGATCTCTTTTCATAACGGACTCCATCAAAGTTAATAAAAAAACCGCGGTATTATAGCCTGATTTAATTTTTTAACAAAAAAACGGCGGCAAAATGTAAGCGCAGAGAGAGCGGATAAAGCTTCCGCAAAGAAGTCTGGAGGCTGCCCTGCGATAAAAAAACACTTTTTTTAAATTTTTTTTGATCTTGAGTCAGAAAAAACGGCACTTTATGCAACTAAATATCTGTTATTAACTTTTTTTGTTGAGGTCTTTCCATGAAGAAGTCAGTGATTTCAATGTTTTTTGTTGTTTTGCTCCTTTTGGTGGCTGCTTGTGACGGCGGTGCTGCCAAAAATGCTGACGGCGCCATCGGTGATGACGGCTATTACGAGTCCGGTGAAAACGGCGGTTACAACGACAATTATGACACTGGAGATTCAAATGCTCCTTATCCGGAAGATTCGACGGATACCGGATCATCTTATGAACCGGGTGCCGATCCGGCAGAACCCGGTTATGAAGACTGGGAAAGCAGTGACAGTGAGATGTCAGGAGACGATATGCCGACTGAACCGGCTGAAGAACCGGCGCCGGGAGATCTTATCGAAAACGAATGGGTCGAGACCGCTGCCGAAAACACTTCGACTTTTTCTATCGACGTCGATACGGCAAGCTACACTCTGATCAGAAACTACCTTATGAACTACAATCAGATGCCGCCTAAAGACAGAGTCAGGATCGAAGAGATGGTCAACTATTTCGACTACGACTATCCGCAGCCTGAAGAAGGAAGACCGTTCTCGGTAACGATGGAAATGGCCGATTCCCCATGGAATAATGAGACGAAACTCGTTATGTTCGGACTTCAGGGAAAGCAGCTTGCGGCGAATGAGATCCCTGTACAGAACCTGGTTTTTCTTATCGATGTTTCAGGTTCGATGTACGGTGACGACAGACTCGGTCTCCTCAAAAAATCGTTCAAAAAACTCGTTGAAAAGCTCAATAAAGACGACAAAGTTTCGATCGTAACCTACGCAGGTAACGCAGGAGTCATTCTTGATTCCGTAAGCGGCGACAAAAAAGACGAGATAATTTCGGCGATAGAGAATCTCGAAGCCGGCGGTTCGACTGCAGGGGCGGCCGGGATCAAGACCGCTTATACACTTGCTGAAAAGAACTACAGCAAAGACGCAAACAACAGAATAATCCTTGCGACCGACGGCGACTTCAATGTCGGGATCTCCAGCACTTCGGAACTCGTTGCATATATTGAACAGGAGAGGAACAAAGGCATCTATCTCACGATCTTAGGCTTCGGAATGGGCAACTATCAGGATGACAGGATGGAACAGCTCTCCAATGCCGGCAACGGGAACTACTTTTATATCGACAGTGAAAAAGAATCTGACAAGGTCTTCACGGTCAACCTTATGGGAACGATGTTCACGATCGCGAAAGACGTCAAGCTTCAGGTCGTTTTCAACCCTGCAAAGATCGCAAAATACCGCCTTATCGGCTACGAGAACCGCGTCATGGCAAATGAAGACTTCAACGATGATACGAAAGACGCTGGCGAGATCGGTGCAGGTCACAGAGTAACGGCATTCTATGAAGTATTTCTGGCTGAAAAACCGGCTGAAACTCCGGAAACCCCCGAAACCGATCCTGAAGAAGGCGAAGGACCGTCAGAACCGGCTCCTGATGAAGAAGATCCGGCAACGGAACCTGAGACCGCATTCGGCGAAGACGATTTCATAGTTCTCAAAATGCGCTACAAAGAACCCGACGAAGATATCAGCAAGTATATGGATACAGTCATGACTTCGGCAAATATCCTCGCTGAAATGAGCCAGAATATGGGTTTTGCTTCATCCGTAGCGGAGTTCGGAATGCTTCTCAGAGACTCGAAATTCAAGGCGGATTCAAGCTATGACGCGGTCCTTGACCGTGCAAAGGCGAATATCGGCAAAGACACGCTCGGTTTCCGCGGCGAATTCCTTGAACTCGTAGAAAGAGCAAAAGCTCTGAGCAAATAGGTTCTCAGTCTCAAAATCAACTCTTGCTTTTAAAAATCACCTTATTAAAGTAGCTTCAGTTCACTGTTTATGGAGATTGAAATGAAGAAGATCCTTTTTTTGGCAGTTCTCGCACTGATGTTCGCTGTTTCGTGCAGCAACGGTTCATCAAAAATAACTCCCAGCGGTCAGCACGACGACTCCGATCAGAGCGGGAGCAACGACGGAGACACAGAGATCCCTGACGGCGGAGACACGGCAGACAGCGAATCTCCCGATGGAGACGACACGCCGGACACCGAACTTCCTGACGGCGGAGATTCGTCCGACACAGACTTGCCGGATAATGACAAGATAGTTGAAGACCTTGATTTTGAATCGGGTTTCATCGCCCTTGAAAGTGTCGAATTTTCGTTGAAATCGCGCGAAGACAAAACAGGAAAAGCGATGATGTGGTACAACTTCCAGCCGGCTGACGAAAATCCGGAGAAAAAACCGCTTTTCGTCCTTTACAACGGCGGTCCGGGCTCCTCTTCCGGTCTGGTGTTCCTCTACAACACCGCAAAAAGGACAGCAGACCAGGCCTTTTCAGAAGAGGGTTTCGCTGAAAACGCATCAAGCTGGACGCAGTTCGGTAACCTGCTTTATGTCGATGCGCGTCAGACAGGCTTTTCTTACGGTATAATCGACGATCCCGAGAACAGGATCAGCAGAAGCGGTTATTTTTCGACATCGAATTTCAGCGTTTTTGTGGATGCTGCCGACTTTATCCGCGTGATCCTGCGCTTTTTGAAGAGCCATCCTGCGCTTGAATCGAATCCCGTGATCCTTGCAGGCGAAAGTTACGGCGGAACAAGATCAACGGCGGTACTCAACATCCTCCTCAATGTTGCCGACTATTCTGAAAACAACAGGCCTTTCTACGATGAAACTCTTTTCAAAGAGATCGCGGAACACTTTAAGAAAATCGATCCTTCTTTAAGCGGAATGCCTTCAAAGGAGATCGTGGCGAAACAGTTCGGAAGACAGATCCTGATACAGCCTCTCGTTGCCGGACAGGAACAATTCGACGCCGAAGGCGAACTTCTCGAAAGAAGCGACAGTCCGCTTTACACAGTCCAGGAGGAGACCGGCAGAAAATATACGCCGTGCGGCAACTCATGGAACTGCAACAAGCACAACCGCGCGCTGCAGTATATACAGAACGCAGGCCGCGACATCTACGCATACCGCAAGCCTTACAACTGGCTTTTCGACTACACCGATGTCGGAACGGCAAAAATGCTCCAGATGCCGATGTTCCAGGAATTCATCCTCAACGATCCTAAAAAGATAAATGAACTTTACGCCGAAAACAGGACTGGTGCTTTCAGATACGGCAGCACAAGCGGATATTCAAGAAATATCGAGGAGTCTCCGTCTTTCCAGAACCTTCCGGAACTCGAAAAGATCATCATGAGATCCCGAATGGAACAGCGCAGCGCAAAACCTCTTTCCAGCGGGAACCTTGAAAGCGTTTTCGGGACACTCCCCTCTTACGATGAATACTTTGTCGATCTCAATTACGATATAAACTCGACATTCTACAGCGCTTCGATAGATCCTTACGACACAGTCAACGGCGAAATGTTCCTCGAAAACATCAGAACGGTGAAGACTTTCATAACTCAGGCCGAAGAAGACATCATCATCTTCGCAAAAGGTATCCCCGAATCACTCAAAAGTTTCGACGGAGTTTCAGGCGTGACGCTTGAAGACGACTCTTTCACCGTCAACTTCTCAGACGGACAGTCAGTCCTTGTGACATTCCCGTTCTATCCGGAAAGTTCACACAGTGTTTCGGTCAATCAGCCTGAGAAATTTTTCAACGACGTCAAAAACTGGCTGGATCAGTAACAGGATCTCCCTCAGAGGGAGTGCCCGCAGGGCGATTTAAAGACAAACACTCTCCGCAGTCGCTTCGCGCCAACTTCCCGAACTTAGGGGAGCAGTTTAAAAAGCGGCGGCAGAAAATTAAGATCTATTTTCCAAAGTATCTTTCAAGAAGTCCTTTGAGAGCTTTGCCGTGACGTGCTTCGTCGCGTGCCATCTCGTGAACTGTGTCGTGGATCGCGTCAAGACCGTTCTGTTTAGCGCATTTTGCAAGTTCGACTTTGCCTTTAGTCGCGCCGAATTCGCAGTCTACACGCCATTTGAGGTTTGCTTTGGTCGAAGCCTTCATGTTGGGCTCAAGGGTCTCGCCAAGAAGTTCAGCGAATTTTGCCGCGTGTTCAGCTTCTTCGAAAGCAGCCTTTTCCCAGTAGAGACCGATCTCAGGATAACCTTCCCTGTGAGCGATCCTCGCCATGCAAAGATACATTCCGACTTCGGAACATTCACCGGTGAAGTTTGCCTTGAGCTGCTCAAGGATGAATTTTTTGTCTTCTGCCGAAACGTTTTCGTTGTTCTCTACCGTCTTGCTGTAAACACCGAACTCGTGTTCAGCCGCAAGTGTAAGCTCGTCTTTGATCTCTTCGAACATTTTTGCCGGAGCTTTGCATACCGGGCAGTTTTCCGGAGCGTTCTCGCCTTCATAAACATAACCGCAAACTTTGCAAACGAATCTTTTTGTCATAACTTCCTCCTTAAAAAATCGATCAAGGGTCTTATCAAAAACCATTTCTTAATAAAACCTGTTCCCTATCAAGGCTTATTGCCATTTTGACGGAATTGTCAATTTTCATATTGATTTTTGCTGTCAGAAACTTATAAATACCGCTGCGGAGGAAAAAATGACCGATTTAGTAGTGCATCACGAAAGCAGCAGTATCAAAAGGATCGTAAAAGACGATGAACTTCGGCCGGGCGATGTCGTCGGTGTCCACAGAATGCGGGGACTTTACGACCACTACGGCATATACACAGGAAACGGAGAAATGATCCACTACGCCGATCCGTCAGGCGATTTCGGAACGAACATCATAGTCCACAGAACGACCCTTGAAAAATTCAAAGA
The DNA here is from genome assembly GCA_016290135.1 of bacterium. Taxonomy (GTDB): domain Bacteria; phylum UBP6; class UBA1177; order UBA1177; family UBA1177; genus UBA1177. The sequence goes on from JAEESW010000019.1 coordinate 11,843, forward strand.
GGATTCGGAATATATTTTTGTGATAGATTTCGACAAATACATCCAAAAGAACTCTGTGAAGATCACCGACATAATCACTCCGCTCGGGATCAACGTCGGTAACATCTTCAAACTTCTCCTCGGCAGCCACTACCACCTCTATTCACCCGAAGAGACTGTGCGGCGCGCCGAAGAACGTTTGGGAGAGAGGCATTACAACATCGCGACGAACAACTGCGAGCATTTCGCCATCTGGTGTAAAACAGGTGTCAGCGAATCGACACAAGTCGAAGATTTCCTTCAGAAAATCAGTAAGATCAAGATCCATTGAGAGCGTCCGGCCTCTTCTGCATAAAGGCGGCACGACTATTTTTTATCAGCAAAAAGCGGTGCGAATTTTTTCTCGATATCGCCGTAGATTTCAGAAATTTCAAGATTGCCGTCAAGGTAGATGACTTTAAGATTGTCCTTGAACTCTTTGATGACTTCGCGGTAGTTCCTGTCAATCTGCTGCAGAAGTTCGCGTTTTTCGTAAATTTCGGTCGAAGTGCGGAACTTAGTCAGCCTTTCCACAGCCTTGTCGACTGAAACATCAACAAAAACAAGGACATCCGGCAATGTCGCAAAACGGTTTATCCCTTTCACCCATTCGTAGCTCACATTAAGAGACTGATAAGCGATCGAACTGAAAAAGTATCTGTCGGTGATGACTGTCTGTTTTTTCCTGAGCGCAGGCCAGATCTCTTCACGCAGATGGTTTATCCTGTCGGCCGCAAAGGAAAGAGCGAGCATTTCGTGGATAAGCGGCGTGTCGCTGTTGGTTTCGCCGAGAAAATTGCGGACGATCCTGCCCGTCGCAAGCGATGTCGGCTCGGCAGTGAGGTATACAGCCTCGCCTTTTGTCTCCAGGAATCTTTTGAGTTCCCTGATAGTCGTGCTTTTGCCGCTTCCGTCGATCCCTTCAACTGCGATAAACATTATTTTTCCTCCAGAGAGTAAATTTTCAAATCATCGAATTCGACATCCGATCTCCAGTTCGCGAAAGAGAGTTTTGAAAAGCCGTCACTAACTTTGAGAGGCGTTTCGTCGTTATATTCCAAAAAGAGTTCTCCGTTCACGAACCACTTGATCTTATCGGACGATCTTTCGACCCTCACTTTGTAGAGCCTCCCCTTTTCAAGACCTGCATCCCTCTTCTCGCTGCGCTTTTTTTCGTGTTCGTGGAGTCTGGAGATCACCGAGACACGGTTGTTCCATCCGCCTAAAATGAAGGTGTAGCCGTCACCGTGGTCGTGGATCTTTCCGTCGCCCCAGAGGTTGAACTTGACATCCACTGCGTCACTGTAGCTTTTCATCGTGAGTTCGACGACGGCGTTCTGCGGCAGATCGACCGATTTAAGGACAAGATTCCTGTTTTTCGCCGTTCTGCACCTGAGTCTGCCGTCAGAAATTTGCCAGTCACCGCCCTGAATCTCGTAGTTATCCCCTATTTCGGCGCGGTTGAAATCATCCTCGAAAATTTTAACGGTCCTTTTTTCAGAACTGCACGCAAAAGCAAAAATGAGAAGAAAAAGGAAAACCAAGGTTTTGGAAAGAAGTTTCATTTAGAAAAATTTCTTAATGTTTTCAATAATATAATATTGTTCTTCTTTCGTAATGAAAGCCGAGATCGGAAGACTTACGATCTCCTGGCTGACACGCTCCGAAACAGGGAAATCGCCAAGTTTGTAGCCCAGATTTTCGTAAGCCGCCTGAAGATGAAGCGGTTTCGGATAGTGTATTGCCGTCGGAACACCTGCGTTTTTCAGGTGCTCGATGAATTTTTCGCGCTCTTTCACACGGATGGAGAACTGTGCGACGACTGAATTTCTGTCGCTTCTGACTTTCGGAAGAACTATTCCGTCTATCCCCGCAAGATTGTCGCAGTAGTATTTCGCAGCCGAAATCCTCTTTTCAAGCGCTTCGTCGAGATATTTCATCTTCACATTGAGAACTGCCGCCTGAACTGAATCGAGCCTTCCGTTCACGCCGACATACTGGTGAAAGTATCTCGCCGTCTGGCCGTGGACGCGCAGGCTTGCGATCTTTGCAGCAAGAGCCTCGTCGTTCGTGAATACAGCGCCGCCGTCACCGTAGCAGCCGAGCGGTTTTGACGGAAAGAAGCTCGTGCAGCCGATCTTTGAAAGATTGCAGCTTTTTTTACCTTTATAAACTGCGCCGAAGCTCTGGCAGGCGTCTTCTATAACTGCGATCCCGTGTTTTTCTGCGATAGAATTGATCTCATCCATATCGGCAGGCTGACCGTAGAGCGAAACCGGGATCATCGCCTTTGTTTTCGGCGTGATCTTAGCTTCGATCAGCTTTGGATCGATGTTGTAGGTCTCCTCGTCGATATCGACAAAGACAGGAGTCGCGCCGAGAAGTGAAATGACTTCAGCCGTAGCGATAAAAGTGAAAGGAGTCGTAATTACCTCATCCCCCGCGCCGATCCCCAGAGCCATGAGCGAGATCATAAGCGCGTCCGTTCCGCTGCCGCAGGTTATCGCAGCCTTTGAACCGGTGTAAGCCGCAAGTTTCGCTTCAAGTTCCTTTACCTGAGGCCCCATGATGAAAGTTGCGTTAGCGCACACTTCCTGCATCGCTGCGTCAAATTCTTCTTTATAAGCCGCATATTCAGCCTTTAAGTTCATAAATTCGATCTTCTGCATAGAAATCTCCTAAAATTTTATTACCGTTACCGAATCGCCCCCCTCTTCATTGCTGCCTGGAGCGAATGTGAATTTGTATTTTTTCTGCAAGTCCGGAAGGAAATCGCGGATGAACTTTTTAAGTTTTCCGCTTCCCTGACCGTGGATTATCGTAAGCGAGACAGCTCCGCCTCCGAAAGCGGTGTCGAGCGATTTTTCTATCTTTTCAGCCGCATCTTCGACAAACATCCCTCTGACATCACACATCTCGATATACTTCGATTCGACCGTGTTTTTCGATGCTTTAGTCTTCACTTCCTTCGAAAATTCAAGAACGAGAAGCCTTTCGACAGGCGTTGAGAGCTGTTTTCCGCTGCTTGTGTATTCGGCCTTGCTGCCTTTCACTTTCTGTAAAATTCCTTCAAGTTTCAAAAGTTTGTCGTAAACGACCGTTTTGCCCGGGATCACTTTGTCGAGACAGTCGGAAAGCTTTGTTCCTTCTTTTGTATCGAGTGCCACAGTCTGGCGGTCTATCGCGTCCTGAAGAGTCTCCTTCTCTTTTTTGAGAAGAACGACTTTCTGCGGGACATCCTTTTCTCCAACTTTTTCAACTTTCTTTTTCAATTCAGCCTCCTCCATCTCGACAAGTTTTTTAAGGCTTCTGAGGCGCGTCTCCTCGAACTGTTTTTCCTTCATTTCGAGCTTTCTGCGAAGCTCCGATATCTCGCGTTCCTCAGCTTTGATAGTAGCTTTCGCAGCTTCGACCTCTTCAGTCAGCTCTGCAAGCTGCTCCTCTTTTTTGTGAAGGCGGTTTATCAAAGGCTCGACCCCGCTTTCCTTCGCAAGAAGAAGTTTTTCGAGCTTTTCGACGAATTCCTGCGGAAAACCGATCTTGCGGACAAGAGAAAGGGCGTTGCTCGAACCCACGATGTTGTATGAAAACTTGTATGTCGGCTTGTCTTTTGCCTCGTCGAAACCCATCGCAACGGGAATGAATTTCTTATTCTGCAGCGCAATCGATTTGACTTCGGCAAGGTGGCTCGTAACTACAGAGAAGCACCCTTTTTCAGCGACAAATTCAAGATAAGCCCCTGCGATAGCGCCGCCCTGAAGCGGATCCGTCCCCGTTCCGATCTCATCGATCAAAACCAGGTCACGGCTGTTCAGTTTTTCCGCAGTCGCGCTGAGAAGACGCAGATGGCTCGAAAAACTCGATTCTCCGGCAAAAGCGTCCTGATTGTCGCCTAAAATGAGAAAAATATTCTCAAAAAACGGGAGTTTTGCCGAAGCCGCAGGAACAGGGAATCCCCGCACCGCAAGCTCGGCGATCGCAGCCACAGTCTTTATCGAAACAGTCTTTCCGCCTGCGTTGGGACCGCTTACGACCATGATCTTCTCTTCATCGGAAAAGATGAAATCGTTTTTGACAAGATTTTCGCGACGGCTGAGGAATACCGGCGGGAACCAAGCCTGAGTAAGTTTCATCGAATCTTCGCTGAATTCAGGTATCGCGCAGCCGTTTTCCTTCATCCAGAAGTATTTCGTGAAGACATTTTCGATGTGGACCGCCCTTTCGATGCACTTTTCGACATAGCTGTAATTTCTGAAAAGAAGTCCGCGGAGCTCTCTGAGGATCCTGATTATCTCCTCAAGTTCCCTCGCCGCGAGAAGCGAGAGCGAGTTGTTGTGCTCGATGAGCGGCATCGGCTCCAGAAACGCCGTCTGGCCTGTCCGGCTGTAGTTGTGGATCACCCCTTTCACAGTCCGCTTGAAAACCGATTTGAACGGAAGGACATAACGGTCATCGCGGATCGTGAACCAGTCTTCCTGCAGAAAACCGCTGTATTCGGGCGAAGTCGTCATTTTTTTGATCTCGTCGCCGATATTTCTGTGCGTATCGGCAAGCTGCTTTCTGATTTTCGCAAGTTCGGGGCTCGCGTTCGAATTGATCTCCCCTTTTTCGTTCACGACCTGCTTTATCGTCATCTCCAGGCTGACATTGTATTCGAAATTTAGAAGCGAGTGTATTTTCGGCGTGAATCCCTGCCTTTTCAGCTCCTCGCCCGACCTTCTGACAACGCCGAGGAAATCGCCAATAGTCCTGTAATTCATCGCTTCAAGCGGCTCGTTCGCCTCGAACATTTCGGTAACTGTCTTCACGCTGTCCAAATTGAACGGAAAAAGGCTTCTGTAATCGTTAGAAAGCGCCGCGGCCTCGCGGATCAGCGCAAATTCATGCTCACATTCCTCAATTGAAAGCCTTTCCGCCTCGTGTAGAGAGCGTTTTCCGTATTCAGAAAGAGATTTTTCACCTATCCAGTCGATTATCGAATTCCATTCAGCAAGCATCCGTCCCCCGAAAATTCAGAATAAATTCTGGAATAAATATAAGATCTTATATTGCAGCAGTCATTTTTTTGAGCCAAGTTTTCTCCTCTTTGCCAAGCATCGGAGACAAGGTCTTGAAGACAAGTTTGTGGTAGTCGTTGAGATATTTTTTCTCTTCAGCAGTAAGGAGCGCCGGCTCTATCGCGCGGATGTCTATCGGACACATCGTGAGGTTCTCGAAACCGACGAACTGCCCCCATGCCGTCTTTGCCTTCGGGACTGAAAGGACGAGATTCTCGATCCTGATGCCGTATTTATCCTTCTCGTAGTAGCCGGGCTCATTCGAAATCACCATTCCGGGAACGATCTTGACATCGATCTGGCGCGGAGAAATGCTCATCGGACCTTCATGAACGCTGAGGTAAGCGCCTACACCGTGGCCGGTTCCGTGGAGATAGTTCTTGCCGTCGTTCCAGAGCGCCTCTCTTGCAAAAGCGTCGATGTGGGAACCTGTCGTAAATCCCTGCGGGAACTGCGTCATAGCGATCCTGATGTGTCCTTTGAGGACATTCGTGAAATCTCTTTTCATATCTTTCGTAAGTTTTCCGAGAGCTATCGTTCTTGTGATGTCGGTCGTGCCGCAAAGATACTGCGCGCCGCTGTCAACAAGGTAAAGTCCTGCCGGCTTGAGTTCGCAGTCGGTCTCCGGAGTCGCACTGTAGTGGATTATCGCGCCGTGAGCACCGTAGCCCGAGATCGTGTCGAAACTAAGACCGACAAAGCCTTCGCCCTCTTTGCGGAAGGCCTCGAGCCTGTCGCTTGCCGAGATCTCGGTGATCTTCGTTTTGCCGATATTTTTGTCGAGCCAGTAGAGGAATCTGACCATAGCAACGCCGTCGATTATGTGCGCTTTCTTCATTCCTTCGATCTCTGTCGCGTTTTTGACACCTTTCATTATCTGCGACATGTTGGCACCGAAAACGACTTCAGCTTCCTTGCAGTCGACTGCGTCAAGAAGGCTCTGCGAAGTGCGTGCTTTGTCGATGAAGATCTTTCCTTTGAGTCCTTTGATGAAAGCATAGATTTCTTCGTATTTGTGGATAGTCACGCCGTCTTTTGCGATAGAATCGGCATCCTTTTTAGAAAATTTGCCCTCTTTGACGAAAAGGTCGGCAGTTTTTTTGCCGATAACGCCGAAACCCATGACAACGGGGTTGCATTCGACATCATTTCCGCGGATGTTGAATATCCATGCAAGGTCGTCCAGAGACGCGAAAAGGTGGTAATCCACACCCTTCTTTTCCATCTCGTTTCTGATGTTTTCAAACTTCTCTTTTCTGCCGAGTCCTGCGTATTTTACAGGGTGGATGAAACCCTTTCCGCTCGGGAACGCAGGCCTGTCCTTCCAGATCTTGTCGATGAGGTCTTCGCTTGAAGCGACTTTGATCCCTTTCTGCGCGAAAGCACCTTTAAGGCTTTCGACAGAGTTTATCGACATTACTGACGCGTCAAAACTTACGATCTCTCCTTTTTTGAGCTCGCTGTTGATCCAGTCGGTATAGCTCGGGGTCTCAGGAAGACCGTCTTTGAAAAGAGTTATTGTGCTGCCTTCGAGCTGCGCTTCAGCCTGAACGAAGTATCTTCCGTCGGTCCAAAGTCCCGCTTTTTTCATCGTTACGACGACTGTTCCCGCAGAACCGGTGAATCCGCTTATCCATGCTCTCGCCTTCCAGCGGGGCGCGACATATTCGCTCTGGTGCGGGTCTGCACTCGGAATAATGTAAGCTGCGATGTTTTTCTTTTTCATCAAAGTCCTGAGTTCATTAAGTCTTGAAACGATTTGCATGACAACCTCCTAAAAATTGATATAAAAACCCGTTTTTTTTCAGTTTTCCGCCTTAAACAGGCGACAAAATGCGTGACAATATAATATCTTTTAAATTTTTGTGTAGTTTATTTGCGAAAATCGGGCGGAAAAAGCTGATCTTTATCTGCAGTCCGAGGAATAGGTTATATCCGTAGGAGTGCTCTCCATGCCGGCCTTGGATTCGTTGGTGTTTCCGCTGAAATCCCAGAAAGCGACAGTGTCATCATCAACTGAAAGTACGGCAGGCGTGAAATCCTCAGTATATTTTGCCGTATCTGAAATCTTGATCGAGTCGATCAAACCTTTGAAGTAAATACCGCCGGAAAGATTTGCACCGATAACGAGAGCTTCGTTAAGAGTATTTATGGTCGGAGCAGCTGCGTAATCTTTTGAAGAGACCTGATGTCCGTCCTGGAAGAGAACCAGTTTGTAGGTCGTGGTCTGCTGCCACTGGTTGCCGGAAACCACTTTAGTATTAACCAGAGCAATGTGCGACCAGCCGTAAGAATAAGTGGTATAGCTCGGACTCGGCTGGACGGTTCCTGTTTTTGTCTGATACTGCTGTTTGTAGGAATAACCTACATATCCCATCAAAGTGTAGTAATTAGTGTCGTTATATGTTCCGAGAAATTTGTAACCGGTAAGAAGGTAAGCCGGAGTGGAAGAAGTCGTTCCCTTCCTGACTATAGGAATGTTTGAATTCGTTATATCTTCCTCAGCCTGTTTGATCCATGCTTCGATCGTCCAAGTCTCGTACGCAAGGTTCAGCGCGTCATTGCTGTCAACTTCAACTCTCGACGACTCTCCGTTGAAAACTGCCGAACAATAGTTCATCTGTGCCTGAGACTTGCATACGCCGTTTGCATAAACATAACCGGTCGTGCATTTGTACTGACATGGCTGCGGTTCTCCGTCGCCGTACTGAGTTTCATAGACAGGTCCCGGAACCCATGTTTCGGTATCGACATCATAGTATACTTTGTAACTCGAATCTCCGTTCCATTCGGAATTTGCAGGTTTTGCAGCAGTATCACAATTCTCGATCCTATAGCAGCTTTGTGACGAAGCATCCCAAGTGGTTCCCGTTTCAGCGAGACATTTTTCCTCATCGGTAACAGTCGGATCGGTCGGATTCGTCGGGTCGTCTGTCGGGTTCGTCGGGTCGTCCGTCGGATTCGTCGGATCATCGGTCGGGTTCGTCGGATCATCGGTCGGGTTCGTCGGATCGTCCGTCGGGTTCGTCGGGTCGTCCGTCGGATTCGTCGGGTCGTCCGTCGGGTTCGTCGGGTCCGTGTCATCGGCAACCGTGTCGTTGACATCCGAATCGTCAACTATTTCAGCGCTGCCGGAATCAGGTTCATCGACAGGAACGAGCCTTTTCGGATTTTCTTCGCATCCGATCAGGAAAAAGAATAAACAAACGATGATCAAAACTTTGAATAATTTCATATCCGCCTCCTAAAATTGAGCTAAAAAGCACAGTCCGTTGAATATGTTATGTCAGTCGGAGTGCTGACCATATCATTTTCGTAGTCATTTGCATCGCCGCTGAAATCCCAGAAAGCGACCGTGTCACCGTCCACTGAAAGTTTTGCGGGCATGAAACTGCCGGTATATTTTGCAGTGTTCGAAATCTTTACAGAGTCGATAAGACCGCTGAAAGCTTTCGTTCCCGTTGAACCGATAAGAAGTACCTCGGTCGATGTCGAGATCGAAGGTGTCTGGTTCGAAGTGACGTTGCTCTCGTCGGAAGCCGCTTTCTGTCCGTTGATGTAAAGAGTGATGGTGGGTTTCTTCATAACAAGCTGCGTGGTCATAGTCTGAACAAGAGCTATGTGGGTCCAGTCTCCCGAATTGACGGCCTTAGTGGTTTCAGCCGAAACTTCTGAAGAACTCATCATTATCGAATAGGAAGCACTGCCTTTCATTGCGGTCGACGCGCTTCCCCAACTGCTTTTCTGATAGAAATCGGAAAGGAAGTATGTATAAGAGCTGCCGTTGCCTCCCCAGCCGCCGCTGCCTGCCGCTTTCTTTGCCACTATCGGAATCTCGTCGGTAGTCAGGTCGCCGGTCTGTTTGATCCACGCTTCGACAGTCCAAGTCTCAGAACTGAGATTCAGAGCGTCGTTGTGAGCGACTTCTATTTTGGAAGAATCACCGTTGAAAACCGCAGAGCAGTATGCAGGTTCAGTCGGGTTCGTAGGTTCTGTCGGGTCAGTCGGATTCGTAGGATCATCAGGATTCGTCGGATCGTCCGGATTCGTCGGTTCATCAGGATTCGTAGGATCGTCCGGATTCGTCGGTTCATCAGGATTCGTAGGATCGTCCGGATTCGTAGGATCGTCCGGATTTGCAGGATCGTCCGGATTCGTCGGATCGTCCGGATTCGTCGGATCTGTCGGGTTCGTCGGATCAGTCGGATTTGCAGGATCATCTGTCGGATCCGTCGGATCGGTCGGATCTGTGGTATCGGTGTTGTCACCGGATTCATCAATAGGAACAAGTCTTTTCGGGCTTTCCTCACAGGCAATCACAAAAAAGAACAAGCAAACAAGCGCTGAAATTTTAAAAATTTTCATATCTGCCTCCCTGATAAAAAACTCTTAAACGCATTATTATAGGATTTTAAAAAAAATTGTAAAGTAGTTTTTTTCCCTGTATAAGTCGCAGTTTTTTAGGTTTTTGCGGAAGTGAGGTTTTTATGGCATCGAAAGTGATAAAAAACAGCTACTGGGTGATCCCTGGCGAGATCATGGCAGGCCCGTTCCCCGGAAGTTACGAGGATTTCAACGCAAAACTGCGTCTCCGCTCCCTGTTTGACGAAGGGATCCGCGCATTCATAAACCTTCAGGAAGAGGGCGAAATGGCGAGGAGCGACAAAGGCTACAACGAAAATTACGGCGATATTTTCAGAATATTTCTTAAAAACAGCGGGCAGCAGGAAATTGAAGGAGGTCTCATCAGACGCTTTTCGATCCCTGACAAGACAGTGCCGAGCGCTGAACTGATGAAGGATATCCTCGACGAGATCGATGCTCTGCATGCAAAAAGGATCCCGATATACATCCACTGCTGGGGCGGACTGGGAAGAACTGCGACGGTCGTCGGCTGCTGGATGATGCGCCACGGGATGGCGGACCGCGGATCTGTGATCGACGAGATATTCACTCTGCGCAGCATAGGCGTAGATCCGGCTTATCTTGCCTACAAATCGCCGGAAACCGACGAACAGGAACGTTTTGTCCTTTCATGGAAAAAGGGGGAATAGTCATGGAAGAAAAGATAGAACTCGTGAAAAAAGTGTATGCGGCGATCCATTCGGCCGCAGAGATCGCAGGGCGCGACAGCCGCGAAGTGCGTTTGGTCGCAGTCTCGAAAACGAAACCCGTTGAAGACATCATCGCATTTCACCGTGTCGGGCTGCGTGAGTTCGGAGAGAACTATGTGCAGGAATTTGTTGACAAATTCGAACAGCTCAGAGATCACGGCTTGATTTGGCACTTCATCGGACATCTGCAGAAAAACAAGGTGAAATACATCGTTGACAAAGCCTTCCTCATCCACACGGTCGATTCGTTCGAACTTGCCGAAGAGATCGAGAAACAGGCTGAAAAGAAGGAGATCCCGCAAGTCAGGATCCTGCTTCAGGTAAATGTCGGAAGAGAGGAGCAGAAAGGCGGCTGCGACCCGGATGAAGTCTGCGATTTATACAATAAAATCAAGGAATTGAAACGCTTAAAAGTCTGCGGGCTCATGAGTATTCCGCCGTTCATTGAAGCAGAAAAACTCCGTCCTTTCCACAGAAAACTTTTCGATCTTCGTGCTGAAGTCATCGAAAAATGCGGTGCCGACCCCGAAATTTTCAAGGAACTTTCGATGGGAATGTCGGAAGACTTCGACGTCGCGATAGAAGAAGGAGCGACGATAGTGAGACTCGGCACGATACTTTTCGGAGCAAGAGAAAAGAAGGTAACGCAATGATTTCATTCAAGGTTTTAAAAGAGTGCGGCAAGGCGCGACGCGGCGTCATCACGACTCCGCACGGAGAGATCCAGACTCCGATCTTCATGCCGGTCGGAACTCAGGGAACAGTAAAGGCTGTCCTTCCCGAACAGCTTGAAAACTTGGGCGCGCAGATAATTTTAGGCAACACCTACCACCTTTTTCTGCGTCCCGGGCACCAGCTTATAAAAGAGACTTTCGGCTCGCTCCACAACATGATGAAATGGGATCATCCGATACTCACCGACAGCGGCGGATTCCAGGTCTTCAGCCTTGGTCCGCTTCGTAAGATCAAGGAGGAAGGTGTTTATTTCAGCAGCCATCTCGACGGCTCGAAACGCTTTATTTCGCCTGAAATCTCGATTGAGATCCAGGAAGCGCTTGGCAGCGACATAATGATGGCTTTCGACGAATGTCCGGCTCTCCCCTGCTCCCGCGAATACATGATCGACTCGATGGAACGCACGACCCGCTGGGCACAGCGCTGTTTAGAGGCGAGAAAAAGCAGCAACGCCCTTTTCGGAATAACTCAGGGCGGGACCGACATCGAACTTAGAATCAGGCACCTTGAAGAGATGACAGCCCTCCCGTTCGACGGATTTTCTATCGGCGGTTTAAGCGTCGGAGAGGAAAAAGAGGAGATGTACAAGACTCTTGAAGCCGTTCCGCACCTGCTTCCTGCCGACAAACCGCGTTACCTCATGGGTGTCGGCACTCCGAGAGACATCATCAAAGGAATTCTGGAAGGCGTTGACATGTTCGACTGCGTAATGCCTACAAGAAACGCGAGAAACGGTCAGCTCTTTACATGGAACGGTACAATGAACATCAAACGTGCAGAATTCGAGCGCGACACGAGACCGGTCGACGAACACTGCGGCTGCTACACCTGCCGCAACTTCAGCCGCGCATACCTGCGTCACCTCTACAAAGCGGGCGAATACCTCTCCCCGATCCTCAATTCGATCCACAACCTTCACTTCTATCTTGACCTTGCCGCAGAGGCGAGAAAACGGATCGAAGAAGGGACTATCGCAGAATTTTATTCAGAAATTTCAAAAGTTTACGAAAGATAGCGTCGAAAGATCAAAAAAGTTGCGGTATGGACTGATCAAAAATACCGGATTTTCATTTTACCCTGCTTCCGCAACCTGAAGGCATGCATTATCTGTCCAGGAATATTCATCCTCACATTCACACTTATATCCTTCCTGCGACAGCGGGATGCACATTCCGGTCGAATTTTCCACTGCAGCACACGGATCTCCTGCACACGGGCTCGGTTCGCTTGAAACGCAGCGGACACCCGCATTATAGAAAGAATCAGTATCCAAGGAAGCGAAGTCGGCGTTAGAAAAGTTCAGAGCATTCGTCTCCCCGTTTTCGACCCATAAGTATCCGGTATCACCAAAAACCGAATATCTGCCGTCCATAGTCATCTTGCACGGAGCATCTTCACAGTTGATGACAAGCGTCTGAAGCTCCGTTACTGACGGCAGTCTCCAGTATTTATCGGAACCTTCATTTAAAGACACGCAATAAGACTCCGCCTCCGAATAAGTCACATTCATAGAAATATCTGACCATGAAAGCCCTGTCTGCGGATCATTGTAGGGCGTTTCCTCACTGCTCAGGCTCTCGTCGAGAACACACCTGACGACAGTCGAAAAAACATAGCCGACCGAAGAAGAGTCCTCTTCATAAATACTGAGTTCTGAGAATCCTGATTTATCTTCATAAGGATCTATCACCCATACTGTGTCATAAACATGATCGTCGTTTTCAACTATGTCTCCGGATACGAGCATTTCGTAGTCTAAGAACTTCGATTCGAACACATAGTCCTCGTCGAAGCTGCATTTCGTCTCTTCGTAACAGCTTCTGTCGAGGCAACTTGCTGTAGTTACGCCGCATTCTCCGCCGACTTTGAGCTTGTCCTCTTTCATCAAAGTCCTGAGCTCGTCAACAGTCGGAAGTCTCCACTTGTTTTTGCCGTGCATAACCGCGTTAGTGCATGCTTCGGCGGCCGCAGTTCCGTACCATTCGTAATATCCGGTTTCTTCATCAGGTTCCATGATCACCATTGACCACACTATTCCGTTTGCAGTGTCTCTGCACGGAGTGTAGCCTATCTTTTCGTCACATTCGGGAATGCCGTCAGCCGGAGCAGCATCAAGGTCGCTTCTCACGCAGCGGACTGAATAAAACTTTTCTTCCTCGCTGGAGAGACTGCTGAGTGTGCCGTCATTCATTGATACCGACCACTGATAGGTCCAGTAACCGACTTCAGGGAAACCGAGGGAAGATGTCGAAACTACGAACTGCTCCGCCTCCATTCCAGGGAATGAAGATACTAAGCCTGTGCCGGCTTTAGAATAGTCGGCAAGCGTCATGAGTTCGTTCCTGTTGGGAAGTCTCCAGTCTTCATATCCTGCATATTCAAGATTTTCGCAGTATTCAAGAGCCTCTTTCCAGCTCTTTCCGCTGACAGAACCTTTCTGCCAGAGAAGATTAGTCGAGTGATCGAAAACGACTTTTTCACTCCCTTCACCACTCTCCTCATACACATTTTCACCGACTTTTCCGTATTCTTCGCCGCGGACACAGATATAGTTGACATTACTATAGTATGAACTCATTTCTTCTGCCAGAGTTAAATCTCCGTTCTGAGCCGAGTAATAGTAATTGGTCTCTCCCCCAACGGCCAGAAAAAACCCTCCGTGATCCTGCAAGTAGGTCTGCGGAAAGACATTGCTGTTTGTCAAAACGCTTTTATTGTGGACGGCAAGTGTATTAAGTTCTTTCGGGGTCGGGAATCTCCAGTCGTCGTATCCGTCATAGTCCAGTTCCGTGCAGAAAGTGTGCTCCTCAGTTTCGGTGTAGTCAACAGTTACATCCGCAAAGAGCCATGTGAGTCCTGTGATATTGTCCTGCATTTCGTCTTCCTCGAGAGGAAACGTCTTAAAACTGCGCGGAACGCACGATCTTCTGATGGCATACTGAGCATCCTGACCGTAAAACTCTTCACCTTCCCCGGGACATTCGATGACTTTGCTGTTGTCGTTGACACAGAATGTAAAGCCTGTGCAGGGAACCAGAGAATAAACTTTTTCGGGCTCGGGAACAATATCTTCATCAGCCGGTTCCGTCGGATCGTTATCATCATCAGGTTCTGCCGGTTCATCGTCATCAGGTTCTGCCGGTTCGTCATCGTCTGTTTCGGCGACAGGTTCGTCATCGTCGGGTTCGACATATTCTTTCGGAGTAAGCATAATGAAAGTGTATGCCGTGAAATGGCCTGTCGTCATCATGATCGGGTCTCCTGCAGCACTCATCATTATCGGGTCTCCTGCCGCATTCGTCATGATCGGATCTCCTGCCGATGCAAGCATGATCGGATCTCCTGCCGCTGCAAGCATTATCGGGTCTCCACCGGCACTCATCATAATCGGGTCACCGCCTGCGTTCAACATGATAGGATCGCCGCCTGCCGTCGTCATAAGCGGAGCACCATCCTCGTCTTTGCTCTGAAGAAGAAGCGCATAAGCACCGTGCTCGTCGTAGCTCCACTCGCCTTTTGACTCGTTGTAAACAGCTGCTGAGACGATTTTATTATCTACATCGATCTCGCTTGCCATCGTAATAATGACAGGCTTCTTGAAAACCGTGCCTGAGGGTTCGAATTCGATGACTTTTGTTATGACGTCAACATCATCGGTTCCCTTGTAACCTTCGGATTCATAAACAGTCATCGTAATCGTCGTGTCTTCATCAAGTGCGCCGGCAGGGATCTCGACCGAAGTCTTTCCGTCGGAACTTTCGACAGTTCCGCCTTCCTCAGCCGTGATCTTCTTGGAAACACGCTCTTCGTAGTCGTGCGATTTCTTCTTGCTGCACGAAACAGCGAAAACCGCGACAAAAATTAGAACCAGAATCAAAAACCTTTTCATGGGGCCCCTCCTTATTTTGGGAGACGTGTCAGGTCACGTCTCTACGATTTCGCATTTCAACGCCGCCGATTCCTTGACACCCTAAATTTCCTGCTAATTCGACGGTAAAACCTGCGAATCCTTCCTGACACAGCGGAAATCTCGTATGTAGTCTTTCTCGGCGTAGCCTACACTTCCGGTTTCAAAACTTACGACCCAGGTATCATGGTCGGGATCTTCGTCACGGAGAGAAGAAGACCAGAACATGCCGTTGTCGCCGAGCTTGCTGTAAAAACCTTTTTTGTTGCCCTCAGATTCGCATTCGCAGTCTTCAGAACTCAAAAGAGTGCCTGCCAAACTATCCGGATCTGATATCGGGCATGCTCCGTTTGCCTGTGCGCCTTCGCAGTTTTGTATCAGCGTTCTCAGTTCATCGATGGTCGGAAGTCTCCAGTCATCGTAACCGCCTTCTTCAAGTTCGTCGCAGTATGAAACGGCATCGCTCCATTCGTCAAAAGAGAGCACAGACCAGGTCAGGTGAGTTTCCGGATCAGTGTATGTATCCATGATAACACAGTTCATGTCGACCCAGGAGAACCTGCTCGAGACCCAACTATAGTTTTCTTCACACACACAGGAATATTCCTCGGCAGATTCCGGAACACATCCGGTTGCATGAGAATCATCGGCACAAGGATTTGCATCGCACGGGTTCAAACATTTTTCGCCGTCCCAGAAATAGTTTTCCACGCATCCGCAGTGATATATTTCAGAAGAATCAGCAAAACACCCGGCTGAGTGCTGGACACCGGCGCACGGATCGTTTTTGCACGGTCCGGAACCTTCCGAAACGCAGCGGATCCTTTCTGCAGAATCTTTCCCGCCGGTGCGAACAATTCTCGAAAAATCAATAGCAAAATAAGATTCATCCCCGTAGTATTCACTCGACAGCAAAGTGGAAATATCTCCGAGGACAGAATATTTTCCGTTTATGTCGACCGGGCATCCGTCTTCTTCTCCGCAGTCGTTTCGGACAAGTGTCCTGAGTTCATCCACTGTCGGAAGTCTCCACCAGTGTTCGTGATCTCTCTGGGAAAGTTCTTTGCAGTAGTATTTTCCGCTGTAGACCCAGATCCAGTCAGGTGAAATGTCAGACCAGAGGAGATCTGTTTCGGGGTCAAGCCATGGGGTTTTCTTGTAATCCGGCAGAGTTTCGTCAAGAACGCATCTCTGGACAAGTTCCGAAACGGAAATACTGTAATCAGTCTCATTCAAGGATCCTTCTTTTACATTTACAGCCCACAGATTCCAAATACGATCACCGTACAAGGTGCCCGAATACATAATTCCGTAATCGTAAAGAAGCGTCTGCGAACTATCGTCGCCTGTGCAGTCATCTTCACTGAAGCAGGATTCTTCAGAACATTCCGTCGTTACACCGCAGGTTCCGCCTGTTTTAAGTTTGTCTGTAGTGACAATCGAGCGGATTTCGTCTATTGTGGGCATCCTCCATTTATTTGAACCGCTTTCGTTCAGATAACGGCACATTTCCGGAAGTACGGAAACACCGATTGTAGAATCAGACTCCCAATAATAGAAGTACGGATAACCTGCAAAAATTTCTGGATACAGCACTGACGACCAGATCGTTCCGTTCGCATCTCTGCAAGGTCCTGTACCGGTTTCGTCGCAATCGGGGATTTCTGTCTTTTCAGTGAGATCGCTCCTTACGCAACGGACTGAACCAGGCTCCCAGTAATCACCCTTGCCCATCAGCAACACGTGACCGTACGGCTCTATAGACCATACCGGATCATATTGTGTTGCTGTCGTAGTCGAACTCCACAAGAAAAACTCTTCCCTCTTAAATCCCGGGAACGATGAAACGACCTCTTCGTCTGCTTTTGAATAGTCGATAAGCGTCACCAGTTCGTTTTTATTGGGAAGCCTCCAGTCGTCAAACCCTGCATATTCAAGGTTTTCGCAGTATGCAAGAGCCTCCTTCCAGGTTTCTTTCTTAACAAAATTTTTCTGCCAAAGCAGATTGGTGCTTGAATCAAAAACTGTTCCATCACCGTTTTCTATGTAGTTTTCCGGATTTATTTTTCCGTATTCATCGCCGCTCACACAAATAAGTAAAGCCTCTATGTATCCGAAGTAGCTTACTCTGCCAATATAAGGAAAGTACTGGTAAGATTCAATTGAAGTATGCGCCGCGACTTCGTCCTCGCTGCCCTCTTCAACTCCCTGCATCCAGTAGATATAATAAGGATCTGATGCAGCACCGTAAATCCTTCCGTGATCAGCAAGTGTCAGAATTTCTTTCGGAGTCGGAAGACGCCAGTCGTCGATCCCGCCGTAAGAAATACTGCAGCCATTCTGCAATTCGGCAAAAGTGCCATATGAACCGGTGAACCACCAGGTCAAACCGGTCGCATTGTCCTTGATAAAAGTATTTTCGGCATCGTCAGGGTTGGGAATGTCGGTGTAGCTGTGATGCGCCACACACCCTTTTCTCGCCGCATACTGCGCATCCTGACCGTAAAAATCTTCTCCCTCTTTCGGGCATAAAATCTGCTGTTTTTCCTCATCGTTTATACAGATTGCCGAATTTGTGCACAAAACTTTAGAATAAACAAGTTCAGGTTCGGGAATGATAATGTCTTCGTCTTCCGTTTCATCGGGAATTTCGTCATCATCAGATTCCGTGTCACCGTCAGGTTCAGCTGTTTCGGTATCGCCGTCATCAATTGGCTCGTCGTCATCAGGTTCTGTCGTATCTGTATCGCCGTCATCGGCCGGTTCAGCAGCTTCGCCTTTTCTCGGATCAAATGCGATCAAGGTAAAAGTAGTGAAGTGACCAGTCGTCATCATTATCGGGTCTCCGGCCGCCGCCTTCATGATGGGATCTCCGGCAGCCGAAGTCATGATCGGATCTCCCGCAGCATTCGTCATTATCGGGTCTCCTGCTGCATCCTTCGATACAAGCATGATCGGATCTCCCGCCGCACTCATCATTATCGGGTCCCCGGCTGCATTCGTCATTATCGGATCACCGCCGGCATTCGTCATCATTATCGGGTCTCCACCGGCCGTCGTCAGATTTCCGTTATCGAGAACGACATCTTTGCCGTCGGTCGTCTGCATGATCGGATCGCCGCCGTCTTCTTTGTCGAGGATCAGATAGAATCCCTGACTGTAGCTCCATTTCTTTTCTGATTCGTTGTATACCGCAGCGGAGATCGTCTTTTTTTCGATCTTTTCGTCAGCCGCTATCGTTATTATTACAGGCTTTTTGAAGATGGTTCCGGAGGGCTCGAATTCAACTACCTTGCTCACGATCTTTCCGTTTTCATCGGAATATCCTTCCGCGTCGTACACCGTCATCGTGATCGTCGTATCCCCCTCCAGTGCGCCGGCAGGAACTTCCACCGATGTCTTTCCGTCGGAACTTTCTACCGTTCCGCCCTCTTCCGCCTTGATCTCTTTCGAGACACGCTCCTCATAGTCGTGCGACTTCTTTTTGCTGCACGAAACAGCAAAAACCGCGGCAAAAACCATAATCAGGCAAAAAACACGTTTCATGAGCCTCTCCTTTTTATAAAAACCTCATCAATTATTAAAATTTCATATAAAAAAACAAGAAAAATCCGGCATTTTCTCCATTTCACACCCGACAGCAGAAAAAATTTGACCATGACTTAAATGTGATAAATTATTAAGAGGTCGTTTCTATTTTATTATTAGAGGTGCGATTATGAAAAAAGTCTGTCTGCTTTTTATTTTATGTTCACTTTTCATCATGACAAATTCCGGCTGTTCCCAAAAACATGTATCCGATAACCCCGATGAATCTTTAAATGACAACGACACCGTTGATGACGATATTTCAGACAACGGTACCCCTGATCCAGAGAGTGATGAAGATGAAATTTCAGCCACGGATGACGACTACGACACCGTTGACACCAATGATCCCTGCAAAAAAAATCCGTGCGCACATCTTTCCGGATCCACCGGCGAATGTTTCCCTGACGGCGACTCATATTACTGCGGATGCAGCACCAACTACACTTGGGAAGACGACCGCTGCAAAGGAGACACCAGAATCGTGGACTGCGAGAATCTTCCCGAAAACGCTCACTGGAGCACAGCTTCGACCGTAGAACAGACCTGGGACTGGCATGGCTGGAGACCGTCAAACGAAGGCAGCTATGTTTACACTCCAAAATCGGAAGACTGTCTTTTTACATGTGACGACGGTTACTTCTGGAACGATTCAAAATGCGTAAACCCGTGCAAACCGGATCCTTGCGCTGGAATTGAGCACTCATCAGGACGCTGCTTCTCTGTCGGAGTAGATATGTACACCTGTGAATGCGATGAAAACTATTACTGGTGGGGCAAAAAACGCGGCTGCACTACACAAAAACCGGGATTTGGCAACATCTGCACCGGGCAGAGCCTCTGCTACGACGATTCCGGAACAATTGACTGCCCGGCATTAGGTGAAAGCTTTTTCGGTCAGGATCCTCAGTATGCCGGCATCGGCACCTGCTCTCCGATAGATCTGAAAATAGACTACACTGTTCCAGAAGAACCTGTTGTGGTAAGCGCGAACACGAACCTCATCTGGCAGGGCTTAACTTCAGAGGAAGGCTCGCAGGAAGAGGCTCTTGATTACTGCGAAAACCTCGTTTACGCAGGTTACGACGACTGGCGGCTCCCTTCAATTCAGGAATTGATTTCAATTATGACCAGCAACGAATACTTCCTATATCACTACCCCTTTTATTTTCCGAATCTGTTTGAGGGCACAACTTATGCGTGGTCTTCAACGATCTATCCCTCCGACACAAAAGTTGCGTGGCAGTCAAGTTTAAGAGCCAACTATACAGACGCTCTCGATGCAATATACACATCTCTTTTCTGGTGTGTCCGCGGCGAAGGGCTGCCTTCCTCAGAATTCGAAACATCCGAAATCAACGGGGAGAAAGTCGTGACAGACAAAACGACCGGACTGATGTGGCAGAACACTTTCACTATGAAACAGGGATGGGGACATGCTTTGGCGTACTGCGAAAAACTGAATTACGCCGGTTTCAGCGACTGGAGACTTCCAAACAGAAACGAACTCGCCTCGCTTATCGACTACAGCATAAAAGAACCTGCGTCAAATCTGCCGTTCATGCTTGAAAACTATTCTGAACCTTTCTCCAAATTCGACTCATTCTTTTCATCCACACTTTCCATCAACGCTATAGGCGGAAACCACTTCGGGACGAATTATGCCTCCGAAGTCGATTTTTCCATAGGGTATATCGGTCATATCATGAAAGAATATTCACACCTCGACAATTATGTCACCTGTGTCCGCTCCGAAATCTGCCCTGAAGCATACTTCCTACGCGGTCTTGAGTGTCTTGAAGATCCCTGCAGTGAAGAACTTTGCGAAATAGAGAATTCGACAGGTCTCTGCATTCCCGAAACAGAAACTGAACATGAATGCGAGTGTCTTGAAGGCTTTTTCTGGGACGGTTCAAAGTGCATGAACCCGTGCGATGACGACCCGTGCGCGGGAATAGCACATTCCGATCAAACGACATGTCATGCACTGAGTTCTGATATTTACTACTGCGGCTGCCTTGACGGATACACCTGGAACAACGGAAAATGCGACACTTTCGCAACCGGAACTCTGACACTCGGGAATATCTGCACCGGACAGAAAAAATGTTACGACAGCGAAGGAGAGATAAACTGTCCGGCTGAAAACAATGATTTTTACGGTCAGGACGCACAGTATGCGGGAAAGACATGCTCGGAGCAGAATTTTACTGTCAAAAAGGTCGCAAACCAGAATATTGTGGTCGATAACAACACCGGGCTTGAGTGGCAGCAGGATATCCATCCGATTGATTTCACATGGAACGAGGCATGGATCTACTGCGACGAACTTGAGTATGCAGGCAAAAACGACTGGCGTCTTCCGGCACCTCATGAGATCATGACGATACACGAATATGAAAACTCTATATCTTCCACCGGCATTTCTTTATCAAGCTACTTGCTATGGACATCTGTAACAGACATGAAAGATCCGGAAAAAGCTTTGACTTTCGACTCCAGAGACGGGTTTCCGAGGTACTATGCCTATAAAAGTAACATTTATGACACTGTATGCGTCCGCGGCAGAAAACTTCCTCTTGCGAAACTGACATCATCAACAATAAACGGAGACACAGTTATCACGGATTCGACAACAGGACATATATGGCAGCCCCTCATCACATCCAACACAAAGATCGACAACTGGGCTAAGGCTCTTGCACTCTGCGAAGACTTGACTTATGCGGGTCACGATGACTGGAGACTGCCGAACAAGAATGAACTTTCATCGCTCGTCTATTTTGGCGAATACTCCCCTGTTTCGGAATTTTTCTATTTTAAGAACGAATTTATCTCATCAACAACAGATAATTTTGGTCGATCCTATGCCGTTAAAATAAATCTTAACGGAGAAATATATTCCGGAAGGAAAGAGTGTTCGGACTGCGCCGCAAACTTAGCCTACAGCGTTATCTGCATAAGAAACTGAAAAAAATTTGACCATTGCTATTTCAAAATGTTAGAGTGCCCCGCGTTTTTAAGCTGATTTAAGTTTTTGGCTTATTTTTTGATATTCTGGAGGTTATCGTGACTAAGAAGAAAATGATGATTTTAGGCGATGAAGCTATCGCCCAGGCGGCACTTGATGCCGGTATTTCCGGATTTTACGCTTATCCCGGAACCCCTTCCACAGAAATTATGGAGTATGCTCAGGCTTCCAAAGCCGCGGCTGAAAGAAACGTCCACAGAACGTGGTCGGCAAATGAAAAGACCGCAGTCGAGGGCGCACTCGGAATGAGCTATGCAGGCAAAAGAAGCATGGCTATGATGAAGCATGTCGGCCTCAACGTCGCAATGGATCCTTTCGTAAACTCAGGCGTAACAGGCGCAAACGGCGGCTGCATCGTAACGGTCGCTGACGATCCGAGCATGCACTCGTCTCAGGACGAGCAGGATTCGAGGATCCTCGCGAAATTCGCTCTTCTTCCGATATTCGAACCTTCGAACCAGCAGGAAGCTTACGACATGGTCTTCGACGGCTACGAACTTTCCGAAAAATACAAAACTCCGGTCCTTATGCGTGTCACGACACGTCTTTCGCACTCCCGTTCCGGCGTTGAACTCAGAGATCCGATCGCTCCGAACGAGCTCAAGCTTCCGGAAAACAAACGCCAGTTCGTCCTTCTTCCGGCACTTGCTAAAAAGAGCTACAGAAGGACTCTTGAAAACCAGAAAAAGTTCATGGAAGAGTCTGAGAACTCCAAATGGAACGCATACATCGACGCTGCCGACAAGTCGCTCGGCATCATCGCATGCGGACTTGCTTTCAACTACCTCATGGAAAATTTCGACGGCGTATGTCCTTATCCGGTAGTCAAAGTCTGCCAGTATCCGGCTCCGAAAAAACTCATCGCGCGTCTCGCTTCGGAATGTGAGAAAGTCCTCGTTCTCGAAGAAGGCATGCCGATGGTCGAAGAAGCTCTCCGCGGCCTTCTCGACAAGGACGTCAAAGTTCTCGGCAGAATGTCAGGCGAACTTCCGCGTGACGGCGAACTCAACCCGAACCTCATCGCAGCTGCTCTCGGCCTTAAAGAAACGATCGGAAAAGATGTTCCCGCTCTCGTTGCAGGAAGACCTCCGAAACTCTGCCCCGGCTGCAGCCACGCTGACTTCTACGCGGCTTACGTCGAAGCGGTCAAGGACAAATACGGCGACGGTCACCTTTTCGGAGATATCGGCTGCTACACGCTCGGCGCACTTCCGCCTTTCCAGGCTGTAAACAGCTGCGTCGACATGGGAGCAAGCATCACGATGGCAAAAGGTGCTGCTGACGCAGGAATGTTCCCGGCTTGCGCTGTGATCGGCGACTCGACCTTCACCCACAGCGGCATGACGGGTCTTCTCGATGCAGTCATCGACAAGGCCAACATCGTAGTTTTCATCAGCGACAACTCGACCACCGGTATGACGGGCGGCCAGAAATCGCACGCTGAAGGAAGACTTTACCAGATAGTAAAAGGCTTGGGCGTTGACGAAAACCACATCCGCGTAGTCGTTCCGAACAAGGCAAACCACGAGGAAATGGTCAAAGTCATCACCGAAGAGATCGAATACAACGGCGTTTCTGTCATCATTCCGCAGAGAGAATGCATGCAGACTTTAAGAAGAAAAACCAAAGCGGCAAAGAAGTAAGGAGGTGCTCTTATGAAATGTGATATGATTCTTGCAGGTGTAGGCGGTCAGGGCATTCTTTCGATCGCACAGATCTTCGGTTATGCCGCAGTTGAAAGCGGTCTTTACCTCAAACAGGCCGAAGTCCACGGCATGAGCCAGCGCGGCGGCGACGTTCAGAGCCACTTCAGAATTTCCGACAAACCGATCTGGAGCGACCTCGTTCCGATGGGAAAAGCAGACATCATCATCAGCGTAGAACCGATGGAATCGCTCCGCTACCTTCCGTGGCTTAACCCGGAAACAGGCTGGATCGTAACAAACACGAATCCTTTCATCAATATCGACAACTATCCGAATGTCGACGAACTTATGGCTGAGCTCAAAAAACAGCCCCGCTGCATCGCGATAGACGGCGACGGAATCGCAAAGGAAGTCAACAACGCACGCGGCATGAACATGGTCATCGCAGGCGCTGCAAGCCTTTTCACCGGTCTTGACATCAACATCATCAGAAAAGGTGTCGAAGTCATTTTCGGAAGCAAAGGCGAAGAAATAGTCAAAGCAAACCTCGCAGCTATCAATGCAGGCTGGGAATTTGCAGAGAAAAATTCGAAAAAATAGTTTTTCACATCAATGATCGACCTTCATTCACATCTTCTTCCGGGGCTGGACGACGGCCCCGAAGAAGTTTCTGAGACCCTTGAAATAATTAAAGGGATGTCATCTCTTGGCTACATCGAGATAGTCCCCACCCCGCACAAGTTCCACTCTCTTTTCAACCCCGATCCGAATATCGTCATGGGGAGGATCGCCGCTCTCAAAAAGACGATGGTGAGGCGTTTCAGCTTCGAATATATGTGCAATATCCCGAAAATAAAGGAACTTTCCGATCACCGTGAGTTTTCACGCACAAGCAACGGTTACAAAGTGATAATGGTCGAATTCTCACCGTTTGTCGGCAAAAGCGAGATCGAGAGATCTGTTTTTTCCCTTAACGCATCCGGTTTCATCCCGCTTCTGGCACATATCGAAAGATACCTGAAAGACGACGAATTCTGGCTTGAACTGAAGAAAAAATACAAAGTTTTTTTCCAGTCATCTGTCAGAACTTTGGCGAAAGCCTCATTCCACCCCAAGAAAAAGCAGGTCATCCGCTTTCTCGAAAAAGGAATCATCGACAATCTCGGGACTGACCTTCACCGCGCGTCGCAGCTTGAAAGCGTCGACAAAGGGCTCACTTTCCTCAGAAACAACTTCGCCGGATACGGAAAGGATCTGTTTTCCGACAAATTCCTGTTTGAAAATTCTTAGGATTTGCAATCGCCGGAATAAAAAGTAAACTCGCGGTCAGTTTTTACGCGGAGGCGCAATGTTTTGGGACAATATCAATAAAAAATTTAAAAATCTGCCCTTTGATCCTGTATATCTCCTTATGATTTTCTCTCTCATATTCAGGATGATCAACTTCATGGGAATAGCACAGGGAGACGACTTTCCTTACAGTTCCCTGGCAAACAGATTCGCAAACGGCAACTTTACCGCAAACTTCATTTTCGATGTCCGCTGGGTCGTTTTCGCTCCCGCCGCACTTCTTTACAAAATCTTCGGCATAAACGACTACACATCGCTGATCCCGACATTCGTTTACAGCGTTTCAAGCGTCTGGTTTGCCTATAAGATCGTAGAGGCGGAGACCGACAGAGCCACGGCTGTCATCACGACTTTGTTCTACACGACATATCCGATAGTCGTCATTTTCGCGAACTTTCTCCAGGTCGCGGCTCCGCTTGAATTTTTCACGCTCCTCACCGTTTATTCATTTCAAAGAGGGGCAAAGACCGAAAAGACAGGCTGGTTCATACTCGGCGGATTCGCAATAGGCTGGATCTTTTTCGCAAGAACGACAGGGCTTTTTATCGCGCTCTTAGTCTCGATTTACGTGTGGTATAAAAAAGGATTCAACAAAAAGACGATCCTCTGGGTCGGCTGCGCCGCGCTTGTTTCTCTCGTTCCGGCAATATTCCAGGGTCTCGTCTATCTCAAAGTCCACAACAACTTTTTTCACGTTTTCGATCTCAGCAAAAAAGTTGTCGAATATCAGAACAGAATGACAGATGTCGATCCGAAAGACCTCTTTTTCTACATAAGGACCGTTTTCACTTCCGGCAACTTCGCCCGCTGGAGAACATTCGGATTCGGCGGATACTTCACCGCTATAGCACTTCTTGCATGCATCGTGAAGATGTGCCTGAAAAAACAGGGAAAAGAAGTCTTGTTTTTCATCTGGTTCCTCTCCTACTTTCTTTTCATGTCGTTCGCACCGACAAGTCTGTCGCCCTACACGACACTCATCAGAAACAACCGCTACACCATAATTTTCGTCCTTCCGCTCTGCACGATCTGCGCGATACTTCTTACAGATCTCGCAAAGACCGGAAAAAAGACCGTGGCAGTTCTGGCTTCCGCCTTATTTCTGACGATCTTCATAAGCAACATCTACTACTCTCTTGACAACAGCGCCTTCTACAAAAGAGTGCGCGGCGAGCAGAAAGAATCGATGTCCGTTCTCCTTTCGAACTATCCGGACACAACGATATACCTTGCCGACAGGAACATTGACTATCGCATAAACTACTATTCCGGCTACACGAACCGCAACTATAAATTCATCACTTCACTCAAACAGATCAAAAAACCGGGCGTCTTCCTCATTCTCCACAAAATGAATTCAAGCGCCTCGCGTTTCAAAATATCCAGAGAAGAACTGGCGAAGATCAGAAGGAAACCGCCCAAAGGGATGACATTGAAACACAAAACTCCCTATTTCAACATCTACGAAGTCGATCCTGAGGTTTTGAAACAGAATCCCGATCTGAAATGATCTTTTTCTCTGCCGCGCTGTCGTTAATTACATCATAACGTTATCACGATATCACGAATAAAAATAGAGCGCGGCACTAAAAACTGTAATCGATCTTTCCCATTCCCTTGAGTTCGAGCGGAATGAGTTCTTCAATGGGTCTTCTCTTCTGCAGGCTCTTCACAGCCGCATCCGACGGGCACTTTCCGCTTGAAAGACGGTAAAGCGAAACAGCGAGCTCCCCTTCCCTTTCGTCTCCGAAATCGTGCTTGAAGTCGTCTTCAGCAGAGCAGTCGGCTTCCATCCCCAGAAAGAAATCACCGTAATCCTGCGAATTGGCGTATTTGAACGTGATCGGGACGATCGTCTGGTCGCAGATATCCCTTGAATTCATCCCGACAGGTTTTCCGTAAGTCGTTTCGCCGATAAGAGCGACTTCTTTGACATAAGGAGTTATCGAATTTATCACCATTTCTGAAGCGCTTGCCGTGCCTGACGAGACAATGACCGCGACTTTTTCCATTCCCGAAAGTGAATTTTTAAGCACGTTGCCTTTATATGAGGTGTTCTGCTCAGGATGCTTATTGTTGTAGAGCAGTTTTATAACATCCTCACCTTTCGCCTTCTCTCCCACAATAAGGTTGACGAGCTGGTGCGCGATCTTCACGAGTCCGCCGCCGTTGTAGCGCAGATCAAGGACAAGCTGCTCGATGTTCTCCTCTTTAAAGTGGGCGAAAACTTCGTTCAGCTCATCCTCAGAAGAGTTTATGAAGGATTTGAAGTGAAGGTATCCCGTCTTCACGCCGTCATTTTCCAGAACTTTGTATGCAAGCACCGATTTTCCGATGTAGTCGTCAAGAATTACCGTCGTTTCAAGCTCCTCACCCTCCTCAAGGACCTTGAAAACAACAGCCTCGCCTTTATTTTCGGCATTATAGACATTGTTCCAGTCGGTCTTTTCCTCAAAACCGGCTTCCCCGCGGTGTTCTTTGTTGTAAGTTCCGTTCTCGTCCAGTTCTTCGACAGTCACGCCGTTCAGGGCAAGGATCTGCTGACCGCGTTTGAGCCCCGCAACGCCGGCCGGACTTTCAGGATAGACAAGCGAGATAAAAACGCGGCTGTTTTCGTCACGCATCATCGACATACCCATACCGTAACGCTTTCCGGCATAGTAATCATCGTGTTCGGTCTTTTTGACCGAGTATGAAAAGCGGTCGATGAGCTTGTCGCCTTCGCGGTATTTTACGGCCGCGATCATTTTGTCGAGTGAC
Source organism: bacterium (assembly GCA_016290135.1). Classification (GTDB taxonomy): domain Bacteria; phylum UBP6; class UBA1177; order UBA1177; family UBA1177; genus UBA1177. The sequence continues at coordinate 39,049 of JAEESW010000019.1, forward strand.
TCGAAACCGGCCGGATCCACCACGGGAAGGTGCTCATACCACAGATACCACTCCTTGAGATATGCGAAAGCGTGTCTGTTCACACTCTCCTGAGAACAATCAGGCGCAACACTGTTCTCGCACGCTGTCAAAAGGAAAAAAGAAACCAAAAAAAGAAAAAGCGATGTTTTTTTCATATTGCACCTCCTAACTTCTTAAAGATCTAAATATCAAAACGGAATTTTGTCCGCCGAAGCCGAATGAATCGGTCATGACGTATTTCAACGCGGCTTTGCGCGCAACGTTCGGAACATAGTCAAGATCACATTCCGGATCGGGCGAATCAAGGTTTATCGTCGGCGGTATCAGCCCGCTCATCATCGAAGAAACAGCCGCAACAGCCTCAAGCGCCGCAGCAGCGCCGAGAGCGTGACCGAGCATAGACTTTATTGAATTTACCGGGATTTTGTAAGCGTGCTCCCAGAAAACAGACTTTAAAGCCTTTGTTTCTGTCGGATCGTTCGCAACTGTTCCGGTTCCGTGGGCGGTAACAGCACTGATCTTGTCGGGCGTTATCCCGGCATCTGCCAAAGCAGCTCTCATCGCGCTTGCAGCTCCCAAGCCGTCAGGATCGGGCGAAGTTATGTGAAATGCGTCCGCCGAACTTCCGGCACCTGCGATCTCTGCATAAATAGCGGCTTTTCTAGCCTTTGCATGCTCGAAACTTTCAAGAACGAGTATTCCTGCACCCTCACCCAGAACGAATCCGTCGCGCTCTTTGTCAAAAGGCCGAGACGCTTTTTCAGGCTCGCCGTTGCGCTTTGAAAGGGCGTTCATCGAGGAAAACGCCGCTAAAATCAGTGGATTTACCGGAGCTTCGCTTCCGCCGCAGATCATAAGGTCTGCCTTTCCGCTTTGTATCATCCTGAAAGCCGCAGCTATTGCGTGGGAAGATGAGGCGCATGCCGTGCAGAGAGTTTCGTTGGGGCCGCGAAGACCGAAAAGTATCGCAAGATTTCCAGCCGCCATGTTCGGGATCATCATCGGGACGCACATCGGCGAAACTCTCTTTGCACCGCGTTCAAGCAGGTTTTTGTGCTGCTCAAGAGTTGTCGCTATCCCGCCGAAACCGCTTCCTAAAACTATTCCGAAGCGGCTTTTATCTGTTTTTTCAAGATCGAGACCCGAATCAATAAGCGCATCTTTTGCGGCGACTGCGGCAAACTGCGTAAATCTGTCCATCCTGCGCGTCTCGCTTTTCGGAAAATAGGGATCGGGGTCGAAATCTTTTATTTCAGCCGCTATTTTCGTTTTAAATTCCGATGTGTCGAATGAAGAAACAAGAGAGACTGCCGATCTTCCGGCTGACAGAGCGTCAAAAAGCGCGTGCCGCCCGATTCCGAAAGGGGTTACGCATCCAAGACCGGTGACAGCGACTCTTTTAAGCATGAACTAAGACTCTTTTACCGATTTGATATAGTTCGCGAGATCGCCTAAGTTATGGAAATCAGGGAGTTTTTCATCAGGGATCTCGATCTCGAAGGCATCTTCGATCTTCATTATTATCTCAACGACATCCAGCGAATCGATCTTCATTTCCTTAAGTGATGATGCCGGAGTTATTTCGATACTTTCATCAAGAGCGAGATGATGTCTTACGATGTCGGCGATTTTTTCGAAATACATGACTTTCTCCTAAAATTTCAAGTTATTAAAAGTTTCCATATTTTCAACGTTCTGGATCCTGACTTCTTTTTCCATCGCGGCTGCGGTCTTTCGGATGAGTCCTGAAAGCGATGTTCCGGGGCCGATCTCAACAAAATCGGTGACTCCGTTCTCAAGCATGAAATCGACTGACGGTTTCCAGAGGACCGTGCTGTAAAACTGTTTTACGAGCGCCGGCTTTATTTCCGTTTTATCAGTGTAAGGCAGACCCGTAACGTTTGACAGAACAGGCTGATCCATCGGCGAGACCTCAACATTTCTGATAACTTCAGCAAATTTTTCTGAAGCGTCTTTAAGCATCGAAGTGTGGAAAGGAGCGCTCACGGGAAGGAAGACCGCTCGGACTCTCGTTTTTGAATTTTTCTTTATAAATTCTACAGCCGCTTGTACTGCTTCAGTGTTTCCCGAAACTACGACCTGCGCCGGAGAATTGAAATTTGAGATCTCTACTACTCCAAGGTCTTTGATTTCTTTAATAAATCCGGCAACTTCATCGTAGGTCAGACCGACTATCGGAGCCATGGCACCGACACCTGCCGGGACTGCCTCCTGCATGATCTTCCCGCGCTCTTTCGCCAGAGCGACCGCATCTGCAAAATTCAAAGCTCCGGCATGAACGAGCGCCGTGTATTCACCAAGACTTAGCCCCGCCGTAAAATCGCTGCCTATGCCGAATTCCTGCTTTACGACTTCGAGGATCGCCTTTGAAACCGTAAGTATCGCCGGCTGGGTCACTTCTGTCTGCATAAGTTCCTCGTCAGTTCCTTCAGTCACAGTTTTCAGCAGATCGAAACCGAGCCGTGCCGAAGCCTCTTCGAAAACTTCGGAAAAAACTTTGAAATTATTTACGAATTCCCGCCCCATTCCGGCATACTGCGCACCCTGGCCGGGAAAAACAAAAGCTGTTTTAGACATATCACCTCAAAAAACCGCGTTCGGCACTTTTTTATTAAAAATCGTGTGCTTTTGTCAAGAATTTGCCGCTATACGGCGGAGTTATTTTGTTGCGGAGATGGATCGAGCAGTGAAGTCCCAAAAAACAGAGTAATTTTAAGGAAAATCAAGAAAAAGTCAAAGACTTAAAATCACGAAAAAGCAATTTCAGATGCTTAATCCGGAACGCACTCTTTGCCGTTTCTACGGTTTTTTGACGCATTTGGTCCCGTTCCACTCATGGTCGTCTTCAAGACATCTTGTGCAGCGGACATTTTTCGGAGTGCCGTCAGCACAGACGGTTTCGATTGCCCCGCTAATGAAGTTTACCGCCCAGAAGCATGATGATTCAGAATTGTATGTCGATTTTGACAAAAACTGCTGGTAGTCACCTATTATGCTGTATTTGCCGCTGTTGTCAGGGCTGCAGCCTTTGCAGTTTTCAGCATAACAGCTTTCTTCAATGCACTCATCACTGACTTCGCATGTTCCCCCTGTTTCTGTGTCCGGACAGTTCCGGATCAGTGTCCGAAGCTGATCGATCGAAGGAGTTTCCCAGTTGGAGAAATGCCCTTCGGAGAAGTTGCCGCATTGTTTCAGCATTCCGTAGTCAGATATTTTTGTCGACCAGAGAAGTCCAGTTGAGGAATCCTTGCACGGAACAGAATCTCCGGGACTGCATTCGTTAAGTTCAACGCACTCTACTCCGTTCCAACGGAATCCGTCTTTACAGACACAGGTATATTTTTTTCCCGATTTGGGGATACATTCTTTTAAAGTCTCCGGATTTCCGCACGGATTGGATTCGTACTTGTTCGGGAGACACGGGTTGACGCACTCGTTGCAGTACAGCAAGTCGCTACATGAGACCCAGAAATAATTTTTCTCGCATTCACAGACATAACGTCCGTCTTTTTTTTCACAAACGCCTGTCGAATGTTCCTTGTCATCGCACGGATTGGGATCGCACAGATCAATGCATTTCAATTCCTCATCTTCCCAGACGAATCCATATTCGCATTCGCACTCGTATTCATTGTAGCCCGACGCTGTGCAGACGCCTGTCGAACCGGAGATGCTGCAGGGGTCGCCTTCACACGGATCTACGCATTTTTTTTCGGCTTTGCGCGGATCCCAGAAATAATTTTCCTCGCATTCGCAGATATAATATTGGCCACCCCAGCCGTCTTCTTCGCAGACTCCTGTTGAATGTTCCTTAACTTCACAAGGATTAGGTTCGCAGCCTTTTTTGTCATTTTTCTGGCAGCCGAAAACCGAAAAAATCAAAATCAGTGCAAAAAGAAGGAAATATTTTTTCATTTCGCGGTCTCCGTCAATCAAAAAAATCGAATAATTTTAAGGAAAATCAAGAAAAAGGCAACTACAACAACATCGTCATGTAAAACGAACATTTCTGCACTTAGCCAAAATATCCAGTTGTTTTCGTCACTTAAACTGAGCACATTTTAATCCCCGCAAATTTTTTTGGCGATTTTATGTAATCCCCCGAAATTTTACGTGTAGACGCACCGAAAGTTTATAGGGTTATAACCCGATCAAATTACAAAAAAACAAGGGATAAAAAATCAAGAAAATTACCGCAAAAAGTTGAAGTAAAATACCGCAAAAAGCTGAAGTAAAACACCGCAAAAAGTTGAAGTAGAATACCGCAAATAATAGAACTTTACAAAACAAGCAAGTGAAATTATTGCATTAAAAAAGATTTGATAAAAGAGCGGAATAAAGAGGAAAAGCAGGTTCCCATCAGACTTCCCGATCTGAAATTAGTGATTACAGGAACAAAATACGGCTACAGAAGAGAAGACGGAGTTTTTGTTATTCCGGCAGGTTGTCTGAAAGATTAAAAATCACGAAAAAGCAAGTTCAAAAGTGTCAATTTTGCACGAAAAAAGCAGGTTTGGATGCTTAATCCGGAACACACTCTTTGCCGTTCCAGGAATAGTTCAGCTGACAATTGCATCTATAAGTTTCAGGTGTGATCGGGAAACAGTAATCAAGAGCGTTCGGGACTCCTATGCATGTATCATCTTTGCACGGAGTCTCTGCACAGACTTGCTCTGCCTCATACCAGAAATACCCTTCATCACAAAAACAGTAATATTCTTCCTCTCTTTCTGCCCAACAGCCAAGAGTGTGCGGAATTTCTTTGCAAGGGTCTGAGTTGCACGGATTTTCAACACATTTTTTGCCATCCCACATATATCCGTGTTCGATACATCTCGTGA
>JAEESW010000048.1 GCA_016290135.1 bacterium
AATACAACGAAAAATGTGAGGGGAGATGCATTCCGTGGAGTTTTTCGGTGAATTATCCGCTTGACAGCAAGGAAAAACTCAAGGCGGCGAAGATTTTCTACCAGTGGACGATCACGAACCGCTTCGACAAGATAATCCTTGGTGACAACGAGGCTTTCATGCGGACAAAAGGGGGCGAGGTAAAGATCGATCTCGGCGGAAGGATCCCGACTTTCCGTGCCGGAACGACCGAAAGAGAATCTTTCAGGCGGCATCTTGAGCACTATCTCAATAGGGACGTCAGAAAAGTTTTCGGGAATCTGCTCGATGCAAGTGCTGAGCAGCGTTATTCCGAACTTCCCGAGAAAGAGCAGGAGACTTTCATGGTGACAAAGGCGAAGGAACTCGGTCTTTCGGCGGCTTTTGTCAAAAATCTCCTCAATTCATCTTACGTTTTCGCGGCTCATGTCGCTCCGATAGGCGGAGCCGGCAGAGTGATCCGCTCGAGACACAAATCGGCTGTAACGGGGCTTCATTACTACTCGTTCGATGTCGAGATCGAACTTTCTGTAAACGTTGTTTTCATGATTTACCGCTACAACTACGAGACAAAACGCTTCGAGCATTACGGCGATATCGTGGGTCATTCGGGCGGGATATCAGGTTCGACCGACACCGCGCTTCAGATAATCCCGACTCCGTCGCAGGTCATGTCAGTTTTCAACGACACTTTCCGCACCGCGATAAAGGCGGCTTCGCTGAACGCAAACTATCAGCTTAAGCAGGATGACAATTTCGCTATTTTCATGCCGGTAAAAAGCAGCGACGGCAAAAAAATCGAAAGCAGTTTCGGAGTTATGGAGGATATCCGTGTCGATCATCCTTTCGAGATCCTTGAAACGGTTGACGGCAAAACTCAGCGCAAAGGTTTCGCCCGTGCCCGTGAAATTTCTCTCAACTGCAAGGATGGCGCCGCACCGACGATAATCAAGGTCACGAACGGCGATGCGGAGGAAGGCGACCAGCTCCGCGAATATCCGTGGACGGGCCTCTATTTCAACCTCGGTCTGGAGAACAACGGAGTGCAGATAAAAGGAGTGAAGACGGAGGAAAGGGATTGGAAAGAAGATGCAGGATATATTTTTATCGGTCCAGGTCTGCATTTGGGAGTGGATGTCGATTTAGGTTATGTGTTGAACAGATCTGCTTTAAGCGAATTCTATTTTAGAGCCTTTTTAGATTTGAATTTAGGTCTGACGCAGGACTACGACCCGGCTGAAGGTGGTTCTGATTTAGGAGAATTTCTTGCTTGGTTCGGCGGCGGTGTCGGCATCGCGAAAAGGTTTTACACCGGCGGTGCCGGATTTTTCATCGCTCCGGCTATTGATGCGGCGTACCACGGCACTCTGAACGATGACTGGGATTTCCAGCGTTTTGTCGTTACGCCGCAGCTGCACTTCGGTTTCAGTGCGACCCCGAGCTTTGACTTCATTATCAAAGCAGGTTGGAATGTCGGATTTCTCACAAAAGCGGAATACGAAGAAGAAGATATTTCCGCAAGGTATTCGGACTTTGTCCACGGGCTTTACGCATCGCTCGACTTCAACTTCCATCTTCCGATAGTGAGCGCGATGGCGAGAATGTATAAGCCTTCTTCGAATGTGTGCAGATAGTTTGACTATTTGTTGAATTTCTTAAAGAACTCTCCGAGGTCTTTGTTCAGTTTGTTGAACCTTTCCCCGTATTTCATTATTTTTGGCTCGTTCGAATTTATACTCTCGACTATCTTGTCGCCTTCGATCCTGCATTCTGCGGTAAATTCCGATTTTCCTTCGACGCAGGTTTTGTTGAAGCTGCCGATCTTGCTAAGATATTCTTCGTAAAATTTGATAAACTCTGCACTCTCTTTTTCAAGTTCCTTCATTGTTTCTACTAGTTTAAGGTAGGTGTCGAGCAGTTTTTTGTTGTTTCTCTGTTTTACCGCTTCGGTGTTGTTCGGGCTGAATTCGATCTGCTGCTTGAGGAAAGTGTTCTGTTCTTTCAGACCCTGAAGATAGTTCGTCATCGTTCTCTGGGCGTTTTCCGTTTTCGCAAGGATGTTTCCCATTCCTGCTTTGTGATAGTCGCTTTCTATCGCCACAAGGTTCACTTTTTCGTCTTTGTATGCCGCAAGTTTTGAATTTCCGTCGTTGAAAAGGTTCTCCATTTTGGTTTCGGCAGCCTTGCACTTTTCCATGTTGAGTTTCGTGACGCAGACTCCTTTCGCCTCGTTGATGGTTTTGAGCATCGAAGCGCAGATCTTGCGCAGATTGTTGTTCTGGAGAAGTATTTTGTTGAGTCCTCCCAGAAATTCTCTGCCTATTTTGGCGGAATCTGGCGTATCGTTTTTAAGTGACTGATTTACGCCGGCTTTTGATCTGTCAAACACTTTTTTGTCTTCATCGAGCCCTTTCTGCATCGATGTCACGAGTTCCTTTTTTGCGTTAAGGTTGGCCGAGACCGTTTTTATGAAATCCTTTTTACCTTCGTCGTTGTTCCTTGCGTTGTAGTCTTTTGCCTTTTCAGCCGCGTTTTCCATCGTGTCGATGTCGCTGTTGAAGTTCTCTTTTTCGTCGTTCAGTTTTTCAGCCGCCGTCGCGACCTGACTGTCGAGCGTCTCGCATTTCGAATATTTGTCGTCAGTGTCGACAGTCTTGCACTCTTCGAGGTAGTTTTTCAGAAGCGATTCGTATTCGGTAAGGAGATTTTTGATCTCAGGGATCCTCGATTTCGCCGATTCCCTCGATTCGCAGTAGAGTTTGAGCTCAGTTACGACATTCCTCGAAAGGTCGTTCTGAGACGGGTTTTCACACGCTTTTTCATCTTTCGCGAGTTTCTTTTCGATCTCTTCGACCCGCTTCCTGTCAGCCGCGATCTTTTTGGCCTCATCTTTGTAAATGTCGGCATAAATAGTCAGTGAACAAAAAAGAATCAATAAAATCAAATACTTTTTCATGAGTTCCTCCAAATTTCAACTTCATGCGCGTGATGATTCCACAAAAACGGTAATTTTGCAAATAAGCGCCGCTTTTTCGTTGAAAAAAATCGGGATATCCTTAATATCAAGCGTTTTTTGGAGTTGGAAATGGCTGAAAAACTGAAAATCCTGATAGTTGAAGACGATCCTGCGAGTCTGATAGTTTCGGTCAAAAGTCTGGAACGAAGGAATGTCGATGTGGTTTCCGCGTCGGACGCCTACGAAGCTTTGAATATCTATGATCATACCAAAGATCTCTCCGCAGTGATGACCGACATACAGCTCCCGGGTATGGACGGGACTGAAATGATGCGCAGGATGCGGGAAAAAGAAGAAGTGACGAAGATCTCAGTTCCTATTTTCGCGATGACAGCCTATGCTTTCGGCGAAGAAAAGGATGAATTTTTGAGGCAGGGGTTCGATGACGTTTTCATCAAGCCTGTCGATTACGACAAGATATTGGAAACTTTACAATTTTATATGTGAGGGCTGTTTTGGGTCTGTTTTCTGCAGATAAGGCGCTTTCCGATTTTGTTGAAAAGGCATATATCAGGCTGCTTGAAGCAGGTTATGTCATAAACAGCGAATACATCAAGGAGATCCCTTACGGCGTGACGCTGAAAACGGGAAAAAGTGAAAACGCTCTCGTTTCGGCGGCGGTATACCACACAGAAAAAAAGGGTTTTTCCGTTGTCACGACTGATCCGGAGATAAAATCACTGCTTCTTTCGCTCATCACGAATGTCGGGACGCTCGGCAGCGACGAGGCTGGGAAGGGCGATGTCTTCGGTCCTTTGGTCGTCTGCTCTTTTCTTCTGGGTAAAAAGGAAGAAGTGCTCCTAAAACTCGGCGCCAAAGACAGTAAAAGAATGAAAAATGAAGAAATATTAAGCATTTACGAAAAAATAAACGCCGATTTCCGTGACTCTTTTTCGATGGTTCGCATCATGCCGGAAAGATACAATTCCTTCTATCAGAATCTCTCCGAGCAGGGGAAGAACCTCACCGATCTTCTTGCATGGGCGCACTCCAAGGCGATCTCAAACGTCGTTGAGAAAAGAAGCGACATAAAACGTGTTCTGGTCGATAAATTCACCCCTTCGTATTCGGCAAATGCAAGGATAATCGCGGCTGCGGGCAAAGTTCCGGTCGATTTTCAGGTACGCGCCGAGCAGGATCCGGCGGTCGCCATAGCCTCTGTCATAGCGCGTGCCGGATATTTGATCTCGCTGAAGCAGATAAGCGAGACTGTTCTTGAAAACAAATTCTCACTCATTCCCGGAAGCGGAGCCGAATCGGACAAGCTTCTTGAAGATATTTCGGCTTTATACGGTCATGATATATTTAACAAAATCGCAAAGACTCATTTTGCCAATTTCGAAAGGCTTCTCTGAGAAAGATTTTTTCTTGAAAATGGTTTTTTGATAGGCTACTATCGCCCGTCTTTTGATTCTTTTAACAATTTTTTAGGAGGCTCTCATGAAAATTTTTGTTCTCAACTGCGGAAGTTCTTCAATCAAGTACCAGCTTTTCGACATGACGGACGAAACTGTCATCGCGAAAGGTCTTGCGGAAAAAATCGGAAATCCCGAAGGCCACATCGAGCTTAAGATCACGAACCCGAAAAACAAGATCGAAGTCAATCTTCCTCTTGCTGACCATTCGGTCGCTCTGAACAAAATCATGGATATGATGACCGAAAACGGCGTTATCAAAGACAAATCCGAGATCACGGCTATCGCTCACAGACTCGTTCACGCCGGCGAATACTACCACGGCAGCGTTGAAGTTACCGACGACGTCGTCTTCAGGATCCAGGAATGCAACGACCTCGCTCCGCTTCACATTCCGGCAAACATCATCGGCATCAGGACCTGCCAGAAACTTTTCCCGGATACCTTCATGTCGGGAACTTTCGACACCGCTTTCCATCACACGATGCCGGACTACGCTTACATGTATCCGATCGACTATAAATACTACGAAAAATACAGAGTCCGCAGATACGGATTCCACGGATCGAGCCACTTCTTCGTTTCGAACAGAGCCGCTGAAATGCTCGGCAAAGACATCAAAGACCTCAAGATCGTCACCTGCCACCTCGGCAACGGCTGCTCGATGGCTGCAGTTGACGGCGGAAAATCGATCGACACCACGATGGGTATGACTCCGCTTGAAGGCGTAATGATGGGAACCCGTTCGGGCGACGTTGACCCGGGCGTTATCTTCTTCCTTGCAGACAAAGAGGGCGGACATCAGTCGGTCAATAAAATGTTCAACAAAAACAGCGGTTTGTTCGGCGTAAGCGGCATTTCCAACGATATGCGCGACATCCGCAAAGCTCGTGACGAAGGCAACAAACGCGCTGCACTCGCACTTGCAATGTTCACATACAGAATCAAGAAGTACATCGCTTCCTACGCTGCGGCAATGGGCGGAGTCGATGTAGTCATCTTCACCGGCGGAATAGGCGAGAATGTCGGCGAGATCCGCGAAAGATCAGTCGAAGGACTTGAGTTCATGGGCATCAAGATGAACAAAGAGCTCAACAACACGATCTGCGGAACCGAAGCAGTCGTCAGCACCGATGATTCCAAAGTTAAAGTCATGGTCATCCCGACCAACGAAGAGCTCGTTCTTGCAAGGGATTCCAAAAAACTTTACGAAGAAAAGTTCGGAAAGAAATAAGCTCCTTGATCAATATTTTTTCTAATCAAAATTTTTCTCATCAGAGGTCATAATGAATAACTACAAACATGATTTCATCGATTTTATGGTGGCGTGTGAAGTTCTTACTTTCGGAGATTTCGTCACCAAAAGCGGCAGAAAGACTCCGTTTTTCGTAAATACCGGCAAATACAGAACGGGCGAGCAGATTTCAAAACTCGGTGAATTTTACGCCGAATCTATCATGGAAAACACAAAAGGGGAGTTCGATGTCCTTTTCGGACCGGCCTACAAAGGGATTCCGCTTGCAGTTTCCACCGCTATCGCGCTTAACGCAAAATACGGCAAAAACGTCGCTTTCTGCTTCAACAGAAAAGAGGTGAAAGACCACGGCGAGGGGGGGAATCTCATCGGCCACAAACTTCAGAAAGGGGAGAGAGTCCTCATAATCGAAGACGTTACCACTGCCGGGACCAGCATCCGCGAGACGGTTCCGCTCCTCAAGGCGGCGGCGGATATAGAACTTGCGGCTCTTTCAGTCTCGGTCAACAGAATGGAGCGCGGAACGGGCGAAAAATCGGCACTTGACGAGATCAGGGACGATTTCGGAATGAAAACTTTCTCCATCGTCACAATGGCCGAGGTCGTTGAATACCTCTACGGCAGAAAAGTAGGCGGCAAAGTCCTCATCGACGATGAAATGAAGTCAAGGATCGAAGACTACTACAAGATCTACGGGGCAAAGTAGATGATTCTCTTTGTCAATGCATGTGCAAGACCGGATTCAAGAACGCTCCAACTTGCAAAAAAAGCTGTGCAGGCGATATCGGGTGATGTTGAAATGGTGAATTTGTTTGAGGAAGATCTTGGACCTCTGAATTACGACGGACTTTCAAAGCGCGACAGATTCATTGAAAAAGCCGATTACTCGGACAGAATGTTCCGTTTTGCCGGACAATTCAGTGCTGCGGAGGAGATAGTCATTGCCGCTCCTTACTGGGATCTCTCTTTTCCGGCGATTTTAAAATGCTATATCGAAGCGATATGCGTGAACGGACTGACTTTTGCCTATAATGAAGCGGGGATCCCTGAAGGCTTGTGCAAAGCAGAAAGGCTGATCTACGTCACGACAGCCGGAGGATTCATACCCGAAAACAATTACGGATACGATTATGTGAAACAGCTCTGCACCGGCCTTTTCGGAATAAAGAACACTCTCTGCATAAAAGCTGAAGGGCTTGACATTCAAGGGGCTGATGTCAGCGGAATTATTAAGAAATCTGCGGAACAGGTCATGCAGCTGCTCCGTTCCCCGAATGGTGTAAATCTTTGACTGCAAGTCTGTTTCGTTGTGAATCACAATTTTATTTTCCATCTCGTTTTACCAAATAAACCATTTGCAAACAGATGATAAATATTCACGCAACAATGTCAATGTAAAAATCTAATGTCAATCTTCAAATTATAAAGTAGTGTTTAAAATCACGCCTCAAAATCAAGCATTTTTATTTAACTCTGCATAGATTAAAGTTAGAAAATTGTTTAATAAGATTAAGTTGTTTGGATACTGAGAAAGAGGGTTGCTTTTTAAACGGCAATTTTTATAATGCCTTGTTTTTGGTCGGGGGAAAATAATTGTCTTGTCAAGATAAAACACTTGTAAAGTTCAATAATTATTAAGATTTTTGCCGACTATGAATGTGTTTTTTCATTGAAGGGAAAGATATGCCGTCAGTTTTTTCACATTATTTAGAAGAAGATGCCAATTCTTTTGTGTGTAATCAGATTGATAATTTTTTTAAAGATTTCAAAGAAGGCTTGCTAAATGGAAGTGTGGATAAACTCTGCATTGCAGTCTGGAACAAGTATCGTACTTTCAACGATTTTGACCGTGTATGCAAGTTTTTTGAAGCTATGTATGCAAGCGATCGCCTCGGTATTCCGCTTTCGGGATTGCTGATCATAGGTTATTGATGGAGGTGTCATCCTTATGAGACTTGAAGATTTGATGGAGCGCGCCGCGCAATACGATGAGAATCTCGCGCGGGATATCAAAGATTATGTTCATGGGCGCAAATACGGCCTCGTTTATGAGGCCTCAAAACCGGAATTTGTCCGGATGTGGAAGAAGCCAGTGGTACGCGGTGATATCGTGAATATCCTTCCTCCACGTGGCGTGATGGAAGATACGAAAAACGAAGATGATCCCTCGGAGATTGTATATAAAGTCATAAGCATATCCGATGGTATTGCAATGCTGCGAAATGAACAAACCGATGAAACCGTTACTGCGGCGGTTGATGATATTGTTGCGTTAGCGCGTTTCGATAAGCCGATCTATGCCGGCTTGAAAGAAACTGGCCGTGTCGAGCGCGGAGGCGATAAACCGTACCACGTCGTTATCAACGGAGAAAACTATCATGCGCTTCAGACCTTGGTATATGCTTATCAGGGGCAGGTGGATTGTATTTACATAGACCCTCCATATAATACCGGTGCAACGGACTGGAAATATAATAATAACTATGTGGGTAAAGACGATAAATACCGTCATTCCAAGTGGCTGACCTTCATGGAAGATCGTCTGAGGCTTGCAAAAAAGCTGCTCAACCCCAAGGATTCTGTCCTTATTGTAACGATTGATGAAAAAGAATACTTGCGCCTCGGGCTGTTGTTGGAACAATTATTTCCCGAAGCCAGAATACAGATGGTTTCGACATTAACAAATTCCCGCGGAGTAGCACGTGAGAACGGATTTGCGCGTGTTGATGAGTATATTTATGTTGTGCAATTTGGAGAGTCTTCTGTTAATAGACTACCTCTAAGCGATGAATGGCGAGTCAATGTCAAAGAGGACAAGCGAGTAACACATCTCAGGTGGTCAATGCTGATACGGTCAGGGTCACATTTCCTGAGATCGGATAGCGTAAACCAATTTTATCCTGTTTTCGTCAATAATGACGGAAAGAGTATCCACTCTGTTGGTGAGCCCTATTTCGGTGATAATAGAAGTGAAGTAGTACCCCCTAAAGGCACATTTGCAGTTTGGCCACTCCGAAAAGACGGAAACGAAGGGAACTGGCAGATATCAAACACTAATTTGCGTAAACTAATTGCGTCTGGCTTTGTAATGCTTGGAAGATTATCAAAGGGTACTGTGCCGATCTATTATCTAAAAAAAGGCGAAATCGAAAAAGTTAACAACGGGACCTATAAAATATGTGGACACAGATCTGATGGATCTATCATTTCTGAAACAGAGGTTAGATCTTTGGTGACCGGTACACAATGGAGAATTGGGTCCCATGATGCGAGTATTGGCGGTACCAGCTTATTAAAAAGCATTTTCGGTGTAAGTCCGTTCCCTTATCCAAAGTCTCTTTATGCTGTTCACGACACTTTGCGGTTCTTTGTAAACGATAAGCCTAATGCTCTTGTAGTAGACTTTTTCGGTGGTTCTGGAACGACATTACATGCAGTTAATCTGCTTAATAAGGAGGACTGTGGACAAAGAAAATGTATCCTCGTAACTAATAACGAGATTAAGGAAGACGAAGAAATAAGCCTAACGGCACAGGGATTAAGGCCAACCGATGAAAAATGGGACAATCTCGGAATTGCTCGTTATGTTACATGGCCACGTACTGTTTGCTCTATTGAGGGGCGAGATATCAAAAGGAAACCGTTAAAAGGCGACTATGGCTGTCCTATTGAAACTTATCAAGAATATGAAGGTGAGATCATCGATCCTGAGACTGGCAAGAAAAAGCGGAAGAAACTGTTTGAAAAAGTCAAAAAGCCTTTCTACCCTGAGCTGGCGGATCATAAGATGTCTGATGGCTTCGAGGAAAATGCCATCTTCTTTGATCTTGAGTATTTGGAGCCTTCTGTAGTTAGTGCAGATCTGGCTTTCGACCGTATCGCGCCGATTCTGTGGCTGGCTGGAGGTTGCAAAGGAAAGATTCTTCAGCGCCAGAAGGGGTATGTGATCGGAGAAACATATGCTGTGCTCTTTGACCCGCGCTATAAGACGCGTTTTGTTGAGGCCGTCTTGGAAAACAAGGAGATAAAAACCGTGTTCATCGTGACGGATGCCGCAGAGCGTTATCGTAGTTTATGCGCAGAATTACCGGGGTATAGAGTGATGCAGTTATATGAAAGCTATCTTCGCTCCTTCGAAATCAACGCCATAGGATAAGGAGAAATATATATGAAATTTGAATTAAAAGATTTTCAGGTCACTGCGACAAAGGCATTACTTGATAGAATGCTGAAGGCCCGCGATGCATACTATCGGGACGGCGATTCCGCATCGTGTTGCTTGGCTTCTCCTACCGGCTCCGGAAAAACCATCATGGTGGCTGCTGCAGTGGAAGCAATCTTTAACGGTAACCCCGAATGGGGTATTGAGCGTGATCCGTTTGCTACTGTGTTGTGGGTTTCCGATAGCCCGTCTTTGAACGAGCAGACCATATATAAATTCCGTGAAGCCACGGATCTGGACCCGACGCTGATCGAAACAATTGAAAACACCTTTACCGGCGATCATGATGAGCTGGAGCCGGGACATATCTACTTTCTAAACCGTCAAAAGCTGTCCAGCGCCGGATTACTTACAAAAGGTGGGGAAACACCTACCTTTTGGCAACTGTTGCGCCGCACGATCAACGATAGTTCTGTCCATCTCTATATGCTCTATGATGAAGCGCATAAGGGATTGGGCAGCGCAGATAAGAAGGATACCGCTGGTGAAACCATCACAAGCAGAATTATCGACGGGGATGATGGAAAGAGTCCAATTCCTGTTGTAGTTGGCATTTCTGCAACGCCGAAACGCTTTACCGCTGCCATGGAAGGCCGTTCTGAGCGCATTCCTTATCCCGTGGT
>JAEESW010000049.1 GCA_016290135.1 bacterium
TCCTCGTTGTATTCAGTTGCCACAGGTCCGCTCCATTTGCCGTCTTCGAAGTACTGGGTGTATCGATACCAGCCGTTCCATGTGGTGTTTCCCGGTTTGCTGTCACAGTCATGCATTCTGTAGCATGGTCTGTCGCTGCCTTCATTCCAGGTCCCGCCAATTGTGATACATGTTTCTTTTGAAGGGGGGAGACCTGGTTTCTCGTCTTTTTCTGAATCATCTGCTTCTGTATCGGTTTCATCTTCATCTTCTGTTTCTTCATCTTCTTCCCAGTCTTCTTCTTCATCCATGTCGAAGTCCGCATCGGTCGAATCTTCATCGGTATTGGAAACTGGTTCTATTTTTGTGCTGCCGCCGCAGCCTGAAAAAAGAAAAATCGCCGCGAAAAAGAGAAGAAAAAATGAAAATTTAATGCTGAATAGGGTGGAAAGCGGCACGATTTTTGTCATTTCACACCTCCTCGATTCACAAAAAACAGAATATTATATTTAAAATTAAAATAAAAAACAGAAAAATCGGATTGACAATAGAAGTAATATTACTATATATACAGCCGTTTTTTGCTGTGTATGTTTGAGGATGCAATGTTCGGCAAGTTTTTGAAATCGAAAATTCATCGCGCAACGGTTACCGGAGCCGATATAAATTATCAGGGAAGTATCACGATAGACAGAGAATTGATGGCGGTTGCAGATTTGCAGCCGTTTGAATTCGTCGACATCTGGGATGTCACGAACGGGGCAAGGCTTGAGACTTACGTCATCGAAGGCGAGGCAGGCTCGGGATGCATCTGCATCAACGGCGCGGCGGCTCATCTTGTAAAAAAGAACGATCTTGTGATCATCGCTTCGCACAGATATGTGACGGAAGGCGAAAGTGTTCCCGAACCGAAAGTTATTTTTGTCGATTCACACAATAAGCCCGTTCATTAGAGGTTTTCATGGAAAAAAAGCAAAGAGTTTTCGGCAGAGCGCCGATTTCGCTCAAAATCTCTCTTTCTGAAGATACAGATGATATCAGCATAAAATTCGACACGGCAAATCTCAGCGAAGGGGGTATTTTTGTAAAGTCTTCGCTGCTCTGGGAGCCCGGCCAGGTTTTCAATCTTGCTTTCACTCTGCCGGGAACCGAAAAGGAGATAAATGTGAAAGGAGTCGTTGCGAGAAGTGACGACAAATACTCGATTTTTACCGAAACTGATTCATCGATCCCGGGGATGGGGATAAAGTTCATCGATCTGAGTGACGAAGACAGGCAGATCATCAAGGATTTCATTTCAGGGCTTGATCTTCAGTAATATTTTTTTGTCCGACAGGTGAAAATGCAGGAAAACAGCGGTAAAAAAGAATATCTTGCGGTAAGACGCAGAAATTTCCTGTGGATCGTTTTTTCGCTGGTCATGTTCGGCGCGATCCTTTATTTTGCAAGGATATTCAGTGATTATAGCGAGGAAAACGGTATCGAGAGTCTGGATGACGTGCAGGACTATTTTGTCGGAATACTGAAGAAAGATTTTGCGATATTTCCTGAAAGCGAAGATGCCGAAGAGGAAAAGAACGATTTCGAAGCAAAAGAGAGATCGGCCAATCTTCTCAAAGTCCCGCTTCTTCTAAACTGTTCGATAGAAGAGGGCAAAGCGTTTGTCAAAGAGCCTTTCGAAGTGGCAAAAAACAAGGTGACCGATGCCGTTTTTGAACTTGCAAATCACGGTAATACGGTGTATTCACTGGATTTTTCTTCAAAAGAAAACAATGTTTTCTGCCGCGGGACAATGAAGGAAGGCGAGAAAAAAATATTTGTATATTACTGCGAGAAAATATGACTGTAAACGACTGTTCAACGGAAAAAAAGATAAAAAGCGTCACTGCAGTAGGACTTTTTGCCAACTTTTTTCTGACTGTTTTCAAGATCTTAGCCGGATATTTTGGAAACAGCCAGACTGTAATTGCCGACGGTATCCACAGCCTCAGCGATTCGGTGACAGACATCGCCGTGATCGTCGGTTCCTCATTCTGGAGTGCACCGCCTGATGAAAGCCATCCGCACGGACACAAGAGAATCGAGACTTTTGTCACTGTCATTATCGGACTTGCGCTTTTCTTTGTCGCTTACGGGATCGGACATAACGCTGTCATGACTTTTGAAGAGCCCGACGAAGCTCCGTCGTGGATCGCATTCGCCGCTGCAATAGTTTCGATTCTCGTAAAAGAAATTCTCTATCAATACACTTACCGCTCGGGAAAAAAGCTGAAATCGCTGGCTGTAGTTGCAAACGCATGGCATCACAGAAGCGACGCGATAAGCTCTGTTCCAGCGGCTCTTGCTGTAATAATCTCAATGAAATTCCCTGGTTATCCTTATATTGACAACATCGGCGCGATCGTAGTTTCGCTCTTTATCGTCTGGACTGCGTTCAAAATTTCATGGTCTTCGGTTCTTGAACTCACCGATGCCGGCGCTGAGAGGCACGAGTGCGAGGCTATCGAGTGCGCGGCGAAGAGCGTTGAAGGGGTAAAAAGCATTCACAAATGCAGAACAAGAAAATACGGGAGCGGGATCCAAGTCGATCTTCACATTCAGGTCGATCCCGATATAACAGTCCGTGAAGGGCACAGAATCGGGCACGACGTTGAAGACGAACTTTTCAAAAATCACGATATTATCGATGTTATGGTCCATGTTGAGCCTGATGATAAATGTGAAAGAAATCATTAATAAATTCGGAGGTTTATATGTTTGAAGGAACAACCATTATCTGCGTCAGGGACAAGTCTTCGGTAATCATCGCAGGCGACGGGCAGGTGACTTTCGGAAATACAGTCTTGAAGGGAAACGCGCACAAGGTGAGAAGGCTCGCTGAAGGGCGGATCATCGCGGGTTTCGCAGGTTCCACGGCTGACGCAGTCACTCTTTTCGAGATCTTTGAGGAAAAACTCAAAAAATACAATTACCAGCTGAAAAAATCGGCTGTCGAGCTCAGCAAAGCATGGAGAAAGGACCGCGTTCTGGGCAAACTCGAAGCGCTTCTTCTCGTTGCCGATGCCGATGACACGCTGCTTATTTCTGGAAGCGGAGACGTGCTTGAGCCTGAGAAAAACATCATCGCGATCGGTTCGGGCGGGAACTATGCCTACGCAGCGGCGGTCGCAATGAGCGAAAACACCAAACTTTCTGCGCACGACATTGCCCTGAGATCGCTGAAAATAGCAGCCGACATCTGTATTTATACCAATTCGAACTTCTCTTTTGAAGAGATCAGGACTGAGGGGGATAAAAAATGAGCAAATATTCAGTTGAAGAGTTGACTCCGAGCCGCGTCGTTGCAGAACTCAACAGATTCATAATCGGTCAGGAAGATGCGAAAAAGGCGGTTGCGGTCGCCCTCAGAAACCGCTGGAGACGCTCGAAAATAGAAGACGATTTTCTGCGTAAAGAGATAACTCCGAGAAACATCCTCATGTCGGGACCTACCGGAGTCGGCAAGACCGAGATCGCAAGAAGGCTTGCCGAGATCTCGAATGCGCCGTTCTTAAAAGTCGAAGCGACGAAATTCACCGAAGTCGGATATGTCGGCCGTGATGTCGAATCGATGATAAAGGACCTCGTGAAGAGGGCGGTAAACGAAAAAAAGGCTGAAGAAACCGAGATCGTCTATCAGAAAGCGGAAGAAATCGCCAAAGAACAGATCCTCGATCTTTTGAATGTTCCGAATCCGGAAAAACTGCCGAAAGAGAGCGAGGATTTTGAGGAAAAATACAAAAGACAGACTGATTACCGCAAAAAAATGCTTGAAAAACTCGAAGCGGGAAAACTTGACGACAAAAAAGTTAAAATTCCTGTCCAGCGTTCGGCGATGCCGGTTCCTGTGCTGGAAGTTATAGGTTCTTCCGAGAATATGCCGGAAGATCTCGACAACATGATAAAAGAGATGATGAGCAGCATTTTTCCGCCGAATGCCGGAAAGAACGAAAACGGGAAAAAAGAAAAAACGGTGAGTGTCGCCGAAGCGTTCAGCACTATCGTCCAGAACGAAGCTGAAAAGATGATCGACCGCGAAAAAATAATCCGCGATGCCCTTGAGTGGGTCGAAAATGAAGGGATAATCTTTATTGACGAGATCGACAAGATCATTGCAAGCGGCTCGTCTCACGGTCCCGATGTTTCCCGCGAAGGCGTTCAGCGCGACATTCTGCCGATAGTCGAAGGGTGCA
Organism: bacterium; assembly: GCA_016290135.1. Taxonomy (GTDB): domain Bacteria; phylum UBP6; class UBA1177; order UBA1177; family UBA1177; genus UBA1177. The sequence goes on from JAEESW010000049.1 coordinate 4,212, forward strand.
CTGTCAATACAAAATACGGACCTGTCCGTACAGACCACATACTTTTCATTGCGGCAGGCGCTTTCCACATGAATTCTCCCGAAGATCTGATCCCGGAACTTCAGGGGCGTTTCCCGATCAAGGCACAGCTCAGATCTCTTACGAAAAACGATTTCGTCAAGATCCTTTCGGAGACTGAAAACTCTCTTCCGGTGCAGTATGCGGAGCTTATGAAGTCCGAAAAAGTGACTCTCAACTTCACTCCGTCGGGGATCGAAGAGATCGCTTCTATTGCTTTTGAGGAGAACAGCACGACGCAGGATATCGGCGCGAGAAGGCTTCAGTCTGTAATGGAGATCCTGCTTGAAGACATCTCCTTCAGTGCTTCCGAAAAGAGCGGCTCGAAGATAAAGATCGACAAGGCTTATGTGAATAAATGGTATAAGTCGGCACGCGAAAACGAAAAACTTTCCAACTATATAATTTAATTGAGGAAAAATGCAGTATCAGTATGTAACGAGCGGGACATGCTCAGAAATGATCCTTTTCGACATCGACGAAAACAAGGTCGTCACGAACATCAAATTCATCGGCGGCTGCAACGGAAACCTGAAAGCCGTTTCCAAACTTGTTGACGGCTGGACGGCTGACCAGATCGCGGCGAAACTTCTCGGCAACGAATGCGGATTCAAAGGAACTTCATGCGCCGACCAGCTCGCAAAAGCTGTCCTCGAAGCGGCGGGAAAGGTGAGAAAATGAAAAGAATTTCAACAATCAGCATCTTCTTAATGTTTGCCTTGTTTGTTTCATGTTCATCGGGCAGCAAAGCGGAAAACGATTCTGACATTGTTCCTGATGCTGATCTTGATCCCGATGATACCGAAACTGTTGATGAAGATACAGATTTCGAAGATGCAGACTTTGAAGAAGAGGATTCTGTCGAAGATGCCGGAATCACTGACGAAGATACGGAAGATTATTCGGAAAATCCCTATTTTGAAACTTACGGCGAAGCAAATTACAATGTCGCATACTATTATTACGGCGATGCTCCGACACCATCGAAGGATCCTGAAAATGTAAAAATTCTGTGGTCTGAAAACTGCGGTTTGAAGTGTGATCCGCTGCCTTACGATTTATGTGCAGAGAACTATCCTTTTGAACCGATCGTCATTCCTGCTGATTCCCAAAAGGTTCCGAAAGATAAAGAGGGCGGTGTCGGATCATTCCAGTGCGATGCTGTGCTTACGCCCGGATCATGGTACAGCCACTACAGCGGTTCTCTGGCATTCAACCAGTTCGAAGGCAAGGTCGTATATTCTTTGTACCACAGTTCTTCATGGCAGAGCGAGGGAACATACGTTTATGATCTGAAGAGCCGCAAAGTCGAAAGGTACGGTCGGACCTATTGGGACGGGTGGCAGAATAAAAAATATCATTTTATTGCAACTTACGATGAACGTGTCAGCTCAACTATTGACGAAACCAGTCCTTATTTCGGTCAGGATTATTTCTACCTGTACTATTACGACAAAGAGAGTGATACTTACGGTTTCGCACTTAAACTGGAGCAGGATCCGACAAGGATTGTTGATGTCCGCGCCAGCGAAAGTTATCTTTTCGCAAGCCTTTACTTTGAGGACGATTCATACGATTTCAGGCTCTTCTATACCAAAATAGGAGAATGGGACAACTGGAAAGAACTCCAGTACCAAAGGGAAGAACTGTACGGCAATCCCCGCAGGGTAGAATATCCGTGGCTTAACGACAATCTGCTTGTTTATAGAGACCGCGAAGGCAAAATTCATTTATGCGATCTTGAAATCGGAGATTCAAGCTGTTTTCAGGTCGCGGAAGGCACTTTCCCCGCTTTCAAAGATAAAAACACAATAGTTTACCGCAACTGCAAAAGTGAAGACGGAAACTGCCGCATATTTGCAGCCGATATTTCCGATAAAAACGACATAAAATATTCCGAACTTTACAACCTTGGTGCTTCCCAGACAGTGTTCCACACTATCGATGAGGAAGGAAAATATATGGCGATGAAAAGGAATTCCCCCGATCCTGAAGATCCTGAAAATTATAACGCTGACATATCCGACTACTGCATTTTACGTTTTTCTGATAAAAAACTTGTTTGTTTTGACGAACCTTTCGATCTCAATATAAAGAAAAATGACGGTTTTATTTATCAGAACAAACTGATTTTCCTTACCATCAAAGACCTGGTTGTCCGGGATCTGGAATGTTACTGCGATTTTTATCCTGAAAAATGTCCTTTGATCGATTACACCCCGAATCCGGAAAATCCGAAAAAGCCGTGGGGATTTGACTGGAAGCCTGAAAACTGATTGTTATTTGGCGTTTCTTACGCAGCGGACAAATACATCTTTGGTTTTGTCCAGGCGCCATACCATGCCGTCATAAAAATACTGGGCCCATGCATAAGTCGGATCGCTTACATAGGAAGAAGAACTCCAGTAATAAAAAATGCCTTCCATATCAGGAAAATCCGAAGCAGGCGCTTCGGCTTCGTAATTGATAAGAGAGGCCAGTTCGTTTTTATTGGGCAGTCTCCAGTCGTCAAAGCCTGCATACTCAAGATTTTCGCAGTAGGCGAGGGCTTCCTTCCATGTCAAGTTGATTGAATCGGTGTTTTTCTGCCAGGTAAGCCCTGAAACACTGTCCTTTACTATTTCATCTTCGTTTACAACGGAAGTTGTGAAAGAAGGTGCCGGGAAACTTTTTCCTTTCACACACATGAAATATTGAGTCGTTTCGTCATTCATGTGCATGATTTCACCGTCATAAATTCCGGCAGTCCAATAGAAACTGAAGTTGAAATAACAAAAATTACCTGTCCACAAGTAGGAATCGTCACTGTCAGGCATTTCAGGGAAAAACTCTGTGTTCAAAGCCGGATGATCCCTGCCGTTGTCAATGATAGTGAGAAGCTGCTGCGGGGTCGGCAGATCCCATCTGTCATCTGCAAAACTGATATTGTCGCAGTGTTTCATGGCGCCTCCAAGGCTGTATGTCTTGTGCATCGGCACCTTTCTCCATTTAAATCCGGTGTTGACATCCTCAACGACTTGTTCTCCGGAAATTACTCTGAACTGAAATTTTTGTTTGGCGCATTTGTCCCTGTACTGTGCATCCTGGCCGTAAAAATCTTCACCCGGCGCAGGACACGGAATTTCTTCTTGTTCATCGTAACATTTGTCCTGATTTGTGCATATTTTGCCCAAATTGAGATTTTTCGGAGTTTCAAGATGTTCGCTCTCATACAGGTCGTCATCAGGCTCATCATCAGCCGGTTCCTCTTTTTTCTTTATGCAGATGTCGTTTTCGGTATCACAGACAAGTCCGATATTGCAGGTTCCGTTCTGATAACATCTGCCGCCGAGAGTTCCTCTTTTTTTCTCAGGATCAGGTTCTTCCTCTTCATAATCATCGTCTTTTATTTCCTCTTCTTCTTCGGTATCTGTCAGTTCGTCTTCAGTAGTGTCGGCAGGATCCTCGTCGTTAATTATTCCTTCCGAATCGGGAGTTTCGTTTCTGTTTTCCTTTTTTGAATCACCGCAGCCGGCAAAAACAAAAAGTGAAAAGATGATGAGAATAAAACAGATTTTTTTCATGTGTCACCTCAGAAAAAACTAAAAAAACGAAAAATTATAAGAAAAACTGATAGGAAGGCAAGCCTTGATTCAAAGGAACTTCATGCGCCGACCAGCTTGCGAAAGCTGTTCTCGAAGCGGCGGAAAATGTGAAATAATATCGGCGGTTCTCTGTGGCTTCTATAAATAACAATATTGTAAAAATTCTTTAATAAAATCAGATTTTTTTCTTTTATTTGAATTTTTTGGTCAGAAAAATCGCTATTTTATGCAACTAAATATATGCTTATTTGTTTTTGTTTTTTTAACTTATGGAGGCTGAAATGAAAAAATTGCTTGTTATTCTTGCGATGCTTGCTTTTACGACTCCTTTTTTTGTTGAAGCTCAGGATGCTCTGACAGAAACCATCACCTGTGAATCAGACAGAGGATCATGCAGTTTTTCGCTTGTTGATACATATACGAAAATTTTAGCAGGTTGCTCATGCCGCGACGGAAGCGGTTTTAGCTATGAAATACCGCCGCAAGGCGAGCATAGTTCTGAGCAATTGGAATTGCCGACAGAGGAAGAATGTCTGGCTGAGCTTGAATTTTGTAAAGATGCCGGATATGGATGCAGTAATAATGCAGGAAGTTGTGTTGTAAAAGAAAATGAAGAATATTGGTGTTTGTGTTACGACGGTATTTCTGAAGAACAAACCGGATCCAAAGCAGGAATCTACAGCGAAGCAGGCTGTAAGGAATTTCTTGCCGAAATGTGCGGGACGCAAGTTCCGAGTGCTAAAGACATCTGCACTGACAAGGCAAATTTCGACATCTGTCTTTCCTATTTCAAAGTAAAGTATAACACTTGTGCTGAAACGCCTCTCCTCAGCGAAGAATCAGTCAACAAAAATCTTGAGTGGCCGATCAATGAAACGACGCTTGGAAAAGCGATAGCGAACTGCTGTCTTGATGAAACTGTGCGTGAAGAATACAGCAAGGCTATAGAGTGTGTCAATGCAAAGAAAAACTGCAATACAGAAGAATGCTGTAACAGTTGCGATTTCCAATTTTATTCCGGAGATTTGGAGAGTGATGCTGCTTCCGCTGACGGTGATAAGGCAGACGGTGACGGTTCCGTTTCACCTGCAACCGATTCTGAAGCTGAAAGCAAAGAAGAAAGCAAATCCGACGGCTGCTCGATGCTGTTTATCTAATCACCCGAAGTAGGGGGTTCGCCTCGCCAGAGTGAGCCCGTTCACGCTTTTCGCCCCGTTTTTTTTCAAAAGTTTCGCGATTTCTTCAATAGTTGAAGCAGTCGTGCAGACATCGTCCACGATCAGAAAACTTTCTCCTTTGACGCAACGCGTGAGGGCGAAGGCATCTTTCAGGTTTTTTGTCCTCTCTTCGTAGTCAAGCCCTGCCTGATGCGCGGTTTTTCTCACTTTTTTTAGTAGCTTAGAGTCGAATTTCAAATCATGTCTCTTTGCGACTTTATCGGCTAAAATTTCAGCCTGATTGAAAGTGCGCAGAAGTTTGTCGAGAAATCTCATCGGAGGAAAGATGACAGTGCGTCCTTCGATGAGTTCAAGAGGGGCGTTTTTTGCCAAATATTCACCCAGGATCCCGGCGATGCTTCTCACTTTGCCGTATTTCATTTCCGAGATCAGCTTTGAAATGCTTCCGCTGTAGATGAAAAGCGAAAAGATTTTGTCGAAGTGCAGCTTTTTTCCTTTGCATGAAAAACATTCAGGTTCATCCGGAGTCAGCGTGAAATTGCCGCATTTCGGGCATCTTCTTTCGCAAGTCAGGGCGAATCTTGCGCACTCTTCGCACAAAAAATCCTGATCTTTAGCCACGCTTCCGCAGATAAGACAAGAATTCATGCCGTGCCTTGATCCGGTGTTTAACTACATTACAGGCGGCTGACCGGTCTCTTCGAGGACAGAGAGCCAGAGCGGACCGTTGAGGTCGATCTTTTTGCGTTTCGATGTCGCAAGATCCATCGGGATGTGGATGAACTGGCCGTTGAGATATCCGACGACCATTCCTGTTCTGCCGCTCATTCCGGCGTGAACAGCCATCTGGGCG
>JAEESW010000020.1 GCA_016290135.1 bacterium
ACGCAATGAACGGAGACCTTTTTATTTCTCTTCACGCAAATTCTTTCAAAGACAGGAACGTCGGCGGGATGGAGATCTATCACCTTGACAACACGCGTGACGACTACGCCTCAAAACTTGCGAGGGTCGAGAACAAGATCTCGGAAAACGTCACGCTCCTCGATACGATCTTAGTCGATATGACGATGAGCTATTATGTCGGCGACAGTCTTGAATATGCCTCCGCAATAGGGAAAGGACTGCGCAAAGACCTCAAAAAATACGGTTCGAAGATCAGAGGCTACAACAAAGGCGCGCTTTTCTATGTCCTTGTCGGCGCGAGGATGCCTTCGCTTCTTTTCGAAATAGGCTATATAACGAACAAAAACGAGCGGGAGCTCCTGCAGAAGGATGAATACCTTGAAAGTATAGCAAGATCGCTGCTCGACTCGATCTCAAAATCGAAGGTCAAGTGATGCGCTCTAAAACTCTCAGACTTTTCCCTATCATGCTTTTTGCTCTGCTTTTGGTCTTTTTTCTGCCGTTTTTCGGTTATGTTTCCGTTCCTTTTCAGGAGATCTTCACTGAAAGTCCAGCATCCGGGATCTTTTGGAACATCCGTGTTCCTCGTACTTTGGGGGCTTTCGTGAGCGGCGCGACTCTCGCTCTCTGCGGAATGGTCTTCCAGTCGATGTTCAAGAACGATCTCGCGACACCTTACACGATGGGAGTCAGCAGCGGAGCGGCTTTAGGCGCCATCATCGCTATAATATTCTTTTCCGGTGTGGTTACGTTTGTTCCTATGACGCAGATCCTCGGTTTTGCGGGAGCTGTCGTCACGATACTCTTCATCTACTTCGCAAGTTATATGAAAAGGAGATTCGATGTAGGATTCCTTCTCCTTGCCGGTGTCGCCATAAATTTCATCTGCAGCGGACTTATCCTCTTCGTCCAGTATCTTGCGGCAGGCAGTGAAAGCACGCTGATAGTCCACTGGATGATGGGAAGCCTTGATTTTATGGGATTTTCGCCTGTCTTAAAGTCTCTTCCTGCGTTTCTGGCGATGCTTGCAGTCTCTTTTTTCTTTCACAGGGAACTCGATCTGATGAGGATAGATTCCGATATAGCCTCGACGCGCGGAGTCAACCTTGAGCGCGTCAGCCGCATCCTCTTTTTTGCGGTCTCTTTTTCGGTCGCAGTCATCGTTTCGCAGACAGGGCCGATAGGGTTCATCGGCATGACTTCACCGCACATCGCGGGAAAGATCGTCGGCAGGAAACACAGCATCCTCACTGTTGCAACGCTCTTTGTCGGCGCTGTCATCCTCATGCTTTCTGACGCCGTTTCGAGAACTATAATCGCGCCTTCGGAGATCCCGGTAGGTGTCGTGACTTCGCTTTTGGGCGGTCCTTTTTTCCTCTTTATACTGATAAAATCGAAGTAAAGGTGCGGCATGAAGCAGGTGACGCTGAAAAACGATGTGACGAAAACAGTTTCGCTCGATGCTGTATCTCAGGATTTTGTGTGTGAGCGGAAAGACTCGGCTACAGGCTGGAAATACGATGTGAAGGAAGAGCTTGGGCGCGGCGGTATCGGCAAGGTCATGGTCGCTTTCGACCGGACTGTGGGGCGCGAGATCGCTTTGAAAGAGCTTATAAGCAGCAATGAAGACGGTCATATTCCTTCTCTCGACAAAATGAGGAGCGACGAGGCCCGCTTTTTGAGAGAGGCCTGCGTCACGGGACAACTCGAGCACCCTGGGATCGTTCCTGTTTACGAGATCGGCAGGAAACCTGATGAAAACCGTTACTACACGATGCGTCTTGTCCGCGGTGTTACCCTTTCACAGGCGATAAAAGATGCCGGAACACTCGAAAAACGTCTCCGTCTGCTTCCTCATTTCCGCGACATCTGCAACGCGATCGCTTATTCGCACAGCCGCGGCGTGATCCACCGCGACATAAAACCGGAAAACATAATGATAGGGGAATTCGGTGAAACAGTCGTTCTTGACTGGGGTCTCGCGAAAGTCAAAGGCGAAGACGATACCGCAGACAGCGAGCTTCGCGAAGAACTCAACCTCCTCAAAGTCGAAAATATAGGAATGACGGTCAGGGGAAAGGCGATCGGGACTCCCGCATACATGTCTCCGGAGCAGGCGAGAGGCGACATCTCGGCGATAGACGAACGTAGCGACATATACTCTCTCGGAGCCGTTCTCTACGAGATACTGACCGGTATCCCTCCGTTCAAAGGGAAGGATGTCCAGGAAACTTTGGATCTGGTAAAAACTTCCGATCCTGTGGATATAACTGTGTATGAGCCGGCTTCTCCGCCAGATCTCTGCGCAGTCGTCTCAAAAACGCTGACGAAAGATCCCGGATCGCGCTATCAGTCGGCGCTGGAAGTCGCGAAAGAGATCGAAAATTTCATGTCAGGCGGCAAGATCGCGGCCTACGAATACAGTTCGTGGGAGATGTTCAAGCGTTTCGTTGCAAAGAACAAGTCGCTTTCGGTGCTTGCTGCAACGCTTTTTGCCGTTCTGATCTTTGCTTCAGCTGCCGTTTTCGTGGCTTACCGGGATTCTCTCAGCAACGAGAGGGCGGCACACCTCAATCTCTCTTTGGGATATCTCGAGTATGCCGAAAAACTGCTGAAAGAAGGGAAGTATTCGGATTCCGAGATCTTTGCGGCGGCATCGCTTTATCATTCGCCGTTCAATCCGAAGAGCCCGTGGAGTTATTCAGACACCTATCTTGCCGAAAATATTGATGAAAGCCGTGAACACATGCTGAAAATACAGTCTCTGCTCTATCTTTCAAGAGTTTACGGCAACAACGCTTTCAAAGGTAATGTCACAAGTGTCGGTTTTGATGCCAGAGTCGTCTCGGTTTCGCCTGACGCATCTCTTTTTGCTGTATCGGGCAAAAGAAAGGAGGTCAAAGTTTATTCCGCCGACGGGACCGAAAGGTTCACTCTCAGCGGACACAAGGACGAAGTGAGCGCTGTGGAGTTCTCTTCCGACGGCAGGTTTATCGCTACGGGAAGCTGGGACAACAACCTTATCCTGTGGAACGCTTCCGACGGTTCGCAGATAAAATCCCTGTCGACCCTTGCAGGCGAGATATACACTCTCGCGTTTTCGCCGGGAAACAGGTTCATTGCGTTCGGAGGAACGGAAAAGACACTTTGGATCGTAAAGACCGATGACCTTACTATTGCTGCTGCCGGCAGATTCGAACTCGAAAATACGGTCCGCAGCATCGACTGGGCGCCTGACGGGAAAAAGCTCCTTGTTTCCGACAGTTCAGGGAAGATATACCTCATCTCGGTAAGCGGGATCGAAAAAATCTTCGAATTCCACAGCGAGCCGACAGTCGCGGTCAAGTTCCTTAACGACGGGATCCACTTCATATCGGCAAGCTATGACAAAAGGTTTGCTCTCTGGAACCTTCATTTTGACAAACCGCTTACTGTTTACGAGCACTGGGACGCATTTTTCTCGCTTGATGTGTCGAATGACGGAACTCTTGCCGCGGTCGCCGCGCGTGACGGATCGATAAAACTTGCGAACCTTGTGACAAGGCAGATCGACGATCTCCGTGACCATACGGGTTCGGTCTATTCTGTCATGTTTCTTCCGATGGGCAATTCTCTTGTTTCTGTAGGCGAGGACCGTTTCGTAAAGCTGTGGAGGACTGATTTCACAAAGGAGATGCAGCGGCTTCGCGGACACACGACGTACATTCCTGCGCTTGCATACTCTCCTGACGAGAAGTTTCTTGCATCGTCGAGCTGGGATTTTACGATAAAACTGTGGAACATTTCCACGGAATCGGCGGTTTCTTCCTTCGGTATTGAAGGAACTGTGCCTTACAGCCTTGCATTTTCTCCCGACGGACAGTTCCTTGCATCCGGAGATTCTGACGGGATGCTCCGTTTCTGGAATCCTATGACTGGCAAGATGATATTTTCGTATCAGCTCCACAGTGACCAGATCTCAGCGATAAAATTCATAGACCGCGGCAGGACGGTGATTTCTGCCGGCAAAGACAGGATAGTCAACATTTTCAATTTGTCTGAAAGGCGTGTCGTGAAAGTTCTTGAACACGAAAATCCTGTGAACACTGTGGCTGTTTCGGCTGACGGAACGCTTGCGGCAAGCGCCGGACGCAACGGAGAGATAAACTTCTGGGCTCTTCCTGAAGGAAAACTCCTCTTCGGGACGAAAGGGGGCAGCGGAAAGTCTGTCCTTTCTCTCGCGATCTCTCCTGACAACAGTGTCGCCGTTTCAGCCGATGAGGACGGAGTCATCAACAAGTGGGACATAAGATCCATGAAAATAGCGGAGACATTCCGTGAAAGTTCCGGTTCTGTCAACGCGGTCGCATTTTCGGAAGACGGGGAAATGTTCGTCTCCGCCGGAAGGGAGGTCGTTGTCAGAAGAACGTCAGATTCTCAGAAGATCATGGAGTTCGACCTGCAGTATGCGGCTTACAGCGTGGCATTCGAAAAAAGCGGAAAGTTCTTTGTCGTCAGTGACGGAGCCGTCATCAAGCGTTATCCGGTCATTTCCGAGATGTGGAAGTTCGATCCTGCGGAACTTTTGGAAGAGACGCAGAAAGAGGCGGGCAAAAGACTCGAAGGCTTTAAACTGATCCCTTTTTAAGGAGGAAAAATGTCGAAGATCAAGGAGCTCGGTGAGATATTGAAGCAAAAAAACATAAAGATAAGCGGCGCGGAATCGTGCACCGGAGGCATGGTCGCGGCCGAGATCACATCTGTAGGCGGCATCTCCGCGGTCTTCAGCGAAAGTTTCGTCACCTATTCAAACGATTCCAAACACCGGAATCTGGGAGTCTCTGAAGAAACTCTTGCAAAATTCGGGGCTGTGAGCGAGGAGTGCGCAGGAGAAATGGCTGAAGGGGCAGCCGGAAGAAGCGGAGCGGACATTGCCTTTTCTGTTACCGGAATAGCCGGACCGACTGGCGGAACGAAGGAAAAGCCGGTGGGAACAGTCTGCTTCGGTCTTTTTTTCAAAGGAAAAACAGTCACTGCGACTGCTCATTTCAAAGGTGACCGTGAAAGTATCAGAAAGGCTTCTGTCGATTTTGTGATCGATATGATGCTGTCAGCAGTGTCGTAATTTTATTTTCCGGCATTTTCGCCATCTCAACGGAAATGTGTGTTTTGAGGTTTTCTGGATCACCGAATCAATGATTTTGATGCAGAAACCATACCCGATGTTCAGCAGTACTTTGTATTTTTTCATGTTTTCCGAATCATCTGGGGAAAAATTCAAGTCTATTTCGGAGTAGAGCCCCTGTTTGACAGGAATCATTTTTTTATTGATGAAAAATGAAAGATCTCAAAGTCATTTCACGGAAATTCCATGAAAAAATCAGAAACTTATTTTGTGAAACTCTGGGAGCTTAGGTCTGCCCGCCCGCAAAAATCAACCCCTTGTTCTGTGAAACGTGCGCTAATCGGAGTTGCGGATTGAGAGTGCTTAGTTTGATGTTAAAAATTGTTTTGCAAGATTATATGAAACTCGTCTTGACTTTTTTTATATTTAATTCTAAAGTTTTATGTTGTAAGAATCTTGTTTTGGGGTTTTGAATTGAGCATTAAAGATTTGATAAAAGATTTGATTGATCACAGATATGAAGAGGAATGGTTTGAATTTAAGGTGAATTGGTTTGAACCGAAGATTTTGGGTGAATATGTTTCCGCGCTTTCCAACGCTGCCGCTCTCGCAGGACGGGAAAATGCTTATTTTATCTGGGGAATCGAAGACAAAACACACAAAGTAGTGGGAACGAATTTTGATTACCGCCGAAATATAAACAACGAACCGCTTCCACATTTTCTTGCCCGGCAGATAAGGCCTGACATAGCTTTATGTTTTCAGGAAACCGCTTTTCAGGGCAGAAGGCTTGTTGTTTTGACTATTCCGGCAGCTAAAAAAGCTCCTACCGCTTTTGATAAAACAAGATACATGCGTATCGGGTCGAGCAAAATCAATTTGATGAATTTTCCTGAGCACGAGGCTCAACTTTTCAGTGTTCTTAGAAACGGAGTTCCGACATTGGAAAATACTGAATCAGAATGTCAGAAACTTACTTTTGGAAAACTCATGGTGTATTACGAAGCTAAGGGAGTCCCGCTTAATAAACGGAAATTTAAAGAAAATTTAGGTTTTTTCACTTCAACAGGCAAATACAATATGCTTGCACAGCTTATGTCGGACAACAGCCATATTCCTGTCAGGTTTTCTCTTTTTACCGGAAACGACAAAACATCGCTCATGTATTCTGTTCGGGAATTCGGCAACACCTGTCTTCTTTATTCTCTTGATGATGTAATTCAATACGGAAACATCCTCAATATTCCGATAGCCGACGAACGGGAGCGCATTGTCGAGCGCAAAGAAATAATGCGGTTTGACAAAGATGCGTTTCGCGAAGCAGTGATAAATGCTTTTGTTCATAACCGTTGGATTGACGGAAATGCTCCGATGTTCACTGGCTACGCAAACCGAATAGAAATTTTATCACATGGCAATCTCCCGCCCAAACAGACTTTGGAAGGTTTCTATGCCGGAAGATCCATCCCGGTAAACAGCGGATTGTCAGACATCATCCTCCAACTGCATATTTCTGAACGCAGCGGAAGAGGAATTCCCAAAATTATCGGAACATACGGCAGGGAAAACATTCATATCGAGGAAAAATCTATTACTGTCACCATTCCTTATGAAGCAGAAAATGCACCAGTTGAAGCAGAAAATGCACCAGTTGAAGCAGAAAATGCACCAGTTGAAGCAGAAAATGCACCAGTTGAAGCAGAAAATGAACCAGTTAACAAACAGGAACGGATTCTTTCGTATTGTATGAAACCTAAAAGCATATCTGAAATTGCTGAGATGCTTGGATATAAAGATAAAAGAAGCGTTCGCAAACTGCTGAATCCTATGCTTGAAATAGGAAGAATCAGCAGAACTATACCAGATAAACCGAACAGCAAGAGTCAAAAATATATAACTGTTAAATAAAAACTGGAATCCAAACATTGGGCTTTTTTAGAAGAGTTCTTTTTGTCGAAAATCTTCTGAACCCAAGCCATTATTTTGTGAAACTCTGGGAGCTTAGGTCTGCCCGCCCGCAAAAATCAACCCCTTGTTCTGTGAAACGTGCGCTAATCGGAGTTGCGGACACAGCCTAATTCAATTTCAGCTCTCTATTCAAAAGCAGAGATCCTAGCGTGTTTTTATAATCTGCCAATCCTTTGATTTCTGTTATTGTCGTGATCCTGCTCCCTGCGTCTTTGCTGGATGCGCCGCAGTGGTAGAGCCTTTCGTTGTTCGTGCCGAAATCAATGGCGATATATCTGTCGTGGATCTTGCCTAAAGAAGCAATGAATTTTATTTTAATATCGGGATATTCCTTCAAAAAATCGTTGTATTCATGGAGTTTCAGATGATTTTTTCCTTTGTTGTCACTTATGATTGTGATCTGAATCCCGCTTTTAGCACTTGCGAGATGGTGCAGAGTTTTAAGTCCCAAATAATCGTCAATCACAATGACGCTTTTTTCTGCAGTGCCGTAGATTTTCTGGTACGCGAGATCGGCTTTGAACGGCTCTCCGTCAAGAATCAGTATTTCGTCGTTCCTGATTCCGGTGTCGAAAAGTTTTATAAAATCTGACAATTCACCCTTTTTCACCATGTTTTCTTCAATATCCTGAATTTTGTCGGAAAGTTTTTCCTGCCTGTTTTGAAGCAGTCTCAATTCTTCATAAGGCAAAAGCTGAGTATTTTGCAGAATATGATGAGCGACTTCAACGAAAACTTCCATTATTAAAATGCTTGCTTCTATCGCTCTGTCTGTGTGAAGCACGGATGTCAGCATCGAAAGTCCGTGTTCAGTGTAAACATAAGGCAAATATTTTGAGTATTTACCCTGTTCTAATTCTAAGATGCCAATTTGGCATCTTAGAATTTCGTGATACTCCTCTCTTGAAATTTGAAAGCAGAATTTTGGCGGGAATCGCTTGATATTTCGCTTCATTGCCCTGTTGAGAGCAGCTGTTTCAACCCCGAAATAGGCGGCAATATCGCTGTCAAGCATGACGCGAAGACCGCGGATTTCGTAAATCTGTGATTTTACTTTTTCCCTGTCGACCTGCTCTAAGATAGAGACTTCGTTTTTGTTAATGATTTCGAGTCGTTTTGGCATGACAATTCATCCTGTTTATTGTTAGTCATACGTTTCTCAGTGGACAAAAAATGCCACTTTTCCATCTTTGCCAAACCAAAACTTTGATATTTTATAGATTTGTTTTAAAAAATCTATGATAATTTTGAAAATCGATCCTCTGCCTTGTGATTTCTGTCGGAGCTTAAGTCTGCCCACCTGCAAAAATCAACCCCTTGCTTTGTGAGACATGGTGCTACTCAGTGCTTCTGACACCATGCTTTATCTTAAATTTTGATAATTTTAAGACTTATTCTTTGGAATTTTGATAATTGTAAAAATAAATCTTGATTTGTTGACTAAAATATTTATTTTACTTCTCAATAATATTTCTTTGGAGTTTGAAATGGAGAAGGAAATTCTGATCCGCAGCGAACAAGATTCGCAAGCAAATCAAAGCAGAGATCTGTTGCCTGTTCTATATTCACAGGTAGAAAAGAAGATCGTTATCGTCAGAAATATGCCTGTGATTTTGGATGCCGATGTCGCTGCACTGTATGGTGTCGAAACAAAGAGGGTAAACGAGGCCATAAAAAACAATCCCGACAAGTTCCCGGAAGATTATATGTTTGCGTTGACAAACGAAGATTTACAAGATTTGCGGTCGAAAATTTCGACCGCAAATGTGTCTTCTAAAAGCAGAAGCCTTCCGAAAGTATTTACTGAAAAAGGCTTGTATATGCTCGCAACGATACTTAAAAGTAAGCGTGCAACAAAGGTGACATTTGCAATTATCGAGACTTTGCCAAGGTAAGAAATTTGAAACGCGAACTGGTCAGTTTTCACAAAGAAAAAGACAAGCAGAAACAAAAACGACAAAATGCGGTGCTTTGGAGAAGTTCTTTCCGATATTGTTATGCCTGACTTGGAAACGTCGGAAACAGAATCTACTTTGGAACTGAATTTTATTATCGGAAAAATAAAGCACAGCGTTAAAAGAGTCAGAAAAAAGCAAAATTGAAAATCTCTTGAAAACTCAACCCCTTGTTTTGTGAAACTTGTTGGAGCTTAGGTCTGCTCGCCCGCAGTCATCTTAAACGATGTGAAAGAACTCAAAATTTTTTTCCAATATAGCTGGAACTTTTTAAGAGTATGAGTGCTGATTTATCTATGAGATTTTGATCGTTTATGTGGCCCTGAATGTTTTTTTGTTTTATTGGGTTTTCTGTTTTGAGGTGTCTCAGAAGATCTGTGCGCTTTGTGTTTTTCCAACTCTGCTTCTGCAATAAAAGCACATTTCCCTTTTGGAAAATTCTTAAGATAATTTTCCCATACCTTTACATCATTGGCCTTTGTTGCGTATTCACAGGCTAAAGAATCAGCTTCCACTCTCTGTTGTAATTGAATTCTATTAGGTCGGCATCCAACAAAGAAAAATAGTGTAAAAAGCGTGAAAACAGCACAGAATTTTTTCATACTAAACTCCATAAAACAAAAAAAAGTTCCCGAAATTATTAGAAAAATCTGAAATTTTTCGGCTGAAAAACTTGACTTGGGAGAAACGGGGATACGCTTTTTTAATAATGCGTTGCGTTGCGTTGCGTTGCGTTGCGTTGCGTTGCGTTGCGTTGCGTTGCGTTGCGTTGCGTTGCGTTGCGTTGCGTTGCGTTGCGTTGCGTGGCGTTGCGTTGCGTTGCGTTGCGTTGCGTTGCGTTGCGTTGCGTTGCGTTGCGTTGCGTTGCGTTGCGTTGCGTTGCGTTGCGGAATCATTTTGTCTTCAAATGAAATCATCAAAAAAACAACAAATAATAATAAAGAAAGGGGAGAGAAATGCAAGTTTTTGACTATCTTTTTGCTATCTCTTTGTATTTCAAAACTCTGAGCTGGGTAAGGATATCCGAGCTTTTTTTTCCTGCGTTCCAGTATTTTTCGGGAAGTTTTACGTCGAGGACGGGAAGCATCTTTCTGATGAAGGCTCTGGCATCGTCATTTTGTCTTGCATTGTCGGCTTTGACTGCGTCCATGAAACCGTCGAGTCCGCACGAGCATTTAAGTATGTTCTGAATGATGGTGATCGCTTTTTTCGGAGTGATCTTGTCGATCTCCCGGACTATCATGTGGTATTTTGCGACTGTTTTTGCCGCAAATCTGTAACGCTCCGGGACATTTTTCATTCTTCGGCAGAAGTTTTCGATTATCGGGACCCCCGCTTTGTCGTGTCCGTAGTGGTGCGGGTAGTTGTCAGGCGAAGATGCTGCCTTTCCCCAGTCGTGGCAGAGCGCGGCAAACATGGCGACAGGGTCGTTATTGCCTGAGTCTTTAAGCCTGTCCATTGTTTCGATCGTGTGGATGAAGGCGTCTCCTTCGGGATGATACTGGATCGGGCCTGCCGGAACGCCGATGAGATCAGCGACTTCGGGAAAGTGAAATTTCAGCAAATCCGCCTCTTTCAAGACCTCGAAAAACCGGCCCGGACGGGGGTAGGTGAGCGCCTTTTCAAGTTCTTTCCAGACTCGTTCGTTCGAGAGAAAAAGAAGCTCCTCTCCGATAGAATCCATGAGCTTTATCGTGCTTTCATCGACTGAAAAATCGGGAAATTTCGCGGCGAAACGTGCTACTCTGTAAACACGCAGCGGGTCTTCGGCAAAAGCCTCCGAAACATGGACTATCCTTTTGTTTTTCAGGTCGTTGATACCGCCGAAAGGGTCGATGTATCTGCCCGGAACATCGGGATCTTTTGCGATCGCGTTTATCGTGATGTCGCGCCGTTTCAGATCTTCGTCTAAAGTGACTTTCGGCGAAAAATCGACATCGAAACCAGTGTAGCCGTGACCGTTTTTGCGCTCACGCCGTGCAAAGGCGTATTCGTCACCGTCGACAATGAAAACGGGAAACGATTTTCCGACTTTCTCCGCTTTCGGAAATTTTTCCAGAAACTCGGCTTCAGTCGCACCGACGACGACAAAATCCCTGTCGTTTGCTTCAATTCCCAGGATTTCATCGCGGACTGAGCCGCCGACAGCATAGATTTTCATTTCAGCAAAGACTATTTTTTGTAAAAAATATTTCTTCTGTCACCTAAAACATCGTTGAAATCGTTGAGCTTTTTGTTTCTTGAAAGGTTAGTGTCGATTTCAGCCGTGAATACTCCCGTTTTGTCGCTCGGAGCATCGACAAGGTATTTCCCGAGAGGATCGACGATGACGCTTTCACCGGTGTAGGTGAGCTTTTCTCCGTCACGTGCTTCTGTTCCGATGCGGTTTGATGTTGCGATATAGACTTTGTTTTCGATCGCTCTCGCAAAAGCTGCGCGCTGGAAGTAGGGCATTACGATATTCGTGCAGTGCGCGATCAAATCGGCTCCAAGAAGGGCCAGAGTTCTGAAACTTTCCGAGAAATACCAGTCGAAGCATATCGCCTGACCGATCTTCACGCCGCGCCATTTGTTGACGAAAAAGCCTGTGTTTCCGGGAGCATAGAAAAGTTTTTCCTTATAAAAAAGGTGCGATTTGCGGTAGATGTGCCTTTCTCCTTCCGGGGTCACAAAAAGGGAAGAATTGTAAATTTTTCCGTCTTCCGCCGCTTCCGGAAAACCGAATATCACGGCGCTGTTATGTGCTTTTGACCATTCAACGAAACGCATGATGTTGTCGGAATCTGCTTTGTCGGCAAGCGTGCGCGCTTCTTCCTCAGAAGTGAGCTGATAGCCTGAATAAGCCATTTCGGGAAGGATATAGAGCTCTGCTTCCGTTGATTCCATCATTTTAAGCAAGTCGCTGATATTTTTAGATTTTTCGCCGAAAACCGGGCTGTTCTGAACTACTGCGATCTTCATTGGGACTCCTTTTTTTGAAGTTTTGGAAAACTATTTGTCGAATTCGAAATCGGTCGGCTCATACTGCGGAGTCATACCTTCCGAACCGCTGTCGAAAGCGCCCCAGTCGCCGCCGCCCGACATACTGACGCCCTTCATTCTGAGAACGAGGTCGTCCGGGCTTGTCGCGTTTTCAAGAGCCTCTTTTTCGGAAATGTGCCCGTCCTGATAAAGCTGGAAGATCGACTGGTCGAAAGTCTGCATACCGTAGTTCTGATGCCCTTTTTCGATAACGTCGTGAAGTTCTTTGAACCTTGTTCCGTCGAGGATTATCTCTTTGACGAGCTGCGATGCGACGAGTATCTCGACTGCCGGAACACGAGCTTTGCCGTCTTTTTTCTTGATAAGACGCTGGCTTATTGCCGCCGTGAGGACGCTGCCGAGCTGCTGACGGATCTGGCCCTGGTTGTTCGGCGGGAAAACAGCGATGATTCGGTTTATTGTTTCGGCTGCGTTCAGAGTGTGAAGCGTACTGATGACCAAATGTCCCGTTTCAGCTGCGGTGAGTGCTATCTCTATCGTTTCGAGGTCACGCATTTCGCCGACCATGATGACATCGGGATCTTCGCGGAGGGAAGCTCTGAGTGCGGTCGAGAAGGATCTCGTGTCGATGCCGATCTCACGCTGGCTGACGATGCTTTTTTTGTCGCGGATGAGGAATTCTATCGGGTCTTCGATGGTTATGATATTGCAGCCTCTTGTTGAATTTATGTAGTCAACGATCGAGGCCATCGTCGTTGATTTACCGCTTCCCGTCGTTCCTGTTACAAGGATAAGTCCGCGCCTGTTGTCTGCGATCTTTTTGATCGCCGGCGGCAGGACGAGCTCATCGATCGATTTGACGGAGAAGGGGATCGTTCTGAAGACTGCTCCGAGCGAACTTCTCTGTTTGAAGACATTGACCCTGAACCTGCCGACGCCTGAAACGCTGTGTGAAAGGTCGATCTCGGCATTGTCCTTGAGTGCGCGTCTCTGCTCATCGTTGAGGATCCCGGCTATCATCGGGTTGAGCTTTTCGGGGCGCAGGATCCCGTATTTGTCCATTTTGTTGAGGACGCCGTTGATCCTGAATACCGGCGCACTGTATGTCTTCAAGTGGATGTCTGATGCGCCGAGACCCGCCGCATCGTGCAGAAGTTCATTCAAGAACAGTATGTATTCCTGAAAATTATCGCTCATTATTTACTCCCGGCCTTTTTCTGTTTTTTATCCTCTTCATCGACAGGTTTCGGTTCTTCTTTCGGCTGTTCCTCGTTCTCTTTGAGAAGATTGTGCTTTTCCTTGATCTTGTAGACGATCTCTTTCATAAGTTCAGGATTTTCCTTCAGAGTTTTAGCCGCATTGGAGATCCCCTGTCCGAGTTTTTCATCGTTGTATGCATACCAGCTGCCGCTCTTTACGATGATCCCGTCAGCTTCTGCAACGTTTATCATATCGGTGAGACGGTCGATCCCTTTGCCGTAGATTATATCGAAAACAGCCTCTCTGAAAGGGGGGAACATCTTGTTTTTCTGGATCTTTACTTTGACCTGATTGCCGACGACGACCTCTTTTTCCTTGATACTTGCGATCTTTCTGATGTCGATCCTTATCGAAGCGTAGAATTTAAGGGCGTTTCCGCCTGTCGTTGTTTCGGGGTTGCCGAACATTACGCCGATCTTGCTTCTGAGTTGGTTGATGAAGATGAGGCAGGTCTTCGATTTGCTGACTGCCGCGGTGAGCTTTCTCATTGCCTGCGACATAAGCCTTGCCTGGACTCCCATCTGGCTGTCGCCCATCTCGCCTTCGATCTCGCTTCTCGGAACGAGTGCCGCGACAGAGTCTATTACAAGAATATCTATAGTGTTGCTTCTGACCAAAGTCTCTGCAATGTCAAGCGCCTGCTCTGCGTAATCGGGCTGGGAAACCACGAGTGAATCGACCTGAATGCCGAGTTTCTTCGCATAGTTGAGGTCGAAAGCGTGTTCGGCATCGATGAATGCTGCCGCGCCGCCTTTTTTCTGTGCCTCTGCGATAGCATGAAGGGCAAGTGTCGTTTTTCCCGAAGATTCAGGGCCGTAGATCTCGATTATCCTTCCTCTTGGATAGCCGCCGATACCCATTGCGATGTCAAGGCTCATCGAACCTGACGGAATGACGGGGATGTCGATGTTCGTCTCGTCTCCGAGGATCATGATAGAACCTTTGCCGTACTGTTTTTCCACATTTTTGATGACGCTTTCAAGCATCTCTTTTCTGTTGTCTGCCATTTTTTACTCCATTGACAAATATTACATTGAAAATTATGATAAAATTATGTAAAAATCAACTTTTTTTAACCTAGGATCAAATTTATTTTTCATCGTTTTCCTTTTCTCCCCTGAAGACCACGAATTTTTCCAGTGCGAACTCAAGTTCAGCAACGCTTTTTTCGGCGGTGTAGGTGAGGAACCTGTAGATTATGAGACTCGGGATCGCAACGGTAAGTCCGGCAGCTGTCGTGATGAGAGCTTCCCAGATGCCTCCTGCCAGGATCATCGGGTTTCCGCCCGCTTCCGTAAATTTGCTGAATATCCTGATCATGCCGAGAACTGTTCCCAAAAGGCCGAGCAGAGGCGAAAGTGTTGCCATTACGCCGGGGATCGAAGTGTGGCTGTAGATCTCCTCAGTCACTTTTTTTGCGTAGATCTCCGTGATCTTTTCAGTTTCTGATTCGGAGGAAGGATCGTTCAGAGTCATGTAGATCACGCGGGAAAAGAGGTCGTCTCCCTTTTTTGCCGTCTCCTTGAGTTCGTTCCATGCGTGTTTTTCGGCGAGGTGCATAAGGAGTTCGCCGTTTGAGATGATTCTGCTTTTTCGAAGCGCGAAAAGACGCTCCAAAAGTATCGCTACGCTGACTATCGAGCAGAGAAGGATGGGATACATGACGATCCCGCCTTTTGTGAAAATGGTGAAAATATCCATGACTGCCTCTATCTTATCCTACACTGATGGTCTTTGTAAGTTCCTAATTTTTTTGCCAGTTTTTCAAAATCAACAAGCTCGCCGTCAAATTCGGGGCCGTCAACGCAGGCAAATTTGACATGTCCGCCGATGTTGACTCTGCAGCCGCCGCACATTCCGGTTCCGTCGATCATGAGCGGGTTGAGACTGACGGTCGATTTTATGCCGAATTTTGAAGCTTCAGCTACGGTATACTGCATCATTCTGACAGGACCTGCAATGTAAACATGGTCGAATTTGCCGAATTTTTCTATCGCCGGGCCGATAAGGTCGAGTGCAAGTCCCTGCTCACCGATCGTGCCGTCATCCGATGCTATCATGATGTTGTTTGCGACTTCTTTGACCTCTTCGTTGAGAATAAGGTTCTTTGCAGTTCTGAAACCCATGAGGACGGTCGTCTGAACACCGAGTTCGTGGTATCTCTGAATCAACGGATAAAGCGGCGTGATGCCGATCCCGCCTGAAACAAAGAGGACGCTCTTGAAGTTCGCGTCTATGTCACTCGGCATTCCTAAAGGTCCCAAAACGTCGCGGACATCAGTTCCGGCCTGACTTCCGCAGATCTCTCTCGTGCTTTCGCCGATTGCCTGAACGATGAGAGTCAGTTCCCCTTTTTCGATGTCGCGTTTGCAGATCGTGAGCGGGATCCTTTCGCTGTCCTCGTTTAGGTGGATGATGAGAAACTGCCCCGGCTGCCACATTTTGGCTATCTGCGGAGCTGTGATGACTATTTTGTGGATCCTCGGAGCTATTTCTTCGGTAGAAATTATTTTTTCCATGTTTCCTCGATTAGTCTGTTACAACGAAGAATTCGACTCTTCTGTTTTTTACCATGTCAGGTTCAGTGTCGCCGTTTGCAACAGGTTCCGCAGCGCCGATGATTTTGATTTTTATTCTGTTCGCTTCAACGCCGTTTTTGATGAGGACGGCTTTTACTGCATTCGCGCGTTTCTGTGCGAAAGCCTTGTTCTCATGCTTGTCGGTGTGGGCTTCTATCCTGATCTTCAGCATGAAGTTCCTTGTCAGGATGAGTGCGACTTTTTCGATCTCTACCGGATCTGCGATGTAGTCGGATTCGTGCATGAAGTGGACTTCATTCGGGAGTTTTTCGCCTGTTTTTACGGGCTGTTGCGGAATGGCCGCCTGTTTGGGAGCCGCTTTCTTCGGAGCTTTCTTGGCCTTCTTTTCTTCAGGCTTTTTCTCTTCCTGCTTCGGCTGTTCTTCCTGCTTAGCTTCTCTCTTTTTGATTTTGAAGTCGTCTTTGTTGCGCTCGTCTTCCGGCGGAAGGACATTCATGCTCCACGAAATCCCGGCGTAAATGCGGAACTTGGGAACTGCGACCGCATTGCCGAAACCGCCGAAAGCGCCTGCAATGACATCAACGTTTGCAGGGGTCTTGAAGCGGACGCCGCCGCCGACTTCGATGTTGTCCTGAGCGTCGTTCTTGAACGGAGATTTTATCGAAGTGGCCGAATGGAACTCGGCGTTTATGTCAAGCAGTTTTTCGACAGCATGGACGTTGAGGGCGAGTTTGAGCCCGAATTCGTCATCCAGTTTTGATGTCGCGAAAGTCTGTTTCGGAAGAACATGGTAGAAAAGGTTGAGAGCTGCATCGACCCACTTTGTCTGCGTCCCAAGAGCGATCGCTGGGCGGAACGTGAACTGGCTGCTGCCCAGAGCCGAGTGTATCTGACTGCCTGTCGGAGCTGTTGCTTCGGTAATGACCGACATAGATATCGCCTTGTCGAAAAGGCTGAAAAGCTGGAATCTCGGAACGAGCCTGAGGTCGCCGACACCCGCTTTCGCAAGGTTATCGTCTTTGTTCCAGCCGTCGCCGTTCTCGAAAAGTATGACAGGAAGCGAAACGCCGAGGTCGAACCATTTCACAACGCTGTAGAAAATCGAAACATCTGCTGCGAGCTGGTTTCCGATGACTTTGTTCTTTTTACCTTTGCTGCCGGAAACAACGATCGGTTCCTGCTGAAAATTCATAATAAAATCAAGACCGAGCAGCCCTTCTTCAAGTCCTTCCGAACCGTAGACCGTTATGAATCCGTCGGTAAACGGGTTCGTTTTGAATCTGTTGCCGTCAATGGCGAAGTCGGCGGAAAGATCTGCCGTGAAAAGAAGAAGGATCGCAAAAATCGGGAAAAATCTTTTTATTTTCATCTCAGACTCCTAATAAATGTTTCCAACAAGTCCGACTGTTTTTTTGACTTCTTTTATTGTTTCGACCGCGGTCTCACGTGCTTTTGCACTTCCTTCCGCGATGACTTTTCTTACATAATCCATGTTTTTTTCAAGCTCCGCCCGTTTTGCCCTCATCGGGTCGAAAAATTCATGTACTGCTGCGAGGAGCTCTTTTTTTGCGTGACCGTAGCCGTATCCGCCGGCAGAGAGCTTGTCCGCCATTTCCTTCGCTTTTTCCGGCGGAACTATGAGTTTGTAGATGTTGTAGACATTGCATTTTTCGGGATCTTTCGGCTCTTCAAGCGGAGTGGAGTCGGTGACGATCCCCATGATCTGCTTTTTCAGGACCGGATCCGCCGCGAACATTTCGATCGTGTTGCCGTAGCTTTTCGACATCTTCTGTCCGTCGGTTCCCGGCACGATCGCCACGCTTTCGGGAATGAAAGGCTCCGGGATCACGAAAAGATCTTTCTGGTAGAAAAGATTGAACTTTTCCGCGATGTCGCGCGCTATTTCGACATGCTGCTTCTGGTCTTTTCCGACCGGAACGATGTTTGATTTGTAGAGCAGGATGTCGGCCGTCATCAGCAGCGGATAGTAGAAGAGCCCGACGTTTATCAGTTCGCCTTTCGCCGTTTTCTCCTTGTAGCTGTGGGCGCGCTGCATAAGTCCCATCGGCGTGTAGTTGCCAAGAATGAAAGCAAGTTCCGCTACTTCCGGGACAAGCGACTGCAAAAAGATCACGCTTTTTTCGGGATCGAGCCCGAAAGCGAGGTAATCAAGGACGATATTCCAAGTGTTTTCAGTAAGTTTTGCCGGTTCAGGCATAGTGTTGAGAGTGTGATAGTCTGCTATGAAGTAGTATCCTTCGTAGTTTTTGCTCTGCATTGCCGAAAACTGCTGAGCCGCGCCGAAATAGTTGCCCAAGTGCAGTGTTCCTGTCGGTTTTATACCGGATAAAGCTCTCATTTTTCCTCCTTTATCAGCCGCCGAATGAGGGTTCCCAGACGACGTTTATCGAAAATGTGATGTAGTTCGATTCGTTATACATGAAATTGCCGTAGATCCCGCCTGCTCCCGGTTTGTAGACTGCGAGAGAGATGGTTTTAGTCGTTGTGTACCATGTCAGTTTCTTGTTGAAAGAGACATTGTTGAAGCCTAATCCCGCCCTGAACAGCGCGTATCTGAATTCAACACCGGTGTAGAAATCAAAGCCTTTCATCGTCGATCTTTTGTTCGTGAATTTCTCTTTTCCCTGCTGCAGGTGATACTGCCAGCCGGTATTGATGAAGAACATATCCCTGATGTTGGTCTCAAAATTCCAGCTGAGCTTTCTCGGAATGTCACGGCCGTAGAAAGTCCACACATCGAGAGCTGCGAAACCCAGATTCACGAAAGGTGTTATCTGTGCTGCGATGCCTACATCGAAAGAGTGCGAGTTCGTATCCTTGTTCTGCGTCGGAGCGAATTTGCCGATGTAGTTGTTGAGGTTGATGCCTCCGTAAATGAAACCGGGCCAGATCGGGAAGCCGAAATTCGTCTTGATGTGATGGAGCCCGTAGTTGTAGGAATACATTATTCCGCCGCCTACGACCGATGTCTGGGAGTCGCTGACCGATACCGACATTGCCTCAACGAACTGGTAAAGCGCCGTAACGCTGAACATTTTGTTGATCATCAAAGCAGCGGGGTTCATCACGAAGTGTGCGTTGTGGCTGAGCAGAGCGCCGCAGCCTTTGCCGCAGTTCTGAGTGTCTATCGCATGTCTGAGCTCACGGGAGCGGTTTCCCCAGGTCGTATCCGAAACAGGGGAAAGCGGATCTTCCATATACCACTTTTCGTCTTCGTCCGCGAAAAGGGCAGCCGAGATCAGAAGAAGAGCGATAAAGAAAAATATTTTTCGTCTGCCGATAGATTCCAAGTGAAACCTCCTTCTTTTGAAGCGAGTTCGATTATATACAGACCGAGTCCCGAACCTTTTGACGAAGCTCCTTTGACAAACGGTCCTGCAAGTTCTTCTTTGGTGCATCCGGTGTTTTTCAACGACGCCGGGTCATAGTCGTTTTTGAATACGATCGTCTTTTCATCGGTGATATTTATCGAAAATCCGCCTTTGCCGTGCATTTTCCAGTTCATAAGTATCTCGTCTACCGCATTCGAGAGAGGCGTCTTTCCTTTTATCGTGTCGATCGAACTGTAGTTTTTGTTCTCCATCGTTGCGGAAATGCCGAGTTTACGGCATTTTTCCTTGATGTCATATATAAATTCGCTGAAATCGTAAGGAGCGGCCGCGTTTTCGTTCAAAATCAGCCTGCCGATCCTGCCCAGCTGCCGCCCGAGCCTTTCTCCGCGGGTGACTCTTGCTGCGACCATCTCTTCCTCGAGGTATTCGATATGTTCGAGCGGCGTCATGATGTTGACGATCTCGTGCCCCGCCTTTATCAGAAAATCGCTGTAGACCTTATTGTCACTTTTCATTTGAAAAGCCTCTTGCAAAGATCCTGGTGTTGTTCAGAAATCTCAGGACCGAAAGGGATACCTGTTCCCGCGATCTGCTGTCGGAACCGCCGTAGATAAGCGTTATCCTTGAGGAATCGGCCCTTTCCATGTTGAAAGTCGAATCGACCGTGATCCAGATGCCGTCTGCGAAGACCTCGTTCCAGTTGTGGAAGAAAAACTCTCCGTTCGGGTCCATGACGACGCCGTAGACCATTTTTGCAGGGATCCCCGCCGCACGAGCCAAAGCGGCAAAAAGGGCTGAATGTTCGGTGCAGTCGCCGCTTTTTTTCCTGAGGACTTCGCTTGCCGACATATTTCCGTGGTCATAGTTCTTGTTGCTTATGTGCTTATAGACGAATCTCGCTATCCGGTTCACCATTTCCCTCTGGTTCGGTGCGCCGAGGACGATTTTACGGGCCGCCCGGACGATCTCCGGATTGCTGCTGTCTTCGATGATGTTTGACTGAGTGTCCTCCGGTGCCGGAAGGTTCGTGCACTTCGACGCATCGGAACTGACTGAGAGAGTGTTCCCGTTCACTTTTTTCTGAAAACATGTGTCCGGAATGGATGAAAAATCGGCACTTTCGATCTGGAAAGTCGTGCTTCTCGTTTTTCTCGGATATTTTATCGCAATTCCTCCGTTGACAAGTTTCGTGGTCTGCAGGATGTCGATGTTTCCCTGTCTCTGAACGGTGTCTGCTCCCGGAAGAGATTCGAGCGTGTAGACGATGAGTCCGTTCTGGATCTCGGAGCGCAGCACTTTTTTCCCTGAAACGGTGTATTTTATCGGGATCCCCTGAAATACGACGGTCGCCGAAACTGTTCCGTCCGCATTTTTCGAGGCAGAGTAGGAGATCTCGCTCTCAGTGAGACTTTCTTCGGATATTATCGAGGTCTTTCCGCCTTTAAGAAGCTCTTCGGCGCTCAGTTTTTTGAATATCATCCCGAAAAACGCCGAACTTTTTTTCATTGGAAAACTTGAAGCCTCTTTGGTTCCGTTTTTTGTCATACCCGTTTCGAAAATGCCGTTTCTGTTCACACCTTCGACGAAGATCTTCGAGCCGCCTTCCGATATTTCGCCCTTTATCCGCTTAGGTTCAAACGTCCTGCAGTCGGCTGAAAGAGTGGTGTCGGACTTTATCGTCATCGAATCGATCCCGCGGGCGAGACTCATCTCGGAAACAGAGTGCAGCGTGATCTCGCAAGAGCCGTCAGGATCTGTCTTTTCCTCCCAAGTCTCGGTGCTTCTGCCTATCTCCGCGCCCATCATGGAAATTTTGTAGACATTTGTCTCCGCAAAAACAGAGAGTGAAAAAAGCATGAAAAAAACTAAGAAAAACGGCCTGCTCATGTATCCCCCGCCAAAAAACCGCTTATTATCCCTAAAATAAAATTAAAAGCAAATAAAGCGCGCGCGCAAGGAAAGGGGAAAATCAGTCTGCCGCAGTGAAAATGAACGGCCGGAGGAGGGAAGTGAGCGGAAACCGGTCACTCTTCTTCGTTTTCTGTCAGTTTTTCGTAGATGAACTGCTTGATCTTCGTTATGTCTTCGGGGTCGGACGCATCGTAAAAAAGGCCTTTTCTCAAAGGGTGCTTTATTTTGATCTTTCCTTTTTTGGAGAAGAGGGGAACTATGCTGTGTTTGTCGCAGCCGTTTCCGATAAGCAGGTCTTCGACTGATTTTTTGCGTTCCTCCCAGCCTTTTTCGGTGGAGTCGATTATGTGAAGGATAAGATCGGCCGCTGCGATCTCGGAAAAAGTCGAGTTGAATGCGTCGGTTATGTCGTCTGACATATTCGAGATGAATCCTACGGTGTCAAGAAGGAAGACCGGTTTCCCGAAGAGGCTGAATTTCCTGATCTTAGGGTCTATGGAACTGAAGAACCTGCTGCTTTCCTTAGTCGCTTTCTCGTTCAAAAGGGCGTTGAAAAGAGTCGATTTGCCTGCGTTTGTGTAGCCGACTATGGCGATCGTCCCGATCCGGCTCCTCTTTCTGAATTTGCGCTGGAAATCAAGGCGCGAAAATTCGTTTTCGAGTTGTTTGCGCACAGTTTTTTCTTTGTTTTTCAGGATACGCTTCCTTTCTTCCTCTTTTGTTTCGCCCGGACCTTTGAGTCCGATACCGCCCTTTATACGGCTCAGACCGGTGATCTTTTTGCGGAAATTGGCCTTTTCTTTTGCAACTACGGCGCTTGCGAGTTTCAGTTTTCCCCCTGTTCCTTCGGCGCGCGCATTGAATATCGAAATTATGAGGTCGTCGCGTGAAAGCACGGAACGGCCGGTCTTTTCCTCGAGTTTTGCGATCAAAGATGCGGATGAGTCGGAAAAAACGATCACTCCTGATTCCTGAGGCACATCTTTCAAAAGTTCCGTCATCCGGTTTATGCCGTTTTTGAGCGATTGTTCCGAAATCACGAAACTTTCTGAGATGGAAAAGCCGGCGTCTTCGGCAAGTTTTATGTTTTCCGCAATGCTGTCGGATGAGCTTTCCGAGGTGAAAAACGCAACTGTCGGATTGTCGCAGATTTCATTTTTTTCCGGTTCTTTGAAAAGGAAAAAAGGAGATGATATTTTTTGCAGTTTTGTCCGGCTTTTGTAAAAAAGTGTAATATTTTCAGGTATTTTATCGTCGTCGTAAGTTATGAGCCCCAAATATCTCAGCAGCTTTCCGTCCATGAAACTTCGTGTTTCGACTATCTTCGGGACAGTTCTGGCCGCTATGAGAAGTGTATCAAAATCGTTTGAAGGTTTGAGTTTTTCCAGAAAATCGAAAAGGTCCCAGTTCGAAACAAAAATGCGGTTCTGTATGAAAGAGCCTTTGCGGAGAAAGAGCAACTTTATTGTGTTTAAAGGATTTTCTTTAATGATCTTAAGTATTTGATTCTGGTCAAAAATCAATTGTAGAACCTGGATCCGCTGAATTGTTCTTCAAAACTTTCTTCACATTTTTGGAGATACGAATCTATTTCCCGGCTTTCTGCGGAATTTCTGAACATCTCTATTAAAGCCTTGTCGCCCAAAAGGAGATCGATAGCCGGAATTTTGTCAATAAATTCATAAGGTTTTGCTCTGAAAAATCCGTCGTCTCCCAACATTTTGCGGAAGACACGGATGATGGAAATGTAGGCCCTGAGCGGTCTTGCCTTTTTGCGGTCGGTAAGGGCGATATAGACACCGCCGCAGCGTTTCATGGAAAGTTTCTGGAACATCGGGCGGAATTCCATAGGAATAAATGTGATCCCGGGGATATTTTCTTTGTCAAGTTCTTTTTTCAGTTTGAAAGGGTCAAGTCCGTGTGATCCTGCCAGAAGAAAAGGCATCGTCGTCCCGCGGCCTTCCGAAAGTTCGGTCCCTTCAAGGAGGCAGCCGCCCGGGTAGAGCACGGCAGTGTCCACTGTCGGCATGTTCGGTGAAGTCGGCAGCCACGGATAGTCGTAGTCGTCAGCGAAAGAATCTCTTTCCCAACCTTGTAACTTAGCGATCTTAAATGGAAAATCATATTTTTTCAACTTGCGGTAATATGCCGCTATCTCTCCTGAAGTAAGACCGTGACGATGAAAAAGGGGAATGTATCCGACAAAACTTTTGTAGTTTTCATCGTCAAGAAGAGAGCCTTCAAATGATCCGCCGATAGGATTCATTCTGTCAAGAACAACGAGTTCGCGCTGGATTTTCTGAAGTTTGTCCATAAATATGGCGAGAGTCGCGAGATATGTGTAATAGCGGGACCCGATATCCTGAATGTCGTAGACGACTGTATCGAAAAGATCGAAATATTCATCTTTCGGCGCGAGGGTCTCAACGCTGTTCCCGTAAAGTGAAAAAACAGGTATGTCGTTGATCTTATTCTCTGTTCCGACACATTCCATGTCCTGGGCGACAGGGAAGAAACCGTGCTCCGGACTGAAGACCGCCGTTACGTTAAGGCCCGAAGCGGTCATTTTTTCAACGAGCGAAACGCCGTCTTTGTCTATCGAAGTATAGTTCGCGATGACAGCGACTCTGCGTCCTTTCAGAGAGGAGAAGTCAAAGGTGTCTATGCCCTGAAGCAGTTTTTTGCGGGAACTCAATTCTGTTCCTCCTTTTCGGGGTCGAATTCAGTCATGTTGCTGATGGAGACCGTGATCTTGCGGGTCCTGAGGACACCGATAATGACGTAAAGGATGCTCGTGATGTAGAGCAGCCACGGAAGACGGCGCATGAAGATCAGACAGCACAAGAAAAGAAAATATGTTATGCTGAAAACACGCACGATTTTGTTTTTCGGCATTTTGAGCTTGGGATATTTGAACGGAAGGAGCATGAGACATGCCTGGATGAACATCATTCCTGCAACGATGTCCGTCGAGAGGAGGAATCCGAAAGTCTCTGTGTTTTCGATCGCGAAAGCCATGTATGCCGCAATCATTCCGCCCGACATCGTCGAGGTGAGGCCGCTGAAGTAGTCGTGGTCATCGCTCTGATACGAGTTGTAGCGCGCAAGTCTGACGGCGCAGAAAATGACATATATCGGGACTATTGCCACAAAATATGGGTGCTCCATGATCTTGCTGCCCGGGATTATCCTGCTGAAATACGAGAAGACCAGGATCGCCGGAGCGAGTGAAAATGAGACAAAATCGGAGAAAGAGTCGAATTCTACGCCGAAATCGCTCGAAGCATTGAAAAGCCGCGCTGTCGTGCCGTCAAGTTTGTCGAGAACAGCCGAGAGCATGATGAGCCATGCCGCATTAAAAAAGTCGCCATTTATCGAGTAGAATATCGAAACCAAGCCGATGAACATGTTCATTCCCGTAAAAAAGTTGGGGATCAGTATTTTCGGATTTCCTTTCAGCATACAAACCTCTTAAAAAGTTGTTAAAAGCGCGAAAACCTGAAAACTATGCTCAAATAAAGAGTTTTGTCAATTTGTGATCAATCCGCGGATCTTTCGCGGTTTCTGTATTCGATAACTTTCTGACCGACGAAATCCATGAGTTCCTTCACACCGTTTCTTGTGATGCCGCTGATCTCGAAATATGGCTTTCCTTCAGCGAATTTGCGGAGCTCGTTTCTCAATTTTTCCTCTTCTTCACCGTAGGAATCGATTTTGTTGAGGACGATTATCTGCTCTCTTTTCGCAAGTTCCGGGTCGAAGAGTTCAAGCTCGCGGTTGATCGTTTTTATATCGTCAACAGGTGATTTCCTGACCGGATTTATCTCGACGAGATGGATGAGGAAGCGTGACCTTTCGACATGCCGCAGGAATCTGTGTCCGAGTCCGGCGCCGGTATGCGCTCCTTCGATAAGTCCCGGAATGTCGGCTACGACAAAAGGTATGAAGTCTTTGCCTTCGACCATGCCTAAGTTCGGAACGAGGGTGGTGAAAGGGTAGTCCGCGATCTTCGGACGGGCGTTGCTGATGACGCTGATGAGTGTCGATTTTCCGACTGACGGGAAGCCGATGATGCCGACATCTGCCATAAGTTTGAGCTCGAGGCGGACTTTTCTGCGCTCGCCCGGAAGCCCTTCCTGCGCGTAGTGCGGCGCTTTGTTGACGCTTGTTTTGAATTTGGCGTTTCCTCTGCCTCCGATGCCGCCGTGCGCGATGATGACTTTCTGCCGGTGCTTCGTGATATCGGCGATAAGTTCAGATGTTTCGTGGTCGAAGACAAAGGTCCCGAGCGGTATCTTTACGATCGTGCTTTCCCCGCCGCGGCCGTACATGTTGGAGCCCATTCCTTTCTGTCCGTTTTCGGCTTTGATCGTGCGCTGGTAGCGGATGTCGTAAAGTGTGATGACGTTTTCATCTCCTTCAAAAATGACATCTCCTCCTTTGCCGCCGTCGCCGCCGTCGGGACCTCCGAGCGGAATGTAGGGCTCACGCCTGAAACTTACTGCTCCGGCACCGCCGTTGCCTGCGATGATATCGACTATTGCCTGATCGACGAACTTCATAACGACCTCGTGTTCGGAATAAAAAAAAACTCCCGTCGCCGGGAGTTTGAAAAATCCAACGAAACGAAATTTATGCTTCGGTGACTACGGAAACTCTTCTTCTTGCTCTGCCGTTTTTGTAGAATGTTTCATACTTAACGACACCTTCGGTAAGAGCGTAGATCGTGTAATCGGTCCCGAGACCTACATTTTCACCGGGGATCCATCTCGTTCCGACCTGACGGACGATGATGTTGCCCGGAATGACCGGCTCGCCGCCGAATTTTTTGATGCCGCGTCTCTGACCTGCGCTGTCACGACCGTTTCTTGCACTTCCGCCGCTTTTCTTATGAGCCATAATAACCCTCCGAATTACTTGACGATTTCAAGGACTTTGAGCTGAGTGAAGCTCTGTCTGAAACCGTTTTTAACTTTGCTGGTTTTTCTTCTTCTTTTCTTGAAAACGATAACTTTTTTGCCTTTATAGTTTTTTACAACTTCAAGTTTTACAGTTACATCGCTAAGATAAGGTTTGCCGACCATAACATTTTCGCCGTCTGCAAAAAGAAGGACATTTTTGTTCTCGACAAGTTCGCCTTCTTTCTTGTCCAAATTGTAAACAGACACTTTTTCTCCGGGGACAGCCTTAAGCTGGTTGCCGCCGAAATCAATCATTGCGTACATCAGATCCTCCAATAAAAGAGCACACAAAAAAAATAACGCAGGGATTTTACGCAAACTTATGCGAGTGTCAAGATTTTTTTACGTTTTTGAGAGGAATGCGATTTTTATTGAAAGTGGACACATTTTAAATAAGATATAGGCCTTGGTGTGTTGGATACTGAGAGAGGAGAAAATGAAAAAATTTATTTTTGTTGCGGTTGCGGTCGCAGCCGTGTTTGTTTTTGTCGCCTGTGGCGGCGGTAAAAAATCAAAACCGGAAGTCGACGTTGATGAAGATCAGATCGAACAGGAAGATTCCGATGACAGTGAATCGGTTGTTCCCGGAGGTGACGAAGATTCACCCGAAGGCGAAAATGACAATGACGGTGATTCGGATCAACCGGGCGGAAACGACGACACTCCGGTCCTTCCGGACAACGACAAGCCGGAAGAAGCAGATCCGTGCGATCCCAATCCCTGCACGGAACCCAACAAAACTGTCTGCACTGCTACCGGAACAGGCAGCTACACCTGCTCGTGCGACAGACTGACCTGCGAGATAAACGGCGCGTGTATTGCTGACGGCGACAGGAATCCCGCAAATTCCTGCGAAGAGTGCAACCGCGATTATTCCAAGACATCGTGGTCAACGGTCGCCGACGGAAGAGACTGCGAAGCCAAAGCGGGGCTCATGGGCAGCGGAACCTGCCGTGCTGGCGTCTGCGGTGGTTTCGGAACATGCGACAACAGAGCCTACGGACTCAAAGCCGGCGCTCCCTGCAACAAGGATGTCGAGTGCGAGACTGGTTACTGCTACACTTGGTATGACTGGTCAGGAAGCGGAAGCTTCAACTATGCAAGAGCTTCCGTCTGCACCGGGACGTGCAAAGAGGACGAGGACTGTCCGAACAACATGACCTGCCAGTTTATGGAAAGCAAAGGTTATCAGTGCATGCCTCTTTTTGTTGCAGGTGTCGAAAGACCGGCTCCGAAAATGAAGACTTTCGGGCCGTGCAATGTGAACGAGGACTGCGAGGGCGGCCTTTGTCTTTCATACGGAGAAGGGGAGAGCTTCTGTTCCGAAGAGTGTACGAAAAACTTGCTCAGCGATTCCTGCGGTTCGTGCGGAAAGTGCATGGAAGGCGGCTCTGACAAAGGTTTCAAATACGACAAATACTGCGTTCCGAAGGGAAGCGGCGAGCTTGGCGACCACTGCCAGAGCGGAATGGACTGCTCGAGCGGCGGCTGCTACGACGGATACTGCGTAAAGACGTGCGGAAGCATCTTCAGCAGCTGCGGAGCAGGCTACGAGTGCGGAACATTGCCGGATTACTTCGGCAGCTCGGAAGTATGCTTCGACCAGAACAGATTCAACCTTCCGAACGGCTCGTACTGCAACTACGACGAGCAGTGCGCAAGCGGAGAGTGCATTGAGTTCGAAGGAGACAAGATCTGCGGCTCGCACTGCACCGACAGTGAAGTCACCGATCCGGAAACAGGAAATACAACGACCACGAAGACCTGCGCCGGCGGGAGCCAGTGCCTTGCAGTAAAGAAAGTAAGCGACTACGGCAGCACTTATGCAGAATATATCTGTGCACAGGACAAGATGCTCAAACGTCTCGAATTCGGCCAGGACTGCTACTCAGACTGGCAGTGCGCAGACGGATACTCCTGCTTCGAAGGTCTTTTCTGCAGTAAGTCCTGCACGAAAAACGAAGAGTGCCCGATAGACAAGACATGCTACATCTACGGCCAGCAGGCAGCAGAAGAAGAGGGCGGCGATCCGCAGCTTTTCGGTGTCTGCATCTCAAAAGAACAGCAGAGTTTCAAGCCCGGCGAATACTGTCCGTATGTCTGGTCGTGCGAAATGTGCTACACGGACTACACGATCCAGCAGTACTACTGCACGAAAGAGTGCGAAAGCGACGATGACTGCTTCGACATAGGCGGCTGCTACAACGGCATCTGCATGAAGGCTGTTCCTTATAGAAGTTACATCTACGCTTCGTGCCGTTTTGACGACGACTGCGAAAAATATACCGAGTGCGAACACGGTATGTGCACAAGTTCCTGCACATCGGACTCCAACTGCGACGGTAACGCTGCTGTCACTCCGACCGGTGATCAGAAGACATGCAGACCGTGCGAAGTCGACACAGACTGCAAGAAAGTTTTCTATGACTACGGAATGTGCCTCACCGATTACGACGGCAACAAGTTCTGTGTTGAAGACTGCAGCGATAATTACACTCTCTGCCCTGAAGGGACGAGATGCAACGGCAACTACTGCTATCCGATCTCCGGCTCGTGCGAATCGGGCAAGGCTTACTGCAACAGCGAAAGCAACTGCGCCGTTCCGACCCTGTCCGACGACTGGATCTGCAGTGAAAACAAAGAGTGCTACAGCGGAAAATGCAGCGGCAACTACTGTCAGAAACAGGAAGTCTGCACATCAGACGCCGACTGCGGCTGCGGATTCAAAGAGTGCAAGAGCGGAAGCTGCGTTCCCAAGAAGTCTCTCGGAAAGACGGAAGAAGAACCGAACGATACTTTTGATTCAGCACAGGAAGTCACTGCGGGCTTTGTTTTTGCCGGTTTCGGACACAAGAACAACGAAGAAGATTTCGACTGGTTCAAGATCAAGGCGAAGTCAGGACAGTTCCTCAAGATCAGGACTCATCCTTACTGCGGCGAGACAAGAAACGACACCTTCATCGAGCTCTTCAACGAAAACGGCGATAAGCTCGTCGAAAACGAAGATATGAACTATTCATACTTTGCTCAGCAGTACTACTATTCTGAGATTATGAACTACAAGGCGACATACAACGGATACTACTATGTCTCTGTCCGCCAATCTCCGGCATACCGTCAAGGCCTTTACAATATGCCGTACATCCTTGAAGTCGATGCTTTCACTCCGGATGAGAACAACACCTGCGACGGAGCGAAAGAGCTCGAGCCCGGGACCTATCACGAAAGTCTCAAAAAGGCGGTCGATTCTTCAGACACATCGAGCTGCACCGATTTCTACGGTTTAGGACCGGATCTTTTCTACAAAGTTCATATTCCTGCAGGCAAAGTGATGACCTTCAGGGTAACTCCTGAATCGAGCGCGTTTGATCCGACGATAGCGGTCCTCTCCGGCTGCGGCGAGATCGCGGACACATGTCTTGCAGGAAACTCTTTCGGCGGTTTCGGCGATTCCGAGGAGGTCGTTTACTACAATGATTCCGAATCCGATGCTGATTACATCGTTGTTGTTGACACTTCGGTCGCTCCGATCGAATACAAATTTATGATCCAGCTCGACATCGATGACGATCCGCCGGTTCCCGAAAATGACAAAATAGATGGGGCTATTGCTCTCGAAGGAAGAGGGAATATTCAGGGATTCACGATCTCGGCTGAGGACGACTTCGCTCCGACGCAAGGTATCTGCAGCGATGCTTCGCTTGTCGGAAAAGATGTCGTTTTTTCGATGGATATGGCTGCAGGAGATTACTTCCACGCAACAATAACATCTTCTTTTGCGGCTGCGATCTATGTCGTAAAGGCGGATGATCCCGACACATGCATTTACGGCGGCGGACTCATCAACGTTGAGACCGACGAAACGACTGCAGGGATCTACTATCTTGTGATTGATTCAAAAGATGCGAATATCTACGGAACATTCTCGATGTCATACATCAAAGAGGCGACCGACAAAGACTCCTGCAAAGGAATCTGTTCTTCCTCCTACAGAATGTGCCTGCCCGACAAGACCGATCTCTGTATGTGTGACTCTACGCTCGGGCTGCTTTACACCGCAAACTGCGATTCATACTGCCGCTCTGAGGATGTCGGAGGCTTGAGCGGATCGTGCGAAACGAGCTACACGACAAGCGGAACAGTCGAAAGAAACGGATGTGTGTGCACCTATGACTGCTCCGACACGGCAAAAGTCGAAGATCTGTGCTCCGCGCACGAACCCTCCAACTGCACATGTGGATCATCCGACGCATGCTCATGGAAAAACAACGGAAGCTGCGACAAAATGTGCAGCGACTTCTTCCCGCTCGATCATTTCGACGATTCAGCTGACTGCCAATAATGCTGCGACATAGTCGCTGTCAATGAGGACAAGGCCGCCTTCTGCATATTCCAAGCAGAAATCTGCATATAAAATCAGAAAAAATATGCAGAAAACCTTACTTTATCAGAAAAGACGCCATGATATGACGTCCCTATATTTTGATCGATTTTATTGGATTATTTCAGAGTTTTTGCCAGTTCTCTTCCGATCTTTACTGCTTCCATGTTGAAGTCTTCAGTTCCTTTCGGTGCAGCCTGAAGAACTGCTTTTTCGAGCGAATCTTCGGAAACGAGTTTCGTGACTTCGACAAATGCGGAGAGGGAAACGATGTTGAGGGCGATGAGTTTGCCCTGTTTGTCGTAGGTCGTTGAAGAAATCGGGAGTTTTACGACTTTGTATTTGCCGTTTTCGGGAACATCGACATAGTCGCTGTCAATGAGGAGAAGGCCGCCTTCCTTGAGATCCGGAAGGTATTTGTCGGCAGCTTTCTGCGTAAGGCAGAGCATGAAGTCGATATTTCTAGCCTTCGGGTATTTTACCGGTTCGTCGCTGATGATGACATCGGCTTTCGATGCACCGCCGCGTGCTTCCGGGCCGTAGGACTGGCTCTGGACTGCGTGTTTGTTTTCATAAAGTGCAGCCGCCGTTCCCAAGATTACGGATGCAAGGATTACACCCTGACCGCCGCTGCCTGAAAATCTTATCTCTTTTCTCATTTTGCCCCTCCGTTGAAGGAATCGATAAGTCTCTGATATTGTTCGGTAAATTCAGGTTTTTCAACGTTGTGGAGAACACCTGTGATGATTTTGTCCTGAAGTTCTTCCTCGCTCATTCCTGCCGCCTTTTCAACGGAAACCGCGTGGTCTCTCTGCCATTTGAGCATGTCAAGGTTGCTGGGTCCGTATTTTTTGCGGTTCTTTCTGCCGTGGGTAGTGAAGCAAGCTTCAGCCGCTTCGATAACGGAGAAACCTTTGTGCATAAGGCCCTGGTAGATGAAGTTGTCAAGCTGCGGAACGCCGTAGCTCGTGCCTCTTGCAACGAATGTAGCGCCTGCGCCTTTTGCAAGCTCGGCAACGTTGAAGTGAGGTTCGACGTTTCCGAAAGGAGATGTCGCAGTCTTGTCGCCGCTTGCCGTGGTCGGGGAGTACTGACCGCCCGTCATGCCGTAGATACCGTTGTTGAAGCAGATGAGCGTGATGTTGATGTTTCTTCTGCAAGCGTGGATGAAGTGGTTTCCGCCGATTGCAAGCGAGTCGCCGTCACCTGAAACTACGATAACGTGCATCTCGGGTTTCGCGAGCTTGATGCCCGTTGCGAAAGCGAGAGCACGGCCGTGAGCCGTGTGGAGCGTGTTGAAATCAACGTATCCCGGAAGTCTCGAAGCGCAGCCGATACCGCTGACAAGAACGATCTCGTCTTTGTTCCAGCCTGCCTTTGCGACCGCTCTGATGAGCGACTTCAAAACTATTCCGTGACCGCAGCCGGGACACCAGATGTGCGGAAGTTTTTCATTTCTTAAATATTGCGAATAATCAAACATTTTCTACCCCCTAAATATTAAGGTGATTAACGGCGGAAAGTATCGTGTCGGGTCCCAAAGGCTCGCCGTTTACAAGGTTGATGGGAACGATCTTCGTGCGTTTCGTGAACCTTTCGGCAACCGTCTTGAGCTGGCCGAGGTTCATTTCCGGAACGACGATGTAGTCAGCGTTTGCGGCATACTTCGCGAACTCTTCTTTCGGGAAAGGCCAGAGCGTGATCGGTCTGAAAAGCCCTGCTTTGACGCCTCTTTCGCGAAGGACTGTGACAGCTTCTTCAGCAGCGCGCGCCGCACTTCCTACAGCGAGGAAAAGGACTTTCGCGTCTTCGCATTTGATAGCTTCGAACTTGTCTATCATGCTTCTCTGGTGATAGATCTTTGACGAGATCCTCTCGTTTTCTCTTGCAACGATCATCGGATCCATCGTCGGGAAACCTGTGTCGTCGTGGTTGAGACCGGTGACATGGATCCTGCTCTTTCCGAAGTTAGGAAGGCATACCGGCTTGTTTTGATCCGATGCATACGGATTTTTGCAGACGCCGTCGTTGTTGGGAAGGCTTCTGTTTATAACTTCAAGTTCTCCCGGTTCGGGGATCCTGATCTTTTCCCTCATGTGGCCGATGATCTCGTCGCCCAGGATTATGACCGGAGTCCTGAAAAATTCGGCAAGGTTGAAAGCTCTGACAGTCTCAGTGAACATCTCTTCGACTGAATTGGGAACGATCGTGATCGTCGGGTGGTCGCCGTGGGTTCCCCATTTTGCCTGAAGAAGGTCTGACTGAGCCGGAGAAGTCGGAAGACCGGTAGACGGACCGCCTCTCATTACATCAACGACAACTATCGGAACTTCGGCGATGCATGCGTAACCCAGAAGTTCCTGCATAAGAGAGAAGCCGGGGCCGCTTGTCGCCGTCATCGCCTTTGAACCTGTGAGCGAAGCGCCGATGATCGAACCTATCGATGCGATCTCGTCTTCCATCTGAATGAACTTTCCGCCGTGCTGAGGCTGGTATTCCGACATGAATTCGGCTATTTCGGTCGACGGAGTGATGGGGTATCCGCCGAAAAACTTGCAGCCCGCGTAAGCCGCGCCTTTTGCACAGGCAAGGTTTCCCTGAATAAATTCGTACTTTGGATTTGCCATAGTTCTCTCCTACTTTTTCTCAATGTAAATCGCGAAATCGGGACATCTCAACTCGCACATTCCGCAAGCGATGCAATTTTCGATGTGCTCTGCAACGACAACCTGCTGTTTTCTTTCGAGTGAAAGAACTTTTTTCGGACAGAATTCGATGCAGACTTCACAGCCTTTGCAAAGCGCCGGTCTGACCGTAAGCACGCATTTTTCGCTTTCGTACTTCGTTTCCTGAAATTCTTTTTTACCCATGTTCAAACCTCACAAATTAAAAAAATATGCCTCCGTTTGGATCAACTGATATTACAACCGGAAAATCCGATGTATAAACTTTGTAAACTGCTTCGGGACCAAGTTCGGGGAAAAGGAGGGGCTCCATTGACTTGACTTTGCTGCCGTAATTCGCCCCGGTTCCGCCGAATGCCTGAAAATAAGCCGCTTTTCCTTCAACTATGGCTTTTACCGCACTCTCCGGAAGTCCCCCTTTGCCGATAAAATATCTGACGCCCTTTTCGATCAGCTGCGGAATAAAGG
This sequence comes from bacterium, assembly GCA_016290135.1. GTDB lineage: Bacteria > UBP6 > UBA1177 > UBA1177 > UBA1177 > UBA1177. The sequence goes on from JAEESW010000020.1 coordinate 33,589, forward strand.
CTGCCATCCTCGCGCTCGTCGTAGGTCCTATGCTCATCCTTCCTTCTTCGAAACCGGGAGTCGGAGCGGCAAAGAAAACAGCCGAATCTTCAAGCTGAAGTCCTGTCTCTTCACCGTTTTTGAGCATTCCGGCGAGCATTTTTGCCGAAGAGTCGCGGAGAGTAAACATTTCTCCGCTCAAATTCACGATGCTTCCGGCTTTTATTTCCTTATCTGCGCAAATCATCACAAAACGACCTTTCCTACTCTAAAACTGTGGCAGTTGAGAGCGACTGCGGCCGGCATCATGGCAATATGTGTCGGAGCTTTTTTCACGAACACAGCCTTTATCGGGCATTTCCCCGGAAATCCGAGGACGCCGAAACCGAGGCTCTTCACTTTTTCTTCAATCATTTCAAGTAGTTCGCTGTCTTCGCAAACTTGCTCTAAAAGAGCTTTCTTAGCCAGCGCGGCTACAGTATCGAAAGTCCCGCCGACACCTACACCGACAAAATAGGGCGGACATCCTTTTCCTCCCGCGTTTTTCAGCGTTTCAAAAACGAAATCCGCGACACCTTCACGGCCGACAGCCGGCACAAGCATCTTCTGGGCGCTCACATTCTCGCTGCCGCCGCCTTTTGCCATGCCGTAGATCTCGAAAGTGTCTCCGTCGCAAAGTTCGCAGTGAATGAAAGCCGGAAGGTTTTTCCCTTCGTTCTTTCGCTCGAAAGGGTCAGTTACTGTCGATTTACGGAGCATGCCTTCCCCGTAAGCCTCTTCGACTCCTTTGTTTATGAGGATCTCAAGGCTTGGAGCATCGCTGAAAGTGACATTTTTGCCGATTTTTACAAAAACCTGCGCGACTCCGCAGTCCTGGCAGAGCGGGCGCGTTTCAGTTTTTGATTTTTGCATGTTTTCGTCAATGATTCCTGCAAGTTGCCGCTCGAAGTCAGACATCTCCGGACTCACAAAAGAAACCTTTTCCAATGAAACAGGCGAATAGTTGAGCTTTATGAAAAGCTCTTTCACGGCGTCTTTTATGCGCAGACCTTCGACAATTCTCATTACAACTCCAAACAACCGCGTGAATTATTAGCCGTGGAGTTTTATAAAGTCAAATAAAAAACTATTTATTATCTCTATGTATAAGAAAAAATTCTATAGAGTGCCGAGACCCAGTTCCTCGGAACTTTCTTTCATTCCTTCGTGAACTATCGTGATGAAATCTTCGAGCGAGAGAGGAAAATTTTCTGTGGCGCTTGCGATCTGTTCTCTGTTCGCGCCGGCAGCAAAACGTTTTTCCTTAAAGCGTTTCATCATGAAGCCCGTGTCGAGGAAGTGGATGTTTTTTGTCGGCGACATCAGGACGCATGCCGTCAGAAATCCTGTCGTCGGGTCGACTGCGTAGAGTGCTTTTCCCATTGCTGTCGTTGCCGGGATATTTCCCGAGTGCATGACTATCGCGTCGAGGATTTCTGTATCGTCGAACCCCTCTTTTTTCAGGATCTCGCCCGTTACAAGACCGTGTTTCGGGAAGTCGTCTTTCGTTTTTTCGTAATCCAGATCGTGGAGAAGCCCTGACATAGCCCATCTTTCAACATCTTTTTCGCCGAGGAACTCAGCCATTTTTTTCATGCCGGCTTCGACGGCGATGCTGTGTTTGATGAGATTTTTGTTCGGCAGATGAAGTTCAAGAAGTTTCAGTGCGTCGTCTCTATTCATCATCTTCTCCTTCCTTTTTCGGTATCGAATCAAGTGCGGCCTTTCCTGATGCGATGATCACGTTTTTTCTCGATCTTTTCCGTTCTTCCAGTTTTTGTTTAGATTCGCACTCCTTGCACATGATCTTTCCGTTCTCCCTTTTCGGAGCATAGAAAGCGTGCCTGAATTCGCCGCAGATGTCGCAGATGAAGTCGAACATATATTTTTCGTTTTTCGGGTCGAACACCTTTTTGATTTTCCCCTCTTTCCTGCTTTTGTGCATCTCTTTCAGACATTCGCTGCAGTAATAATTTCTGTGACCGTCTGCAACAAACGAGACAAAATAGTCTTTTCCGCACTTCGCACAGACGACTTTTGTCGATGTCAGGGTCGTTTTTTCCTTTTTCATCGCTCCCTCCAATCAAAAACGGCAGATGATACGACTTTTTCAGAAATCGGCAAGTGAATTTTGTCCAAAACGGATCTGAATTATGTGTCAGAACAGAAAAACCGTAGAGAGGGTAAAGTTGTAGCTCTGCATTTCGTGCCTTGCGCCGAAAAGACCGAGTTCTATGTGGCTTGGCGATACATTGAAAGATGCCGCAAGCTCGAACCACTTTATCCTGTAAGCAAGTCTGAAAACAAAAAATTCACGGTGGAAAAGGACTCCTTTTGCGCTGTAAAGGGCGATCTCGAAGCCTGACGAAAAGCGGAGATTGTAAATATCGACGATGTCGAACTGTATGTTAAGGCTGTATGCCTCCCAGGGAACAGAATTGTCGGCGAGTTTCAGATTTATCCCTTTTTTGAAACGCGCACCGAAGCGCAGGAAGGAGAATCCTACCGAAAACTTGAGTCCGAAAGCCCATTTTTCTTCCGATGTCGCAAAGAGCGATATCCCGAAACGGTCGCTGTTTTTTGCCCAAGGGAAAAATTCAATGTTTTCAGCTACTTTTATGCCACTTTTAAGGAAGATATCCGGTTTTGGTTTAACCTCTTCCTCTTTTTTGTCATCTTCGTAGAAACTTTTTTCAAAATCGTCTTTCTGCCACTTTGACGAGAGGTTTTTGATTTTAGCCAACTTCTCGGAATCTTTGGGGATCTTGTCGAAATTTTCGTCTTTTTCGTATATTACGGCAACCATTTCGTCCATGAGATTGCAGACATCTTCCGCGGTTATCTCTTTTATCGGCAGGTTCTTCGCGAAACCGTTCTCCGCGATGATCGAAAGAGTGTTTTCATCGGGCATTTCGATAAGAAAATTTATGCCGGGACGCTTTTCCTTGTAGAATTCCGTTATTTTGCTCCTCAGCTCTTCGGGGATGTTTTCGTCAAAGAAGATGTTCCCGAAAAGTGAAAAGGAAAAAAGTAAGCAGAGGGCAAAGAAAAAAGGTCTCAAATCAAATTCCGTCAGTTGTCTTCCTGAATAAATCCCATGTTTTTCGAAGTTTCAAGAACATCAGGGTTCGTGCGGTCGATCACGAGCATGACGTCGGATGTGAATCTTGCCTTTTCGATGTCCTTTTCTTCGATCGCTTTCCTCATCGCAACGAAGGCAATGTGGGGAAAGACCAGTTTGCCTCCGGAGAGCTTGATGTGTTCAATGTTTTTCGTCATGTAAAAAGTGTAGAGCTCGTTGCTCCCTTTTTTGTATTTTTTGTCGTAATATGTGTATGAGAGAGGAATGTATCCGTTCTCTTCCGGGAGTATCTCGAATTCGGAAGGTTTGAACACAAAGCAGTATTCTTCAAAGTCCTTTTCCGAAAACGCCGCCTGTGTGGTCTTGTCGAGCATAAGGTATGCCTTGTGCGTTTCTCCGTCGATCCTTGCCTGCATGAATGCCGCGGCTGTGTCGAACGGTCTTGTCTCTTCTTTCTGGCTGGAGCATGAGACGAAAAGAAGAGGAAAAAAGAGAAGGGAAGTAAGGAATTTTTCTAAAATCATAACTTTACCAGTTTTCCATTATTGAAACCGAACTGCTGCAGCCGATCCTGTCGGCGCCTGCTTCCATCATTGCGACAAGGGTCTCTTTGTCTCTGATCCCGCCGGCTGCTTTGACTCCGAGCCTGTTTCCTGCGACGGCTCTCAAAAGTCTGACATCTTCGACAGCCGCTTTGCCGTTTACCCCTGTCGAAGTTTTCAGCATATCTGCCCCGGCAAAAACTGCTATGAGTGCCGCATCGATCTTTTCTTCTTCCGAAAGAGCGGAGGTCTCAAGTATTACTTTGACATAAATGTCTGTTTTTATTGTGTTTTTCAAAATGTCAAAACATTCTTTCAATTTGCCGCTTTTTATAAGTCCAATGTTTATTACGACATCGATTTCATCAGCTCCGTCAAGCTCTGCCTGCTTCGATTCAGCCTCTTTCGCCGCCGCGGTCGATGCGCCGAGAGGAAAATCTATGACTGTCGCGATTCTAAACCGCGCCCCTTTGCTTTTTCTGAAATCTGCCGCTGTCTTTATCCAGACTGGGTTTATGCAGACAGCCTTGAAACCGAAATCCAGAGCCTCTTGACAGATCCTGATGATATCACTTTCTGCCGCATTGAAAGAGAGGATCGTGTGGTCGATCGCACCGGCTGCCGTTTCTCTGGTGATCTCAGGCACTGTGTATGCCGCGTTCAGGTCTTCTTCGAGCCTGGATGTCTCTTCAGGTGAAATTTCGAGGATTTTTACGAGTTCCGCTGCTCTTTTTGCTATTTTTTCTTTTAAAGCGTCCATTTTTCCTCCGATTCTGCTATTTTAAATTTCCGTTCAACTTCATTTCGGCGACTTCTGCAAGAGTCATGAATTTAAAGCCGTTGTTTTTATAAAAATCGATAACGTGCTGGAATCTTTCGGTTTTTCTTTCGAGTGAAAAGGCGAGGTCGGGCTGCTTTCCCTTCAACGGGCCGAAGTGCGGTGATTCATCTGCACCGCAGAGGTCGATCCCGTGGGCCTCGATGTTGATGAAACTTCTGCCTTTCGAAATTTTAAGCATCCATTCAAGCAGGAATGAGGGGAAAGCGATTATCGAAGTCCCGATGAGCGGTATGCTGGCGAGCGGGAAAAGAGTTGTCATCGGAAGTTCGGCGAAAGTTCCCTGCTTTTTTATGTCGCGCACAGTTTTATCAATAAATTCAGGTGTATATCTGCCAAAAGCGTCTGCAAAAGATGAAATTATCGACTTTGAATCGTGTCCTGAAAGTTTTTTCAGATTTATGAGGAGCCACTTCGCAAGGTAGTATGAAATCGATGGGAAAAGCGATGAATCGTAAGTGTAACCGACTGATCTTAACACTGAGATCAAATCGGCTGAAGAGTTGTAGCCCGGGCTTCTGAACCCTTTGCATACTATTCCGGCAGTTTCCTCAAGAAAATCTTTGTTTTTCTTTATTTCCTGAAAGATCTCTTCTTTCGGAAGTCTTGTCAGCCGGTAGTCGTGGGAAAACGAATGGTCGGCGATCTCGTGCCCGCTGCTGACGATCTCTTTGAGGATGCCGGTGTTTTTTTCGCTGAAACCGTATGCCGTTATAAAAAACGTCCCTTTTATTGAATTTTTGTCAAAAAGTTCGAGAAACCTCCTTATCCCGTTGATGTAGACCGGATCTTCGCTGATCCCCGAAGTTTCGATACCGTGTATCGCGTAGTAGCAGATCAAAGGATCGACATCGACATTTATGCATGCGGTCTTCATGTCAGCCTCGCTCTCCGGAGAGTTTTCCCATTTCAAAGTAGGGAAGGCGGGTCATCGGGCAGATCCCGTGTCTTATGATCTCAAAACCGTGCTTTCTGTAAAATCCGACGGCCCTTTCATTGTCTGCATATACTTGCAGCAAAAGATCCTTTTTTTCGGAGAGCGCCGAATCCAGAAGTGCAGAGCCGATCCCTTCGTTCCAGTGTTCCGGCAGGACGAAAAGCCCTTCGATGTAGTCTTTTGAGCAGGAAACGATCCCTACGGCTTTACCGCCGCTTTCGTAGACAAGATTCCGGCAGTTTCTTATGGTCTTTGAAATAAAATCCTTTTTGTCGCGGCTGAAAAAATCCGGTCTGACTTTTAGAGAGAGGGCTTTGTTCGACTTTTCATAAATGGTTTCGATATCATGTATGTCCGATTCTTTAAAATTCCTTATCATCGGCGTAACAGATTGGATTTATTACGGTTATTCGTAAGCTCCGGCCCTTTTGAGCAGATCGACGATGTTGTAGTTGCCGGTATACTGAGCTCTTGTGAGAGCTGTCCTTCCTTTGTCGTCCTTTGCGTTGATATCGGCTTTTTTGGAAATAAGGATCTGGACGACTTTCGCAAAGCCTCTTCCTGCCGCGATCATGAGAGGAGTGCTCTTCTGTTTGTCGACGATCTTGAAATCGGCTCCTTTTTCGAGGAGCATGACAACTACAGGTTCCTCTCTTTTCGAGCAGGCGTAAAGGAGAACTGTCTCGCCTTCCTTGTTTTTCGCCTCAAGGTCGGCTCCTGCCGCGAGGAGCATGTCGATCATCTTGCCGTTGCCGTTGCGGACTGCGTACCAAAGCGGGAAGAGACCGTCGGAGAATCTGCGGTTTACGGAGATCTGGCGCTGGATAAGGTTCTCGGCGATGTCGAGATAGCTGTTCAATGTCGCATAAGCCATAAGCTCGTCCTGCTCGGAACGTTTGTCTATGAGGGCCTCTTTGTTCAGGAGATAGAGAACGACGTCGTGCCTGTTTTCGCGTTTTGCGAGGATGAGCGCGGTGTCGCCGTTTTTGTCGGCAGCATCTATCGAAGCGCCTTTTTCGGTGAATGTCTTGACGAATTTTATGTGGCCTTTCTTAGCCGCGACGATAAGCGGAGTCTCGCCGCTCAGGTTCGCTTTGTTGAGATCGGCGTCTTTTGAAAGAAGAAGTTCCGTTATGTCGTCGAAATTCTTGTGAAGTGATATGAGAAGCGGCGTGTTGCCGAACATATCCGACGAGTTTATGAACGAGCCGTGCTCAAGGAAGAGCTTGACAAGACCGGTGTTGCCGCGTGATGCAGCGACGAGGATGGGGGAGTTGCCCTCGCTGTCCTTGATGTCGATCTTGGCGTCGTTCTTGACGAGCCT